>CAYMII010000039.1:0-38769 GCA_964390565.1 uncultured Rikenellaceae bacterium
AACCGGGGACACAAGGATTTTCAGTCCTTTGCTCTACCAACTGAGCTATGGCACCATTGGCAATTGCGGTGCAAATATATACGTTTTTTGTTTATCCCAAAAACTTTAACGCCAACTGAAGCATTTTTTTTTCATCATTTTTAATTCATCACTAATTATCAGACTATTATCCAACAAAAAAATATTGTTTTATTCAAGTTAATCATCTGTTTTTGGCAAAAACCTTTGTTCATTACCATCTTTTCGTGTAGGTTTGCGCACTAATTTCATCACGATGGATTTTGAATCCCATACTTTACAAAACGGCATTAGAGTAATTCATAAGCGCAGCGATTCACCCGTTGCGCATTGCTCGATTATGATTAATGCTGGTACTCGTGATGAACTCGATAATGAGCATGGCATTGCCCATTTTATTGAACATGTAGTATTTAAAGGGACCAAGAAACGCAAAGCGTATCATATCATGAGCCGCATGGAGGATGTTGGAGGCGAGCTAAACGCCTACACAACCAAGGAGGAGACGGTTATTCATGCAACTTTTCTAAAAGATGATTTTGACCGAGCCGTTGAGCTAATTGCGGATATAACCTTCCGTTCAACATTCCCCGAAAAAGAGATAAAGAAAGAGAAAGAGGTTGTTATTGATGAAATTAACTCATATAAGGATAACCCCTCGGAGCTCATCTTCGATGAGTACGAAGATCTAATCTACGAAGGTCATCCATTCGGATTAAACATTTTAGGAACAAAAAAGGATATCAAACGCTTTACAAGAGCAGATATTCAGAGATTTATTGAAAGAAATTATAATACCGATCAAATAGTTTTTTGCTCAATAGGGAATATCTCGTTTAGCCGCGTTCAAAAGCTAGCCGAAAGGCATTTAGGATGGGTTTCTCCTAACAGACGCAAGATACAAAGGGTTAAGTTTGAGAATTATATTCCAAAGACCAAATACGTTAAGAAATCGACGTTTCAAACACACTGCATAATTGGGAATGTGGCATACGATTTACAAGATTCTAAGCGAATTGGAATGCACCTTTTAAATAATATCCTTGGTGGTCCAGGCCTAAACTCAAGGCTAAACCTTGCGCTGCGCGAACGTCACGGTTATGCATACAACATCGAATCGATGTACAACCCATACTCCGATACCGGCCTGTTTTGCATATACTTTGGAACCGATAAGGGGAATCTTGAAAAATCGATATCACTTGTAAACAAAGAACTAAACAAAGTCATGACTAAGAAACTTGGCGTTATGCAACTTTTTAAAGCAAAGCGTCAACTGATGGGCCAACTTGCAATAGCTTCCGACAGTAATGAGAACCTCATGTTATCGGTGGCTAAAAGCTATATGGTTTATAATACGGCTGATAACTTGGATGTTATCTACGCCCAAATAGAGAATCTTTCGTCCTCCGATTTGATTGAGATAGCCAATGAGATTCTTGATCCCAAAAAACTATCAACCTTAATATATAAGTAACAGCAATGATAGGTCAGCCCAATAACGATTTAGAGCAATATCTCGATCTGCATACCTCGCCAGAGGACGCTATTTTGTATGAACTGTCTAGGTTTACCAACCTCACCGCCCGAAATCCTCGAATGCTTAGCGGCAATCAGCAAGGACTTTTCATTCAGATGCTTTGCAAGATGCTTAAACCACAAAGAGTACTTGAAATTGGCACCTTTACAGGTTACTCTGCAATCTGCATTGCCCGTGGCATTATGCCTAACGGCATTTTAGACACCATTGAACTTAATGATGAATTAGAGGATACTATCATCTCTTTCTTTGAGAAAGCAGGGGTTAAACAAAATATCAACCTTCATATCGGCGATGCTTTAAATATAATCTCTACGCTAAATTATACTTACAATTTAGTTTTTATCGATGGTGAAAAGCGAGAGTACAGCGAATACTATAATAAGGTGTTTCCAAAAGTAAATGTTGGAGGATTCATCATTGCAGATAATGTACTTTGGGATGGCAAAGTGCTTAAACCTGATGCAAACGATGAGCAAACTCAATCCATTATGGACTTCAACCAGATGGTTCAGAATGATAAACGAGTTCAGAATGTTATTCTCCCTCTACGCGACGGACTGATGCTCATCCAAAAAGTTTGTGAATAATCAACCACGATTCTCATACCTTTCATGTTCAATAAGATTACGTTAAACTTTTAGTCAAAAAATTGAACAAACATTAATCAGACTTGTTTAAATGCTAAAGTCTGATTATGAGTACTTACACAATCAAGCAGCTCGAACTAGTTTCAGGGATAAAGGCGCATACCATTCGTATGTGGGAGCGTCGTTATAACCTATTCACACCCCAGCGAACTAATACAAATATTCGCAGATATACTGCTGAGGATGTTCAACTTATATTGAATATATCACAGCTGCTAAGGAATGGTTATAAAATCAGCAAACTAGCATCAAAACCGCTTGATGAAATTGTTCAGCTTACTTTGAGCAACACCAATAAACCATCCATTTCGGCAGAAATGGAACTTGAACCGCTTTTCCTTTCTTTGTTTGCATATGATCAAGACAGCCTAAAAACTGCGCTAAAAAAGAAGATTGAGGAGAAAGGCCTAGAAGCAACCTATGAATCAATTTTAATCCCTCTACTTTATAGAATTGGTGTACTATGGCAAACCGGAATGCTTAAAACTACACATGAGCATCTTGTTTCGAACATTATTAAACATTTGATAATTACAAATTACGAGAATCTTGCTGAACCTAAAGCCACTGCTCCTCTTGCAATATTCTTTTTACCAGAGAGTGAATTTCATGAAATAGGCCTTCTTTATTTTGCATACTTAGCCAAAAAGAAAGGAATAAGAACACTTTATTTAGGGCAATCGACCCCAATTGAAGATATAATTACATCATCATTGGAGTTAAAACCGTCTATTCTGTTTACCTCCACAAGTACGGCTATATCAAAGATAAACCTTAACGATTTAACAAAAACAGTTCGTAAGAATCTAAAAAACTCCCACTTATGTATAACTGGTTATAAAGCAAATCAGGATAGGTATAAGCTACCGAAAGATTTAACCTTAATTTCTGCTGCTGACTCGTTCAATAGAGTTATAAAAAGTGTACTAAAAGGATGAGGACATCTCATATCACATTCATTTTAAATAATTTACGTACCATTTAGATTGTTTTACTAGTTTTAGTTAAAACTTAAACATTATAGTTCTGATTATCTTATTGTTAGATAATCAATTTTATTTTATTTTTATTTAGAATTAATTTAAACAACACTCTCAGACCCTCCGCCACACAAAAGGTGCATCATTTTCTTATTTAGAATCGATTTAGAAAATGACCCAAATCACCGACCGCGATTAGGTTTTTGTTCAATCACGCTTTAAATTTGCTTAAACATTTTATCAAGATTTAGTCTAAATAATAATTAAAAAATATATAGCTATGTCACAAGCTGAATTTAATACCGCACTTATCGGACTCGAGCCAAACCTCGAACGATTTGCTTATAGCCTTACCTCAAACATCGAAGATGCAAGAGATTTATTACAAGAGACTTACCTTAAAGCCCTTACATATCGCGATAAATTTGAGGATGATACCAACATGAAGGCTTGGACTTTCACCATCATGAAGAACACCTTTATTAATAACTATCGTAAATCGGTAAAGCAAAACACAACCTTTGATTCGAGCGATAATCAGTTTTTGATGAATAGCCGTGCTGAATCAAATGGCCCTGATGCACAGTACTCCCATAACGAGATTAACAAAAAGATTCAAGAGCTCGATGACGATTTTCGTGTACCTTTTCAAATGCACACATCTGGTTTCAAGTACAAAGAGATTGCTGAGGAGTTAAACCTTAAAATTGGTACGGTAAAAAGCAGAATTTTCTTCTCGAGACAAAAGTTAATGAACGCTCTACCCGATTATGAATAATAAGAATAAATAGTATAGAATTGGTTTTGGTTTTGGTATAGATAGCCACTCAGCAACACTGAGTGGCTTCTTTTTTATCAATTATTTGGTGCTGTAAATTATATTTTGGTACTTTCGAAATTGATTTAATTTATGATTAAACCTATTTTAATTAACAGCACTAAACTATTTAATTATGAATGCTGGTTTTACTAATATCGAGAGGACGTTTTTTGAACTCTCAGGAATAAAAAATATTAATGCAAAAATCCCTTATATAGTTGTCGAGAACTTCCCGAAACTTGGATTTCTCACCTCGCTTAGATTTTTAGAATGGGTTGCAGCCAACCCAACAGGAGTAATAAGCCTTCCAACAGGGAAAACGCCTGAATACTTTATCAAATGGACAAAATATATTCTGGATAACTGGACCTCCAAAAAAGTTGAAGAAATTCGAGATAATTACAACCTAAACCTTAAGGGAAAGCCTGATTTAAGAGGTCTTCAATTTGTTCAAATAGATGAGTTTTATCCCATTTCATCAAAACAGCACAACAGCTTTTATGATTACGTGGTGAACTACTACATCAAGGGTTTTGGGCTAGATATCAATAAATCGTTGCTAATAAACTCCGATGAAATTCCTTTGGCTGAAGGCAAGCATTTTTCGCAGATATTCCCGAATAACAAAGTAGATCTGTCGCTTCGATTCCGCGAATGCCAATCGGAATTTGAAAAATTACAACAGAAATCCGTATTTATGATTGACAATTGGTGTACAGAGTATGAGCATAAAATACGGGCAAAGGGTGGTATTGGCTTTTTCCTTGGAGGCATTGGTCCAGATGGGCACATAGCATTTAATACAAGAGGTTCTGATCACTTCTCTACAACAAGGTTAACTACAACCAATTTTGAAACACAAGCAGTTGCGGCAGGCGATTTAGGCGGAATTGAGATTTCAAAAAACCGCTTGGTTATTACCATTGGGCTCGAAACAATTACTTATAACCCCAATTCAGTTGCAATTATCATAGCTGCAGGAGAATCGAAAGCTGAGGTCATAAAAAATGCCATTGAAAGCGAAGCAACAAATCTTTACCCTGCAACAGTTCTTCAAAAGCTGAGGAATAGCCGATTTTATATTACAAAAGGTGCAGCATCTGCTCTTACTGATACTATTGAACGTTACTACAAAGAGGGCAGTTGGACCAATGAAAAGACAGAACATTCTGTTATAGATCTATGCAAAAGAATCAACAAATACGGTGATAAGGTTGTGCTCGATGATTTAAAAGCCGATAAGTACTGCCAGCTAATTCCAAACTTAAATGAGAATACATTTAAAGGAGTTGTGGAGTCGATAAAATCTAAACTCAACAAGGGCTTACATTACGAGCAAGAGCAAGTATTCTTGCACACAGGCCCTCATCACGACGATATCATGCTTGGGATTATGCCCCACGTGAACAGGCAGCTTCGCTCTGCATCCAATAAATTCCATTTTTCAGTACTTACCTCTGGCTTTACCGCTGTTACTAACTCATTCATTAAAGATGTTCTTATAAGTACAAGAGAATTCCTTGATCGCAGCAATATTGAAATGATCAACTACCCTGATTTTTTTGATTCGGGGTTTAAGTTTAAACGCGATAAAGATGTTTATCATTTCCTCAACAGAGTTGCAGCCAATGATGCTTTGGGCTGCCGGCGTGGTCTTTGTCATAGGATTGTAAGATCATTAGTTGAAATTTACAATGCAAAAAGCAAGAACGACTTAATAAACCAAATAAATAGCATCCTCGATATTCTTGCTAAAAGCTATGATGGGGAGAAAAACCCACATGAAATTCAACTTCTAAAAGGAATGGTACGTGAATTCGAAGAAGAACTGGTTTGGGCTCACTTTGGAGTTCAAGTTAAAAATGTACATCACCTAAGGCTTGGATTTTATACTGGTGATGTTTTTACCGAGCAACCCGATAAAAATCGGGATGTGATCCCAATTCTAAATATGCTTAAGGAGATTCGTCCTACGGTAATAAGTCTTGCTCTTGATCCTGAAGGCAGCGGACCTGATACACATTACAAGGTGCTTCAAACCATCGCAGCAGCAGTAAAGGAATGGAACAAAGAAGAAGATTTAAAAAATCTACGCATTATAGGTTATAGAAATGTATGGTACAAATTCCATCCTGCTGATGTTAACGTTATTGTTCCTGTTTCTCTTAACGGATTATCGTTACTAAACAGCTCGTTTACTAACTGTTACCTTAGCCAGGTTGAAGCCTCGTTCCCAAGTCACCAGCATGATGGGAAGTTTAGTGAGCTAACTCAAAAAACTTGGGTTGATCAGCTTAGAGATGTGCAGTTTTTATTAGGTAAAGATTTTTTTTATCAGAATGAACTACCCATAATTAGGGCAACACATGGCTTGCTCTATTTTAAAGAGATGAATGTTGAAGAATTCTTATTGCAAGCACGTGAACTTGAAAAATCGATGGAAGGATCTGTATAAAGTTTTTATTTTCATGACTAAATATTGTCTCAAAAATCAAAAAGAGTCTAGAGTGAAATCTCTAGGCTCTTTTATCATGAAATAGAAACTTAAAAGATACGTAGATCTATCGATGCTTTTTACCAAAACTTTCATCAGTTTTGAAAAACGAAATAATCTCTTTTAATTGCTCAGCCTGAGCCGCTAAGTTCTCAGAATTTCCAGACATCTCTTCGGCTGCAGAAGCATTTTGCTGTGTAACATTATTCAATTGCTGAATGGCATTGTTTACCTGATCCGCACCATTGTTCTGCTCAATGCTAGATGCAGCTATCTCTTGCACTAATTTTGCAGTTTTTTCGATATCGGGAATAATTTTAAACATTAATTGACCAGCATCTTCGGTAACCTTAACGCTATGGTTTGCAAGTTTAACAATTTCATCAGCAGCAATCTTACTTCTTTCGGCTAGCTTACGAACCTCGGCTGCTACAACTGCAAAACCTCTACCATGCTCACCGGCTCTTGCCGCCTCAACGGCGGCATTTAATGCAAGAATATTGGTTTGAAATGCAATATCGTTAATTATACTAATCTTCCCTGCAATTGCATGCACCGACTCAAGGCTCTCTTTTGCTGAAACGCTAACCTGATTAATTTCTTTGGAAACCTGTAATGCAATTAATTCCGTTTGTTGTGCATTGGATGTATTACTATCAATATTTGCAGCCATTTCTTCCATTGTTGAAGAAACCTGCTCAACGTTTGACGCTTGCTCGTTAGCAGACTCGGATAATTGTTCTGAAGTAGAACTCAACTCGCTACTTGCGCTGGCAACGTTTTCGGCACCTCTCTTTACTTCGCGAACCACTTCATTTATATTATCAATCATTTGTTTAATCGAACTGCTAAGAACACCAAGCTCATATTGTGCATTTGTATCCTTAATCTGAATGTTAAGATTTCCCTCTGAAACTTGCTTAACATTCTCAATCATATTTGAAAGAGGCTTTTTTAAAATACTGTTTAGGTATAAGTATACAATTGTGCCAATAACAAAGCCTATTGGTGTAGACCAAATAATACTTTTAATACCCAACGATCCTACCACATAATAGAGAAAACACATTAAAAGTGTAAAACTTACAGTCCAAATACCAACAGTTAGCATAATGGACTTACCAAAAATAAACCTCAAAATAAAATATGCTGGAACGATACTCCCCACCGTTACCAGTAAGATTATAACATACTGATTCATAATATTATGATTTAACAAATTAGTAAATTCTATTTTTACAAGTTAATATATTCAGGGTTGTTTCAAAGAAAAAGTTAAACAAATGTTTAACTTTAATTAGAGAATCTTTGTTTACTGAATCAAAATCAGAATATTTTTCGAATCGATAATTTCTTACTTTTGAATTTATAAAACATAACTGATGAGATTAGGTTCACTCATAATACTCCTTTTATTAATTGCCCCGATGCAAAGTATATTTGCACAGGATAAGGTGAAAATTGATAGCTTAAAAGTAAAACTTGAAAATGAATCAAACGATACAATTAAAATACGTTTACTAAAAGAACTTTCTTCAATTGCAATAAAAACTGACCTTAATGTAGCCTTAGATTACTCGAAGCAAGCATTAGAGATCGCCAAGAGGAACGGAAATAAAAAGGTATTATCAAATGCATATACACAAGTTGCCAGCAATTTAATTTTTATTGGAATTTATGATGAATCATTGAAATACTTTATTGAGTCGTTAAGAATTGCTGAGAAGCTGGGTGACGAATCAATTCTATTTCCACTATACCATAACATAGGTGTATTAAAGGATAGGCTTCAGCAATTTGATGAAGCATTGGAATACTATTTTAAAGCCCTTTCGATATTAGATAAGAGTTCACAAAAGGATATTAATTCTGAATCGGGCTATAAGTACTCGACTATATACAATAGTATTGGCAATATCTACGGTTCAAAAAATGATAAGAATTCAGCCAAAGAGTACTACTTAAAAGGTTATAACTTGGCAAAAGGAACAAATTTTGAAATATTTGGAACTATATGCAATAACTTAGGAAAACTGGGTATTGAAATGGGTGATTATGAAAATGCCTATAAGTACTTAACTGAGTCGTTAAATTTTAGATTTAAAAGAAACGACCAGTTTGGTATAGCCAAAACCTTTATTTTTCTATCACTATACTATAAAGATACTAAGGATTATCCAAAGGCTATTGAGTATGCAAACAAGTCGTTAACAATAAGTAAAGACACAAAAGCCATACTTACAATGCAAAACGCTACAAATATGCTATCGGATATTTACTTTGAGATGAAAGATTATGAGAAATCTCTGGATTTTTTTAAACAGTATAAAACATTAAATGATAGCTTATTAAATGATAAAAAGTATAGTGAAATAGCGAAACTTCAGCTGCAATACGAGAATGAAATTTCCGATAGAGTAAAGGAAGTAAAAGACCAAAAGAGACGATTGATAATGTTTATTATTACATCAACCCTCCTATTGATTTCTATTATAATGGGATTATTATACTTCCTATCAAAAAGCCGAAATAAGCGAATCAAACTTGAGAACGAGAAGTTAGAAAAAGAGATGCAACTCAAGAATAAGGAGTTAACTACTAATGTGATGTACCTTCTCAAAAAGAATGAGCTTATTGGGAATATTACACAACGATTATTAAATCTTAAGACGAAACTTAAAGAAGAGAATAGGGAACCAATTCAGAAAATCATTTTCGATCTTCAGTCGATTACTGAGAACGAGGTTTGGGAAGAGTTTGAGCATCGTTTTCAGAATGTTCACGAGGATTTTTATAAAAATCTCCAAGCAAAATTCCCCGATTTAACCCCTTCGGAAATAAAACTGGCTGCTTTCCTTCGATTAAATATGACCACTAAAGATATCGCTTCAATTACAGGACAGAATATCAATACGTTAGAAACTGCTCGTTACCGATTACGTAAGAAGCTTGGAATAACCAACCAAGAAGTTAATCTGGTTAACTTTCTACTCAATATCTAAAAACTTCACACAATATCTATCATAATATATATCAAATACATACCATACTAATGTAATGGTATTGTAGGGGTATTACACTTCCTTTGTACGGGTTTTTATCAACTCC
Source organism: uncultured Rikenellaceae bacterium (assembly GCA_964390565.1). GTDB lineage: Bacteria > Bacteroidota > Bacteroidia > Bacteroidales > Tenuifilaceae > UBA8529. Next base: position 9,611 of record CAYMII010000039.1, read on the forward strand.
TTTTTCCAATTGTCATAGTTTTCGTCAGGACTTTAAATTGATAACTGCTTTGCATAGGGCTTATCATTGCATTGATATTAATTTTCGATGATATGAAACGTGCTGAAGCGAAAAAAAACATGAAAATCATCACACCTATAATAGGTGATGAAATCAAATCAGAAACCGACCAAGAAATTCTTGAAAAAATTCAAAAGAGAGAGGAAGAGAGTGAAGCTCTAAGAAAGCTTCTTCTTAATCTCAACGAACCCATTACAAATAAAAGAAAACACCACAAATAAAACTAATACTAATTTAACCTATTCTCTATGGACAAATTTTTACGAATAACCGCAAAAAGAATTCTTCTTATAAGCGTGTTCGTCCTAATGATGTTTTCAGGATGGACTCAGGTTTTTCAGAATGGAATTCGAAGGGGAATGATTAAGGTGAAGATTTCACCAACCATATCCACTTCGCTGAGCAAAGCGCAAGTAAAAGGTTCGACTAAAGCCTTAAAAACAGGGATATCCTCTTTTGATGCTGTTGCTAAATCTACATCAGCAACGAATCTCTATAGACTTTTCCCAGCCAATTCAAATAACGAGAGCAAACTCAAAAAGCATGGGCTAGACTTATGGTATGTTGTTGAGATCAACGAAAACGTTGATCCAAAAACTGCTGTTGCCCAATTCAAACAGTTAAATGAAGTAACAATAGCCGAAGTTGAACTCGAAAAGGTGCTATCACCCTTTAAAGCAACTAATTATTCTCCTTCAGCAGAGTTAAAAGGTAGTTTACCTTTCAACGATCCTTACCTTAAAGATCAGTGGCATTATGATAATACTGGACAATCTGGTTATGGTGATGCAGACATCAATCTTTTTGAAGCATGGACAAAAACCACAGGTGCAAATGATGTTATCGTGTCAATCCACGATCAAGGGGTTGATGTAGCTCATAAAGATTTAAAGGAGAATATCTGGGTAAACACAGCCGAGTTAAATGGCGTGACTGGTGTTGACGACGATAATAATGGATACATTGATGACATTAACGGGTACAACTTTCAAAAGAACACTGGAGCCGTTGACGCTGAATTTCATGGCACGCACGTTGCAGGCACCATCGCTGCTGTAAACAACAATGGTATTGGTGTATCAGGGGTAGCTGGAGGTAGTGGCAATGGTGATGGTGTTAAAATCATGTCGCTCCAAATTTTTGGTGGAATTTTTGAGAACTCCTATATATATGCTGCCGATAATGGTGCCGTAATTTCGCAAAATAGCTGGGGCTACACTAATCCATACGCATACGACCAGTCAGTAAAAGATGCAATCGACTATTTCATTTCCGAAGCAGGAAAATTCCCAGGCAGCCCAATGAATGGTGGTATTGTGATATTTGCTGCTGGAAATAGCAACTATGATAGCGAATGGTATCCAGGATACTTTTCAAACGTTTTGGCAGTTGCTGCTATTGGTCCAAAATGGAAAAAAGCAAGCTACTCAAATTTTGGAGATTGGGTAGAATTATCGGCAACTGGTGGAGATCAGGATACTTACGGTTCAAAAAGCGGTGTTCTAAGCACTGCGCCTAAAGATCAATACGCCTATTTACAGGGAACATCAATGGCATGTCCGCACGTTTCGGGGATAGCCGCATTGGCATTAGCCAATAGAACCAAACAGCTTACAAACACCGAACTATGGAATAAGCTTGTAACAGGAGTTGTTGATATTGAGCAGTACAACCCAGATTATATAGACAAATTAGGCTCAGGCGCAATTGATGCTTCATTGGCCATCGCAAACGATCAGGGTGTTGCCCCAGTAGCTATATCAAACTTAGCCGTAACAGGTATTGCGCAAGAATTTGCGACACTTTCGTGGACCGTTCCATCGGATATCGACGATATTAAACCAACAGCATTCCAACTGTACTACTCTACAGAGCCAATATCCGTTTCGAATCTAAATTTGGCAAGCAAAGTAATCATCAAAAACGAGAAAGATGCTGGTCAATCCTTTACCTATGAGGTTAACGGATTACTTGGGCTAACCACTTATTATTTCGCAATAACTTCAACCGACCGTTGGGGAAACTTATCGTTACTGTCAAATGTTGTTTCAGAAACAACCAACCAAGGTCCATCTATTGCTGTTGATGACAATAGCCAATCTATAAATCTAGAAATAGATGCAACAAATACAACATCAGCATCGCATGAAATTACCATTCTTAACAATGCAACTGGCCTTTTACGCTGGAATCACTTCATGCGCCATAGCAATGCAGATATTGCGTTCAATTCAATGGGCATTAAATACCCGATTGTAAAAAAACAAATTGGTATTAACGATGTACACGTAAGGCTTCAAAACGCTTCTGTAAATAAGAATCCGCTAAGAAGTAAGATTGCAACCTCATCGTTTACCGAAATTGAAAAATCATACATAAGCTACGTAACCAATATTGTTGGTGATACTGATACGAGTTTAACCAATTCATCGGCAACTAAATTTTACGTTAGCGAGGCAAATGGTTTCAACCTAACGCAGGTTCGAACTTATATTAAACACGATCCTTCTAAAGGTCCTGTAATTGTTGAGATACACAAAGGGTTAACGTTATCTAAAAGCAATTTAATCTATGCTCAGGAGCATAGCAACTATTCAACCGATGAAGCAGCTGCTTACATAACCTTAAATGAACAGCTCTACTTTGAACATGATGAAACATTCTGGGTGGTAGTTCATGTTCCATCGGGAAACTTGTACCCATTAGGAATTGGCTTCGAAGCAGAAGATCAATACTCAAAAAATTGCTTCATGTCGTTCAATCTAGGCCAAAATTGGGTATCGCTAGAGGAAGCGCTCAACGACAAAAGATTTGTATGGGCAGTAACTGCGGTTAGCCAGAATGAAAACTTAGGTACCTACTTAACCTTAGAACCTGGCTCTGGAGATATTGAAGGTAATTCTCAAACAACAGCACTGTTAAGCGCAAGTGCAGCAACGCTGATCAATGGATCTTATAGTGCGAATCTTGTTCTAGCATCAAATGATGTAAATAAAAAAGAGCTTAGAGTACCAGTAAGCCTAACTGTTTCGGGACATCAACCAAATATTAAACACGTTGATATTGCTGAGTTTGGTAATATTTTCCTTGGATCATCTAAGACTTTAGAGTTAGTAATCGAAAACCAAGGCCTTGGTAATTTTAACGATGTTGTTTATAGCATTGGCGGCTCAGAATATGAAATTGATGGTTGGGTTCCATCTCAGGTAAAAGCTCGCGATGAGTTGATTCTAAAGGTGAAATTTACTCCAACTCACACTGGAAATATCAACGATGTGCTGACTATTACAAACGGTACGCTGACTTTCCAAATTTTGCTATTCGGAGTTGGTGCCGAAACATCAAAAATTGAAATTACACCCGAAATCCAAACGGTTGATAATATTACAATTGGCGATGAAGTAACTGCTAATTTTACGGTTAGCAATACTGGCGCCTACCCATTAAAGTACTTCATTCCAGGGTTCGACAGCAAGGGTGTTAGCACTAACTGGCCAACCCAATATCATAAATATGGGTATAAGCAAAGGTCAAACAGGGCAGCTGAAACAAACCCAATTGCTTATGAATTTAATGATATCAAAACAACTGGTGTTGAAATTACAAGTCAGATAAATACTGCTTTTAAATATGCAACAATCAACTTGGGTTTTGATTTCCCTTACTATGGCGAGAATATGCATACCCTATACGTTGCACAGGGTGGATTCACAACCTTTGACAATACAGTAAATCCATTAAACACTCCTAGACTAAACGATTCATGGGGACCAAAAGGGTACATCTCACCACTTGGCAGCTACTTCTCATTCACTTCGCAGGGGCAAGTTTTCTACCAAATTGAAGCAGATAGAGTAATTGTACAATTCGACAAGGTGTGCGATGGATACAATCTGGATGATTATTTTACAGTGCAAATGGTGCTGTTCACCAATGGTGACATTCGCTTCTACTACGATCATGTTGTAGTTACTAACTATTTGAATATCCTAATTGAGAATATAGAGCAGAACGATGGCATACTCGTTCAAGACTGGAGTCATCCTATTGAAATGTTTGATGGGTTAGCATTAGGCTTCGACTATCCAGGTCCAAACATTATCACGAATATTACCAACGGCTCTGGCATCCTCGCACCGGGCAATTCGGCTACGGTTAATGTTACTATGGCAACATCTACTTTAACTGAAGGAACTATTAATCGTTACATTAACTTTATCAATAACGATCCTTCGAATAGTCAGATTAACACCCTAGTTAGGCTAAATATCACCGATGGAGGTTTTGCAAAACCAGAGGTATCTACCGATACGATAAAATTTGGAGATGTACTTCAGGGTGCAATCAAAAGCAACGTTTTCAGCATTAAAAACGCTGGAACGGCTAATGTAGATATTACGGATATCACTCTTGTTAACGCAAGTTTCAATCTAATAGGTAATTCGACTACATCAATAAAGCCTAGCTTATTTGAGAACTATAAAGTTGAAGTTCCAACAAATGCTTTAGCAACTTTAGAGGATTGGGCATCGATAAACTATGCCGATGGTTCGCACGATACAATTTACCTTTCAGCTAAGGTAGTTGATGCACCGGGCATTAATGTTAACCTTGACCTACTCCAACAAACTCTTGCTTATGGTGACTCCATTAGCCTTCCATTTACAATCGAGAATACTGGATTAGGAAAACTTGAAGTGACCACTAAAGGCAAAGAGTGGCTATCGTTTGAGGCTCCAACATCAACCCCAAGCGATATAACATATACTTACGAGAAGTTAAATCAGGGCGAAGTTTACCAATGGGTTGATATTCGCAAAACAGGGACACAACTGCCATTCTATGATTTTAATGATTGGGAAGGAACTTTCTGGAGAGAGTTATCTCTTCCTTTCCAAATCGAATTCTATGGAGAAAAGTACACATCATTTAAGATTGGGGATAATGGCCTAATTTCTTTCGAAGAAAACCCACAAGCAGCATTCTTCACCGACTATATCCCTACAGAAATTCATTCAGGCCCATGCATTATGCCTTACTGGACATTTAGCGGTTTCTCTGATTATATATATGCAAAAGAGGACATTGGAATATTCTACAAATTCTATGACGACAAGATCATCATAACATGGAGTTACTTTGTAAACAATTTCGGTGGAATGGGTGATCCTGTTTCGGCGCAAGTTATCTTCTATAAGAATGGAACAATAAAGTTCCAATATAAAGCCGAAGAGGGTGGTTCCGATGCCACATCGCATTTCTCGACAATAGGTTTACAGAAAGATAGCAAAAACGGTATCATGATTTCTGAATATCAGGATCTTGATTATGGTAAAGGTCTTGCGTATATGCTGATTCCAGCCAAGAAACATATCATTGAGCCAAATAGCACCTTAACAGGTCAGCTAAACCTTGATGCTCGTAACGTATTTGGTGGTGCGTATAATCAATCGTTAAAAATACAGACCAACGTTCCAGGCAAAGAGAATTTAGAGAAACCAGTTGAGCTAACCGTTACAGGTGATGCAATATTTACTGCTGAAACAATGGTTGATTTTGGAACAAAAATGGTTGCATTGGAATGGGGAATGCCAAAGTCAAACTATATGGATTTAACCTTCAAGAATGAGGGTGCTGCACCATATGAAATAACTTGGGCACAAATGGCCGATGGCACAACTGGGCTTAGTTTACAAATCTATGCACTAGTTGATGGTTGGTTTGGACCAGAGTGGCGTTGGGCAGATATTTCGGAACTTTACTCACCTTGGGTATTCCCAACACCGACTTTCTCTATTAAACCTGGCGATGAGCTCAGTGTTAGGGCTACTTTCGCACCAGGAGCAGCAGGCGATTTTGCCGACGACCTAGTTTTGACAACAAGCATAGGTGAAAAGCGCATTACGCTAAAAGGTACTGCAATTGAACCTCCTGCAATAAATGTGGTTAAAACTCCGATTATTGTTTCGATGAATACTTTTAGCGAAACAGCAGACAAAACTATCAACTTTAGTAATATTGATGGTAAATCTGATTTAGATTACGCCATTAGTATTGAGTATGGAAGAGTTGAAACTACAAGCACAAACAGCAGCAAAAATATTTCATCTGCTAGTAAGTTAGCGCTTAAATCGACTAAAGCCACTACAAAAAACAGTGCTCAGTCAAAAGCATCTTACAACAGGGTAATTACTCATACAGATAAGACAACCCCCGACACCTATATTGGAAATGGAGGTTCGGCTTCAGTAACCATCGCGACTAAGTACAATGGTGGTTCACAAGCGTTTAATCTATCTCACATAGAAACATTCATGAGAACAGAGGAACTAACAAGTGGCGTTATTGAGATTGAGATTTTGGCTGGTGGTTCATCTATCGGTAATGCATCAAAAGTAGCTAGTGGCAAACTCGAGTTTACTGGTTCGGGAAATGATGAAGCAGGCGCATGGTATCAAGTGAAGATGGATAAAGCAGCTAAGATTTATCCGAATGAGGACTTCTACGTTTCTGTGACCTTCCCATTTGGAATTGCATATCCAATTGGTTCAATCACTAATTCGGAAACAATTGAAGGCAGATACTATTACTACGACCAAGGCACATGGGGTGATATCCAACAAGTTGGTGGGTTCGAAAGCGTTGGATGGTTAATGTTTGCCGCTGAGGAAACTGCTGATAACACATCATGGTTATCGATCACATCTGCATTAAATGGTACACTAGCAATGGGTGATGCAAGCGCAGTAAACCTACACTTCGATGGTGCATATTCACAACGAGGCGATCAGATTGCAAACATTGTATTTACATCAAACGATCCTAACGCACCTGTTGTAAAAGTACCTGTTAAACTACATGTTAATGAAGGGCCTCAATTCGAAGGTATAACAGATAACATCTCTGTTGCAGAAAATGCTACATTAACACTTACTTATAAGGTTGTTGATTTAGAGGGAAATACTTTTACTATAGCCCCAGAAACAAGCTATAGCAGATTGGATTACAACTTTGCCGATGGGAAATTGACCGTTACGTTAACTCCAACCTATGGTGATGCTGGTCTTTACACTTACACATTCAAAGCAACTGATGAATTCAATGCAATCAGCGAGCTTAAACTTAACGTGGAGGTAATACCAACCAACCGTGCACCAATCTTTATCGGAAATAGTACAGAAATAGTTTTCCATACTACAGGTAATTTAATGGAGTTTGCTTTAAATAATTTCTTTAACGATCCCGATAATGATACTATCACCTTTAGTGTAGTTAGCGGTAATAGCAATGTGCTAGAAGTTTATGCTTCGACAAATCAGTTCGTTATTAAACCTAAGAATTTAGGAAGCACCACCTTATCATTTACAGTTAAAGATAGCCATGGGGCTACTTTAAATAAGGTAGTAAACGTTGTGGTTGATGGAACAAATAGCATTACAGATGAGGAAAGCGATGGAATTAAGGCATTCCCTAATCCTACTAGCAGAAACTTCTATGTAACGCTTCCACAAGGTGCTGATAATAACACATCAATAAGGATCACAAATATTATTGGTTCAGTTCTTTACGAAACCAAAGCAGTTGATACTTCAAGTCCAATTAAACTTGATATTTCCAACTATCCAAATGGTATATATTTTATAAAAGTTGTTGGTTCGAATATTGACAAAATGGTTAAGATAGTTAAAAATTAACCCTAACCATGGTTTAGAATTAGGCTCTGGAAGTATTTCCAGAGCCTATATTCTGAAACAACTTATCAAAGAAAAAAATGGGTTCAACAGCAGAGGTGTTATTAATCAAAGTCAATCATCTAGATCTTTATAGTAACGATTTAATTCGTGATGAGCACTATAAAGAAAGTGCAAACTCTGATAATACGGGTTTCATTATTATTGATTTATTAAACAGATCAATTTATTGGAGCATATTCTTTCTAAAAACCTTAGGGTTTAACCCTAATGAAAGCCCTTCTGCTTTTGAGAATTTAGAAGAACTTTTGCATCCCAGCGATAAGTTTATCGTTGACAATATCTTGAGGAAAGAGAGTTCTAATGAAGAGTTGTTTTTTAAACTACGATTCCGAACAAAAAATCAAACTTATATCCTTTTACATTCTTATTTAAAGACAATCAATTGAAATGTTAACGAGTAAAAGGATGTGAATTAAACAAATGAAAATACTTGGCTTTGCTTAGGTAACAAAGCCTTGTTTTAGTTAGGTTTTTAGGTTAGTAAGGCAAAAGGCTCCAAGGAAATTTCCTGGAGCCTTTTTACATAAAAAAGCCTCAATATCTCGAGGCTTTCAAAATTTCAGCATTTTATTAACCCTCAAAATGAGGTAAAAATTCTTTCAAATCATATGCGTTGCACATGCCTCTAAATTCGGCTAAAAGATCGTCGTTAAAAGGCACGCCCTTATCTTTTCGACTCATCCAAGTTTCATACTCCTTTTCGCCTGCTGTGTAAATACGATTTTGACCAGGCATTTTCTTAGCGGCTCGAAGCTCACGTAAAATATTACCGGTTGTTTTCTTAAAATCATCGGGTTCAACAAAGGCATTGATATCAATTACAATAAAGAAGTGCCCAAGATTATATGGTACTTTCTTGCCATCTTGAAAGCCTAAAAGCATTTTCATATAGTTGCCTTGCTGTAAAGCAGCAGAAAGTATCTCAACAACAGTTGCATAACCATATCCCTTGTAACCACCAAGCTCCTCACCCACTCCTCCAAGTGGGGTAAGCGCAGCTCTACCTGCAATAAAATCATCGAGCGCGGCTACTGAATCGGTTTTGCTTTCGCCTTTATCGTCAATAACCCATCCTTTCGACATCTGTTTCCCTTCGCGAGCGTAAAGTTCAACTTTACCACGTTGAGTAATTGATGTAGCACAATCGAGCAAGAAAGGGAAAGCCTCATCGGTAGGAATACCAAAGGTCAATGGATTGGTTCCAAGCATACCCTCTACGCCAAATGTTGGGGCAATAGATGGACGAGCATTGGTGCCTGTAATACCAATCATATTCTCTTCAACAGCCATAAGTGGGTAGTAACCGGCAAATCCGTAGTGGCTTGAGTTGCGTACCACAACCATCCCCATCCCAAACTTTTTAGCTTTATCAATAGCCATTTTCATGGCATTTGTTGAGATAACATGCCCCATTCCATTCTGTCCATCAATAACAGCAGTGGTTGGTCCCTCTCTCACAATTTTATAGTTTGTAATAGGGTTAAGTATTCCATCCTTAATACGATCGAGGTAGATGGGCTTTAAACGGTTAACGCCATGTGAGTCGAAACCAAGTTTATCAGCCATGAGTAAACCATCGGCAACCATTTTAGCATCAGCCTCAGGAATGCCGGACTTAATCATAACTTTTACCATGAAATCACCAATGACGTCAAAGGGAATATGTTTTTTCTCCATTTGGTATATTATTTCTTAATAAAGATTAAACACTTATAAGATGGGCTAAAAATAGAAAATTAAGTTTGATTTGATTATGATTTTCGGCATAACCTTGAACTTAAGGATTTTTATAGAATCTTTTTGTATCCTATTTGAATCCAAAAGATATTTATCCTGTTATATAAAACGACAAAAGCCCCGCTTTCGCAGGGCTTTCCGTACCCGGGGCGGGAATACTTTGAATTTTTAACCACTTTTAATCAATTTTAATTATATGATATTCATTATCTTATAATTATATACTAGCATTTTAATCGTTTTTAATTGATTTTAATTCGCATTTTATCCCTATTTTTATCCCTGATATTAAAATCAAAGAAAAATGGAAGTTTCATTCTATCCCAGAAAAGAACTCAAGAATCAAGACGGGTTCATGCCAATAAGAATGCATATAACTGTAGATGGCAGCTTAATAAAAAAGTCGATTAAGAATGTGAAGGTTTTAGAAGTGCATTGGAAAATAGATAAACAAAGAATTAAGCCAAATATAAAAAAGGAGAAATACAACTTTCACTTAGAGTACAATAAAATTCTTGATGAACTCACTGAAAAGGTAGTTACTATCGAAAGGAATGCGCTTTTGAATAATATTAAGCTAACAAAGGATTATGTTCTTAAGAAGTTAGATGAAAAAGTGACTGTTGCTACCGAATACGATTTCTTCGAAACCTTTGACGAATTCATCAATTCAAGTAAAGGAACATGTGCGCAAAGAACTATTACGGGCTATCGTACTGTTTACAATTTTTTAAAAAACTTTCAAGAAGAAACTAGCATCAAGTTATCATTACAGGATATAGACCTATCGACATTCGATGAGCTAAGAAGCTATGCTTTCGAGGAAAAAGAGATTAAGAACAATTACTTTGCAAAGATTACAAATGTTTTAAAAAGATTCCTTTCCTGGTCATTTGACAGAGAGTATCATTCAAACGTAGCCTATAAAAGATTTTCAGCACCAGAAGATGACATCGAGGTTATTTTCTTAACCATCGATGAGCTACTTAAACTCTACAATCACAAATTCGTGTCTTCTAAGTACAAGAAAGTTAGAGACACTTACTGTTTTGCATGTTTTACCGGATTAAGGTTTTCAGATTTAAGTAACTTAAAGCCATCAAACATATTTAGTGATCATATTAAGTTAAATATCAAAAAAACAAAAGAGATTGATCATATCATTCCACTTAATAAGTATAGTCAAGAAATACTTAATAAATACAAGTCAACCCCTTTTGAGCCAATTCCTATAATATCCTCTCAGAAGTACAATAAATACATTAAAAAGTGTTGTGAAATGGCTGAGATAAAAACTCCTATTACCATAACAAGGTACAACGGAAGCAATAGAATTGATATAACCTTACCCAAACATAAACTTATTACAAGCCATACTGCAAGAAAAACTTTTGCAACAAATTCCTTGATTCTTGGAATGGATGAACGAGTAGTAAGAACCATAACCGGCCATAAGAAAGAGTCAACCTTTAGTAAATATGTTAACATTGCCAATGAGCATAAGAAGAAACAAATGGAAAATACTTGGGATAAGCTTTAATTTATAGATTATGATCATTAAAGAAACCTATAAGCCTCTTGAATCAAAGATTGATCATTTCGAGGCTTATTACCAAAAGTACTTGCAATCAAGGCTTAAGAATGAAAAAGAATTTATCCACACATTTATTGAATCGCTTGATTTTGTAAGTGTTGAAAATATCATTTCAAAAAACTCTAGCATTTGTCCAAAAAAAGAAAATGAATTTATTAAGTATTTAGATAATACAAGCAGTTTCAACTTCATCTTAGAAAAAAAGTTAAGGAATGTTTTTGATAAATATGATGCTATTTCAGAAGAGTTTTTTTACCCAAGATTGATTGTGTACTATACAAATCAACTTATCATAACAAAAGACAATCGGGAACAATGCTTAAAGTTAAAACTCACACAATGTTATTATGAAAATATTCATAATAACCTTCAAAAAAGGATTGTTTCAACTGTCAATCATCTCATTTGTTATCTTAACGGACTGAAAAACTACGACATCAAAGATGTTCTGTCTGCATATATAGTTCTTAATAAGAACAAGGCAAACAATATCTTTGAAAGAGCTATTACATCAGACCTTTCCAAATGGAATTTTGAAGACTTACTTAATTATTGGACAATAAAATACAATGGAGAGCGCTTTATTCCAAACATTAAATACCTAGAGAATGTCGATTTAGTTAATAAAGCTGTTTTTGAGATAGTAAAAATACCTTATGATGATTTTGTCAAGCATTTATTATCTTTCAAATACACTGACAGGATTTTCTGTCAACATAATGAATTGAATAATAAAGACATACGAAATAAAGAGTTGTTTATTGACCTGCTTACAAATCTATTCCAGCAGATTAGCAAAGAGTTAACAAAAAAGGATGTTGAAATAATGATATATTCTATGAACCCGGATGATCTATGGAGATATTCAAATGATACTTTAATCACAACGCAAATAAAGATTAACGAAAAATTCTTAGAGTACAATAGAAATGTCCCTAACCGCAGTCTACCCAGTAGGCTTCTTTGTGCTTTCCTTTACAAACTCAAAGAAAATAAGTTCATTAATGCTAATAGCATTACAGATGCTTTTCAAGAATACTTTGTACCTGAAGTTCAATTGTCAAAAGCAACTTTTGATAAATACGTATATAGGAAAAGTGAAAGCTCTGACAATTACGATGACTATAGAGATATTTTAGACAAAATCGCTCCAATATCAATTTTAAGTGTCAAAAAAAGTCGTCCCAAACCAAGTTTGAAAAAATAAAGATACAAACTACCATATTCTGGGCTATTTAGGAGTTAATTTCTGTACTCATCTGTATGGATTTGATGTTCATCTTTACAATGAACTTCAAACTCATGAAAAATGATTAAACCAAATTCAAAGGGCTTAAAAGTTGAAGAGATTCAGGAGCAAAACGGAACTCTAACAATTAAAATCTCTAAGTCAACTTTTGAAGAAACAAATCCACCTTTATATAAAACAGAGGTTACTGATTTCGAACATGATAAAATAAGTCAAGAACAAGCCGCCAAAATGTTTAATGTCACGGTTCAGACCATCATTAATTGGCGGAAGAGGGGATTAATTAAAAGATACAAAATAGGGCATCCTGTATTCTATCGAAAATCAGAATTACTAGAAGCCGCTAGTTCTAATTCATTACTCCAAAAGATTTAGATACTTAAAGCCCCTGTTTTGAAAAAGACTAAATCGCATATAAGTCGAAAAAACTTAGAATTAACTAATTCTTTAATTTATCAACCCAATAGAATTACTTACGCTCAGCATGATTTTACCTTAATACAAGAACGAATTCTATATACTGTCATTTATCTCCTTCAAAAACCTATTCAGAGTGCATTTTCGGGACACGATTACAGGCAACTGGATCTTTTCTCAAATCAAAACTCAAGCGAAATAATTTTAGAGATTCCTTTAAGTTCTATTGCAAAGAAGCAACAATACCCAAAAGTAAGAGAGTCTTGCAAACAACTTGCAGGATTAGTTGTAACCATCCCCTACCTTGATCAAAAAAATAATCAGAATAGGATAAAGTACACTGGTCTCTTTAAAATCGATATGCCTGTGAGATACGAGAGGTCATCCATGTTAAGAATATTAATAGATAAACAGGTTGCAGAATCATTGATAAAACTCGATTTGAACGATAAGGGTAAACCGATGAACTACACTAGATTTATTTATGAGGTAACATTAAAGGCAAAAAATAAATACACACCGAGAATCTATACTCTACTTTGTTGCTGGAGAGAAAAAGGTCGCTTCTTAATCTCTTTATCTGATTTCCGCCTTTTGATGGGAATCGAAAACAAATACCAGTATTATAGGGATATCAGAAAGAATATCCTCGAACCCGTACAGGAGGAATTAATAAGAATTAACGCAGATTGTTGGTTTGATTGTAACGATTTTAGTTTCACAAACAAAAAGAAAAACACAGTAACTGACCTTTTATTTCAGGTGATTACCCCCGAATCTCAAAAAAATACTGAAAAACTAAGAGATTATGCTCGACATCTAATTAAAATACATTTCAACTTAGACGATAACTCATTTTGTAGAATTAATAAAGTAATACATAATAGTAACCCTAATGATTTAATCAGCAAGGTTGAATACCTTAAAGGTTACATCCAAAACAATAAAGATTCTATCGAAAATATAAATGAATACGTAATAATGTCTCTCAAAAATGCATTTAATGGTTCATAATTTCTCTCAATTACTTTAGGTTGTTCACTTTTTCTATCAATTAGAGTTCACTTTTTCTATCAAGTTAGTTCACTTTTTCTATCAAATGAGTTCACTTTTTCTATCACAACACCTTTGTATTTAACTTATTGACAGAATATTATATCATCCTACAATCTACAATAGATTAATAATTATTTATCAATATGAATTTTATAGGTGAAAAACATAGAATTAAAACTCAAAAAGCAGAAAAAAAGAAAAAAATTGAGAGAAAAATCGATTAAATCAATTTTAAATTTTGCGCGGCCGAAAATTAGTTCACTTTTTCTATCAAGTTTCCATCTTTAAAAAAACATTTGGTTCACTTTTTCTATCATAACACTGTATATCTTCAACTTACATAATATTCATTTATATGATTTAAATTTTAGGAAGCATTTAAAAAAATTACTTTTTTACTAACTCGCATCTCGACTATTCCGAGAGCAATAAAGGCTAAAAAAATCCTCTTTTTGACGTTTTCTGTCAAAAAGAAGCTAACTCAGTGCGCAGCACACCATTTAATTAAAGTTCCTTTTATGGTCCTCTTAAAAAAGAGGACTTAAAAAGAAACTTTCCAAAATCTTAATAGATTGATTTTAGGATGATGATAATCTGAATTATTCTGAAAATCCATTTAAGAATAACTACAACTTTTTTAAGGTCGATTTTGATTTTAAATTTTAAAGTCATACTGATTTTTTATTTTTTATATATAGAAATTGTATGACCCAAAACCGAAAAAGTTTTAAATATTTTAAAGAATAATCCTAATAAGAAAATGACTAATCAAACCCCAAAAAGGAAGCTAGCAAAGAACGCTAGCGGAGGAGGTAACTTCCTTTCAAAAACTCCCATTTTACCAAACAAGTTTGTTAAAATCGAAGTTTCCTGAAAGGAAAGCAAGATGGATTCGGGCAGAGCCCGAATGAAATTTTATATCTATCTGATTATGTGATTTTTAAAAAATAATTATTGCTAGTAAAATAACTATTTCAAAAAAAATATTTTATTATTCTGCTGATATACTGATATTTATGTTTTATAAAATAATTATTTTTCTATTATTATATTGCCATTCAGTTTCTGAACCTTCGATATATTGAGGTTTTCCGTGATTGTAGAAATAATTATTTTACATTTATCAATCAAAATATTTTCTATAATACTATATATCAAATACTTGAAAGGCAGATGCCTTGCTAAATATTTTTCAGATCGTAGATTTCACTAATTACCTTCATAAAAACCGCTGTTTGAATCTTTTTATCCTTATACTTTATATTTAAAAGTTTCATAAACTCTATAATTGCAGTTGAAAGTTTGTAATAGTATCTAGGATTATCCTTTTCAGAATAATCTGGCAATATTTCTTCAATTATTGGAGCTCCATTAGGGTGATGTTTTTTTATCAATTCTATTAGCGTAGATAAATCCTCTTTAACTTCCTCTAGACTCAAAGACATGTACATTTCCTTAACCTTCAGATAATCTTCTGTTTCCATTTCACTTTAAGCATTTATATGTTTTAGTAATAAGTAAATGCCCATAAAAAAAGAAGGGCATGAACCTTTGCTATATTAACCGCAAACAGGTACCGCCAAGCACCCAGAGTGAGTTAATAAGCGAAAGGAACACACCCTATGCGGATGCGTTCGCTTTCTGGTTTCTCTCTCTCTAAAATTGGCGGTTTTGTTTGCAGAGAAACTTCGAGCTAACGCTATTATCTATTCAAATGTTCTTAAAAACAAAGGTATTGAAAATAAAAGCTTAAATGCAATTTATAGGTTTTACAAATTGCCCAGATAAACTGTGCAATTAGAAAAACCTTCAAATATAAGGTTTCAAGAGTAGAAATATAAAACGATTTCTACACTTGATTTTTAGTTCTATTTTCATCCTGTTTCGCAAATATAATCTCCGTTCCGCTTTTGTCAAGGGTATACAAGCGATGATTTCTTGTATTTTTTTATTGTATCATCGCCCTTGACAAAATCTCCACTTCCGATTTTTGGATGCTTAACAGTTTGAAAATGGCATATAGTGATGATATTGCTTACTAGTTTTATTTGTTGGGATTGCCTTACGGAATCGGGAAATAACTTTTTTGAGTCAATTAGTAGAACTCGAAATAGTTATTCTCGACTTAAACTAACTCCAATTTATTACTCAAGTATAGAAGAAATTAATGAACAAATCCTAGAGTCGTTGTAAAACACATCCTATCACTCCTTTTTGTAATTCTTTTTTAATTACTTTTAACTACCATTTTTAACTACTTTGAAGAACGAGCAGCAAACCCGAAAGGAAATCATTGATAACCGCTTAAAACAAGCAGGTTGGATTGTGGGCGACCCTACTCAAGTAATTGAGGAGTTTGATATTATTGTTGATGCTGAAAGAGTTCAGGAAGCAGTTACTCCTTACTCAGGGCACCAATTCAGCGACTATGTTCTAATAGGAAAAGACGGAAAACCTTTAGCAGTTGTTGAAGCAAAAAAAACTGCTGTTGATGCCGCCATTGGACGTGAACAGGCAAAGCAATACTGCCATAATATTCTAAGTAATCATGGTGGTGAACTCCCTTTCTGCTTTTACACTAATGGGCATGATATCTATTTTTGGGATTTGGACAACTACCCACCTAAAAAGGTTCATGGTTTTCCAAGTAGGGATGATCTAGAACGATACCAATACATTCGAAAATCAAGGAAGGCATTAGAAGGCGAACTCATTAATACCAAAATTGCAGGGCGCGATTATCAAATACGCTCAATTCGAGCTGTGATGGAGGCCATTGAGAAAAGGAAAAAGAAGTTCTTGCTCGTGATGGCAACCGGTACAGGTAAAACAAGGGTTTGCATTGCTCTAGTTGATGCACTGATGAGAGCTGGCTGGGCTGAAAGAGTTCTATTTCTTGTTGATCGAATAGCTCTGCAGCAACAAGCATTGGATGCTTTCAAAGATCATTTGCCTAACGAACCACGTTGGCCAAAACCATTCGAGAAAGAGATCGCGACTGACCGAAGAATATATGTTTCAACATACCCTAGTATGTTGAATATCATTCGTGATGAAAAGAAAACTCTATCCCCACACTTTTTCGACCTGATAATTGTGGATGAGAGTCATCGAAGCATTTACAATACCTATCAGGAAATACTTGAATACTTCAATACAATTACGTTAGGGCTAACAGCAACACCAACCGATGTGATTGATCACAATACTTTTCAACTTTTTGAATGCGAAGATGGAGTACCAACCTACGCCTACTCCTATGATGAAGCCGTAAACCATATCCCACCCTATTTAAGCGATTTTCGGGTAATGAAAATCAAAACCAAGTTTCAAGAGGAAGGGATAAACAAGCGTACCATATCGTTAGAAGACCAACAACATTTAATTTTAGAGGGAAAGGAGATTGAGGAGATTAACTACGAAGGAACTGAAATCGAAAAGAAAGTAATCAATCGTGGAACAAACGCATTGATAGTTCGAGAGTTCATGGAGGAGTGCATTAAAGATGCAAATGGAGTTTTACCAGGTAAAACAATTTTCTTTTGCATGACCAAGGCACATGCAAGACGTATGGAAGAGATTTTTGATTCACTTTATCCTCAATATAAGGGAGAGTTGGCAAAAGTAATTGTTAGTGATGACCCACGAGTATATGGAAAAGGTGGATTGCTACACCAATTCACCAACAACGATATGCCTCGCATTGCTTTGAGCGTTGATATGCTCGATACTGGAATTGATGTTAGAGAGATAACTAACCTTGTGTTTGCAAAACCCGTTTACAGCTATACCAAATTTTGGCAGATGATAGGAAGAGGTACACGCTTGCTCGAACCCGAAAAGATTAAGCCATGGTGTACTAAAAAGGATTCATTCCTTATTCTCGATTGTTGGGATAATTTTGAGTACTTCAAGTTAAATCCAAGGGGAAAAGAGCTTAAACCACAAATCCCTTTGCCTGTTCGATTATTTGGAGTACGCTTAGATAAGATTGAAAAAGCAATCGAAATAAACGAATCTGAAATTTCAAAAAACGAGATACAAAAACTTAAGGTTCAGATTGCATCATTACCTCAAAGCTCTGTTGTTATCCTTGATGCGAAGAATGAACTACAGCGTATTGAGGATGCTAATTTCTGGAATAACATTACCTCCGATAAGATAGAGTTCTTGAGAACCACTGTGAAACCATTGTTCAGGACTGTTTCGGAGGTTGATTTCAAAGCCATGCGATTTGAGAAGGATATTGTAGAAGTGTCATTGGCAAAACTCAATGAAGAAAAAGAGCAGTTCGAAACGTTTAAGGATAGCATCATAGAGGAAATTGGTGAATTACCTTTAACAGTTAATATTGTTGCTAGAGAAGAACAGCTAATCAGGCAAAGCCAAACAAATCAATATTGGTCCACAATAAATGAAGAGCGTTTTGATGAGCTAATTAGTAAGATTGCTCCTTTAATGAAGTACCGCGAAGCAATTATCCCGCTTGGTCCAGCTAAATTTAACCTGAAGGATATTGTTAGCGAAAAGGAGTACGTTGAATTTGGACCACAGCACGAAGCATTAAGTATAGCAAAATACAGGGAGTTGGTTGAACAAAAAATCAATGAAATGGTATCGGCCAATCCTATTTTGCAAAAGTTGAAAAATGGATTAGAGATTACTGCAAGTGAAGCCGAACAACTGGCCGAAGAATTACACAACGAACATCCACACATTACTGTTGAATTGTTGCGAAGGGTATACAACCACCGAAAGGCGCAATTCTTGCAGTTTATCAAGCATATTCTAGGAATTGTAATCCTTGAATCTTTCCCCGAAACAGTGACAAAAGAATTTGATGATTTCATTTCTAAACACAGCTATTTAACTAGCCGACAACTCCAATTCCTTGATTTACTTCGAAACTTCATAATGGAGCGTGGTGAAATCACCAAAAAGAACCTGATTGAATCACCATTTACAATGATTCATCCAGAGGGAATAAGGGGAGTTTTTAATCCAAAAGAGATTGAAGAGATCCTATTGTTATCTCGAAAGTTAGTAGCGTAGTAGTATTAGCAGTATTAATAGTGATCCTAGTTTTGGTAGTAATAATTAACCAATGAAAACAAATAATAGTGATACAGCATTAAGTATCGATAAAAGTAATTTATCGACTCTTGAGTCGATAAATAGTATTTATCGATTTAATAATCGATAAAAGTGTTTTATGCATGCTGGAATCGATAAAAATTGAATCACCATTTACAATGATTCATCCCGAAGGAATAAGAGGTGTTTTTAATCCAAAAAAAATTGAAGAGATTATTAACTTTACTCAAAAATTAGTAGCATAAATTTCAGGCAATGACTAAAGAAGAATTATCTCTCATACTTCAAGAAGGAGAAAACTATAAGATTGAATTCAAGGAGAACGTTAATTCCGACCTCTCGAAGGAGATTGTTGCATTTGCCAACTCATCTGGAGGTAGAATATTTGTTGGTGTAAATGATAATTCTAAAGTAATTGGTATTAAGGACGCAAACTCCTTAAAATCGAAAATTCAAGATGCTGCAAAAAATTGTGATCCATCTATTTATGTTGATATCGAATTATTTGACAACATCCTTGTTGTTAATGTTCCCGAAGGCCCAAATAAGCCTTATAAAAACTCCAATGGATTCTACAATAGAAATGGGGCAAACTCACAAAAGTTATCTACCACCGAAATCTTTGATTATCTTAAAAATGAGGGCCGAATTCGTTTCGATGAAATAGTACGAGATGATGTTCCATTAAAGGAAGTTTTTGATGCCGAACTTTTTAATCAATACATTGAGGCTTCCGGAATCTCAAAGGTTTTGGATACTAACTCAATTCTATCCAATTTAAGTGTATTAGTTCATCATGAAAAAAAGCACTTTTTGAATAATGCAGGGATACTTACTTTTTGCAATAACCCTACACGTTATCTTTTTCATTGTTCAGTAGTATGTGCGCTATATAAAGGCGTCGATAAAGTAACTGTCCTCGATAGAAAAGAGCTTTCGGGTTCGATAATTCAAAATATCGATGATGCTATAATCTTTCTAAAGAAGCATTTAAAACTTCGATACGAAATAAAGGCAACACGAAGGGATGAGATACTTGAGATTCCTGAAGTTGCACTTCGAGAGGCTGTAATCAACGCTATTTGCCATCGCGATTATTTCGAGAAGGGTGCGAACGTGATGATCGAAATTTTCGATAATCGAGTCGATATTACGAACCCAGGAGGGCTTCCAAAATCGTTAAACCCAAAGGATTTTGGAAAGCGAAGCGTTGCTCGAAACCCTATTATTGCATCACTTTTACAGCGTGCAAACTTCATCGAGAAGATGGGAACAGGTATTAATCGCATTAGGAAGGCAATGCAAGATGCTGAACTCTCTGAGCCTACATTTGAATATGATGGATTTTTCACTGTTTCGTTTCAGAGAATAGTTGATAATACTAATGATTCAAAGAATACTGTATCAGATGCTACAATAAATGCTACAATAAATGCTACAATAAATGCTACAATAAATGCTACAATAAAAGAAGTATTAGGAGTCGCTATAAGTAGTTCCCAAATAGAAAGATATATTACCCTAATCGATTTAGTCCGTTCAAAACCTGGCCTTAATTCTAGTGATATAGCTAAACAAATGAGTGTTGATGAAACAACAGTAAGAAGATGGGTGCAAAAATTAGACAAAATAATTTCCCATAAGGGTTCCCGCAAAACAGGAGGCTACTATTTAACCGATAATTTCGAACAAAAACTAAAACAAGCAGATGCTTCAAAATAATTCAACCCTAAAATCATTAATCGATAAGCTTTGGAATAACTTCTGGAGTGGTGGCATTAGCAATCCACTTACAGCCATTGAGCAGATATCATATCTTATCTTCATGAAACGTTTGGACGATTTAGAGGCCAAACGAGAGCGCGATGCAGAATTTACAGGCGAGAAGTACACCTCAAGGTTTGCTGGCAAATTTAAGATACCCGGAAGCAGCGACGAGGTAGATAAGAGCGAGCTACGCTGGAGCAATTTTAAGCGCAAACCAGCCGATGAGATGTTATTGCATGTTCAAACCAAGGTTTTCCCTTTCCTTAAAGAGCTAAATGGTGGTACATCTCCATTTACTAAGCATATGGCTAACTCGGTGTTTATAATGCCTAAAGCATCGTTGCTTGTTGAAGCCATTAATATTATTGAGGATATTTTCAAGGAGATTGAGAAGGATGCCAGCGAGGGTGGACATGCCTTTCAGGATATTCAGGGCGATGTTTACGAAATGCTTCTTAGCGAAATTGCCACCTCTGGTAAAAACGGTCAATTCCGGACCCCACGCCATATCATTAAACTGATGGCAGAACTAGTTGCTCCGCAGCTTGGACAACGGGTAGCCGACCCTGCCTGTGGAACAGGAGGCTTTTTGCTTGGTGCTTACCAGTACATACTAACCGATTTAGTTAGAAAAAAAGATAAAGGCAAGCTACAAAAAGATGAGGATGGCTTTGAACGTGCCACCATGAGCGCAGCCCTAACCGAAAACGTTAAGGATATTCTTGAGGATAGCTTTTACGGGTTTGACATTGACACCACCATGGTACGCCTAGGCTTAATGAACCTGATGATGCATGGTATTGACGAACCACATATAGACTATAAAGACACCCTAAGCAAAAAGTTTAACGAGGATAGCCAGTACGATATTATAATGGCAAACCCACCATTTACAGGCAATATTGACAAAGGCGACATTAACGAAACATTAAAACTACCAACCACAAAAACCGAACTGCTATTTGTTGAGCGCATATTTACTATGCTAAAAATGGGCGGAACAGCCGCAGTTGTTGTACCTCAGGGTGTTTTGTTTGGTAGCGGCAAAGCCTTTACCATGGCACGTAAAAAGTTGGTAGATGAAGCCGAGCTAAAAGCAGTAATTACCCTGCCAAGTGGAGTATTTAAACCCTACGCAGGCGTAAGCACAAGCATTCTCATATTTACCAAGGGAGGCCAAACCGAGCAGGTTTGGTTTTACGATATGCAAGCCGATGGCTACAGCTTAGACGATAAGCGCAACAAGATTGATAAAAGCGATATCCCCGATATTATTGAGCAATACAAAAAGCGAAACACAAAAGAAGCCACAGACCGAAAAGCCAAATTCTTCTTTGTGCCAAAGTCCGAAATAGTTGAAAACGAATACGACCTAAGCATTAGCAAGTACAAGGAAGAGGTTTACGAGGAGGTGGTTTATGAAAACCCAAATGCTATTTTCGAAAAACTCGAAAACATTGAAACTAATATTCAAAAAGGAATAGCAGAATTAAAGGAGTTAGTGAAATGAAATATGAAAGATTAGGAGATATAGCTTTAGAAATAAAAAATGGTAAAACACCGCCTACTACTAATCCTGAGTATTTTGGCGATGAGATAAACTGGTATACACCAGGCGATCTAGATAAGCAAATGTATCTCACTAAATCACAAAGAGGTATTACAAAAAAGGCTCTTATTGATAAAAAAGCAATAATTTATAAACCTGAAACGGTATTAATTGGGTGTGTTGGGGATATCGGGAAAATTGGAATTACAACAGAACTTTCAAGTTCAAATCAACAAATTACTGGACTTTTACCTAACCCAGCAAAAGTAACATCTGAGTATTTATATTACTGGCTAAAGAGCAATAAGAATTTACTTTTCAATACTTCTAAAAGTGCAATTGTTCCGATATTAAACAATAAAAATCTAACTTCAATTAGGATAGCTTACCCTGAGTTATCTACCCAAATCCACATTGCCAATATCCTCACCAAAGCCGAAAACCTAATAACTCAGCGTAAGGAAAGCATTCGCTTACTGGATGAGTACTTGAAAAGTACGTTTTTGGAGATGTTTGGAGATCCAGTTGTAGGAAAAAGATTCACTAGAAAAACTTTTAAGGAAATTTCAACAGTTCGGCAAGGATTACAAATTCCAATATCTGAGAGAAGAACTGAACCCGGTATGAATAGATTTGCATATATAACAAATCAATTCCTAAACGGTGGTAAAATTGCTGAGTTTATAGAAAATCCTCGCCCAAATGTTATTTGTAGAAAAGATGATATACTAATGACTAGAACTGGTAATACAGGGATTGTACTAAGTGATGTAGAAGGTGTATTTCACAACAATTTCTTTCTAATAGATTATGATAGAAATAATATCAATAAATTGTATTTAGTTCATTTCTTAAGACAACCACAAGTTAAAGCTTTAGTTCTCAAAAAAGCCTCTACAACAACTATTCCCGACTTGAATCATGGTGATTTCTATAAGATAACTTTACCGATACCTCCTCTTGATATTCAAACCCAATTTGCCCAGATAGTGGAAAAAACAGATGCGATAAAAGTGCAATACCGGCAAAGTTTACAGGAGTTGGAGAATTTGTATGGGAGTTTAAGCCAGAGGGCGTTTAGGGGAGAGTTGAATATAAAAGAAAATTAGACAGTAAACCTATAAAATAGACTTTAATGAAATTTCTAATCTTACAATTCTCGGACATTCACTTCAAAGAAGGAGAAAACTCAATTCTAAACAAGGAAGTGAAACTTTTTGAAGCTATTAGAAACTCCACCTTAGAATATGAAGAAATCTTTCTTCTCATCACAGGAGATATCTCCTTTTCAGGGAAAGAAAGTGAGTATGAGATTGGATTAAGTTTTCTTATTACCCTTAAAGATAAAATTGAAACATACAGTAAGAAGAAAGTACAAATAATTACAATTCCAGGTAATCACGATTGTGATTTTTCTATTGACAACAAAGCAAGGCAGAATCAATTAAACATAATTCAGCGTCTCGGTGATTCCGCAATAGACGATTCTGTAATTAACCAGTGTGTTGAAGTTCAAAAGAATTATTTCACTTTCAGAAATAAAATACAAGATACCATAAACCCTATATATGATCATCCCTTACTTTCAATTTATCCCTTCGACTATAAAGATAAACGAATAATATTTCATTGTTACAATACTGCATACATGTCTGAGAAACATGAGCAGAACGGGAAATTGTTTTATTCTACGACTCTTTTGCCTGAATCAGTATTTAATGCTAAGGCCGATTTGGTAATTAGTTTATTTCATCATCCATTTAATTGGCTTAGTCCAATAAACAGACGAGAATTTGCAACACATATCCATAAAACAACTGATTTCTATCTAACTGGTCATGAACATACATCATCAACAGAAATGATAGATGACTTAGAGGAAAATACTGTCTATCATTTAGAAGGTTCCGTTTTACAGGATTCGGAGAATATTTTTGAAAGCGAGTTTAAATTAGTGGGATTTGACCTTGATACAGAATCATTCAAAACCGAAACTTACTTCTGGAATGAAGATAAATATGAACTCACAACAAGTAATTTAGATTGGCTAAACTACAAGAGAGGAAGAATAAAACTCAAATCTAAATACAATATAACCAATGAGTTTTTAGATGTATTAAATGATGCTGGAGGTAAATTTCAACATCCACATAAATCAGACATTAAGCTGGGTGACATTTACGTATATCCTATACTGCGATATTTTAATACTAAAGATAATACTGAAGACAACATTTCATTTTTAAGTGAAAATGCTGAGAGTGTCATAAGAAACATAAAGCCAAACTCAAAATATCTATTGTTCGGTAGCGAAAACATCGGTAAAACATCATTAATTAGAACTGCATTTAAGACACTTTATCAAAAGAATTGCGTCCCTATAATCATTGATGGGAAAAATATAAAGAATTCAGGTCTTGATGAATTCAAAAAATTGGTTGAAAAGGAATTTATCAATCAATATGGTACTGATGCACTAGAATACTTTAAGCAAGAAGATGTTTCTAATGTATTCATTCTAATTGATGATATTGACAAAAATCCCCTTAAAAATCAAAAGGCAAAAGGTCGCTTTATCAAGAGCATTTGTAATTATTACAAAAATCTCTTGATGGTCGGAAATGAATTAGTTACTATAGAGGAAATAATTGCAGATGAGGAAACTCCAGGTGATTTATTTTCAGAATTTCATCAATATGAAATTCTTGAATTCAACCATTCAATGCGCGCGAAATTAATTCATCGCTGGTATACCTTAGGTAGAGAGGATTTTATAACCGATGAGGAAACGTACAAGAGGATAGATAATGCTATGCGGTCGATTAGCATTGCAATGGGTCAACGGATTGTTCCTAACTATCCAATATTTCTTCTAATTCTTTTACAAGCATTAGAGTCAACCAATCCTCATGATTTGCAGGTTAGCTCCTATGGAAATTACTATCAACTCCTTATTTTAAAATCATTGACTGACAATATCAGAGAACAATCTGAACTAAATACCTATCAAAGTTATTGTGCTGAACTTGCAAACTTTTTCTTTGATAAGAAAACGACGATTATTTCTCGTGATGAATTTGATTCATTTCATAAAGATATTAGCCAATTCACAAAAATGGATTTGCCAACTTCAATGTCGGCAGATAAAACCATTGATACTCTAAGTAAAGTCGGCATAATAAATTCATTTGGAGATACTATTGAGTTTAAATACCAATATACATACTACTATTTCCAAGCTCAGTATTTGGCAAAATATATAGCTAAAACTGAGATTAAAGAGGTTATTTCAAAACTCTGCCAAAGACTATACAGAGCAGAGTTTGCTAATATTTTGATGTTTTTGATTCATTTTAGCAATGATGAATTTATCATTAATGAATTGATTAAGAATGCCAGCGAAATTTTCAATGAATTAAATCCTTGTAAACTTGAAAATGATATTTCGCATTTGCATGAGTTGGTTTCCGAACTTCCAAAACTCTATTTAAAATCAAAAACAATTGAAGAAGTCCGAGCCGAAGAAAACACAAAACATGATTCAATTGAATTACAACAAAAGGAATCAGAATTTAAACCAACTTGGGATTTAAATGAAGATATAAGCGAAATAGATATCGTTTCTAAACTTAATTTAAGTTTCAAACTCATTGAAATACTTGGACAGATTTTGAAAAATAATCCAAGTGGGACAATGACTGGTCCAGTAAAATTTCAGTTACTTAAAGAAACCTATGCACTTGGGCTAAGGACGTTAAACGTATTCTTTTCTGTATTAAATGACAATACTGATTTTATAATAAATCAACTTCAAGAAATCATTTCAAAGATTGAAGAAAAAAGAAATGAACATAGGCAAGATGGAGAAAAGAGAGAGGTTGAAAAAGATAAAATTGAAAAAATCGCGAGACAACTTTTATTTTCTCTTTGCACTCAAATCTCGTTCACTTTTGTCAAAAAGATTTCCGATTCTGTTGGAACAAACAAGTTGATGGATAAATATCCGATGGTTCAAAATGAATTTGACTTTGCATCTGTTCGGTTGATTAACTTTTTAATAAAACTTGATCATACTACTGGATTTCCAGATAGAGAAATGCAGATAATTAAAGAAAGTGTAGAGAAACACCCAATGTCTTATTATCTTTTAAAAAGGATAGTTGTAAATCATTTGCATAGACACCCTGTTAACTTTAAAGATAGACAGCGTATTTGTGAGTTTTTAGGGATTCCTATTGAAAGTCAATTAAAACTTGAGGCAGACAGAAAAAAACTTGAAAACTAAATCAATTTCAACTTTATCCCTGAAATTATCCCTGATAAAAACAGAAAAGCCTGACAATCAATCGATGTCAGGCTTTTACAGTACCCGGGGCGGGACTTGAACCCGCACAGCCGCAATGGCCACAGGATTTTAAGTCCTGCGTGTCTACCAGTTCCACCACCCGGGCATAATACTTAAGAACTTTAAAGTTAAAAGTTCAAAGCTTTTGCAAACTTTGAACTTTGCTTTGGAGCGAAAGACGAGACTCGAACTCGCGACCCTAACCTTGGCAAGGTTATGCTCTACCAACTGAGCTACTTTCGCATTTGTTTTTGGTGATGCAAAAATATAGCATTTATTAATATCTCCAAAAAAACTTCCCGAAAAATCGCAGATTTTTTTTCAAATTAGCATAAACACTTGATTACATGCATGTAAATTTATGAAAAAATAATGGAAAATTGGGTTAACTCCTCTCGGAGTCGCCAATAATCCACTATTAAATCATACCAAACATACTATAATACAATATTTCCGTGCTTACGTGGAGGTAATTGTTGACTTTTATTCCTTGTCATCTCAAGCGCTTGAATAAGCTTATATCTTGTTTGTTTAGGGTAAATAACCTCATCGATATAACCTAATTCGGCTGCCTTGTATGGATTTGCAAGTGTTTCGCGATACTCATCAACCTTGGCTAAGCGCTCCTCCTCGTTAGATATTTTGCTCTTATAAATAATATTTACAGCACCTTCGGGTCCCATAACGGCAATTTCGGCCATTGGGTAAGCAAAGTTAACATCGGCACCGATGTGCTTGCTCGACATCACGCAGTAAGCTCCACCATATGCTTTACGAGTAATAACGGTAATTTTTGGAACGGTTGCTTCACAGAATGCGTAAAGTAATTTTGCACCGTGTTTGATAATTCCATTTGTTTCCTGAGTTAAACCAGGTAAAAATCCAGGAACATCAACAAAGGTGATAAGTGGAATATTGAATGAATCGCAGAAACGTACAAAGCGAGCAGCTTTAATGGATGAATCTATATCAAGCACACCAGCCAAATGCTGTGGCTGATTTGCTACGATACCAACAGATTGTCCGGCTAGGCGACCAAATCCAACAACAATATTCATTGCGTAGTGAGGTTGCACCTCAAGGAAATTCTTATCGTCAACCACTAATTCAATTAACTCCTTAATATCATAAGGTTTATTAGGATCAACAGGCACTAAAGTTTGTAAAGCCTCATCCTCGCGATGAATATCATCGGTAGTTGGCACCATTGGTGCCTCTTCCATATTGTTCGATGGCAAAAAGCCCATCAACTCACGGATAAGCATTGCCGCTTGCTCATCATTTTCGGCTACGAAATGAGCAACACCACTTCTTGAGTTGTGAGTGATTGCACCACCTAACTCCTCTTTTGTTACATCTTCGTGAGTTACAGCCTTAATAACCTCAGGACCGGTAACAAACATGTAGCTTGTATCCTTTACCATAACGATAAAGTCGGTTAGCGCAGGAGAGTATACCGCGCCACCAGCGCAGGGTCCCATGATACATGATATCTGCGGAACAACACCCGAACTACGAACGTTGTTATAGAAAATATCAGCATAACCAGCCAAACTCTGAACGCCTTCCTGAATACGAGCACCACCCGAATCGTTTAGCCCGATTAATGGAGCGCCCATCTTAAGTGCTAGCTGTTGAACCTTTGTAATCTTATCAGCATTTGCACGACTTAACGAACCACCTAGTACGGTAAAATCGAATGCAAAGATGTATACCAAACGACCTTCAATTTTTCCATAACCAGTAATAACACCATCACCTAGGGCTTTGGTCTTATCCATATCGAAATCGGTAGTTCGATGGGTAACAAACATATCAAACTCGTTGAAAGTTCCCTTATCGAGGAACTCGATAATCCTCTCGCGAGCGGTTTGTTTGCCAGCCTCGTGCTGCTTTTGAATACGATCTGAGCCTCCACCTTGAAGGGCCTCTTTTACCTTTTCGTCGAACTGTTTATATTTTTCTTCTAAAGTCTTCATAATTAATTTATTCGATTTCGATTAGGGGTTGATGACCGTTAATTGTCTCGCCCTCGTTAACATGAATTTTCTTTACAACACCATCGGCAGGCGATTTGTACTCGCTCTCCATTTTCATTGCTGAAATTACGATTAGGGTTGTGCCTTTCTCAACCTTTTCGCCTAGT
Organism: uncultured Rikenellaceae bacterium; assembly: GCA_964390565.1. Lineage (GTDB taxonomy): Bacteria > Bacteroidota > Bacteroidia > Bacteroidales > Tenuifilaceae > UBA8529. The sequence goes on from CAYMII010000039.1 coordinate 38,379, forward strand.
TTTACAGGAATACGCACCACTTTGCCCGGCATTGGGGTTGAAATAACCTTATCGCCGCTATGTAGCCCATCCTTATTGCGATTTTGTTGATATCGGCTTTGCGCATCAATAATATCCAACTCATGCGATGAATAGTAGGTATTTACAAAGTAGTTCTTGGGTCCATTACCTTGAATCATCTCGATATTGTAAGACTTACCCTCGTGAATGATGGAGTAAACCCCTTCTTCAACCATGATGATATCTACATCGTAAGTCTTTTCATCGATTTGAATGGTGGCTTTTGAACCCTCGCGATGAATCAGGCGGACATGAGCCTCCCTATCACCAATTTTTATGTCAAGTGCCATATTTGAATTAATGGTATTTCGAAATGTTGTTGGAACATTCG
>CAYMII010000040.1:0-37516 GCA_964390565.1 uncultured Rikenellaceae bacterium
CCGATGGTACTGCGAAAGCGGGAGAGTAGGACGTCGCCACCCATCACAGCCCTTGGACAACCCAAGGGCTGTTTTATTTAAAATGTATTGATATTTGTAGTTAGATTCAATACCGTAATAAACTTAAAAGCATACGGTGACCATATCGGCGGTGACCCACCCCTTCCCATCCCGAACAGGGACGTTAAGCCCGCCAGAGCCGATGGTACTGCGAAAGCGGGAGAGTAGGATGTCGCCACCCATTAAAGCCTCTAGCTAACTGCTAGAGGCTTTTTTATTGTATTTACTTTTCCTTTTTTTGAGTATTATATCAAATTAAAGGGATTAGTTTACATAGTCAGAATAAAAAAGGGCTATAATTACTTACAGCCCTTTTAGTATTTTATTAAAAGTGTTAATTTGATAGAAGTTTTCTTATTACTTGGCGATTTTTATCATTGAGATGATTCTTACCTTCTGGAGTGTATAAATGCTCTATTCTATCTTTGTAACGATCTTCAACTTTGCCACGCATTACTTTCATTGTACTATTTACTAGGCCATTTTGTTCAGTAAATCCTTCATCAAGAAGAGCAAATGTAGCAGGAAGCCATCTGTCAGGGAACATATCACCCATTTCCCCACCTGCTTTATATCTACCAATTTCGCTTGTTATTAGTTTAATTGCCTCTTCTTCAGCTTCGGGGGAATCATGCTTAATCTGCTTTTCAACGAGTGCTCTTTTAATAGCCTCCTTTGAAGGAACTATTAATGCTGTTGTGTAAGCATTTTGATTATTGTAAAGAATAACCTGATCTACAATACTCGAATGTTGAACTAAAGATTCTTCAATCCCTTCCGGACTATATTTTTCACCATCGCTGGCAATTAGTAAACTTTTAAATCTTCCTAAAACATAAAGAAATCCATCTTTATCCATATAGCCCATATCTCCAGTATGCAGCCATCCATTTTTGATAGTTTCAGCAGTTGCTTTTGGATTCTTCCAGTAACCGACCATCACATTCTCACCCCTAACAACAATTTCACCTTTCTGACCAATTGGTAGTTCATTCCCATTATCATCACTAATTTTTAAGTCGAGATACTTAACAAGGTGTCCAGACGAGCCTAGCTTGTGTTTTTTAAGTGAATTTGAACTAATGATAGGCGTTGCCTCCGATAATCCATATCCTTGGAACATGGGGACACCAATTGCATAGAAGAATTTCTGTAATTCAATATCTAATAATGCTCCGCCTCCTATGAAGAAATCGAGTTTACCTCCAAACCCTTCTCTAACCTTTTTAAACAATATTTTGTCGTAAAGCCAAATTAGCGGTTTATAGCATACGGTTAAGTCTCCACCTTTGTTCCATCCCTCTTTGTTGTACTTATAAGATATATCTAAGGCGTGGTTGAATAATTTTTCAATTTTTGGACCTTTGGCTTTTATACCATTCTCAATATTTTTCTTGAAATTTTTAGCTAGCGCAGGAACACTTAAAAGGATACTTGGCTTAAGTTCCTTAATATTAACGGGTATGTTTTTTAGTGTATCAAGAGGCGTTTTACCAACCTGAACAGTGCCAATACTTGCACCCATTGCCATGAATGAGTATATACCTGCAACGTGACCAAAACAATGGTCAAGCGGAAGGATGATAAGCGTTCTGTAATTTTCTGGAATATCCATCAACGTTAATGCCTGCTCAACATTCGCAGTATAGTTGCGATGTGAGAGTATAATCCCTTTGGGATCGGCTGTTGTTCCTGATGTGTAGCTGATATTGGCAAAGTCGTTTGGTTTAACGGCTTTATAGGCTTCGATTATCTTTTCCTTGTTTGATTTTAGGTATTCGTCACCAAGTTTGTAAAGATCTTCAATTAATAAATCGGTATCATTTACTTTCTCCTTTTTATCAAGATAAATCACTCTTTTAACTAAAGGGAGTTTATCTCTTATTGATTCTATTTTAGGCGATTGATTGCCTGAAACTATAATAATCGAAGTCTCAGAATGTTCAAGCCTAAATTGTAAATCAGGACCTTCGAGTTTTATTGAAAGAGGAATATTAACTGCTCCAGTGTAAAGTATAGCCAACTCGCTAAGAACCCATAACTTTCGACCTTCGGAAAGTAATGCAACCCTATCATCTTTTTTAACACCTAGGCTTAAAAGACCTGCAGCAAGGCGATATACTTCGTCTTTGGTTTCTTTATAGCTGATTGATTTGAATTCGTTTTCCTCTTTTTCCCATATATAAGGGTTGTTGGGGAATCGATTTACGCTCTCCTCGAATAAATCAATGATGGTCTTCATATCAAAATGGTTAAGTGTTTACAATAAAAAATATCAAGAAAAATCAAATCTAATAAATTACACCGAAAAAACAATCTTGTTTTGCGATAAGCAAGTTGCTTTATGAATTATACATTTGCAATATAAAATTAGCAAGAATGATTGTCGAAAGTTTATATAATGAGTGCAAATGTTGTCCCCATAACTGTGGCGTTGATAGGAATGCTGGTCAACTAGGTGTATGTAAAACTAATGATCAGCCTTTGGTTGTAAACATTTTTTTGCATAAAGGTGAGGAACCTGTGATATCAGGAGAAAAAGGAATCTGTAATGTTTTTTTTGCTCATTGCAACTTGCAGTGTGTTTACTGTCAGAATTACCAGATAAGTCAGAACATAATCGTTAATGAAGGTTGGGAGAAAAGCGCAGAAGAGGTTGTCGAGGAGATTGTTTCTATTCTTAAAACAGGTATTAAACTATTGGGATTCGTTTCGCCTTCTCATCAGATAAAACAGATGCTTGAAATTATTGATGAATTGCATCGAAGGGGTTTTAGACCCATAGTTGTATACAATTCTAACGGTTACGATAGTGTAGAAACGCTTAAATTGCTTGACGGAATTGTTGATGTATACTTACCTGATTTTAAGTATTTCAGCAATGAATTAGCATACAAATATTCTGGAGTAAACGACTATTTAGAAATAGCAACAAGTGCCTTAGTTGAAATGTATAGGCAAAAAGGATCTACGATACTTTTGGATGATGATGGATTGATGGAAAGCGGGGTTATTGTTCGTCATCTTGTTTTGCCAAGCCATTATGATGATAGTATCAAGGTTTTGGAGCATATTGCTGATGAGGTTTCGCCTTTTCTTCATATTTCCTTGATGTCTCAATACTACCCAACACAAAATGTTTATGGGCACAAATGTTTAGATAAAGAAGTTGCTGTAGATGAATATAATGAGGTTGTAATGAAACTTGAACAAATTGGTTTTAAGGGTTGGATTCAAGAAATTGAAAGTTCAAAGATGTATCGACCTGATTTTGATAGAAAAAAACCTTTCGGGGATTAATTTGTAACGAACTGATATTCATTGATATAAATCTTTATCGTAGGTGTAATTTTATTTATTGGCTAATAATTTTAGCCAATTTTTAAGGATTGTATACATTTTTTTGTAATTTGGTAACATAAAACACACCCTGAAATCTATGAAAAGAATATTAGTTCCTATTTTACTTCTATCGCTAATTGTTAGCGGATGTAAATTTTTTGGTGGGAAAAAGGAAGTAAAAAAAGCAGATACTTTAGTTGCATGGCAGCATAAGCAAGATAGTATTAGCAAAGTACAGGCAGCTATTGCAGCTAAAGAAGCAGCTGCTCAAGACTCATTAAGAAGAGTTCAAGAGGCTTTGGATAGATTCCATTTCCACGTTATAATTGGAAGTTTTAAAGTGCCTACCAACGCCGATGGTTGGTTGCAAGAGGTAACTAAAATGGGTTATAATGAAGCCAAAATAATTGACTCACCTAATGGCTTTAAATTGGTTTCAATTGGTGCCTACGAGACATACGGAAAGGCATTTGCTCAGATTGAAAAGATAAATGAGGGTAAAGAAGAAGTTGACAAGACTGAACTTTGGGTGTTTGACTCAAAATAACTTAAGTAAGAATTATCATAAAGCAATGGGAAACCATTGCTTTTTTTATTCTTAAAAAAAAGGATGATATAGAAACATCATAGGATAAATCCCTTTTTTTGTATTTATTTGCAATTCTTCAAAAACTAAAATAACCTAAAAATACAATGGAACAAATAAAGAAAACGCTTCGAGAATCAACTACAGCAAGGTGGATTGCATTAGGCTTGATTTCATTAACAATGTTTTTTGCATACTTTTTTGTTGACGTGGTGGCTCCACTTCAAAAAATGATGCTAACAAACTTTAACTGGTCGCCAGAGGTATTTGGATATTTAGGTGGTTCAGAGTTTGTTTTAAATGTTTTTGTTGGATTCCTTATTTTATCAGGTATAATTTTGGATAAAATGGGTATTCGTTTCACCCTTATTTTATCTGGATTAACAATGATTGCCGGTGCCGGTCTTAAATTTTACGCATTAAAATTTATTGACCATTCTGCTATGTCATCTATATTTGGATGGGAGTTACCTACAACGGCTATGTTTGCATTTATAGGTTTTGCAATCTTTGGAGTAGGTGTTGAAATGGCAGGTATTACAGTATCAAAAACCATTGTTAAATGGTTTAAGGGTAAGGAGATGGCTCTTGCAATGGGCTTAGAGATGGCCGTTGCTCGTTTGGGCGTTTTTGCGGTGTTCCGTTTATCTCCAATATTTGCAAATGCAAGTTCAGAAAACCCTGCTGATTGGGATGCTTCTAATTCAGTGTTTATGGGTATGGCATTTTTGTGTATCGGTTTCCTTAGCTTCTTAACCTATGTGTTTATTGATAAGAAATTGGATAAGCAGCTTGGCGATGATGCAAAACTTGCTCCTGAAGATGAATTTAAGTTTAGCGATTTAGGTAAAATTTTTACAAATCCTGGATTTTTAGCTATTGCAAGTTTGTGCGTGCTTTTCTACTCAGCAATTTTTCCATTCCAGAAATTTGCAACAGACATGCTCGCTTCAAAGCTGGATATGCCAATTCAAGATGCATCAAATTTATTCTCATTCTTCCCAATAGGTGCAATGGTATTGACCCCATTTATTGGCTTGTTTCTAGATTTTAAAGGAAAAGGTGCTTCGATGATGCTATATGGTGCAATTCTTCTTGTTGTATCACACTTAATTTTCGCGTTAATTCCTGGTGAATCATTCTCGTATGCTTTAGCATTTGGAACAATTGTTATTCTTGGTATCGCTTTCTCTTTAGTGCCAGCTTCAATGTGGCCATCTATTCCAAAAATTGTTGAAGATAGATATCTAGGTACTGCTTATGGCTGTATTTTCTGGATTCAGAATATTGGGTTAATGGCTGTTCCTGGTTTAATCGGATGGTCAGTTTCTGCTTCTAACCCTGGTGTTGCTGAGCAAATAGCTCAAGGCGTAGCAGGCGTAAAATACGATTACACTATTCCTGAACTCATTTTTGCTAGTTTTGGTGTAGCTGCAATTGGATTGAGCTTTGTATTAAAATACTATGATCGCAAAAAAGGATATGGTCTTGAAATCCCTAATAAGAAACGATAGAGTTATTTAAAATATATTAATAATAAAAAAGCGGGCTTCAACCCGCTTTTTTATTATTAATAATTTGAGTTACCTAATTATAGTTGCATCCCTATTAGGTCCTACTGAAACAATTGTGATTGGTACACCCGTTTCTGTTTCGATGAACTTAATATATTGTTTTAACTTCTCGGGTAATTCACCCTCTTTTCTCAAGCCTGTTATATCAGTCTTCCAGCCAGAAAACTCTTTGTAGATAGGCTCTATTGGAACATCTATCTCATAAGGCATGGTATTAGTAATTTTGCCATTTACCTTATAGGCGGTGGCAATCATAATGGTGTCGAAAGTATCAAGTACATCCGCTTTAGTCATGATTAGCGCTGTAACCCCGTTTAGCATTATAGCATACTTTAAGGCCACCAAATCTAACCAGCCACATCTACGAGGGCGACCTGTTGTTGCTCCGAATTCAACGCCAATTCTACGCATTTCCTCTCCAATTGAGTTCTCCAACTCCGTTGGGAATGGTCCAGACCCTACTCTTGTACAATAAGCTTTGAAAATGCCAAGCACATCGCCAATTTTTGATGGAGCAATACCCAAGCCAGTACAGGCGCCTGCACAAACTGTATTAGATGAGGTTACATATGGATATGAACCAAAATCGATATCAAGTAAAGAGCCCTGTGCCCCTTCGGCAAGGAATTTTTTCCCGCTATTAAGAAGATTGTTTATTTCAACCTCAGAGTCAATGAGTTCAAATCTTTTCAACACCTCAATGCCTTTAAACCAAGCCTCTTCGTGCTGTTCAATATTGCCATTATAGTTGTACTGCTTTAGGATATCTTTATGCTTTGCTTTTAAAGTATCATACCTTTCGTGGAAATCGGTTCTTATTATATCGCCAACACGTAGCCCGTTTCGGCCCGTTTTATCCATATATGTTGGTCCTATGCCTTTCAAAGTTGATCCGATTTTTGCTTTTCCCTTATGCGCTTCTGATGCTGCATCTAATTCGCGATGAGATGGGAGTATTAAGTGTGCCTTTTTAGATATTTTGAGGGTTGATTCTAGGTTAACACCCATTTGGGTTAGCGCATCAATTTCTTTAGCAAAGATCACAGGGTCAATAACAACACCATTTCCAATGATGTTGATTTTATCTTTATGAAAAACCCCTGAAGGGATTGTGTGCAATACGTGTTTAATGTTGTTGAATTCGAGCGAGTGACCAGCGTTTGGACCGCCCTGAAAACGAGCAATTACATCATACTTTGTGGTTAGTACGTCCACAACTTTTCCCTTGCCTTCATCGCCCCATTGAAGGCCTAGTAAAACATCTGCTTTCATTAAGTATTTATTTAGAGGTATTTACACCAAAAGAAACTAAACCGCACTCGAAGATGAGTCGCTATTAAAACCACTTAAAGGTACAATTTTTTTGCTCTTTTAGTATTTTAAGTTATCAACAAGATTTATCAACACAGTTTATAGTTTGCGCTGAAATTTGAGCGTAATGCTTTTTTGTTAAGCGAGTTATGGTTTGTTACTTATCTCAAGTTCTTCAACACAATCATTACATGTGCCATAGAAATATAAGGAGTGATGTGATATCTTGAAGTTAAGCGTTTTACCCGCGGTATTCTTAATTTCCTGAACTCGTGGGTCGCAGAATTCGATTACCTTTCCGCACCTTGTGCAAATCAGATGATCGTGCTGTTTGCACTCGTAAGCTTTTTCAAATTGAGCAATGTTTTTGCCAAATTGGTGCTTAACAACCAATCCGCAGTCGAGTAATAGCTCAATTGTATTATATAAAGTAGCACGACTAACCCTGTACTTCTTATTTTTCATGTAGATGTACAAAGTTTCAATGTCAAAATGGCCTTCGTGAGTATAAATCTCTTCGAGTATCGAGAAGCGCTCTGGCGTTTTTCTATGTCCTTTACGTTCAAGATAATCAATAAAAAGCTTTTTAACAGTGTCTTTCGTGCTTATACAGGTCATGGTGTTGTATTTTAATTCCCTATTAATGTTGTAGTTGTAATGTGTTTATATTAAAACAAGATTGATGTTAAAAGGTTTAGTCGTCAAATTTCTCAACCCTTTTTACCGAGTCAATCCCTTTTATCTTCATTACGTTCATGACAAGATTGTTAAGGTCGTTTATGTTGTGAACGTAAAGGTCGATATTGCTTTCGAAAATGCCATCGTGGCTATCGATGTGTAGCTTGCGGATATTCACCCTTAATTCATCTGAAATGACCTTGACGAGTTCACTGAGAATCCCAATTCTATCCATGCCTCTAACTTCGATACGAGCAAGGAATGAAAGCACTTTGTGCGTTGTCCATTTAGCCGAAACAATTTTGTCGCCTTGCTGAGACATTAAACGGATCGCTTCAACGCAAGTGGCTTTATGAATTATTACGTTTTCTTCAGGTGTGATGAACCCAATTACCTCATCGCCAGGAATAGGGTTGCAGCATTTTGCAACAATGTATGTGAGTGATTCTTCATCCGTTGTTTCGCGTAGGATGTAAGGTGATTTTCTGTCGATCTTTTTGGTAAATACTTCATCTTCCTCATCATCAAAATCCTCTACGCTGTCAGTGTTTTTCCTGAATGGGTTTGACGCAAATTGTAGTCCCCAATATTTTATCCATTTACTTTTTGTATTCTTTTTGAGAATTTTCTTTAAATCATCTAGAGATATTAGGTTTGATCCTACTTTGCTGTATAGTTCATCTTTAGAAAGCACTTCGTAGGCGGGGAGTATCTTTTTAAATACTCTCGATGACGGTGTGACTCCAAGTTCTGCCAGTTTTTTTTCAACTAATGCTCTTCCTTTTTCAGTTCTATTCTTTGTTTCAGCTTTTAATGCATTTTTAATTGCAAGTTTAGCCTTGGCTGTAATTACATAATTGAGTAATTCCCATGATGGCTTTTGTGTGGTAGCTGTAATGATTTCAATTTGGTCGCCACTATTTAGGACAAAACTTAAAGGGACGAGCTTGTGGTTTACTTTAGCGCCAATTGCTTTGTTCCCAATTTCGGAGTGGATTTCGTAAGCAAAGTCTAATGTAGTTGCTCCTTTGGGTAAGGTTTTCGTGTCTCCTTTAGGTGTAAAAACAATTATCTCGGAGGAGAAGAGGTTTAATTTGAACTCATCAAGAAAATCTAACGCGTTAGCTTGTGGGTTTTCAAGCATCTCCTTGATGCGTTTAACCCATTTGTCGAGCTCATTTTCTTGGGTTGATGTGTCGGTATCCTTATATTTCCAATGTGCAGCGAAACCTCTTTCGGCTATATCGTCCATTCGTTGAGTACGAATTTGAACTTCAATCCAATGTCCGTTTGGACCCATGACTGTACAATGTAACGCCTCGTAGCCATTGGCTTTGGGCGTGCTAACCCAATCGCGGATACGATCAGGCTTGGGCTTGTATATGTCGGTAATTAGCGAGTAGATATGCCAACATTGGGTTTTTTCGGGGATATGTGGATAGGGTTTGAAGATAATTCGAATGGCTAGCAGGTCGTATATGTCCTCAAACGTAACGTTTTTAGATTGAATTTTTTTCCAGATAGAGTAAATTGACTTGGGTCGACCAGTTATCTCAAAATCGATGTTATTGTCTTCGAGTTTTTTGATAATTGGTAAAGAAAAGTGATTGATTAACTGGATTCTTTTCTTCTCGCTATCAGCTATTCGTCCTTTAATTTCTTCAAAAATTTGTGGAAATCGATATTTCAGACTTAAATCCTCGAGTTCCATTTTAATGGCATACAAACCAAGTCGATGTGCTAGGGGAGCGTAGAGGTAAATAGTTTCACCTGCTATTTTCATTTGTTTATGAGGGGCAAGCGAATCGAGGGTTCGCATATTATGCAACCTGTCGGCAAGTTTTATAAGTATTACCCTAATGTCATCGGCGAGGGTTAAGAGCATTTTTCTGAAATTCTCAGCCTGAAGCGATGAGTTGGCGTCGAATACTCCAGATATCTTTGTAAGACCATCGATAATTGAGGCTATCTTTGGGCCGAATAATCGCTCCATATCCTCAATGGTATAGTCTGTGTCTTCAACAACATCGTGGAGTAGCGCGCATGCAATAGATTTTGCACCTAGGCCAATCTCTGAAGTAACAATTTTTGCAACTTCAATAGGATGAATGATATATGGTTCGCCAGATTTTCTGCGAACGCCTTTGTGCGCTTCATTAGCGAGGTTGAATGCTTTTTGTATTAAGGCTTTATCCTCGTCGTTGTTGCATCTAGTGCAACTCTTCAGCAAATCCTCGTAGCGATCTTGAATTAATTTTTTTTCCTCGTCCGTCTGAAGGTTCATAGTCTTGAATGAAAAATAGATGATATAGCCTTGCTTTGAAAGGCGACTTTAAAGTGTAAAAATAGCAAAAAAAACTTGGTGTGAAAGTTTAATTAGATTGGATTAAAATAGGAATAGCGCTATTTATAAACAACAACAAAACTACCTTCTTTAATAACATCTTTATTCCCCTCGGTTCTTACTACAAGCCTATAAATGTAGGTGCCCTCTTTAGCGAGTTCACCGCTTGAAAGGAATCCATTCCATCCTTTGTTTTCACCACTAAATATGATATTCCCCCAACGATTATAAACATTTAATGTATACGTTGCTCTAAATGTAATAGTGGGGGCAAATATATTGCGAGGGCTGCCGTAGGTTGCTGTATTATCTGTTGGCATTATGGCATCAGGCATTTTAACTCCGGGTACAATTTCAACACATTGTATTCTCGATCGGCTAAGTAATGCAGTCTGACCAAGAGTATTTCGTTCAACAGCCTCGATTTGATAGCAGAATTTGATAGAATAGCCTTGACCTTCAAATCCCGAAACGTCATCAATCATTTCAAGTTGATCCGTTTCTGGAAGATTGACAGGAGGGAGGGCTACGTTCGTGTAGGCATACCTAATTACCTTGTAAACAGCATAGTTGCTTGCTCGCGATGGTATGTCTTTATCGATGAAAAGTTCATCCCACTGAACGCTATTCTTCATTCCATCGTCAGCATGAATATTTGGGGTAATAGAATTTGTATGGTTGGAGACTTTTACTATTTTAGGACAAGAGTTTAATGCATCTATCTTATAGTAGAAAGGACGAGTGCGGGCTGCCCAATTATCACTCTCATCAGAGTATTGCTCAGTTGTTTTATCTGAAAAGCTATGAAGTATCTTCCGGGTGAAAATACTTTTTACAGAATCAGGGAACTCCCATCTAACAACTTGAAAATTAGTCAATTCAGTGCCTTGGTCGATTTTGAAGAAAATTTCAACTTTTGTATCACCAGCGATAACAGAATCAATAACCATACTGGTTGGATGTAAAGGCATAGTTGTTCTTCGGTAGTATAAATTAGAAAATGTTGTTAATGCTTCATTTTGTTTCTTTGCTCTAATGTAAAAATAGTAATCTCTGTTTTGAATAACGTTCAAAATGCTGAGTCTATTGATTGTTCCGGGCAATGTTGTGTGTAAAGTGTAAGTTGCGGGGTTTGGATTGTCGCCAATATAAACATCATATTTTTCGATATGATTTCCCCATCCTTCATACTTTTCCCATGATAAATCAATTTTCTGGAAACAGCTGTCGTAGAAAGAAGTAATAAAAATGTTTGAGTGGGGAAGTGTGATTTGACTTGGGATGGTTGGCCCTCGGGATGCTACCGCATAAGAATATCTGCCATCGTTAAACGAAGTAGTATTATCCGTATAAGTCGTTATTGCAGGGTTGTCAACTGTGTCGATAGCAATGTATATTCCATTTGGATTTAAAATATCAACATATTTACGGTAAATGATATACCCTGTTGGATCATAGTATTGAGGATCAAATGTAGGTGGCGTCCAATTAAGTGTTGGTCGTCCCGTGGTGACATCGCTTGTTGTTAGGTTGTTAAATGTTGGCATTTGTGGGCTATCGAAGATTACCTGAGCAAAAGACCCAAAGTATAGGACAAAGCTTGAAATTAAAGTAAGCCAACATTTGCGGTACATATCCAACTAGTTTAGGTTGTTAACAGGACCTGCTACACACTCAATTAAATCGTTAGTGCGAAGATAAGCATTTGCTAAATTCATTAATTGCTCCGGGGTGATTGTTTTTGTTGTTTCCACCATTTTTTCAAAAAAACCATAATCCAAATCGTTGTACTCGAGCAAACTCGTTACGGTATCGGCTATGGCAAACGCTCCATCAAACGATCGTAGCAGTTCACCCAATAGAAAATTACGAACTAAATCTAGCTCATCGATGCTAACAGGTTCATTTATTAAACGATCAATTTCGAAGTATATTTCTTTCAAAGTAGGGAATGTAAAATTTGCGCCAACTTCTGTTCCGATAATAAAAACGCAATGCTCTTTTAACGATAGAATTGATGATGAGATTCCATAAGTATACCCTTTATCTTCACGAATATTTTTCATTAGCCTTGAGCCAAAATATCCGCCTAAGATTGTGTTAAGTACAACTAGACCACAATAGTCGGGATGTTTTTTGTTGATTAGTTGTCGTCCAACTCTAATGGCTGATTGAACAGCATCCGTTTTAGGACTGTAAAATTTTCTTTTGGGTGACTTGTTTATTTGAGGCAGCTCGGCAGATAATGCCTGTTTGTCGCCCCATGTCGTTTCTCCGAAATATTTCGAGACAGTATTCAATTCTGAATCGCCAATTTTACCCGAAACTACTATGGTACATCGGCTCGATGATAGGAGTTTTTGATGAAAATCAATAAGCTGTGCCCTTTGCAGGTCAATATAATCTTTTGGCACGGCAAATTGTCCATAAGGGTGAGTGATGCCAAATATCGCTTTGAAAAAATCTTGCCTTGCAAGCGTTGAAACCTTTTCGAGTTCAACTATTAAAGACTGCTTACCCTTGATTCGAAACGTTTCCAATTCTTTTTCAGGGAAGGTGGGCTGTTTAATAACTTCCTCAAGAACATCTAACGACTTATCGAGATATTTGTTGAGCGAAAGGAGCGTCACCTTACCAAAGTCACGATCAATAGCGTGTTCGCAAAAACTGCCTAAGTAATCAAACTGCTCGGCAATTTGATGTGATGAGTAACTTTTTGTGCCTTCTGTTAGCATTGCCGCTGAAGCCTTGGCTTCAACTTTTTTCCGTTGATATCGGGTTCCAGCATCGAAACTGAGATCAAGCCTGCATACATCTTCGCTACCAGCATTTATTGCAAGCAGTCGAATTCCGTTAGGAAGGGTAATGTCCTCAGCTTTTGTAATATTTATTTTATTTGGTGCGTGCCTTTGGGGCGGTGTTTTTCTGTTTAGCATTTACTTTAAATTAAAAAGGGTTCTACTTCGCATTACCATTTGATTTCGCTTTGTAGTAAAGGGTTGAGCAGTTGTTTTCGGTGAAAATGGTGGCTGCAACCTCCTTTACCCTTTCGGCTGTTACCTCGCGGTATCTTTCAACCTCGAGGTTAATGTTTTCGGCTTTACTAATAAGTTCATAGAATGCAAGATTCATAGCCTTGTCGAGCGTATTGGCTTCGCCAAATTTAAAGTTTGATTCAAATTTATTTTTAACTTTTTCTAATTCATACTCATTTATAGGATTGTGCTTGATCGATTCCAATTCATCATTTATAGCTTTCTCAGCATCAGCAAATGATGTGCTTTTAAATAATCTGCCTGTAACTACAAAGAGTCCTTCTTCAATATCGCCAGTTATGTATGCGTTGATATCGCTAAAAAGGTTTTGCTCTTTAACCAATTTTTGATAAAGACGCGAAGATTTTCCGTTCGATAGTAAGTCGGAAATTAGATCGGCAACGGGAAAATCTATGTGATTCCTGTTGCTCATGTGATAGACTTTATAAATTGAGTCGAAGGGAACATCCCTTTCTACCTCAAGTTTTCGGGCCTCTATTTGTTTGGGTTCTCGAGGTAGATTGCGGGGAACAACATCTCTTCGTTCAATATCTCCAAACCATTTAAGCGATAACTCTTTTATTTCATTTACAGTTACTGGGCCAGCAATGCACAGAATAGCATTGTTTGGCGCATAATGCTTATAGAAGAAATCTTTTACCTCTGAAAGGGTAACGTTTTTGATATGATCGATGCATTTGCCAATGGTTGGCCAGCTGTATGGATGCTCTTTATAGGCTAATGGGCGTAGAAGCAACCATACATCGCCATAAGGTTGGTTGAAGTATCGTTGATTAAACTCTTCAACTACAACGCTGCGCTGAACTTCGAGGCTTTTTTTTGAGAATGCAAGGCTAAGCATGCGGTCGCTCTCGAGCCAAAAAGCAGTTTCTAGATTTTCCTTTGGTATAGTGATATAGTAGTTTGTGAAATCGTTATTGGTAAAGGCATTGTTTTCGCCACCAGTGCGCTCAAGGTGCTCGTCGTAAACGGGGATGTTGATTGAGCCACCAAACATTAAATGCTCAAAAAGGTGAGCAAATCCTGTTTTGTTGGGATCTTCATCCTTTGCGCCAACATCATATAAAAGGTTGAACGAAACAATAGGTGTGCTATTGTCGGGATGGACAATTACTCGCAATCCATTATCTAAGCAAAACTTCTCAACTTCAATCATTCTATGCGATTGCTAAGGTTTTTAAAGAAAATAATTGATGAAACAGCCTAAAAAAGTGTATAAGTATAAAAGCAATTATAGGTTAACCAAAATAAGTAAACAAAGTTGGCTGTGTAATATTTATTCTTCAAATATAGATGATTTGCCCATTTTTCAAAATATATACGGAGATTTTATTGCACCCTTTTGGGATATTGATGATTTATATCTTTTTAACTTTTTGGATCGAGTAGTCACTTGAAATTTAGATAAAAACTGATAAGTTTGCATCCGCTAAAAATTGGGCATTATTTATGGGTTTTATTAAGAGTTGTAAGTCTTATGTGAAAAGCGGATGTGAGGTTATTGGCTCAAAGTTGAGGGCATGCATCGATTTCTTTTACCCACCGTTTAGCCGCTACATGGATATTCAGTTCTACAGGTATGGTGTAGTTGGCGTTTCAAATCTTGTTTTCGACTGGGTGCTCTTTTTCGTGGTTTACAACTTTGTTTTGCAAAAACAAATGCTATCGCTTGGTTTTGTGACACTCAGCTCGCATGTGGCTGGTTTGGCTATTAAGTTCCCAATTGTTTTACTTTCAGGTTTTTTATTACAAAAATTTGTGACTTTCTCTGCATCCGAACTGCGAGGCTGGGTTCAACTTTTCCGATACCTTGTTGTGTTTTTTGTAAACGTTGTTCTAAACTACATTGGGCTTAAGTTTTTTGTTGATGTACTTGGCTTTTACCCAACTCCCTCGAATATGTTAGTTTCGAGTTTAACCATTGTGGTAAGCTACTTCGCTCAAAAACACTATACTTTTAGAGTATCATTGGCTAATTCTTATTGAAATTGAACTAGTCACAATTGGTTCGTTGTTAAAAAAGTTGTTCTAAGCATATAACAACAGCCAATCTTTTGTAGTTTTACAACAATTTAAAGTATTTTAATGAATCCTTTCCATAAGTTATTGTCTTTTATTCTTTTGAAGAGTCGTTCGATAGATCAGAAACGGCTAGTTCTTTTGCTAAGCCTCGTGGTTGGGATATTAAGCGGGTTGGCAGCTGTCGTTTTGAAAAATACAGTTCACTTTTTACATGACTGGGTTGTAAATTTAACCGAAAAAGGGACTGTAAACTATTTATATCTGGCTTTGCCTGGCGTAGGTATTATTATAACAGCAATGTATGTTAAATACTTTGTGAAAGACAATATTGGGCACGGCATTTCCAAAATTCTTTACTCAATATCGAGGGGTGGGAGTAAGATAAAGAGGCACAATACTTATAGTTCGATGGTTGCAAGCACCATAACCATTGGATTTGGGGGCTCGGTTGGAGCCGAGGCTCCAATTGTTTATACAGGCTCAGCAATTGGGTCAAATGTTGGTCAGTTCTTCCGATTAAACTATCGTACGCTTACGCTGCTTATTGGGTGTGGTGCGGCAGGTGCAATAGCATCAATTTTTAAGGCGCCTTTGGCGGGTTTGGTTTTTACGCTTGAAGTGCTTTTGCTCGATTTAACGATGAGTTCTATAGTTCCGCTTTTAATTTCAGCGGTTTCAGCGGCTTCAGTGTCCTATTTTATCCTTGGTAAAGGAGTTGTTTTTGATTATCAGGTAACGCATCCCTTCTATTTGCATAATCTTGTTTGGTACATCCTGTTAGGTGTTTTCTGTGGGCTGGTTTCTGTTTACTTCACACGAATGCTCATGAAAGTGGAAGGGCGATTTGCAAAGATTAAGAATCCTTACTCAAAATGGATAATTGGAAGTTTGATGCTTGGCGTGCTAATTTTTGTTTTTCCACCGCTATATGGCGAAGGTTATAGCACGTTGCAGCTGCTTTTGGATGGTAAATCATCTGAACTATTCAATGGTAGCCCATTTGAGTCATTCCAAAATGATTATTGGTTAATACTTGTGGCGCTAATCTTACTTTTGGCAACAAAAGTTATTGCCACAGCATCAACAACGGGATCGGGTGGGGTAGGAGGTACGTTTGCACCAACTTTATTCATGGGTGGTGTGGCAGGATTTTTTGTTGCTAAACTCATTAATAATTTCGTCTTCTTTAAGGTATCGGAAAGTAATTTTGTGCTTGTTGGAATGGCTGGTATGATGGCTGGTGTAATGCATGCTCCGTTAACCGCAATTTTTTTAATCGCTGAGATGACAGGCGGCTATGCGCTATTTATTCCATTAATGGTAACTGCAACAATATCATTTCTAACAATTCTTTACTTTGAACCACATTCGATATATACAAAGCGTCTGGCAGCAAAGGGCGAATTATTAACTCATCATAAAGATCAAGCAATACTAACCCTTTTGCAACTCGAGAATTTAATTGAGAAGGACTTTTTACTTGTAAAACTTAATGATACGCTTGGTAGTTTAGTCAAGGTTATTAGCGAATCTAAACGGAACATATTCCCCGTTTGCGATGAGAAGGGTAAATTCATTGGCATCGTATTGCTTGATGAGATTCGCGATGTGATGTTCAACCATGATCTTTACGAAACAACTTTTATTCGTGATTACATTTCGTTGCCGCCTGATTTCATCAATGTTAATGATTCAATGGCTGAGGTGATGCGAAAATTTGAAGGTTGCGATTCATGGAACTTACCAGTGCTCGATGAGGATAGGTATGTTGGATTTGTGTCAAAGTCTAAGATATTCTCAGCATACAGGGGCATTTTGGTGCAATTCTCAGAGTAGTAAATATTTCACATAAAAAAATTATTTATCCGAATCAAAAGTTATACTTTTGCGGTCAAATTCAACAAAACTTAATATGGTACGAGATACACAAATATTTGATCTGATTGAGAAGGAACGTCAACGTCAGATGCACGGTATAGAGCTAATTGCTTCAGAAAATTTTGTTAGCCCTCAGGTTCTTGAGGCTATGGGTTCAGTTTTAACAAATAAATACGCCGAAGGTTACCCCGGCGCTAGATATTATGGTGGTTGCGAAGTGGTTGATCAAACCGAACAAATAGCAATCGATAGGCTTAAGGAACTTTTTGGCGCTGAGTATGCTAACGTTCAGCCTCACTCTGGTGCTCAAGCAAACATGGCTGTTTTCTTGGCTGTTCTTAAACCTGGCGATACTTTTCTTGGGTTAGACCTTTCTCATGGTGGTCACCTTTCTCATGGTTCTCCAGTTAACTTCTCAGGTTTATGGTTTAAAGCTGTTTCTTACGGAGTTAAAGAGGAGACAGGAATGGTTGATTACGATATGATGGAGAAGATGGCAATTGAGCATAAACCAAAGCTTTTGGTTGGTGGTGCTTCTGCTTACTCTCGTGAATGGGATTATAAGCGTATGCGTGAAATTGCAGATAAAGTAGGTGCTTTATTTATGGTTGATATGGCTCACCCTGCAGGATTAATCGCAGCCGGTTTACTTGAGAATCCTGTTAAGTACGCTCACATCGTTACATCTACAACTCATAAGACTTTACGCGGTCCACGCGGTGGAATCATTTTAATGGGTAAAGATTTTGCAAACCCTTGGGGCTTAACTACACCAAAAGGTGAAGTTAAAATGATGTCACAAATTATTAATAGTAGTGTTTTCCCAGGTATACAGGGTGGTCCCCTTGAGCATGTTATTGCTTCGAAGGCAGTTTCTTTTGGCGAGGCTTTACGTCCTGAGTATAAAGAGTATCAATCTCAGGTTAAGAAGAATGCTGCTGCGCTTGCAAGCGCATTTGTGGCAAAAGGCTATAAAGTTGTTTCTGGTGGTACCGATAATCACCTAATGCTTGTTGATTTACGTACAAAATTTCCAGAATTAACTGGTAAAAAGGCTGAGAATACTTTGGTAAAAGCTGATATTACTATCAATAAGAATATGGTTCCTTTCGATAGCCGTTCACCATTCCAAACATCAGGTATTCGTATTGGTGCTCCAGCAATCACAACTCGTGGTTTAAAAGAGAATCATATGGCTGCCATTGTAGACCTTATTGACAGAGTGCTTTCAAACACCGAAGATGAGAAAGTTATTGGCGAGGTAAGAGCCGATGTAAATAAACTGATGAAAGATTTCCCACTATATGCTTGGTAGAAGCAAATGAGTAACAACAAAAAACCTCGCGAAAGCGAGGTTTTTTGTTTAATGATGGTTTAACTATTTCAAATTTAACCCAAGCATTGTGATATCATCAATTTGATCGTATTTACCGTTCATCCAGCTATCAAGTGCGTTTTCGATACCTTCCTTTTGATGATTCATCGATAAGTGACATGTCTCTTTTAATAGACTTCTGAATCTCTTGGCGCTAAACTTACCGCCATGATCGCCTCCGAACTGATCGAGAATTCCATCGGTAAGAAGGTATAGGAAGTCTCCTGATTGAAGTTGAATGGTTGTTGTATTAAACGGTTGATTCCCCTTGTAATAATGCCCAACGGGGAATCTATTGGCTTTAATTTCGTTTAGCTCCCCATTTCTGATGATGTACATAGAGTTGTAAGCTCCTGCAAATTGCATTTCGCGAGTTTTTAGGTTAATCTCGCAAAACGAAATATCCATTCCATCACGAGTAACCGCATCGTCGCCCGATTGCTCAAGCGATGCTATAACGAGTTCTCTAAGCCTTTCGAGCACTTCACTTGGTTTTGTAATATCACTATGTGTAATAATCTCGTTTAAAAAAGCGTTTCCAAGCATGCTCATAAATGCGCCAGGAACACCATGCCCTGTGCAGTCGGCAATAGCAACAAGTAAGTGTTCTTCAACTTGTTTTATCCAATAAAAATCACCACTAACTATATCTTTGGGTCTGAAAATTAGGAAGTGCTCAAATCCGTTTTGAGTTAATTGTGTTGTTGATGGTAATAATGCTGATTGTATGCGACTTGCATACTGAATACTATCCTTAATTTGTTTGTTCTGTTTTGAGATTTTTTCATTTTGTAAGGTAAGAGTATCACGCTGAGTAAGGATCTCGTTATTCTGTTGTTCTAGTTCGTGGTTCTTATCAACAATCTCATTCTTTTGCATTTCAACCTCTTCGGTTCTCTCTTTTACCTTCTGTTCAAGTATTTTCTTTTGTTCGCGAAGATTTCTTTCGCGAGCTTTAATGTAAGTAATTACAATAAGGATTAGCAAGACAATGTAAATGGTATATGCAGTTTTGCTCATCCACCAGGGAGGTAAAATGTTTATGGTTATTTTAACCCCTTTTTCGTTCCAAATACCATCATTATTACTTCCTTTCACCCATAGACTATATTTACCTGCAGGTAGATTGGAGAATGGTAGGAATCTTCGATTCCCCATGTCAACCCATTCATTGGTATCACCATCAAGACGGTAAGAGTATCTGTTTTTATTGGGGCTTGTATACTCTAATGCTGAGAATTCAACATTAAACGCAAAATCACCATGCTTAAGTATTATTTCATCGCCATTTTTAATGTGGATATTTTCAGTTCCTTCATTGTTTTGTTTTTGAAATGAAGTGAATTCCAGTGGGGGTACATACTTATTCTCAGAGAGTTTATGCGGGTTAAATGAATTGAAACCATTCATTCCTCCAAAAAATATTTCACCATCTTCGCTTTTATAACCAGTATTAAGGTTGAACTCATCACCCTGTAGGCCATCTTCTTCACTATATGTTTTAATCCTTTTTTCGTTTCTTTTGAGTTGAGATAAACCCTTGCCTGTTGAGAACCAAATATCTTTATAATCGTCCTCAATAATGCCGTAAACATTATTCGATTCTAAGCCATCCTCCTCGGTGTAGTATTTAAATGTATTATTCTTTATGTTGAAATGATTCGCGCCAGATTTTGTTCCAATCCAAAGAGTAGAGTCCGAAGCATAGCATAATGCGATAACATAGTTATCATTTATCGTATTCCTCGATTTTTCATCACGCCTGTAGTTCTCAATTGTTTCACTTTTATAGTTGTATTTATCTAGACCATCTTTTGTTGCAATCCATAAATCATTATTAAAATCTAAGGCTAATGCGTATACTAGATTGTCGCTTAGCTTTTTACCCTTTTCTCCGCCAGACGAAAAGTGCTTAAAGCCGTTATTAGCAAAATCTATATAGTACAATCCGCCTTGAGTGCCAATCCAAACATTGTTTAAGTTGTCCTTGATGATGCTGAAAATTCTAACACCTGATAGGTTTGGTAATTTATTTGTTTTGTAGTAATCGGTGAATTTAATAAAACGATTATTTTGGTAAA
Organism: uncultured Rikenellaceae bacterium; assembly: GCA_964390565.1. Lineage (GTDB taxonomy): Bacteria > Bacteroidota > Bacteroidia > Bacteroidales > Tenuifilaceae > UBA8529. Next base: position 20,308 of record CAYMII010000040.1, read on the forward strand.
CAAAGATTCCGTCACGTGTTCCAATCCAAATCTCATTATTATATTCAAAAATTACATGTATGTTATCGTTTTGTAAGTGATTATCGCCTTGCAAAAGAGTAGAATAGTGTTCAACTTTATTCGTTTTACGATCAATAATGTTAAGTCCCTTGTTCCAGTTTCCTACCCAAATCCTATTGTCTTTGTCCTTATATATTGATCCTATAACATTATCGAGCAAATCAACTGAGGTTGTTTCTGCTGATTTTCTGTATAGTTTGAATCGAGGCTCTTTTAGGTCTGTTTTATCTAAACCATTAAGTGTTCCTAACCAAAGGTTTTGCGATTTGTCAATAATCATTGAATAAATTGTGCTGCTAATGAGATAATTTGGACCAACTGCATCGCTGCTTAAGATATTATTAACAACCTCTGTTTTGTTATTTTCAAATTTGAGTTTTAGTAAACCATTACCATCAGTGCCAAGCCAAAAGAAACCATCAGTTCCTTCTATAATTGATCTAATAACTACAGGCTTGCCATCAATAGTGATAGGGCTTTTTACTATGGTGTTGTTTTTTTTGTCGATTATATTGATTGCACCTGGCATCCCAATCCAAATTCTTCCATTGAAATCTTCGTAAATCGAATAGATGTTGCTGCTGCTTAGCGAAAAGGGTTTTAATGTTTCGGAATTATATACGGTTCTTTCTTCAGTTTTTGGGTTAAGACGTATTAATCCAAAGGAAGAGGCAGCCCAAATTTCACCATCTTTATCAATAATAATTGGAAGCGACTGCTCTTCTACATTAGGGTTTACTTGGGATATCCCTTTGTAATGAGTATAATTCCCCGTTTTTGGGTCGAAACGGTTAATAAGAGGAGGAGTGTTGGTGTAAATTAAACCATCTTCGGCAATAACGCAACCGTAAACATTATCCCGATAAGGATCTTTGTCATAATCAGGTTTATGGGGATATCGAGTAAATATATTGCTTCTATAATCGTATTTACATAACCCCCCACGTGTCCCAATCCAAAGGTTACCATCACGATCTTCCGTTATATTGTAAATCCAACTGGCTGGAATTGAATTAGTATCGCTAGGATTATGACGATATTTGACAAAGTTATACCCATCAAAGCGATTTAACCCATCTTGGGTACCCACCCAAATAAAGCCTCTACTATCTTGATGAATGCAGTATATAACACTTTGAGAAAGTCCCTGTTTTAACGTGTAATGGTTAATTCTATAGTTTTGCGAAAACAGATTGGAAGTGAGTGCCAGTAATAGCAATGCTAGTATAAGTTTTCTCATATTCGTTATAGAATTTAATTAATTGGATTACCTAAATTTAATCTTAAATGCTTTATTACAGATACTTATTTTGATATAAATAGTATTTTACATTACTAAGATACGAATGTATATTACTTACCCTACTAGGAATATTTCTTTTTAAAAGAAATTAGCTTTAAAAGAATACTACCTCTTTTTTTGTAGATTTACTCCTAATAAGAATTGATATGAATGATCTTTACATCGATCTAAACGAAATCACGACAAAAAAACAGCGAATTTTCAGGCTGTTGATTTATGAAACTCTTGTATGTGTTGGTCTGATATTATTGTCTGTTGCGTTGCTCTATATGTACAACAGTAAGTTTGAATACTATTTATTTGTAATACCTGTTTACTTGCTGTTATACATTTACTTTTTATGGGTATCTCTAAAAGCAGATTTATTTATTAAGGCTGATTCAAGCAGCATTGTTATAAAATTTGGGGTTCGAAATAGCTCAAGAGATATTATTTTGTGGGATTCGATTAAAAAAGTAAGAGTTGGGCCAACTTATATTTCCTTTTTTAAAAAAACGGGTAAGCGAAAGCGATATATGCTGGGTTGGTTACCATATATCAAGGTTATTGAAATTAAGGATAAACTGATTGAGGTTTTCAAGAGTAATGGGATAGCATACGAGGTAGTAGATTTTATTAAATATGAGCATAAGCCTAAAACAGATACCGAGTGATGGAATCATACTTGTATATTCTTGTAATTTTAGTTGGGTTTGTGTCAGGTTTTATCAATACTATAGCAGGTAGCGGTTCGTTGTTAACGCTGCCTGTTTTGATTTTTATGGGTTTGCCAGTTGGTGTAGCAAATGGCACAAATCGGATTGCCATACTACTTCAAAGTATAGTTGGCGTTGTTGGGTTTAAGCAGAAAAAGGTGTTTGAATGGCGTGATGGGCTATGGCTATTGATACCTTCGGTAATTGGAGCATTGCTTGGCGCGATGATGGCCGTAAATATTGATGATCTATTGATGAACAGGGTTATAGGAGGATTGCTTATTGTAATGTTTTTTGTTATCCTTTTCAAACCCGAAAAATGGGTGAAAGTTCAAGCCGGGACAGCGCAATCAAAGCCAACTTTCTTGAATTTTTTAATATTTCTAGCAATTGGTTTTTATGGAGGTTTCATTCAGGCTGGAGTGGGGTTTTTCCTGCTGGCAGGATTAGTTCTTGGAGCAGGATTTGATCTTTTAAAAGCGAATGCAATAAAGGTGTTTATTGTTCTTGCTTACACTATAGTAGCCTTAGTAGTATTCATTTTTAATAAGCAGGTAAGCTATTCGCTCGGCTTAATAATGGGCGTTGGTAGTATGTTCGGCGCTTGGGCTGCAACACATTTTGCCGTAAAATGGGGCACAAACTTTATTCGATGGTTTTTGCTTGTAGTAGTTTTTACGTTTGCGATAAAGTTGCTATTCTTTTGAAATTCAAACTACTGATACTTAAACACGTAAGTTATAGTCCCTGTTTGGTATTCCTTTGCATTTGGGTTTTCGTCAAATTTAGCTGTTAGGGCGGCCTTTTCAGCAGCTTTCAAGAGATCACGGTCGAGTGTGGTTGAGCCTTTTACCCCAGGGTTAACTTTAGTGACATTACCCTTTCTGTCAACAGTAACCTGAACCACAACGATGCCTTGCTTTTGCTTAAGGTAATCGGGTTTTGGAAGTGATAACGATTTTCTTCCTCCTAGGTTAAAATTAATACCCTTGCCTTTGCCATCACCTTCGCCCTCACCGTTGCCACCAGTTGCACCTCCGGTACGATTTTGTGAATCGGGCGAGCCTTCGAGCGAGCCTTGGTTGCCCTCTTTACCTGTTACACCTTCACCACCAGTTCCTCCATCAGTAGATTTTCCGGGGAATAGAGCTTTCTTATTTACGACAGGAAGTATTACCTCTTCGGTTGCATTTGCCTGCTCGGTTTCTTTAGTATCTTGGGTTTCCTTTGTTGTAGTCTTTGTCTCTTTTTTAGACTTTGTTACTTCTTTGGTTGGGGTAGTCTTCTTTTTGATATCTTTTTTTATGGTCTTCTTCTTCACTTCCATTGCAGGGGCATTATCGTCAAAATCTTGGGTTAGAATCTTTTTTTCATCATCTTTTCGATTCTCTGATTTTTGAGTGAATGTTACAGCAACAGCGTTATCATAGTTAACCATAGGCTCAACATTGCCAAATCCATCTTGACTATTGCCAAAGTTGATTAATAGCCCTTCGTTCTCATCTTCAGGTAACGAAGCGGATAGGCTAATGAGCAACAACAACGCAATGACTATTGTATGCACTACTATAGTTCCAATAAACCCTTGAACCTTATTTGATATCCCAAGCATAAAAGATTGATTCTTATTAATCTCCCAAATTTAAATAAAAACGTTTAGCATATCACACTTATTATCGGTCTATTTGTTAAAAGACATTATAAATCGTTGTTCGTCTACAAACCACAGGTAGGTTGATACTTGTTTGTTGATGGTTATGAACTCTACAGTAGCCTATCAGCCTAGAATTAAGGTTTTTTCATTTTTGGAAATGATAAAAAAGCCTCTGCTTTTTTTGTTGAAGTGGTATCTGCTTTCTGGCGAACTGGTTCTTTTAACGGAACTACAACAGGCTCTTGGTTAAATGTGTTTTTTATTCGATGCATCAAATCCTTGAAATTGTTGAAGTCTTCGCGATAAACGATACCTGCGCCTGTTGTATATGTTTGTTCAGTTGTAGTGCTTATTATTTCATCGTTTGAACGAGCAAAGGCTTTAAAACGAAGTTTTCCCGATTTATTTAGCTTGATATCGATGTTGAAATCACCAGCAATTGAACTCGAATTGCTTCGGTTCCCGTAGTTCATATTGCCGTTTACGGTAACCCTATCATCAAGAAGCTGCGTGGATATAGCAACTTCAATCTGGTCGGAGTTAAGGTTGTTGTTTGCTGAACCAGGTCGATAGTTGAAACCAAAATCGAACGTTTTGCTTAGCTGTGATACCCAGTTGCTAAGTTGGTTTGATAAAAGTTCGCTTAGTGAGTTACCTAAACCTGATGTTAACCCGCTACTGCTTTGCTGAGTTGTGGCAGTACTATTTTGATCAACTATATCTTTGCTAGGGGGGAGGAAACTTCCAATTACCAGTAACGAAAGGAACTGCTTATTTACATTATCCTCAGTATTTAATGCGCTCTCAACCAGTAATTTTGTTTCATTATCGACATTTGGTACATCAATATTAAACTTGATGCCAGGAGCCATTAACTTTTGCGTTAGCTGAATTTGACAGTTAACGGGTACTCGATTTTCATATTTCCCAGTATAATCGTAAAGAAGATCTTTAAGAGGCGTTCTAACTAAATAGATTGCTTTAATATTCATCGAGGCATCTGTAGGATCGCCATCCCACGACAGGCTGCTTCCAGCATCAATCTTAAATTTTTTATTAATAACTCCTTGAAGAGTGAACAGGTAATCCCCTTTTTCGATATTGTAATCACCATAAATCTTAAAGAGATCTTTTCCTGGATTTACATCCATCTTGAGGTTTCCTGTGCCACTAGCTTTAATAATATCACCTAATTTTTTATCGATTATAATTTGCACCTCTGCATCAGGGGTTACCTGTAGATCGAATGTGAGGTTCATGTTGGTCGAACTTGTCTCTTGCTTAACGGGTGCAGCCTCTTCGATAAAGATCTCATCGGAATTTTTACTCGTAAATGTTATAAAGTTGTTTTTTGTAACCTCGCTACTGCTCGACAGGGGTAAGAAAAGAATTGTATTGTTATCGGTTCTTACAGCAATGTTCATGCTGATATCGTCAGGCTTTCCAGTAATTGATACCAGCCCTGAGGCGTATACGGTTCCATAAAAAAGTTCATTATCCTTTTCGGTAGTGTTGATACATTGGAAGTTCGAAGGGCTAACGTTAAGATTTAGGTTAAAATCCCCGAAATAGCCTGTTCTGATCTCTCCATTGACTTTAGCAATATGTTTCTTTGAATCAAGCACCTTGAAATTTTTGAATATGATATCGCTGTTTTTGAGAAATACCTTATCGTTGATTGTGTAAGGGGCTTTCATAAAGTCGACCGTAAGAGTTCCCTTGTTGATGTTGAGTTCACCGTTAACAAGTGGTTTGCTTGTTGTGCCTGTTACTGCAAATTTCCCATTGACCGAACCCGTTAAATTTGATACAACTCCATCAAGAATTGGGCTAAAGTGCTCAATAAAGATTCTTTCAATATTGATTTTGAAATCGAGTTTGCCGGTTTCAGCGTAGAGATCCCCTTTCGCCTCGAAAGTGGTAGTATCATTTTGTACATTATTCAGGTTGAGCGACAACCTCTTTTCCGAGCTAAACCATTCGCTAGTAAACTTAACATCTCCGATTGAACGCTTATTAACCACAAATTTATTAATGCCTAAATCGGCGAAAAGGGTTGGGCTATTATACACATCGTTAACGCGAGCATAGCCGTTAATACGTCCCCCAATTTCGTATCCAATGCTGTTTATATAGAAGTTTATGTTTGAAACATCAAGGTTGTCAAGATTTATTTGCACCGAGTCGGCAGGGTTTTTAGATATATTCCCTGTTAGGAATAACGATTGATTTTGATTGGATATCTTAAACTGATTAATTGCAATATTAGAGGTGTCAAGTTTTATTGAACTAGGTGATATAGTCCAAACGGAGTCGTTGATAATGAACTCTGATTGCTTAAAATCGATAATGGCTTTTGATCCATTCCCTAGTGTTGATGGATTGAAATCGGCAACTGCTTTAATAGTACCTTTGTTTGTTGGGCTTTGCTTGTTATCCCAACCAAATGCTACATCTAAACGGTTTTTCTCAACTTTAGTCGAAAGGTTAATGTTTCGTATGGCTGAGTTTCCTAAGTTTAGTAGTGGGGTAGATATGGTGGCTTCAAAAAGACTGTCCTTGGTTTGCCCATCAACCAGAATGTCTTTAAAGGTTTTTGTCCCAATGGATAGCTCTGGTACTTTAATTTTTAGGGTAAAGGTGTTAAGGTCAGGGTTAAAGATGCCAAAAACACTTGTGTTTTCTGCAATTTTGATATCTGGAGTAAGTACATCAGTTATCTTTTTTGTCTTTTTCAGCCTTAACTTAATGATATAGTCATTAAATTCAGGGTTCTCTACAATAGTTGGTTCTTGTTCTTCAATATCATCAGTTTTTGGCTTTAATGCAGGAACATATTTATAAAGAAGATTCTCAAGTCCCGAAAAAATATTTGAGTAATTATACTTGCTTCGTAATTCTCCTTCGGCAAATTCCGACTGAAAGGTCACCAATTTGCTATCCTTGTTGTTATCGGCACTTAACTTAATTTCAGATAGTTTAAACTCTCCATTCTGATTCTTGTACCAAGAGTTTACTATTTTGATCTCGCCTTTGCTGTTATCTAAACTATTACCCGAAAATTTTGCAGTTAATAGGAATGATGCTTGAGAGATAGAGTCAGTTTTATTTAAGTTCGTTTTCACAAGATCAATTCGTGGAACGAATGCGGAAAAATCGAAAACGGGAATTGAATCCGAAAAATCAACCCTCCCAAGGAAATTTAGCTTGCAGTTTGGATCGTCAAGAGCAACTGTTCCTATATAGGTTGAGTTGGTTAGATTCCCATTAATCTTGATGTTAGAATAATCATAGTTATTAGCCTCAAAACGGCTAACGGTTGCATCGGTAAAGGCTTGTAGGTTTGCGTTCTTGTCGGATGTTCCCTTAACCATTGCATCTAAACTGATTCGCCCTAATGTGTTAGTTTTAAGTAGTTTGCCTAAATCGAGGTTAGTTGTTGATACATTCCCGTTAAATTCCGTGTTTTGTGTAGTATCTGGTTTGATGGATAGGTCGAGGGAGAACTTCCCAATTGCAGTATTAATTGAGCCAAAAGCAACAAAATTGTTAATAAACCCAGTGAAGTTCCCTTTATATGTTATTTTTTTAAGCTCGTTGAGTTCTGCCGGAAGGGCAATGATTGGCTTGTTCGTTTTAGTGTATTTAAGTTGTTCTATATCTGCAAGTGAAGTGGATAGTTCCTTGAAATCAACGATCATCATGGTTTTTTCAATGTCAGGCAATCCTGAAATATGAAAACTTGTAGCGATTCGAGTTTGCGAACCGCTAGTAATTAGCATGTTTTTTGCCCTAATATCACTGATTGTTCCTTTTACCTTACCGTTCAAAACTACTTCGATATCGTATTTTGCCAGTTCGGGAGCAATGTAGCCTATGGTTTGAGTTTTAAGTAAAGAGTTTTCGAATTGAGCATCAATTTTAACCTCTTGCACAAAGCGGCTCATGCTCTTCATGCTCTCGAAAGACATGTGTAAATAGGGTAGTTGAATGTTTGAGCCGTGCGACTTAATGCGAAGTTTATCTAATTTTAGATGCTTGCGACAAAGACTAAACTCTGCTCTTAACTTCTCTACATCAAAACCACTTTTCTCGACAAAGCTTAAGCTATTTATCAACACTGAGATGGTGTCTCTGTGCAGCCCAAAATCTTTCGCATCGATGTTAAGCCTTCGTAAATCCATATCCTCGAAGTTAATCCCTTTGTCCTGCTTAACGGGGTTGAAAGATTTAAGCCTGAATCGACTATTCTCAATTTTGATATTATTTATTTCAATTGCAAATGGTTTTGGCGATGGGGGGGATGGAACCGTATCGGGGGGTGATATTTTGTTTATAATGCTTTCGAGGTTAAGATAGCCTAGCGAATCGATACTAAAATTGATATCTGCGTTAACAAGGTTGACCCTTTTGAAGGTTAAAACATTTTCGTTAGTATTGAGCCAGAGTAGAGAAACTCTTATTTTATCTGCAGCAATTAGGGTATCCTTGTTTAAATCTTTAATTAGAACATTGTTAAGTATTATTTTGTTAAACGGTTGTATGTCGACACTTTTGATTGAAACTTTTACCTTGAAGTTTTTCTCAAGGTAGGCGGTTGCCTCATTAATAAGCATAGATTGTACCTGACTGTTTTGCACATACAGCCAGATAAAAATGATAAGGGCGAGTAAAAGGACAATCCCCCAAACAGCTATTTTGACTAATTTTTTGATACTTTTGCTCCGGTTAATTTTGATACCATATCATAAACCATGCCTAAAAAGTACCGAAAAGTACAAAAAAAAGTAGCGCAAAGGTAGATATATGGCTTGTTTTATAAATTTCTTTTGCTAAGTAAACAAAATTATCGATGAGCATAGTTATTCTTGGGATTGAATCATCGTGCGATGATACCTCAGCAGCAGTTATTCGTGATGGTAACCTGTTGTCGAATCTAATTAGCAATCAGGATGTTCATCGGGTTTATGGTGGGGTTGTACCCGAATTGGCTTCGCGTGCTCATCAGGCAAATATTATTCCTGTAGTCGATAGGGCTCTTAAACTTGCTAATGTTGATAAAAGTGAGGTAAATGCTGTGGCCTTTACTCGTGGACCAGGACTTCTAGGTTCCCTTTTGGTTGGTTCTTCGTTTGCCAAGGGATTTGCTCTTGCGCAAAACATACCGCTGCTTGCAATTAACCATTTACAAGGACATATTCTTGCTCATTTTGTTAAGGATAAAGGGATTGAGAAGCATCCAAGTTTCCCATTCTTGTGCCTTTTAGTTTCGGGAGGTCATACACAACTGGTTGTGGTTCGCGACTATCTTGATATGGAGATAATTGGTCAGACAATTGATGATGCTGCCGGAGAAGCTTTCGATAAGTGTGCAAAGGTTATGGGTTTACCTTATCCTGGTGGCCCTGTAATAGATAAACTTGCTGCGCAAGGAAATCCTAATGCTTTTCAGTTTGCAAAACCCTTACAAAAGGGGCTCGACTTTAGCTTTAGCGGACTTAAAACCTCTTTCCTATACTTTCTGCGCGATAGGCTGAACGAAAATCCTAATTTTATTGAGGAGAATAAAGTAGATCTATGTGCCTCATTGCAGCATACAATCATCACAATTTTGCTCGATAAAGTTGAAAAAGCGGCAAAGGAGACAAAAACAAAAGAGATCGCAATTGCTGGTGGGGTATCGGCAAACTCTGGCTTGCGTGGTGCAATTACTCAACTTGGGGAACGAAATGGGTGGAATGTCTACATTCCTGAGTTCCGTTTCACTACCGATAACGCAGCCATGATTGCCATTGCAGGTTACTACAAATACTTAAACGGTGAATTTTCGGAGCATGATGTTATTCCGCTAGCAAGACTTCCTTTGTAGTTAATAAGTTGATAAGATAACTAGTCGAAGCTGGTTCTTTAGATTATATTAACTAATTTGCCTTAGTATACAGCAACACTGCATAACAGCGACACAATATTATTCAACCTGTAAAACCAATCCCTTTAAGTATTCCCCTTCTGGATGATATATATTTATTGGATGATCTGCTGGCTGCGTTAGCTGATGTAGAATTCTAACTTTTCGTCCAGTCATTGCACAACCTGAAAATACTGCATTTCGGAAATTCTCTTTGTTTACAACCTGTGAGCACGAGAAAGTGAAAAGCAATCCTCCTGGATTTAGCTTATCAATGGCTGCAGCATTAAGCCTTTTGTATGCCTGTAGAGCATTCCGAAGAGCCTCATTGTGCTTTGCAAAAGCAGGAGGATCGAGAATTATAATATCGAATTTCTCGGTTGTGGATCTGATATACTCAAAAACATCAAGGCAAACAGCTTCATGTTTTGGCGTTTCGCCAAAGTTTCGCTCAACATTCCTTCTAGTAAGGTCAATGGCTTTTTGGGAGCTATCAACGGTAATTGTTTTAGTAGCACCTCCCTTCATTGCATAAACCGAGAAACCACCTGTGTAGCCAAAGGTGTTAAGAACAGTTTTACCCTTAGAGTAGTTTTGGAGTAGTTGTCGGTTTTCGCGTTGATCTATAAAGAAACCCGTTTTCTGCCCTTCAACCCACGATACTTCAAACTTATTGCCATGTTCAAGTAAAGTTTCGGACACCTCGCCACCAATTAAATAGCCATCTTTAGGGTTGATGCCCGATTTGAAAGGAAGAGTTCCCGAACTCTTATCGTAAACCGATTTGATTATACCTTTATACTCCGAAACGATTATCTCAGCAAGGGTTTGACGGATATGGTACATCCCAACAGAATGGCATTGCATTACAGCTGTTGAACCATAGATATCAACAATTAATCCAGGCATATTATCGCCTTCGCCATGAATTAGGCGGTATGTGTTTGTGGTTTCGCTTCCGAATAAACCAAGTGTCTTTCGAAATTCTATTGCAAGGTTGATTTTATCTTTCCAGAAGTTGTTGTCAATATCAACTTTATCGAATGATATTACTCTGACTGAGATTGAAGATGGTTGATAATGCCCAAGTGCAATAAAATTTCCTCGCGAATCTTCAACTTCAACAATATCTCCTTCGACAGGGCTGCCGTTAATTTTCCGAATTGCGCCTGAAAAAATCCAAGGATGAAAACGTTGCAACGATTGCTCCTTGCCGGGCTTCAGTTCTATCTTAATAAATTCCATTTCGATTATTATGTGTTGATATCAACCAGTTATCATTTTCTTGTAAATCTCACCGCAAATCCATGCATCTATTGCAGCGTATTGAAGTTGTGCTTCGGTAAGCGTTTCCGATTCCCAGTTCGATAGCTGTTGACTTTTCGAAACCCTTACATTTAATACGATTGCTGCAAGTTTACGAACGCTCTTATTCTCAATTCCTTTTTCGGTAGCAAAGTTTTGTAAATCGATAAACCCTTGTGGCGTAAATGGCTTTACTTTTTGCAAAAGTTTGATATCGTCACGAATGGCAGCACCAACTTTAAGCACTTTTGGATCTTGGAAAACTTTTACCAATTGTTTTGGTAAACCCGTTGGTGCAATTCTTATGATTAAGGCCAGTTCCGAGGTTGCCAATTGAAGGAGCGCAACATTGTTGGTCTGCCCTTTTTTGAACGATGGTTTTGTTTCGGTATCGAAGCCGATAACGCTACTTTTTAATAAACGAGGAAGCCAAATATTCAACTCCTCTTCGCTTGTGATAACTTTAATCTCGCCAGTGTATGAAACTCGTGGAAGTTTAAGTATATCTTCGTTCTCAATCGATTCTGCAAACATCTTAAATCTCCTCGTTTAAATCGTTCTGACGCCTAGTAATAAACCAGTTACTGGTGTCATTCTCCTTTTCGTCCTCTTTTGGTTCGTCGGTTTGTTCCAAATCAATACCCGAAAACAGAAGGACATGCATGGAACGAATCGTGTTTGACAACCTAATTCCCCAATATTCCTGAAAGTTGGTTTTGCATTCCCAAAGCGCATCATTCATTACTTCAGCGTTTCCAACTTGATAAAGCGAGGTGAAGTTCTTAAGATCTTGCCAAACATCAGTTAAATATTCTGAAATGCTTGCAGTATAGACGCCATCGCCTTCGTTAGCACGAGGATCGTAAACCTCTAAAAAATCATCGTTCGGTCCAAGCAGCTGTTTAAGGTTATTTTGAACATCAAAATAGTAATCCTCAGTTACAAACTTCTCTGTTTCATCGTCGTAAATAGGCTCTGTTTCAGGAAGAAGCGAAGCCTTATAGTATAGGAGTGGTAAGAATTTCTGACAAGCAGTAATAAACGTTTTTCGGGTATGACCTTTTAAGTTTTCGAGGAATGCACAGTATTCCCTTGCAACTGTTGCAAACTCAACAACATTTCGGCTATATACTATGCTTTTTGTATCCATTTTTGAGATCAATGAAAGTTGATTGGCGTTTAAAACGCAAAGATAGAAAAGTTGTGAAAGCTACATGTGGATTTTGAGAATTAATCCAATTGGGGTTGATATAAAATATTTCAGCTAATGGGCAGCGAAAAGTAAAAAGTGCTACCCTTTCCAATTTCACTGGTAGCCCAAATTTCACCATTAAGTTTTTTTATAAATTCATTGCAAATTGCCAGTCCCAGACCTGTGCCCTTTTCATTTGCCGTTCCGAAAGTGGATTGATTTACATTTGAGTCAAATAGGTTTGACAGTTTATCTTGACTCATTCCAACCCCGCTATCACTTATTGAAACAACCGTTTTGTCTTGCTTCTGTTGGGCTGCGATTACAATTTTACTACCCTGATTAGAGTATTTTATTGCATTTGAGATGAGGTTACGCAAAACGGTGTGAATCATGTTTCGATCACCGAAAACAATTGCTTCATCCTTTGATTCAAATACGATTTTTATTTTTTTGTTATCAGCAATGTGTTGAAGGACTTGTGCATTGTCCTGAATGATTAATGATATATCCAGACTTTCTTTATTGACGAATACTTGCTCAGTCTGCATCTTTGCCCAATCGAGTAGATTCTCTAAAATTCTTAAAGTACTGTTTCCTACAATATTAATTTGACCTATCATTGTTTCAATTTCGGCTAAAGTATAACTGTGCAAGTTTTCTTTTAAGTGCTCAGTTAATCCATTTATGGATGCAAAGGGCGAACGAAGATCGTGAGCGATAATGGAGAAGAGTTTGTTTTTTGTTGTGTTTAAATGTATGAGACTATCGGATTGATTTTGAAGAGTATCTCTTTGTTTTTCAATTTCAGTATTTGCTTGAGTTAAGGTTTTATTTAATTCATCAACTTCGTTATTTTTTTTGTGCAATGCTCTATATGCTTTGGTTTTATCACGATAAAAGTATATAATGATTCCTATCAAACTTGAAAGCAATAATAAAGCAATGAGAAAATAAATGAGTAATGCTCGTTGATTTTTTATTTTCTCATTAAGTTGATTTTCAATAAGCTCTTGTTCTTTCGATTTTATCTCATACTTAAGATTCTCAGTAATTCTTGTGATTTTTTGGATATAAATATTGTTCGAAATACTATCTTTAATTTTTGTTGCATATTCATTATATAAAAGCGCTTTTTCAAAATCTCTGAGATTAGAGTAAGAGTACTTTAAACCCTCTGCAGCCTCTTTGTTTACTTGAGGTAATCCAAATCCTTTAATCAACACCATGCTTTTTTTAAAGTAATCTACTGCTTTTTGATATTCTTTTAGTTGATTATAGTATTCCCCCATATTTTTGTATGCATTAGCAATTCCCGCTTTATCGTTAATTTGATGAAAAATTTCAATTGCTCGGGAGTAGTATATAAAGCAACTATCGTAGTTAGCCTTCTTAAAATGTAGCATGCCTAATCCAAGATAGGATGATGCTATTCCTGCTTTGTAATTTAATTTTTTACGGAACTGTAACGATTTATTAAATGATAAATATGCGGAATCGAGCATGGAGTTGTTTATGTATATCAAGCCCAGCATGTGGTAAATGTAACTTAAGTTATATGCATCGTTTATCTCTTTTGATATTTCGAGCGCTTTACTTACATAACCTAAGGCTTGATCGTAAATTCCTAGCCTATTATATATGTCGCCAATGTTGTTTAGTTCTAATGCTTCAAGGTTCTTAAATTTATGCTTTTCTGCAACTTCAAGTCCTTTAAAGTAAAAATCCATTGCAATGGAGAATTTACCCTGATTGCGGTAGTATACACCAATTCTTCCAAGAATATCGGCTTGTTCATACGTGATATTTAAATCTTTAGCCTTTTCTAAGGCTTTTTTTCCATAGTAAATTGCCTTTGAGGTATCGGAATTCCGATATTCCCAGCTGATTTGTTTAAGAATAGCTATTCTGTTTGAGTCAGTAGATGTTAAAAGCAATTTTGAAAGACTGTCGATGGTCGACTTCTTTTGAGGATAAACAACGTTTGGTTGCAAAAAGAGTATGCTAAACAGAAGCAAACCTAACAAGCTATTAATCCAAATTCTTTGTTTTGGCATAGCCAAATGTTTTATTTACAAATATAAATAATCTAAAACAGCCTTGCTTGTATTTTGTTGATGAAAATAGCGAAATGAGTTTCTTGAAAATTGATATTAAATATTTGATTTTCAGTAATATAAATCTATTGTTGTTGATGGGATGAGATTGATTTATATCATTATTCAGAATGCCACTGAAGTAATCCATCATTGTTCCTTTTTATTTTATTGTTGTCGAGTAGGAAGTGGATTACATTTAAAGTCTTTTCGGGTTTTTGTTTAATCAAGTCTACAACCGATTCAAGTGATGTTGGTTGTACAATTAAAATGCTCTTGATTTTCTCCAAAATTTTATCGAACTCCATTTTGCTCAAATCCAGTTCGTTTCGCGATGTGCAAACATCGCATTTGCCACAGCGCGAGGGATTTTCCTCTCCAAAATATTCAAGCAGATATTGGCTGCGACATTTGGTTATACTCGATGCGTAGCCTACCATCGCATCAATTCGTTTCAAAAAGCGTTCTTTCCTTTGGCGATAGTTCTCGTAGCTGAGATGAAGGTTTTTTTCATCGAGCCTCTCGGTTGTAAAAATAATTAAAGGTGTTTTTTTTCTCGGTATATAGTTGATTACCTTTTGTTTACTTAATGCCTTAAGGTTTTCAATTACTTTTGGAGTAGGGATTCCTGCTGCTCTTGCAATATAAGCCTCATCAATGTTCACATATTGTGAAAAGATACCCGCAAACGCTCTTAGGATAACCTTGATAAACTTATCCATATCGGCATGGGCAACCTGAAACTTGTAAAGTTCTTGCCTGTCGATCGTAAATATAAGGCGACTAGGGTTATCAAGTTCGTCGGTTAGCTCGATGTAGCCTTCTCTTTCGAGGAATTTGAGCGAGTTGTAAGCCTTAACCGTGTTGATTTTATATGTTGATGCAAAATCCATCAAGTTAAAATCATAAACTTCACCTTTGCCACCGCCAATTGCAATGTTTAAGTATGAACCCAATGCCTGATAGGTGCGCTTAATCTCATCGGTTTCGGGGAAATTTGCCTCAATGCGCTGCTCAATTTTCGATTTATCGGTTTCGTTATATAGTAGAATTGCATAGGCAAGATTCAGATCCCGACCAGCACGACCAGCCTCTTGGAAATAAGCCTCGGGCGAGTCAGGCAGATCGGTGTGTATTACAAATCGCACATCGGGCTTATCAATTCCCATCCCAAAAGCGTTGGTCGAAACGATAACCCTCGTTTTTCCCTTTTGCCAATCATCCTGACGGAGGCTGCGCATATCACCCGAAAGGCCTGCATGGTAGAAATCAGCCGATATCCCTTCTTGCTTAAGAAAAGTTGCTATCTCTTTTGTTTTTTCTCTATTTCTTGTGTAGATAATGCCGCTACCAGGGATGCTGTTAATAATCTTGAGTAGATATTTATTCTTATCCTCCACATTTCGAACCAGATAGACTAGATTCTTTCGTTCAAAACTCATCTGGATAAGGTTCTTAGCCTTGAACTTTAGCCTTTCTTGTATATCATCCGCAACCTCGGGCGTAGCGGTTGCTGTAAGGGCAAGAAAAGGAGTATCGGGTAAAAGGGTTCGCAGCTCGGCAATTTTCATGTACGAAGGCCGAAAATCGTACCCCCATTGCGATATACAGTGCGATTCGTCGATGGCAATGAGGTTAACATTCAACTTCCGAAGCCTGACCTTAAAAAGTTCAGTATCTAGCCTTTCTGGCGAAAGGTATAGGAACTTGTAATCGCCATAGGCGCAGTTATCGAGTTGAATTTCTATCTCGTGACGAGTCATTCCCGAGTGAATTGCAACCGCCTTGATATCCCTTCGTTTCAGGTTTTCAACCTGATCTTTCATAAGCGCAATTAGGGGAGTTACCACAATGCATATTCCTTCTTTTGCAAGCGCAGGAACTTGGAAGGTAATAGATTTTCCACCGCCTGTGGGCATTAGGGCAAGCGTATCGTTCCCATCGTATACCGATTGGATTATCTCCTCCTGTATCGATCTAAAACTACTGTATCCCCAGTATCGATGAAGTATTTGCTCGAAACGATTCAACCTTTTATTTTATTTGGTTAATACAAAACTAGTAAAATATTGGGAAGGATGAAGAAGTGGGATAGAAGTCAGAAACTAGAACTCAATACTCAAAACTCATCGCTCATCGCTCACAACCCACAACTTCATCCATCGGTTAAATTTTGTTAAGTATCAAAGTCATTGTTTATTCGAAATAAACTCAACATTATTTAATAACCAGCACTTTAAAGGTAAATACTTCTCTAATCCTTTTATTTTATGGGTTGTAGGTACGGCATTTTTTTGTATCTTGCCGCATTTAATAATAAACTTCAGGTATATGTCATTTTTCGATGAGAAGATTGTAGCCGAGGGGCTTACGTTTGATGATGTTTTGCTGGTTCCAGCATACTCCGAGGTATTACCCCGAAATGTGGATGTTTCCACCAAGTTTTCTAAAAATATCGATCTCAAAGCCCCAATCGTTTCGGCGGCTATGGATACCGTTACCGAATCGGCTTTGGCTATTGCCATTGCTCGTCAAGGCGGAATTGGTGTAATCCATAAAAATATGAGTATCGAGGCACAGGCCAAACAGGTGAAGGAGGTGAAACGTGCAGAGAATGGAATGATATACGAACCTGTTACCATTCACCCGGATGATACCGTTGGTGATGCCTTGAACCTGATGAAAGAGTTTCATATCGGGGGTATTCCTGTTGTTGATATTAATGGAAAGCTTATAGGTATTGTAACTAATAGGGATTTAAGGTTTCAGGAAAATCACCGTCGTCCTATTAAAGAGATAATGACCAGCGAAGGGTTAATCACCACTTCAAAAACCACTGATTTAGAGCATGCTGCATTAATCCTGCAAAATCATAAAATCGAAAAACTACCTGTTGTTGACGATGATTTCAAGTTAATCGGACTTCTTACATATAAAGATATCACCAAAGTTAAGGATAACCCATTTGCAAGTAAGGATAGCAAGGGTCGTTTACG
>CAYMII010000041.1:0-34063 GCA_964390565.1 uncultured Rikenellaceae bacterium
GGTCACAGGTTCGACTCCTGTCCGGATCACAAGAAAATCAAAGCCTTACAGAGATGTAAGGCTTTTTTAATTAGTGCTTTTCTAAATTTATTTCGGTTTTCTTGTAAATAACATTTCTATCTTTCAGATAACTAACAACATAATTAAAACACTTTGCATTCTTCCCGACTAACTCTGGAGGAAAAACCCCTTTCTCTGTAAATACTCCATCAAGTATCATCTGAGTTGTTGCAGTTGCAGTAAATCCTGTAGTTCGGGACATGGATGACAACTTTTCTTTTTCATCATACTCATCAAACAAATCATAAACAATCTCCTTTCTGATCCCCTTTTCAACGCCCTTAACAATAACACGCATAATGGTAAACTCGTGCTCATTAGGATCCAGTTTCCAAGACTTGAATAGGAGTTTTGTAGTAAAATCGAAAGGAGAAATGGATTGTCCGTTTATTTGAACTGGAACATGATCGAGAAATCCTGCCTCCTTTAGGGCTTGTATCAACTTAATATGACCCGGATAGCGCAAAGTCTTCTCCTTCATATTTGGAATATTGTTTAAGGTATAAACCAAAGAACGTAAACCATCGGAGTTAAAAGCCTCAAGAGTTCCAACACCTTCAAAGTTTAACAATTCCGGCTCACTCATCGCAGGTTTTACAACTATTTGACTGCTTTCTAGTAACCTAGCAGGTCGCGTATACTCTTCAACAACGTCACATGGCGAAAATGGGGCTTTATACTCAAACGGGAAAGTCCTTATTTTTGGAAGGCCGCCAACCATATACTCCATGCTTTCTATAGTCATCAGCTCATTATGGTAACCTGCAATATAATTAGGCATTCCAGGTGCAACGCCACAATCCATAACCACGGTTACCCCATTATCCTTTGCTAATTGGTCTAAATGAAGCACATCTTCGGGCAAGAACGATATATCTACAAGATTTTTTTTGCTGTTGATAACATTAATCATTGTTTTGAGTCCTAGGAATCCAGGAACTGCGGATATTACAATATCAAAATCACTAATTAATGACTTCAACTCCTCATCATTATTGACATCAAGCCGCTTAGTCTTAATATTATAGGTATTAGATAAGAATTCAAGTGATGTTGTATCAATATCAGTTGATGTAACATCGTGTTTTTTTGAAAGGTCGATTGCCATTGCTTTACCAACCATCCCTGCGCCAAGCACTATTATTTTACTCATAGTCAGTCCATTTAATCACATTTACAATTTATAAAAATTAAAAATACAATGCACTAAAGCAAATGAGATATTCATATAATCTCAAAAAGTTGTGTTCTGTCTTTATTTTTTTAATAAATTGAGCTAGATTTAATTAAAATTTCAAACAATTGAATATGTTGAGAAAATTTGCAGTAACATTCCTTGCTTTACTATCTCTATTTAGTGCTTCTGCTAAAACCAATACCAACTTTGTTTCAACACAAGGTGTTTTAAATCTTGGAACAAGTAGAGTGCTTGAAACAGACAATATCAAATTACAAGGAGAATGGGAATTTTACTGGAACCAGCTTTATGAACCAAAGGATTTTAGTGAATCAAAGGCATTAGTTAAGCCTATATATATAAAGGTTCCAAAATCTTGGTCATCGCAAAAGGTTAATGGCTCGAAATTACCAAATATTGGTTTTGCAACATATCGATTGGTTATCAATAAACAACCAGATCTGCAACAATTTATTTATGGTTTAAAAGTGTCGAGTGTTTTTTCAAACTATAAGCTTTGGGTTAATGGAAAACTAGTTACAAGTGTAGGAACTTTAAGTAAAACTAAAGACCAAAGCGAGCCCAGATTTACATATCAAGATATACCGTTTGTATTAAACCCTGCAGTTGGTAATACTGATAAGATCGAAATCATATTTCAAGTTTCAAACTTCTCGCATCAACGTAGCGGTATTCATTTTCCTATATACTTTGGGCGGTACGATAAGCTTGTTGAATCAACCCGTTCGAATGATATTTTGAATCTACTAATTATAGGTATTGTTTTAATAATCGGGATCAATCACTTAATCCTTTATTTTTTTAGAAAACAGGATAAATCAAACCTTTACTTTGGAATCATCTGCTTAGTGATGATACTTCGTAACATTACAACAGGCGATCGCATAATAACCTATTTATTTCCAAATATTAACTGGGAGTTTCTAGTAAAACTTGATAATTTTTCAGGATTTGGTACAATTCCAATTTTTGCGCTCTACTTCTATATCCTTTTTAAAGATGATTTCCCAAAAATCATTAAAAACACATTCCTTTATATAGGTATAGCCATTACTGCGTTAGTATTTGTAACTCCCGCATTATTCTACGGAAAACTAAGAACATTCTTTGAACTATATATCTTATTTGGCGGACTATATCTAACCTTTGGAGTATTACTAGTTGCAACACTTAGAAAAAGGTCATACGCTTTACCTTCGTTTTTAGCAATGTTTATTCTGTATGCAACTGCAATTAATGATGTTTTAAGCAGCATGGGAATTATTCAAACAGCATATGTTGCACCTTATGGGTTAGTCGGTTTTATGCTTATTCAATCAATCACAATAAACAGAAAATCTGCAAACGCTATAAATGAAAATGAGTTGTTAAGTATTCAACTTACTCATGAGAAGGAGAATCTAGAGCATAAAATTGATGAGCGCACCCGCGAACTTCAACAACAGCATGATGAGTTGTTAAAGCATCAAGAGAAGGAACAACTTCAAAACTGGGTTAATATGGGCGTAGCACAAATAAACGAGGTGCTTTCGCAAAACAAGGATAACTTTGATGAGCTTAGTAAAAGTGTTCTAAAAGCTCTGCTTAATTACCTTGATGCTAAGCTAGGTGCTATTTACATTCTTAATGATGAGTCTGAGAATAATAGATTTTTAGAACTCGTTACTGACTTTGGAGTAGGGATAGATCACAAAAAAGAATATGGCACTATTCCAACTGATAGCGGTCTTGTAGGTGCAACTTTTACTAATAACGAAGTTCAACTACTGACAGATCTACCTGATAATTACCTAGTTATTAACTCTGGCTTGGGTAAGGCCACACCTAAATCATTGCTTTTAGTTCCATTATGTTACGACGAAAAAGTGTTTGGTGTAATCGAAATTGCATCGTTTAACCAGATTAACTCTTATGAATTGGAGTTTGTAAACAAAGTAGCACTCAGCATTGCTAATAACCTTAATACCGTTAAGATGAATGATCGAAACATTAAGCTTATTAAGCAGTTTAAAGATCATTCTGAGATGATGCATGAAAATGAACAACGCTTAAAACAAAATCTTGAAGAGCTTGAGTTTATTCGTGAACAATATGAGATGTTGAAAAAAACACAAGTATCTCAGAATTAGTTAATACCCTAAGTATTTTTGCATCATAGCAAAAAGCTCTTTGCTGTTTATTGGTTTTGTGATATAATCATTACATCCTGCGGCTTCAGCCTTTTGACGATCCTCGCTAAACGCATAAGCCGTTTGAGCAATTATTGGTATTTTAGGGTTTATTTGCCGAACCTCCATTGTTGCAGCGTAACCATTCATTACTGGCATTTTAATGTCCATAAGGATAAGGTCTATCTTCTTAAGGGTCTTAACTAGTTCTACAGCCTGCGCCCCATCTTTTGCCCAAAGCAACGTTACACCCGTAAGATTTAATAACTCTTCCATAAAAATATAGTTCACCTCCTCATCTTCGGCAATAAGGATAACCCTATTTCTCCAATCGGGAAAACGCTCATCCTCTTCGAGTTGTGGTTCATCTGAAGATTCAGGCTTTTCAATTACCCTATATGGTAATGTAAAAAAGAAGGTTGTTCCTTCACCAAGTTCAGATTCAACCCAAATTGTACCTCCTAAAAGGCTAACAATTCCTTTAGAAATTGATAAACCTAAACCAGTGCCTGCCGTTTTTTTACCCGAAATATCTTCAACCTGTCGGAAACGTTCAAATATTAATGTTTGCATTTTTGGATCGATTCCAACACCAGTATCTTTTACAAAAAATGTAACAACATTATTATCCAGATTATATCCGAACTCAATCGATCCCCTTTCAGTATATTTTAAAGCATTGCTAATTAAATTTGTTAGAACTTGCTCTAATCGACCTTCATCTGTAACTATCTCAAGGCGATCAGTTCTTTTTGGCACTATTAATTTTATATCAACAGCCTCACGCCTCTGCAACATTCTATCTTTTTTATAGAAAATCTGCAAATTCTTTAGCAATTTATTGATAGCACAGGGAGCAAAAACAACGGTTAGCTGACCTGCTTCAACTTTAGAGGCATCAATGATATCGTTTATAAGCTTGACAAGACTATTCCCTTTATTTGTTATAATATCAATATATTGTTTCTTCTTTTCCACAGAAAGACTTGGAAGCGCAAGCAGCTGAGAGAACCCAATTATAGCATTCATCGGTGTTCGTATTTCGTGGCTCATATTTGCCAAAAATGCTGATTTTAACTTATCAGCCTCCTCCGCTTTCTCCTTTGCAAACAGCAATTGTTCCTCGAGTTCTCTTCTATTTAAAGCAACTGAGGCTTGATTAATAAGGCTTTCAACTAGTGAATTATCAATTTTGCTAGTTTCGTTATTTAGAAATATAACTACACCTCCATAGCATTGGTTCTCTTTAATAAAACCAATAATATATACATCTGTTAAACTTAAAAAACGCTCAATCCCTTTTGCGCTTATAGCCGTTAGGTTTCCTTCGGCAAATTCATACAAACTCTCGGTTACCTTTATGAGACTCTTATTTTTGAATAGTTCAATTGCTCTATCTGAGATTTGAAACCGTCGACCAACAGGATTCCACCCAATAATTTCCAAAAGTCTAGACCATCTTTTTATGCTCAGTCCATATATTCCTTCGACATTAATAATTTTCTTTTCAGGCTCGAAGGAAACAATTGCATGCAAAGCCGATGGGGCAAATTTTTCGAGTTGAGTTCCAACGTAATGATAAATACTCTCCGATAAAGGTAAGCCAACAAGTTCCGTTGCTGTTTGGGCTAACGCTTCAAGCATTTTAATCCTGTTAACTTCCGGATCCGAATGCTTTTTTAAATTAAATGGCATAAGCTAATATTCAATAAGAAATGACTTTACTAATTTAAAGAATAATTGAATATCAGCACATAAAGTTTGCTTAACTGTTATTAACAGGATGAAAATAATGAATCCATAAACCCCATTGTTAAAAACTTAGCTGAAATTGTTAAGTAATATATTATAGGGTAAATGTTCAATAAGAAAGGTATTTCGTTTATTTGCCACAAATATGCAGCATATAATATAATGAACAAGCGTCCCGGCTTTAATTGCGATAAGTTAAAACGAGTGCACCGTAAAGAATTGTTATTCAATACCTCTGAGATGGAGGTTATTAATGTTTACTGTAAGCGCTACAAAATTAGGAATCAATCAAAATTTTTACGCGAAGCGATAATATCGAGGGTTTTAAATAAGTTTGAAAACGATCATCCAAAACTTTTCTAGAACTTTACAGTTAGTTTAAAATTAAGTCTTCGGGATGTTAAGTAGTTGGGAACTGCGTATTTACCCGACATATTATCTTGATTACCTACCGTTTGAATCCACAAATAAGATACTGTATTATTGATATTCAACAGGTTAAATACTTCTGCGCTAAGCCATAGACTTTTCACCCATTTAATACTTTTGAGTTTACCCCCATCATTGCCATTTTCATCCTTAAATACTTTTGAGAATCCAATATCAACCCTTTTGTACGAAGGCATTCGGGTTACAATATCATAACGCCCCTCTTTAGGAATATTTACAGGTAATCCTGAGCTAAAATTACCGCTAAGATGAACTCTAAAAGATGGGTTGCCTGGCATATAATCCTGAAAGAATAGACCAAAGTTTATAAGTTGATCAGTAGGTCGTGGAAACCTACCATAGCTATCATTAATTATATCCTCATAGGTTCTCATTACCGATAGACTTGCCCACGATTCCGCACCTTTAACAAGTTCGCCATTTACCTTGAAATCGATCCCTAAGGCATAGCCTTCTGAAATGTTTTCACCCAGATAACGAATTCGAACATTATCTACCCTGTATGGAATAAGGTTTGTAAGATACTTGTAATACAGTTCTGTAGTAAAACGGAATGATCTATCCCACGAAGTAAATCGATACTCTGTGCCCAGCACCGCATGAATTGATTTTTGGGATTTTATATCGGGGTTCAACTTTCCATCCAATGTTCTTCTTAACTCCTTATAAAATGGAGGTTGATAGTAAACGCCACCCGATAAGTGAAACGATAAATCTTTTCTCCATCTCGGTTCAACAGTAATTGATGCCCTTGGGCTCAATAGCAACTCCTTATTATAATCCCAGTAAGAAACTCTAACCCCAGCTGTTGTGATTATATTAAAACTGGATGTTGTGAAGCTGACATCATCTTGTATATAAGTATTAATACGATTTGATTGAATAACGTTTGCAGCCTTAAGCCAGTATGATAGTTCTAAATTATTATCGTTAATTGGAATCGAATACCCTGATGAATCAATCAACTCCCATTCACTTAGCTGATCGTCAATAAGTTCATGTTGATATTTTAGTCCCCATTTCAGTTTATTAATCCCTGATGTCCAAATATTTGTATTCTCAACAGACAATACCCGAGCATAAAGAAAATTCCGAGCATGGCTTAAAGAGCCACCAATCCCAACATTGATTAGGCTATCGCCATAAGTTGATGAACCTAAAGAGTTATCGAGTTCATTCAGCCAATACTCACCAAGTAAATCGAACGTTTCACGTTCATAAGTTACAAAACCACTCCCTGAAAGTTTGAATTGAAGATTTTCATTAGGTTTATACTCAGCGCTTAAAGCGCTTGTTGCCGTTTCGAAAATATTAACCTCTTGTCCTTCGTAATATATCTTGAGTTGTAATGCATTATTAAAAGTACCAAATCGGGTTTCACGAACATCTGGTGCAAACTGATACCTATTTGATGAGTAGCCACCAAAGAAACTCACACTAAACTTTGGCGAAAAATCATAATTCAGATAGGATTGTATATCCATAAATGATGGCTTGTAATCGCCCTTGGAATCAAGTGTATTCAATAAATACTTTGATGTTTTGTACCGAACTCCTGTTAAGTGGGTGAATTTCTTGTTTTTGCTAATCCCTTCGAGTGTTACATTTGTGCCAAGAAGGCTTACACTAACATTTGCAGCATAATTTTGTGGCTTGCGATACTTTATACTAAGCACCGACGACATTTTATCGCCATACTCCGCATTGAACCCGCCCGACGAGAAATCAACATTTGAAACCATATCAGAATTAACAAAACTTAATCCCTCCTGCTGACCTGAACGTATTAAGAAGGGCCGATATACTTCAATACCATTTACATAGATTAGATTTTCGTCGAAGTTACCGCCACGAACTGAGTATTGCGAACTCAGCTCATTTGATGAACTTACTCCAGGTAATGATTTTAAAATTGATTCAAAACTACCAGAGGCAGTTGGTATTAACTCAATATCCTTGATGTTAATTTTTTCAATATTGCTAAACTTATATCTTGAACTAATAACCGAAACACCTTCGATGGTGTTATCTAAAGAAGTAAGTTTAACAGTAACTTCCTTCTTTTCACCCTCATCAACTTTAACAACTATACTTTTAGACACATAGCCGACACACGAAATTAGCAATGTAACATTTTGGCTTGCTGCAACTTTTAGCCTAAATCTACCATTCTCATCGGTTGATGTGCCTTGATTTGTACCTTGAATTGCAATGTTTGCAAACTCTACGGGATTATTTAGAGAGTCTGCTACAACTCCTACAACTAGGCTTTTCACCTGACCCATCAAAACGCCTAATCCAATAAAATAGAAAAGCCCGAAAATTGCAACCTTACTTATATGTTTAATCAATACCTTCATTAAAGACCGTCAATTCCTATTAAATTTTTAGCGAAGAAATCATAATATTATCGCCAAATATACATTTAAGTAATTAATTCTCGACAACTACAACTATTATCAAATCTCTAAACCTCCATGCTTAGAAAATATTGTTCTATTGACAAAAAAAGATAGTTACTTTGATTACTAGATGAAAATATTGCAATATATTTCTCGAATTAATAATCATCTTTTTTAACATGTTAGAACAAGTTGAAATAGCGCTTCCTAATTACGGTAGAGGCTTCCATCTAATCACCAACGAAATTTTAAAAAACTTGCCCAAACTACCTGAAACAGGTTTAGCAAATATTTTCATTAAACACACCTCTGCAGCACTCACTATTAATGAGAATGCGGACCCTTCAGTTAGAGATGATTTTGAAACGTTCTTTGACAAGTTCGTTCCAGACAATACACCTTGGTTTACGCATAAAATTGAGGGCGATGATGATATGCCAGCTCACATAAAGGCATCAATTATTGGTCAATCTTTATCTATTCCAATTACAAATTACAGGCTGAACCTTGGGACATGGCAAGGAATTTATCTTTGCGAGTTTAGAAATAATGGAGGAAAGAGGAAATTGATCATAACAATACTAGGTTGACAGTTTGTTAATATTTCGCCATGATTTTATTATAGTTTTGAAATAAATTGATATTTTTGCGCATAAACTAAAAGGTAATTAAGTCTATTCAGCTATAAATTAACACTAATAATTTAAGCACTTTAGAATGAATACATTATTTATCTACTACTTACACAATGTTGCCCTAAACGTTGGATTCCTAAAACGCTTTGGCGGTCTATAATTTTCCATCAATACTTCATTCTTTTTATCTATTTCTCTCTTTTTTGTTTAACAATTTAGAAAACTAAAGCATTACATAAAATGGAAAAATTACTTCTACTTGGAGACGAAGCAATTGCCCAAGGAGCAATTGATGGAGGATTATCTGGTATTTATGCTTACCCCGGAACACCCTCGACTGAAATTATGGAATACGTGCACGGTTCAAAAATGGCTGAAGATCTTAACATTCATAGACTTTGGTCAGCGAATGAGAAAACAGCTATGGAATCTGCACTTGGTATGTCTTACGCTGGTAAGCGTGCGATGGTTTGCTTCAAACATGTTGGCCTTAACGTTGCTGCCGATGCGTTTGTAAATGCATCAATCACTGGTGTGAATGGAGGGTTAATCGTAGTTTCTGCCGACGACCCATCAATGCACTCTTCACAAAACGAGCAGGATTCAAGGTTTTATGCAAAGTTCACAATGATTCCAATTCTTGAGCCATCAAATCAGCAAGAGGCTTACGAAATGGCATACTATGGATTTGAACTTTCTGAAAAGTTGAATGTACCTGTAATGCTTCGCATCACCACTCGCCTTGCACACTCAAGAGCAGGCGTTCAGCGCATGGAAGCAAAAAAGCAGAATGCGCTTAAGCTGCCTTCAGATCCTCGTCAATTTGTTCTTTTACCTGCTATTGCTCGTAAGAATTACAAGAAATTACTTGGAATGCAACCAAACATGGAGGTTGAGTCTGAGAAATCATCTTTCAATAAATATATTGATGGTTCAAATAAAAAACTAGGTATCATCGCAGCAGGTTTGGCATTCAACTACCTAATGGAGAACTACGTTGGTGGCAAAAACCCTCATCCAGTTCTTAAACTTAGCCAATACCCACTACCCGAGAAACTTGTTGCAAAGCTATATAACGAGTGTGATTCAATCCTTGTTCTTGAGGATGGCTATCCAATGATTGAGGAGATGCTTAAAGGCTTCTTAAATCTTGGAAAACCAATTCATGGTCGCTTAGATGGTACTTTACCTCGCGATGGCGAATTAAATCCAAATATCGTTGCAAAGGCCTTAGGAATGGAGATTGCCGAAGGTCAAGATGTACCTGATGTTGTAAAGAATCGCCCCCCTTCACTTTGTCAAGGTTGCGGTCACCGCGATGTTTTTGAAGAGCTAAATGAAGTTTTATTGGAATACGGCTCTGGTCGCGTATTTTCTGATATTGGATGTTATACTCTAGCTGCTTTGCCACCATTCAACTCTATTAACTCATGCGTTGATATGGGTGCTTCAATTACTATGGCTATTGGTGCTGCTGATGCAGGTTTAGTTCCAGCCGTTTCGGTAATTGGCGATTCAACCTTTACTCATAGCGGTATGACTGGATTACTCGATGCTGTAAATAAGAACTCACCAATCACTGTTATTATCTCCGATAATTCAACCACAGGTATGACTGGCGGTCAGACCTCAGCTGCACATGGAAGAATCTACGAGATTTGCAAAGGCTTAGGAGTTGATCCTGAGCACTTAATTTTAATGACTCCTTTAAAGAAATTCCATGAAGAGAATGTGAAAATTATCAGAAGAGAACTTGAATACAAGGGCTTATCTGTGTTAATTCCACAAAGGGAGTGTATTCAAACTTTTGCACGCCGCAAAAGATCAGAAAAAGGTGAATCAAACGAGTAATCCAATTAAAAAACTAAAGAAATGAAATCTGATATTATATTAGGTGGCGTTGGAGGACAAGGAATTCTCTCAATTGCTGCTGCAATCGGTTTAGCTGCATTAAAAAACGAACTACACCTCAAGCAATCGGAGGTCCATGGTATGAGCCAACGCGGAGGCGATGTTCAATCGCACCTTCGCATATCAAGCAATCCTATTGCTTCAGACTTAATCCCTAAAGGCAAAGCAGATCTGATTATTTCTGTTGAGCCTATGGAAGGTTTAAGGTATCTACCATTCCTATCGAAAGATGGTTGGTTGGTAACTAATATTACTCCTTTTAATAATATCACCGATTATCCAAATATCGATGATATAATGAAGCAGATTGAGACCTTTCCAAATCATATTGCTATCGATGCCGATACTATTGCTAAAGCAGCGGGGTCGTCTCGCTCGTCAAATATCGTTATGCTAGGTGCAGCATCACCTTTTATTGATATTCCTTATGATAAACTTGAAGATGGAATTCGCCAGTTATTCGGTAAAAAAGGTAAAGAGTTGGTCAACACAAACCTTAAAGCCTTAAAAGCCGGGAGAGAATTTACTGAAAAAAATAGGTAATAAACCCTTCATAATCTTAAAAAAACCCCTTATCATTGAGGGGTTTTTTATTTTAAAATAAATGATTCATTCTACATTCGTTTCTCTACTCGATTTTACGATTCAGCGCCTATGTGCTGTAAGTTTACTATTCACCTTTAGCTATAATTTACTTCTCTTCACGCATATTCTCATATTGATTATTGCAATCGGCTTTGGCTTTTACTTTTATTACTCGAAAAAGAAACTCAAAAAACAGCTTAAAAAAGTTGAGCAACAGCTTATTCTATCTCAGATAAATCCTCATTTCTTTTTCAACTCCCTAACAGCTTTACAAAGCTATATATTCCGAAACGATGCACTACAGGCAGGAAAATTCCTATCTACCTTTGCTAAATTTGTACGCTTAGTGCTTGATTCATCGCGTTTGGAATTATCATCAATTGAGCAGGAAGTTAAAATATTAAATCTCTACTTTGAACTTCAATCTCTTAGGTTCGAGGATAAATTTGAATACAAGATCGAGGTTGACGAAAATCTTGAAATTGATTTACCATCAATTCCTCCTCTTTTAACTCAACCTTTTATTGAAAATGCAATTGAGCATGGATTAATCCAACTAAATGAAAAGGGCATTATTATTATTCGTTTTTTAAAGCAAAATGATTTTATTGTAATTGAGATTGATGATAATGGCATTGGGATTGAAAAAACAATGCAGCATCATCTTCGTTCAGGCAGAAGTCCTCACACTTTTGCTAAAGATTTAACTTTTGTAAGGATTGAAAAGGTTAAAGAAATCAATAACATGACCGTTTTTATCGATATTGTGGACAAATCAAGTATTGAACAAAATAACCATGGTTCCATTATACGTTTCTCAATACCAATAAACTAAATATTTATGCTTTCGGCACTAATAGTTGATGATGAGGATAAAGTTAGAGAGACAATAAAGCACATGTTGTCAGTTTATTGTCCTAACATTAATGTAGTCGGTGAGGCTAATAGCGTTCAATCTGGTTATAATGGAATTATTGAGCTAAAACCTGATGTTGTTTTTCTGGATATCAAAATGCCCGATGGGACAGGCTTCGAACTTCTTAAGAAGTTTGAAAAGATTGATTTCTACTTCATCGTAATTACCGCCTTCGAAGAATTTGCCATTCAATCGTTTAAGGTTAGCGCATTAGATTACCTGCTAAAACCAATTGACGCAACTGACTTAATGAATGCTGTTGTAAAACTAACTAAGGTAATTGATAGCGATGAAACAAAGATTAGGCTTAATACCTTAATATCTAATATAGAAAGTGGTAAAAATGAATCGAAAAAAATTGTAATAAAAACTCTTGATGGGGTTTTTGTTGTTCAATCCGATGAAATTGTAAGATGCGAATCCGATAATAATTATACTGTAATCCATTTTAAGGATACAACAAAAATCCTTGTTTCAAAAACGCTGAAAGAGTTTGATGATATATTAACTCCCCTTTCATTTGTTCGTTGCCATCAGTCGCATTTGATAAACACTAAATATATAGTAAAATATATCAAGTTCCCAAATGCAGTGCTATTACTAACAGATGATACGTCAATTCCAATTTCAGTTCGAAAAAAAGAGGCTATCGAAAGGTTGGTGAAAAGTAAACTAGCTTAACCCAAATTTTTTAAGATGAGCCATGTATCTTTTATCGCTTACAAGTATATGGTTTATAAGCCAATCAGATAGGTATTTTATTAATTCGATAGATATCTCTTTATCCCCACTTTCAAATCCCTTTTTAAGCGCAACTATTTTCTCGATAAACATTTCGTGTTGCAGCTTATGCTCCAATGTTTCGGGATAGCTCGTTGTAGCAAAATACATCTCTTCTCGCTTAAAATGGGTTTTTGTATAATCAATTAGCTGATGCAATATCTCATCAAGAAGACTCCTTGCTTTCCCATGACTCATTGCGTCAAATAGCTGATTAATAATTCGAAACATGCCCTTATGATCATCGTCAATACTGCTAATTTCAACACTGTAACTATCCTTCCAATCGTATAGGTTCATAGTATTTTGTATTAGAAATTAAATATCTACTCGATAAACTTATAACCAACACCTTTTACTGTATCGATATGCTCCTCCCCAATCTTTTCTCTTAGTTTACGAATATGAACGTCAATAGTTCTATCTCCAACAATAATATCGTTACCCCAAATTAAATTAAAAATTTCCTCTCTTGTAAATACTTTTTGTGGACGACTATAAAGTAATTCTAGAATCTCAAACTCTTTTTTAGGTAAAATAATTTCTTTCCCATTCTTTTTGATAATAAAGCGTTCCCTATCAATCTCGATCGTTCTTTGCGGTTTTTCTTCCTGAGGGTTGTCGTTTGATAAATAACCAATATTTCCTCTTTTTAGTAAGGCCTTAATTCGACTAACCAACACTTTAGGTTTTATTGGTTTTGAAATATAATCGTCACCACCAGCTTCAAACCCAGCAATTTGGCTATAATCCTCGCTCCTAGCCGTTAAAAAAGCAACAAGCACATCTTTTAAGTGCGGAAGTTTACGAATCTCCTCACAGGTTTCGATACCATCCATGCCCGGCATCATAACATCAAGCAGAATTAGTTGTGGTTTAACTTGCTGAGCCGTTTTTATTGCATCATTTCCATTTGATGCTGTATGAACATTAAACCCCTCTTTACGAAGGTTGTAACCAATAAACTCCAAAACATCAGGTTCATCATCAACAAGTAAAAGAGTATATTTACTAGCATCCATATGAAAACTATTTATTTGTTAAATTTATAATTTATAAACAATAAACAAAAATAGTCCTAATAAGCTTAACATATCATTACGTATCTGTTAAGTTTATATTAAGGTAGCGTTAACTCCAATTAAAATACTTTTACATATCATATTTCAAGACCATATCACTTTTTTTATGATATTTGCTCTGCAAAATTTGAAAAAATTAACTATGATAAGTTTCAAAAATCGTTTAGTACTAATTACCGGTGCTACTTCGGGTATAGGAAAAGCTATTACAATGCAACTTGCACAAGAGGGTGCAAACCTTATTATTGCTGATATTAATGAGGTTGAACTTGCTAAGACTAAAGAAGAATGTAAGAAATATACCACCTTTTGCGAAACCATTTCATTCGATTTATCAAACCCTCAAGCCGTAACCAACGCTGCATCTACCATTCTCGAGAAATACGGTCCAGTATACTTACTAATAAACAATGGAGGTATCAGCCAACGCTCACTTGCACACGAAACGCCTATCGAAAACGATAGAAAAATAATGGAGATAGATTTTTTCTCATATATTATTCTAACAAAAGCCTTACTCCCATCGATGATTGAGAAGAAGGAAGGATTCATCGCCGCAACGAGTAGCCTTTCGGGTAAATTCGGATTTCATCAACGCTCTTCGTATGCCGCTGCAAAGCATGCAATTCAAGGCTATTTCGAAACGCTTAGGATGGAACTAGAACCCTTTGGCATCTCTGTAACAATTGCTTACCCAGGAAGAATAAATACTAGTATATCGATAAATGCGCTTGAGAAAGATGGCAGCAAGCATGGTGTTATGGATCCAGCTCAAGCAAGCGGCATGACAGCCGAAGATTGTGCAAAACACTATATAAGAGCCATAAAGAAAGGTCGCGCCGAAATTCTTATTGGAGGTAAGGAATTCATAATGTATCACCTAAAACGGTTCTTCCCTCGCTTATTCTTTAAACTTATTGGAAAAATAAAAGCAAACTAATAGAAATGGAAAAAGTAATCTGTGGAATTCAACAAATAGGTATTGGCGTAAACAACGTTTACGATACTTGGAGATGGTATAAGAAATATATTGGTACCGATATTAGAATTTTTGAGGATAGCACTGTTGCAGAGCTAATGCTTCCTTATACAGGAGGACAACCTCGAGAGCGTCATGCTGCACTTACCATCAATCTACAAGGTGGTGGTGGCTTAGAGATATGGCAATACCGTGGCAGAACACCACTTGCACCAACATTCGATGTTCAAATTGGCGACCTCGGAATTTTTGCAGCTAAATTCAAATGCCGAGATATTAATGTTGCCTACAAATCGTTCGTTGATAATGGTGTATCTCCATTAACTACACCTCAAGCAAACCCAGCAGGTGTAAACCATTTCTTTGTGAAAGATCCATTCAACAATGTTTTCGAAGTTTTCGAAAGCACATCGTGGTTTAAGAATGAAGGTAAACCTACAGGTGGTGTTGCTGGAGCAATTATTGGTGTTAGCAATATCGATAAATCGTTAGAGGTTTACTCAAAACTATTAGGATACGATAAAATCTTAGCTGATCAAACAGGCAAATTCACTGATTTAATTGGTATTACAGGTGGCACAGGAACTTTTCGAAGAATAATCTTAACTCATTCAAAGCCTCGCAAAGGTGCATTTAGCCCAATGTTTGGTGAAACTCAAATTGAGCTAATTCAATCAATGGACAGGCAACCAAATAAAATCTTTAAGGATAGGCTTTGGGGTGATTTAGGCTACATTCACCTTTGCTTCGATATTAGACATATGGATAGTCTTGAACAAGAATGCAATGCGTTGGGTTACAAGTTTACTGTAAACTCTAACGTTAAGCATAACGAGAAAGGTAGTTTTGATATGGGCGAGGCAGCAGGTCACTTCACGTATATTGAGGATCCCGATGGAACACTTATTGAGTTCGTTGAAACCCATAGAATTCCTTTGCTAAAAGCATTAGGTCTAAATCTTAATCTTGATAAACGTGATCCAGAGAAACCTCTACCACGTTGGATAATCAACATGATGGGACTTAAAAAGGTAAAAGGGCTATAAAGCCCTTTTTTCTTTGACAATATGCGGGTTTTGGGATTCCCCTTAATCCATTTCAAAATAAAAAACCTGTTTCTTAACATATTGTCATCAACTGCCTATATATTTGAAAATTGGAAAACTAGCCTTAATCTTGTAATCGATTAAACGATAGTTTATCACAAACATAAACAACTGATATTCAAATCTAAACTAAACAATATGAGCAAGATGACATCTAACGACTACATGGCAAGAGAAGATAAGTTTGGCGCGCACAACTATCATCCACTTCCAGTAGTACTTGAAAAAGGCGAAGGTATCTTCCTTTGGGGAGTTGACGGAAAACGTTATTACGATTTCCTTTCTGCTTACTCAGCAGTTAACCAAGGACATTGCCATCCAAAGATTGTTAAAGCCCTTGTTGATCAAGCGCAAACACTAACTCTTACTTCAAGAGCATTTTACAACGATGTTTTAGGTGAGTACGAAGAATATATCACCAAATACTTTGGATATGACAAAGTATTACCTATGAACACTGGCGCTGAAGCAGACGAGACTGCTCTCAAGCTTTGCCGTAAGTGGGCTTACAAGAAAAAGGGTATCAAAGATAATGAAGCAAAGATTATTGTTTGCCAAGATAATTTCCATGGCAGAACTATAACCATTGTTTCAATGTCAACCGATCCAGATTCATATGGAGGTTTTGGTCCATTTACCCCTGGTTTTATTACTATTCCTTATAACGATTTAGCTGCTCTTGAGAGAGAACTTCAAGATCCTAACGTTGCTGGTTTCCTTGTTGAGCCAATTCAAGGTGAGGCTGGTGTATTTGTACCTGCTGAAGGTTACCTAAAGAAAGCTTACGAACTTTGCAAAAAGCACAACGTGCTTTTCATTGCTGACGAGGTTCAAACAGGTATTGCTCGTACAGGTAAGATGCTTGCTTGCGATCACGAAGGTGTTCACCCAGATATCTTAATTCTTGGTAAAGCTGTTTCTGGTGGGATTTTACCAGTATCTGCTGTTTTAGCTAGTGATGAAATCATGCTTTGCATTAAACCAGGCGAGCATGGTTCTACCTTCGGTGGTAACCCACTTGCGTGCCGTGTAGCAATTGCTGCATTGAATGTAATTAAAGATGAGAAATTAGAAGAGAATGCTGAAAAAATGGGTAAAATCTTCCGCGAAGAGATGAGCGCTATTAAGAGCGATATGATTGAACTTGTTCGTGGTAAAGGTTTACTTAATGCGATTGTAATCCGCAACAAACCTGGTAAAACTGCTTGGGATGTTTGCTTAGCAATGGCTGAAAAAGGTGTTTTAGCTAAACCTACTCACGGAAATATCATCCGTTTTGCTCCTCCCCTTGTTATCAACGAAGAGCAGCTCAGAGATGCTATTAAATGCATTAAAGAAGCATTCAAACAATTCGAATAACCTATTGTTAAAGAATATGAAAGAGCTGCACTTTTGCAGCTCTTTTTTGTTAAACCTTATACAAGTTTCAACATCAAACTTACTTTAAAATTGAAACTTACAAAACACAACTAAATGAGAAAGAATTATTTACTTATTATCGCTTTGATTATGATAGCAGCTTCGAGTTGTACAAAGCAAGAGAAAGGCAAACCTGCCTTCGACATTACAAACATGGATCAAACTGTTAAGCCTGGTGTCGATTTCTTTGCTTATGCAAACGGTACATGGATTAAAAACACACAAATGCCTGATGACAAATCACGTTATGGCGCATTCGACATCCTTCGCGAAGAGAATGATTTGATCCTTAAGAATATATTTGACCAAGCCGTTGCTAAGACAGATGCTCCAAAAGGAAGTAGCTGGCAAAAGGTTGGTGATTTCTTTGCTTCAGGACTTGATACAGCTAATATCGAAAAACAAGGTTATGAGCCAATCAAGGAAGAACTTGATAGAATTGCCGCTATTAAGACCAATACTGAGATTTTTGCTGAGATATCGAAATTACACACTCAATATGTTACTCCGCTATTTATACCATATGCTGGACAGGATAGCAAAAAGAGCGATACCATTATTATAAACCTTATTCAAGGTGGTTTAGGATTACCCGATCGCGATTACTATGTAAGCAACGATGCACGCTCTGAAGAGATTCGTAAAGATTACGTTGAGCATCTTTCAAATTGCTTCATTCTAATTGGTTATAACCAAGAGCAGGCTCAATCTGCTGCAAAACAAGTAATTTCATTTGAAACTCGCTTAGCAAATGCTACTCAAACTCGCTTAGAACAACGCGATCCTTTCTTAACATATAATAAGGTTACAATAGATGAGATGCAAAAACTCTCGTCAGAAATTGATTGGAAAGATTATTTTAAATCAATTGGAATAGAAGTACCAGTTGATTTTGTTATCGATAACCCAAAATTCTATGCTGAGATTAGTAAGATGATTAAAGAGGTTTCGGTTGAAGATTGGAAAAACTACCTAACATGGAATGTTGTTAACCAATACTCTGCATACCTATCAAATGCTTTTGAAGAGGCTAATTTCGAATTCTACAGCAAAAAACTATCTGGTTACAATGCTAATAAACCACGCTGGCAAAGGATTTCTAACGCTGCGAATTTCGCCATCGGCGAACTAGTTGGTGAAATTTTCGTTGAGCAAAACTTCCCTCCAGTAGCAAAGCAAAAAATGCTTGATCTTATTGCTAATCTTAAACTTGCCTTCAGAGATAGAATCAGCAACCTTAGCTGGATGACCGAGGAGACTAAGAAAAAAGCTCTTGAGAAACTTGAAACTATTGTTGTAAAGGTTGGTTATCCTGATAAATGGAGAGATTATTCTAAACTTGACATTTCACGCTATAGCTATGCTAAAAATATCAAGAATGCTGCAGAGTTCAGTTTCAGAGTGAACATGGATAAGTTAGGTAAATCAGTTGATAGAACCGAATGGGGAATGACTCCACAAACTGTTAATGCTTACTACAATCCATCAATGAACGAGATTGTTTTCCCTGCAGGAATTCTTCAACCGCCATTCTTCAACATGAATGCTGATGATGCTATCAACTATGGTGGAATAGGTGTAGTTATTGGTCACGAAATGACTCATGGTTTCGATGATCAAGGCCGTAACTTCGACAAGAATGGTAATTTAACTGATTGGTGGACGAAAGAAGATTCAGAGAAATTCAACTCATTAACTCAGATTTTAGTTGATCAGTACGATAGATTTGTTGCCATTGACTCAATCCACTTAGATGGAAAGTTAACATTAGGTGAAAATATTGCAGATTATGGCGGATTAACCATGTCGTATCTTGCTTATCGCAAATCTTTAGAAGGCAAACAAGAGCCTTCAAAAATTGATGGATTTAGTGCCGATCAACGCTTCTTCCTTTCATATGCTAATATTTGGAGGCAAATTATTAGAGATAAAGAGCTAATGCGTAGAGTTAAAGAGGATGTTCATTCACCAGGCAACTTCAGGGTTAATGGC
This sequence comes from uncultured Rikenellaceae bacterium, assembly GCA_964390565.1. GTDB lineage: Bacteria > Bacteroidota > Bacteroidia > Bacteroidales > Tenuifilaceae > UBA8529. The sequence goes on from CAYMII010000041.1 coordinate 19,436, forward strand.
GCTTTATTCAACATTCCTGAGTTCTACAAATCATTTGAAATCAATCCTGATGAACCATTGTTCATCCCAGAGGAAAAGCGAGCAGCTATTTGGTAGAAATTACGAAGCCCCAGTTCAAACTGGGGCTTTTTTTATTACGTTTGCCTTTCAAAAATTAATCATACCATGGAAAAGATATTGGATTGGGCTAAAGAGCTAAACTGCGCTGTAACCATCAGCGATATTGAAGGAACAATAATTTACATGAACGATAAATCTAGCAAAACCTTCGAGAAATGGGGTGGCTCAGATTTAATTGGTAAAAAGCTAAGCGATTGTCACAAGCCTGAATCACAGAAAACCATTGAAAGACTTGCAAACAATGCTGAAACAAATGTGTATACAATTGAGAAAGCAGGTGTCAAAAAGATGATTTACCAAACTCCTTGGTATAGCGATGGTAAAGTTGCAGGATTAGTGGAGCTTTCGCTTGAGATTCCTTTTGAAATGCCTCACTTTGTAAGGTCTTAATACAATTGCTATTTTTTGTAAAACGATAAATACCAATCAACAAAATTCTTAACCCCAACTCGAATATCGGTTTGGGGTTTATAGCCTAAATTGGATACTAAATCATCTACATTAGCCCAAGTAGCGGGCACATCGCCATTCTGCAATGGTAAAAAGTTAATTATAGCCTTCTTACCCAATGATTCCTCAATGGCTTTAACAAAATCCATCAACTTCACAGGGCTACTATTTCCGATGTTATAGATTTGATATGGTGCCACGGACGTTGATGGCTCAGGATGCTTGCCAGTCCATTTGCTATTTTTTGAAGGAAGATTATCAATTACTCTAATAATACCCTCTACAATATCATCAACATAGGTAAAATCGCGCTGCATATCGCCATTATTGAAAATATCAATTGGTTTACCCTCAAGAATGGCTTTAGCAAAAATAAAAAGGGCCATATCGGGTCGACCCCAAGGGCCATAAACAGTAAAGAACCTCAAACCTGTTGTTGGCAATCCATATAAATAGCTATAAGTATGAGCCATTAGCTCATTGCTTTTTTTTGTAGCGGCGTAAAGGCTTATAGGATGATCAACATTATGATTAGTCGAGAATGGCATCTCCTCGTTAAGCCCATAAACGCTCGAACTACTTGCATAAGCAAGATGCTTCACTTCATTATGTCTACAACCTTCAAGGATATTTATAAATCCAACGACATTACTATCAATATAAGTAAATGGATTTTGAATGCTATACCGAACTCCTGCTTGAGCCGCAAGATTGCATACTCTATCAAACTTCTCAGCGCTGAAAAGATTAAGAATTGCTTCCCTATCCTCCAGTTTCATTTTTACAAATCGATAATTTGAGAACTTTGTACTTTTTAAGATCTCATTTCCCTTGATATTATTGTGATCAATTCCAACCTGCTCGAGTCGAGCATATTTAAGGTTTACATCATAATAGTCGTTGATACAATCGAGCCCTACAACCTCATCACCACGCTCTATCAACCGTTTAGAAAGGTGAAAACCAATAAAACCAGCAGCTCCAGTAACCAATATTTTTGCCATATACTATTGATGATTGTAGGTTATATCCTTTAACACTAAAGGGGGTTTAGCATACCCCCTTTAAGACATTACAATACTGAAAATTACAAACTCCAGTATCTGAATTTTGAAATCTTATTCTTAAAAATACCCTTAACATCAACAAATACACAATCCTTACTAGCAATACCTTCGAACCATGACTCATCTAATTTTAAATACTGATAATGGCTTACTGCTGCAATAATTGCATCATATTTACCAGTAGGATTTGCAGAAAGATTAAAACCGTACTCCTCATGAACTTCATGAGAATCGGCAAAAGCATCAACTACATCAATATTAGAAATTCCGAAGGATTGTAGCTCCTTATAAATATCAACAACCTTTGAGTTACGGATATCACTTACATTCTCTTTAAAAGTAACACCCATAATAAGAACTCGAGTATCTTTTGGGTTCTTATCAGCAGAAATCATCTTTTTAACAGTTTGCTTCGCAATATAGCCACCCATTGAATCGTTGATGAATCGTCCTGCGCTAATGATTTGAGGATGATATCCAAGCTCTTTTGCTTTATATACAAGATAGTAAGGGTCAACTCCAATACAGTGACCGCCAACCAAACCAGGGAAGAATTTCAAAAAATTCCACTTTGTACCAGCAGCCTCAAGAACCTCAAAAGTGTTTATTCCTAGGCGATTAAAAATGATAGAAAGTTCATTCATGAACGCGATATTAATATCGCGTTGGGTATTCTCAATAATCTTTGCAGCCTCGGCAACCTTAATTGAACTAGCCCTGTGAATTCCAGCTTTGATAATAAGTTCGTACACCTTAGCAATCTCTTCCGATGATTCAGGATCACAACCTGAAGTAATTTTCTTTATTGTAGTTAAGGTATGTTCCTTATCGCCTGGGTTAATACGCTCAGGTGAAAAACCTACTTTAAAGTCTTTAATATATGTTAAGCCCGATAGTTTCTCTAACAAAGGAACACAATCCTCCTCTGTACAACCCGGGTAAACAGTTGATTCATAAACAACATAATCACCTTTTTTGAGAACCTTACCAACTGTTTCAGTTGCAGCCAAAAGAGGTTTTAAATCGGGTAGATTATGCTCATCTATTGGAGTTGGAACGGCAACTACATAAAATTTCGCTTCGCGAATCTCCTCTAAAATATGGGTATAATGAATATCGCAACCAACAAATGCATCAGATTCGAGTTCACGGCTAGGATCTATACCTTTTCTCATCAGTTCAACCCTATCGGGCTTAATATCGAATCCAATAACTTTTAAAAACCTTGCAAATTCGAGAGCAATTGGTAATCCAACATATCCAAGCCCAATTACAGCAAGATTTTCCTGTTTGTTAATCAGCTGGTTGTACATAGTGGTATTGTAGTTTATTCTTTTGTTAGTAAACAGAATGGATGGTAATCACCAACAATTCCTATTGGTTTTGAATTACGAATATCATAAACGGTTTGAATTGATGGCTTAGAATCCGCCAATCCGAAACCTTTACCTTGAAGTATTTCGTTATAAGTTTTTGTATGAAGATCCGTAAACCCTTCGCTAAACTCTATCTCCTTACCTTCAATCATTATAGAGCGATAAGTTCTTTGACCTTTAAGTTTAACCTCTTCAGGTACATCATTGTAATCAACACTAAGAAACCACCTTACTCTTGCTCTTTGAAGTTCTAAAAAGCCTGCGGCTTTTTGGCTCTTAGAAATATGCACAACACTGTTTTTAACATCTCCAAAAATCCAATTTAACATATCGAAGAAGTGAACACCAATATTTGTAGCAACACCTCCCGATTTTTGGATATCGCCTTTCCAGCTGATATCGTACCATCTTCCCCTACTAGTAATATATGATAAATCTACATCATAGATCTTATCTTTAGGTCCTTCGTCAATTTGACGTTTTAATTCAATTAATGCAGGATGCAGGCGAAGTTGAAGTACAGTATAAACACGTTTATGAGTCTCTTTCTCAATCTCTTGAAGAGCATCAATATTCCATGGATTAAGAACAATAGGCTTTTCGCAAATCGCATCAGCTCCTTGTCGAAGAGCAAAACGAATATGTGAATCATGTAAATAGTTTGGAGTACAAATACTTACATAATCAACCTTAACGCCTTGTCTTTTTAACTTATCGATATGTCTATCAAAGCGTTCATACTCAACAAAAAAATCAGCGTTTGGAAAAAAACTATCCATAACCCCAACACAATCGTGTCTATCTAAGGCTGCAATTAGGTTATTGCCAGTTTCTTTTATTGCCTTCAAATGTCGTGGTGCGATATATCCAGCAGCTCCTATTAATGCGAAATTGTGCATTTTTCAGTTTTTTAACGAACCTAAATTAGTTGAAATTCAACTTCAAAAAAAGGATAAAAGTCAACTTATTTCTATCCTTTCTTTATTACAGAATTATCTTTTAACAAATAAATCTCTTTACTTTCAGGACACTGAGCCTCACCATTTTTATCAAAGTTTAAACGATGACCAAATTCGCTCATCCATCCTACATGACGTGACGGATTGCCAACAACTAAAGCGTAAGGTTTTACATCTTTAATTACAACAGCACCAGCCCCTATGAAACAAAACTCGCCTAGAGTTATTCCGCAAACAATAGTCGCATTTGCGCCAATTGAAACGCCATGTTTCACAAAGGTTTTAAGATATTCACTCTTACGGTTAACAGCACTTCTAGGGTTAATAACATTTGTAAAAACCATCGAAGGGCCTAAAAAAACATCATCCTCACAAATAACTCCAGTGTATATGGAAACATTGTTCTGAACCTTAACATTTTTCCCTAATACAACACCGGGAGATACAACCACATTCTGTCCAATATTGCAATTCTCACCTATCTCACAACCTGACATGATATGACTAAAATGCCAGATCTTGGTTCCTTTTCCTATCTTACAATTATCGTCAATTATAGCTGTTTCGTGTGAGAAAAACTCCTTTTCCATTTATTTAAAGTAGTTTAGAATAGTTTCGCAAATGTACTTTTGAACATCTTCGGTTAGTTCAGTATGCATTGGAAGTGAGAAAACGGATTTACAAAGGTCATCCGAAACTGGAAAATGCTTATTCAATGCTACTTTTTGATATATTTCAAAAGCTTTTTGAGCATGAAGTGGTACTGGATAATATATCATTGCTGGAATACCTTTCTCTGAAAGATATTTGATTAAGTTTGCCCGATCTCCATCAACAAGTTGTAAAGTATATTGATGAAAGATATGACTTGACCAAGATGCACGCTTAGGTGTAACTAAATGCTTACAATTGCCTAAGTGCTTATCATAATAGTCGGCAGCCTTAATTCGATTGGAATTGTATTCATTAAGGTATTTCAACTTAACCCTTAATATGGCTGCTTGGATTGTATCAAGTCTTGAGTTAACGCCAATCTTATCATGATAATAACGAACCTTCATTCCATGGTTCGATATTGATTTTATCTCTTCGGCAATAACGTCATCATTGGTAAACAAGGCTCCACCATCACCATAGCATCCTAAATTCTTTGATGGAAAGAATGATGTTGTTCCAATATGTCCAATTGCTCCTGCCTTAGATACCTTTCCATTGGAATGGAAATAATCCGCACCAGTTGCTTGCGCAACATCCTCAATTACATAGATATCATGATTATTAGCAATTGCCATAATCTCATCCATATTGGCGCATTGGCCAAAAAGATGAACAGGGATAATAGCCTTTGTTCTTGGGGTGATTGCTTTTTCAAGTAATGCTGGGTCAATTGTAAATGTATTTGGATCTACTTCAACAATTACAGGAACCATACCAAGCAAGGCAACCACTTCAACGGTGGCTATAAAAGTAAAATCGGGTGTGATTACCTCATCACCCGGTTTTAGGCCTAAAGCCATTAATGCTATTTGAAGAGCATCGGTACCATTGGCGCAGCTAATAACATGCTTTACGCCAAGATACTTTGCCAATTCATCCTGAAAAAGACCGACTTCTTTACCTTTAATAAAAGCGGTACTATCAATAACCTCTTGGATAGATGAATCTATCTCGTTTTTAATCTTTTGATACTGACCCTTGAGGTCGCACATTTGAATCGAACTGTTCATACCGACAAAAAGCGATTAGTTCAACATGCTTAATCTTACTATTTAGCGTAGCTAATCGCTCTAGTTTCGCGAATTACAGTAATTTTAACCTGACCAGGATAAGTCATTTCATCCTGTATCTTCTTAGCAATATCAAACGAAAGTTTTGCTGCATCCTCATCGCTAATCTTCTCGCTACCAACAATTACACGTAGTTCTCGACCAGCTTGGATTGCAAAGGTCTTAAGAACGCCTGGGTATGAATAAGCCATATCTTCCATCTCTTTTAGACGCTTGATATATGACTCAACTACCTCGCGGCGAGCACCTGGACGAGCACCAGAAATAGCATCGCAAACCTGAACGATTGGTGCAAATAAGGTTGTCATCTCGGTTTCGTCGTGGTGAGAACCAATTGCGTTACATACATCAGGTTTTTCCTTATACTTCTCGGCTAACTTCATACCAAGTATTGCGTGTGGCAATTCTGGTTCATCATCGGGAACCTTTCCAATATCGTGTAAAAGACCTGCTCTCTTAGCTGTTTTAGCATTTAAACCAAGTTCAGTAGCCATAATCGCACAAAGGTTTGCAACCTCGCGTGAGTGCTGAAGAAGGTTTTGTCCATAAGATGAACGATACTTCATCTTACCAACTAAACGAATTAATTCTGGATGTAATCCGTGAATTCCAAGATCGATTGAAGTACGTTTACCTACTTCAATTATCTCCTCCTCTACCTGTTTTTGAACCTTTTGAACAACCTCTTCGATACGTGCTGGGTGAATACGACCATCAGTAACAAGTTGGTGTAATGCTAAACGTGCAATCTCCCTACGAACTGGGTCGAATGCTGAAAGAATGATAGCCTCTGGGGTATCATCAACAATAATTTCAACACCTGTTGCAGCTTCCAATGCTCTAATATTACGACCTTCGCGGCCAATGATTCGACCTTTAATCTCATCAGAATCGATATGGAAAACAGTAACCGAGTTTTCAATGGCAGTTTCAGTGGCAACGCGTTGAATAGTTTGAACTATAACACGTTTAGCCTCTTTATTTGCGGTAAGTTTAGCCTCATCCATAATCTCATTGATGGATGACATAGCTGCCGTTCTTGCTTCTGCTTTTAAAGAATCAACAAGTTGATTCTTTGCATCTTCAGCGGATAAACCCGAAAGAGCTTCAAGCTTCTCAACTTGCATTTTATGCATCTTCTCAAGTTCCTCGCTCTTCTTATCAACAAGCTCGAGTTGAGCAGTAAGATTGTCTTTAATTACATCTAACTCTTTTTGTTTGCGTAAAGCGTCTTCGAACTTTTTAGCAGTTTCAGTTTCTCTTTGTTTGAACTTATTCTCAGCCAAAGCCATTTTTGAATTCTTCTCAGCAATTACCTTATCGTGCTCAGATTTAAGCTGTAAAAAACGCTCTTTTGCCTGAAGGATTTTCTCCTTTTTAATCACCTCTGCCTCTGCTTCGGCATCCTGAATAATGTTCTTTTTTCTACGCGCTAGTAGCATGTTCCAAAGAATGTACGAAATGACCATTCCTACAACAAGCGTTAAAGCGGATATAATTATCGTGTACTCCATAATTTAGTTTTAGTTATTGATACTAATATATATAATAAAAGATGCCCGCATTAATTCCCTTAAGTTTTATGAAACCCCAATTAGACATGGGTGGATAGGCCGCCAGCTTCAGACTTCCAATGTTCCAACTAAATGGAACCCGACTAGCGGGTAAGGCCTGTCTTAGGTTGGCATAAGTCCTTCTCCAATTTTTGTAATGTTGAGTTTCGCAAAAATGTTAAGGGAATAATGCGGGCAATACTATTTTAAAGAACTTATATTACTCTTCTCTAGATACTCACCAAGCCATTCATCTAATTCTGTTAGTTCATCAACTACAGGTGAAACGTCAAATTTTGTTTCACTTTCAATTAACTTAATAACAAACTGTAAAGCTGCCATCGCCAAAAAATCCTGCAAGTCCTTATCTGTATAGCGTTGTTTATACTGAAGAACTTTCTCATTAATCATCTTCGCCGCCTTACGAATCTTCTCCTCATCATTACGGTCGATTTTCAAAGGATAATACCTATCAACAACATTAACGCGTATAGAAAGTTTATCCTCCATAAAATCAATCTTGGTCTATCTGTTTAGCAGAGCAATGCATTTGTCAATTTCCCGCACAATCCTGTTTACTTTAATCTTTGCATCATGAACTTCTTGCGTTGTAGCCTGAAGCGATTTTGCAAATTTCAACCGGTCGTAGTGCTCTTTCAACTCAACATAAGCCTGCTCTTTTTCAGCTAATTGCTTTTTAAGCTCATTATTCTGATCGAGCAGTAACTTGTTTTCATGCTTCTCCTTATCTAAAGCTGAAACAAGTAGTTGAACCTTTTGTTTAATTCGTAAACTTATATTATTCTGTTGAACACTCATTACCTGATTAAAGTTTTACAAAATTAAGATTGCTTTGTCAAAAAACAAAAATATTAAACCTTTATTTAGGTTATAAAGTCGAAAATAAATTAGCTTTAAAGCTTTGAAAAATGGCATATATGAGAGGTATAATAATTGTATTAGCAGCTTCATTTTTAACACCTTGGCACACATGTTATAGCCAGGCAAAACAGGAAAACAACAATTTCATCGCTCCGCTTTCAGGAAATTTAGGTGTAACGGGTTCGTTTGGAGAGATAAGAGGCGACCATTTTCACTCGGGAATCGACTTAAGAACCGATGGCGTAATTGGAAAGGAGCTTTATGCTACAAATGATGGATATATCTCCAGAATAAAGGTGAGTTCAGTTGGTTATGGCAAATCGATATTCATCGACCATTCTAATGGGCTAACATCAGGTTATGGTCATTTAGATAGATATAACGATAAAATTACAGAATACATCAAGCGAATACAGTATCAGCAAAAGTCTTTCGATGTTGATATTTTCCCTAAACCTTATGAACTTCCCGTGAAAAAAGGAGAACTTATTGCTTATAGCGGTAATTCGGGTGGTTCATCGGGGCCACACCTACATTATGAGGTAAGAACAACTGTCGACCAGCAAATTATAAGCCCTACACCTAAATACCTATCAATTGTTGACAGCATCCCTCCTATCATTAGGGCTTTATACCTATATCAAATCGATAGCTCAAGTTTTTCGAATGGCTATAAGGGAAAAGTTAACATTCCAATCCGCAAAACAAAGAATGGCTATACTACTGACAATAAAATCCTTGCTCATAGTAAAATAGGAATAGGCATTGATGTTTTAGATAGAATTAATAGCCTAAGCACTCAATGTGGGTTCAGTAGCATTTCGGTCAAGGTTAATGGTAAACAAGCATACAAACTAATTTTCAATAAATTTGCTTTTGCCGAAACCAAGTATGTTAATAGTGTAATTGACTATGCGGCTAAAATTGAGAGCAATAAAGAGGTTGTAAAACTTTTCGTTGAACCCGCAAACTATTTTTCAGGAATAGTACGTTTCCCAAAAAGAGGATTAATTGAAGTTATCCCTGATAGTACCTATAAGATTGAAGTTTTAGTTAGCGATGCTAACATCAATACATCAATGTTAAACTTTGAAATTCAGGGTATTCAAAAACCTTTTAAACCAACACAACCTGATAATTTTGCTAAAAATGTGATGTTGCTTTCTAATGCAATTGAGAACTCAGTTATCAACGATACATTCATTTTGCAAATCCCTAAAAACTCTTTATACGACAACCTATATTTTGAGTATATTACCATTGATAGAATAGAATATAAGTATTCTCCTCTTGTTAAACTGCATAATCAAAGAGTACCCTTGCACATAAAGGCTAAACTTGCAATTAAACCATCAAGCATTCCTGTTAAATATCAAAGCAAAGCGCTTTTGGCATTAATTGATGATAACAAAACCATTTCATCTGTTTATGCTGAATGGAAAGATGGCCTAGTAAAAGGCAGCATATCGAGTTTTGGAAATTACTATGTGGCTATTGATACCGTTGCCCCCGAAATCATCCCAATAAATATTCGACAAGATGCAAATCTTTCAAACTCAAGTTCAATAAGAATTGTAGTTAAGGATGATTTCTCAGGAATTGGTAAAATTGATGGGTATATTGATGGTAAATGGGCATTGTTTGATTATGATAAGAAAAGCAACCTAATTCAATATTTGTTTGATAAAGATAGGATTGCAAAAGGAACTAATCACACTCTCAAACTAGTTGTTAAAGATACAAAGGACAATACAAGCTATTTCAATTGCAACTTTGTTTGGTAGTTGAAATAATAGCATCATAGATATGTTTAATTTTGGAGCTATATTTGAAGTTACATTAATAAATAATAAGCTATGAAATCAATATTTTCGATAACATTATCACTCCTACTTGCATTACCATTCATCGGACATTCTCAAAGATACAAGAATAAGGATGTTGCATTAATCTCCTTTAGCGTTTCAATTCACGATGATATTAAAGCCTATCTTGATAAATTCGAGAGCCAATTTCCAAATACAGCTAACAACAAATCGGATAAAATAATAGCTTTAATTAAAGATCTAACTTGGGCTGCTTTAGCTGATTCGCTTCAGGAAGGGGTTGGAATGTCGGTGCTACCAGTAACTACGTTTGGTAACCGATCAAACTACGATGACTATAATTATCCAAATATTGGCATTAGCAAAGCACAGCAGATTGGGTATTCAAAGATATTTATAAAAATAGATCTTGAAATAAACCCTGAACCACCTATTAATCAATCTTACTCAAAAAATAAATCTAACTCCCAAACTATCAAGCCTAAAGAAGGTGAGATAATGCCATTTGTATCATTAACAGTTACTTGCTTTTCAGTAAATGGGATAATTCCTATTGGTAAATATACAGGAACAACTCAAGCGACAGCCATTTGGAAAGATGGGAATAGCTCTATCCTAGATGGATTAGTTAATATTGATTTTAAAACTGACCAATCTACAATAATGAGTCTTATAACCCATTGCATTCATGATGCTGTTAAAAATATGAAAGCCAAGTAGGATGAATTCCTTTCCTAATCTTTTCGAGAAAAAATCGTTGAATGTAGTTGGCGTAATGTCAGGGACATCTCTTGATGGGCTTGATATATGCTTATGCAACTTTATTATAGATAATGGCAAATGGTCATACTCCATTACAAATGCAACAACTGTTAGTTATGACAGTTCTATGATTGAGCGCTTATCCTTAGCATTCAATACAACTGGGAAAGAATTAACAAAACTTGATTATGATTACGGTCGATGGATTGGCTCTCAGGTTAAAGAATTTCTAAAGACTGTTGAAATTACACCCGATTTTGTAGCCTCGCATGGACATACAATTTTCCATAAACCATCAGAAGGATACACTTTACAAATAGGCAAAGGCTCGGCAATAGCTATTGAATCTGGCTTGCCATGTATTTGTGATTTTCGTTCGTCTGATGTTTGCCTTGGCGGACAGGGTGCTCCGCTTGTTCCTATCGGAGATAAATATCTTTTTTCTGAATTTGATATTTGCCTAAATCTGGGTGGTTTTGCAAATCTTAGCTTTGAAAACAAAGGTGCTCGATTAGCATTCGACATAGGACCTTGCAATATTGTTTTAAACGCTATTGCAAAGGAACTTGGTATCAGTTATGATAAAGATGGGGCTATAGGGAAAAAAGGAAATGTGAATAATGAACTTCTTTTAAAACTCAATGATTTAGATTTTTACAAGAAAACTAATCCCAAATCATTAGGAAGAGAGTGGGTTGAAGAAACATTTATGCCAATTGTTAATGAATATAATATACCGTTCGAAGATAAATTAAGCACATTGTATGATCATATCACCACACAAATCTCAGCAGTTACAAACAAACTAGATGGTAATAACGTTTTAGTTACTGGTGGAGGTGCTCATAATAATCTTTTAATCCATTTGCTTCGGAGCAAGTCTAAACATTCGATTGTAATACCCCATAGGAATACAATTGATTTCAAAGAGGCATTGATTTTTGCCTTTCTAGGTGTTCAATATATAAAAGGTAAAGCGAATGCTTTGGCCTCGGTTACAGGAGCAAAAACCGATTCTATATCGGGGTGTTTATACTATTAAAAGAAAATTTGCAGTAAACTAATAATGTATATTTTTGTCGAAATAGAAAACTAAACAAACCTTTAAATATGAAGAAAAAGATCATTAGCATTCTATCACTCTCTGCGGTTATGTTCATGCTTTCCACCCCTGGCAAGGCATGTACAAACTTTTTGGTAACTAAAGGTGCATCAGTAGATGGATCTACCTTTATTACTTATGCAGCTGATTCACATTACCTTTTTGGAGAATTATATTTCCGTCCAGCCAAAGATTACCCTGCTGGGGCTCTTTTAAAAATCTATGAATGGGATACTGGAAAATATCTTGGCGAGATTCCTCAAGTAGCTCATACCTACTCTGTAGTTGGAAACATGAACGAGCATCAGGTATCGATTGGTGAAACAACATATGGTGGAAGAGAAGAATTACTTGATTCAACTGCTTTAGTTGACTATGGATCATTAATGTACATTGCTTTACAGCGTTCAAAAACCGCTCGTGAAGCAATTAAGGTAATGGCTGAACTTGTTGCCACCTATGGTTACTACAGCAGTGGCGAATCATTCTCAGTTGCAGATCCAAACGAGGTTTGGATTTTTGAAATGATCAGCAAGGGTATTGATATGAAAGTTGATAAAAAAACAAAGAAATCATACAATGCCAATAAAGGTGCTGTTTGGGTTGCAGTTCGTATTCCTGACGGATACGTTTCAGGGCATGCAAACCACCCACGTATCACAACTTTCCCAATGGAAAACGGGACAACATCAATCAGTTCAAAGAATTTAGATAAAATCAACACCCCTTCTATTGAGTTTGTTTATGCTTATGATGTAATTGATTTTGCACGTCAAAAAGGTTATTTTACTGGCAAAAACGAAGAATTTAGTTTTTCGGACATATATGCTCCACTTGATTTTGGTGGCGCACGCTTCTGCGAAGCTCGTGTTTGGTCTTTCTTCAAATCAGTTAATCAATCGATGTGGGAATATTTTGATTATGCAAAGGGTATCAATTTGACTAAACGTATGCCTCTTTACATCAAGCCAGATAGAAAATTATCTGCTCATGATATGATGAACTTCATGCGTGATCATCTTGAAGGTACTGAACTTGATATGAGTAAAGATCCAGGCGCTGGACCTCACGCACTTCCTTACCGCTGGCGACCAATGACCTGGAAATATGAAGGTAAAGGTTATGTACATGAACGTGCAACGGCAACACAACAAACGGGTTTCTCCTTTGTTGCTCAGGCTCGTAACTGGTTACCAGATGCAATTGGAGGTATTTTCTGGTTTGGGGTTGATGATGCTGCCTCTACAGTTTACTTCCCTGCATATTGCGGCATTACAAGTGTACCAGAATCTTTTGCCGAAGGCAAAGGCGATATGCTTACCTACTGCGATAATTGCGCATTTTGGACATTTAACAAAGTAACGAACTTCAGCTACCTAAGATATGATATAATGCATGCCGAAGTAGCAAAAGTTCAAAACGAGCTCGAAACCCGTTTTATATCGAATACGCAGCTAGTCGATAATACAGCAAAAGAGCTTTATCAAACTGATCCTAAAAAGGCAATCCAATACTTAACTGACTACTCAGTAAATACTGGAAATTATTTGGTTAACCGTTGGGAAAAGCTATTCCAATTCCTACTAATCAAATTTATGGATGGTAACGTTAAGCAAGAGGAAAATGGTGTATTTAAGTATAACGAGTACAACTCATGCCCTGCTCCGGTTAAGAATCCTCAATATCCCGATTGGTGGAAGAAAAATGTTATTGATGCAACAGGAACAAAACTATTGCAACCTGAAGTAAAGAAATAGCTAAGACATAAATAGTAAAAGAGGTTCATATAAAAATGAACCTCTTTTTTATTGTTTTTTTTATTAGGCATTGTGTTAGTTATAATTTTTTTATATACTTTTGCGAGCTGAAATCATGCGCATTCCCTAACATGGACATAGGAGCCTGTAATATTGCGTATTAGTGGAACAAACAAATAAAAAAACAACAATGGATTTAATTAAAGTAGCGGAAAGTTCTTTTGCAATTGAAACAAAAGAACACCCAGAATTCAAAAGTGGCGACACTATTACCGTTCACTATAAAATTATTGAAGGTAACAAGGAAAGAATCCAGAACTACCGTGGTGTTGTAATACAACGCAAAGGTAGTGGAGCAACCGAATCGTTTACTGTTCGTAAAGTTTCTGGTGGCGTTGGAGTTGAAAGAATTTTCCCTTTAAACTCTCCTTTCATTGATCAAATTGAACTGAACAAAAAAGGTAAAGTTCGCAGAGCGAGAATCTACTACCTACGTGATTTAACTGGTAAAAAAGCTCGTATTAAAGAGAAAAAACAAAAAGTTGAACAATAAAATTAAAATCCCTCGAATTTTCGAGGGATTTTTTTGTTAAACCATTGCGAAATTCAAAAAGATATCTACCTTTGCACCCGCAATAAGGCTCCGTAGCATAACTGAATACCTGCCTGCCGGCAGGCAGGGTGCATCTGAAAAGGGTTCTATGTATAGTATATGCCATAAGAAGTGAAATTGACAAAAGAATTTATGTCGGATTCACTGAAAACCTTGAAAGAAGAATAAAGGAGCACAATGCAAAAAGAAATAGATCTACTAAAGCCTATATACCATGGAGTTTAGTATATCAAGAGGAAGTGGAAGAACGTTCTTTAGCTAGAAAAAGAGAGAAATATCTCAAATCTGGTTGCGGAAAAGAGTTTTTGAAAAATATAATGGCTCCGTAGCATAACTGAATAGTGCATCTGACTACGGATCAGAAGGTTGCAGGT
>CAYMII010000042.1:0-33280 GCA_964390565.1 uncultured Rikenellaceae bacterium
AATATTAGGGGGAACTGTTCAACTCCATTGCTCTCATCCTGTAATTAAAGATGGTATCTTATACATAAGGCACGATAACTCATTATTTGCTTACGATATAGCAAAGAAATAAATTTGGATTATTGAATCTAAGCCCAGATAGATTTTGTATCTATCTGGGCTTGTTTTTTAACTTTTACAATTCGTTATTAATGCAAGTTTGTGATAATTTAGCAACCTAATTACTTTTAAACTCTTCCGTATGAGAAAGAATATTTTTTTAATTATTGCTTTATCAATTTTGTCTTTCAACGCTTTTTCGCAAGAGGTTAGCGAGTGGCGCGGAGTTGGTCGTACTGGTGTTTATCACGAAGCTGGACTTTTAAAACAATGGCCAGAGGCTGGTCCTCAGCAATTATGGGTAAATGATAAGTTGCCATCGGGATATTCATCAATGGCTATCGCCAATAATTCGATTTATCTAACAGGTATAAAAGATGGCGTTGATATGCTTATCGCTTTAGAAATGAATGGACAAATTAAATGGCAAACTCCAATTGGCAAGGCGTGGATGGAATCTTTTTCCGATAGCCGTTCAACTCCAACAGTTGAAGGTAATCGAGTTTACGCCTCAAGCGGTATGGGCGAAATCATTTGCGTTGATGCAAGTGATGGAAAACTGATATGGAAGGTTGATGGAATGCAAAAATTTGAAGGCAGAACTGGCACTTGGGGTTACTCAGAATCATTACTACTTGTCTATAATAAGGTGATTTTTACTCCATGTGGTGAGAAAACAACTATTGTTGCATTGGATAAGAAAACAGGCGAGACTATCTGGCAAAGCAAGAGCATGAAGGATACAGCCGCTTATGTTTCTCCTCTTTTAGTTAAAGAGAATGGTAAGGACTTAATCATCACCGTTACAGGGACCTATTTGCTAGTTGTTGATGCCAGCAATGGTGATATCCAAAGTAGTTCAAATTATGGCGGGCTCAAGAACGAAAAGGCTTATAAGGTTTGGCCCGGTGCATCTTATACAAATACCAATACTCCAATTTATAAAGATCATAAGATTTATATCACCGGCGGATATGACCATGTTGGTGCTATGTATACGTTATCAAACAATTTTAAAACGCTAACTTTGGATTGGACTGATGAAACTCTTGATGTTCATCATGGTGGCGCTGTGCTTGTTAATGGCTACATCTATGGTTCTAACTGGATTAACAATAGAATTGGTAAATGGTGCTGCATCGATTGGAATACAGGCAAAACCATGTACGAGAAGGAGTGGAAAACCAAAGGTTCAATTATTGCCAACGATGGTATGCTTTACTGCTACGATGAGAAAAATGGGACAGTTGGTTTGGTAGAGGCTACCCCAGCCGATTTCAAGGTTGTTAGCTCGTTCCAAGTTCCACTTGGCAAAGGTCCATGTTGGTCGCACCCAGTAATTAATGATGGAGTGCTATATGTAAGACGCGGAAATGCTTTGATGGCTTACAAGATAAAGTAATAGCTAAGCTAAACGGATTTGTTCTTTTATCGTCTAAAACTTGTGTTTTGTGATTAAAGCAGATCCGTTTTTCATTAATAGTAATTGAGAATTTCTGAATGAAACTGAACGATAAATATATAATAGCTGCAGTTGCTTTAGTTTTTCTAGGCATTTTCTTGTTTTGGTTTTTTAATAATCCTGTTAAAGATTTATCGGTTAGCGTGCCAGGTCAAGATAATAGACCCGCGAAGAGCGCCGATACAAGCGATGTTGTAAAGATAGGAGAGAGTTTTACCAAATATGAGGAGGTATCTTCATCGCTCACTGGAAAATGGACTCGTTTTAGAGGTGCCGACTTTGATAATATCAACAAAGAAAATATCCCGTTAATCGACAAATGGGGAAAGGAAGGGCCAAAGATTATTTGGAAGGTTGATTTGGGCGAAGGTCATGCCGCACCCGTTGTATATAATGGTAAAGTTTACATTCTCGATTATACCGAAGCTAAAAAGACTGATGCGCTTCGTTGTTTTGATCTAGTAACGGGAAAAGAATTGTGGAAGAGATCGTATAAAGTACACGTTAAGCGTAATCACGGGATGTCGCGTACTATCCCTGCAATTACTGATAAATATATTGTAACCATTGGCCCTCGATGCCAAGTGATGTGCTCAAACCTACAAACTGGCGATTTTATGTGGGGTATTGACTTGGTTAATGATTATAAAACCGAAGTACCATTTTGGTATACAGGACAATGTCCATTAATTGATAAAGATATTGCAGTTATTGCTCCTGGAGGGACATCAATGCTAATTGGGGTGGATTGTGCAACGGGTAAAGTGGTTTGGAATACCCCAAATCCCGATGGTTGGAAGATGTCGCACTCATCGGTAATGCCCATGAACTTTGGTGGAAGGAAGATGTACATATATGCTGCTGTTGGAGGAATTGTTGGAGTTTCTGCCGAGGGTTCAGATATCGGAAAAGTTTTGTGGAAAACTGCTGCCTTTGCCCCATCGGTTGTTGCTCCATCGCCATTAGTACTTGATAATGGAAAAATATTGATTACTGCGGGTTATGGTGCTGGTTCGATGCTATTTCAACTTGTGAGCAATGGTAGTGGATTTGATGTTACGGTATTACAGAAATATAAACCTGTAGAGGGACTTGCGTCGGAGCAGCAAACACCAATCTTTATGAATGGTTTTATCTTTGGAATACAGCCTAAGGATGCTGGTGGTACTCGTAATCAGTTGGTTTGCTGTAAGCCAGATGACTGTAGGAATATTCTTTGGACTAGTGGAAAAACTGATAGGTTTGGTCTTGGACCATATATCGTTGCCGATGGTAAGTTCTTTATCCTGAATGATGATGGAGCATTAACCATTGCTAAGGCAACCGCTTCAGGTTGGGTTCAGTTAGATAAAGCACTTGTTATTGAAGGTCAAGATTCGTGGGGACCAATTGCCATTGCTGATGGATATTTGCTAATGCGAACCTCAAAGCAGATGGTTTGTATTGATGTGAGAAAAGATTAAACACAGAGACACGGAGGCACAGAGTTATATAATGAGAATACCTTTCAGCGTTTGAAAAACCTGAAAGAGTTTGTTAAGGTTAAGTTACTATGAAACAGAAAATCATCATTTGGGCATCGGTTTTACTACTTCTAGTAGTTGTGGCCTTTATGGTAATGGATTTCTTTTATCAGCCTAAAAACAGCAGCGAAAATCCTTATGAATTAAAACTCGATAAACTAAAGCATATCGATACAGCTCTAATCAAATATAGAGTTGTAAATACGATTAAGCCTGAATTAAATCAACTGCATGCCATAACCATTGATAAGGACGATAACATCTATATTGCAGGAAGCGGATTGTGCGTTTATGATGGTAATTTAAAGTATAAGACAAAGTTTACCGAAGGCAAAGATATTCGATGCATTGCCATTGACGAAGGTCATATTTACCTTGGGGTTCAGAACCATATTGAGGTTTTAGATAGTAATGGAAAAGTAATAAGCGAATGGAAGCCTGTTAACGAAAAATCATTGATAACAAGTACCGCCGTTACTGATAAGTATGTTTACATTGCTGATGCTGGAAATAGAATGGTCTATCAATACAACTTAAAGGGTGAATTTATTAAAGAGTTTGGAAAGAAAAATCCCGAAAAGGGAATTCAAGGCTTTATCATTCCAAGCCCTTATTTCGATTTGCTAATTGGTCGCGAAGGTGAGCTTTGGGTTGTAAATCCAGGACGCCATCAGTTTGAAAGCTATAACGAGAATGGCGACCAGATATCATCGTGGGCTAAAACATCTATGAGTATCGAAGGGTTTAGCGGTTGTTGTAACCCGTCGAATATTGCAATGCTTTCTGATGGTTCTTTTATTACAAGCGAAAAAGGGATTGAACGAGTTAAAATTCATCATCCTTGGGGTGAGTTTAATAGCGTTGTTGCTTCTCCAGAAAGTTTTGTTGAAGGAACACAGGGCATTGATTTGGCTGTTGATTCAAAAGATAGGATTTACGTGCTTGATCCAGAGAAAAAAGAAATTAATATCTACATAAAAAAGTAAAAGGTTTTATGGATAGAAGAGGTTTTTTATCGGCTGTTATGAGGGGCGGAATACTTATAGGCATTACCGCTACTAGCGGCTATTTGCTTGCACGAAAAGGCGAGGATGGTAAAGGAACCAGTTGCAATTCTATTTGTAATGGTTGCAAAACGCTTCCCATTTGCACTAAACCTGAAGCAATTCAGGTAAAACGTGAGAATACAAAAAGTTTGAAATAGATTTTTATCTTCAAAAAAATGGAAGATTCAAATAGCAAAAAGAGCAAAGGGGTAAGTCGTCGCGATTTTATCAATAACGGCATCAGGTTATCTGTTATTCTTGGGGTTGGCGCGATAGGAGGAAAACTCTTAATGAGGTCTCAGAGTCGTCAAATGGTTTGGCAGCTCGATACAACGAAGTGTATTCAGTGCGGTAGGTGTGCGACAAATTGCGTAAAAACGCCTTCGGCGGTTAAATGCGTTCATGTCTACAGCATGTGTGGCTATTGCGATTTGTGCGGTGGATATTTCAGACCTGAAGTAAAGGAGTTAACAACTGCTGCCGAAAACCAGCTTTGCCCAACGAGCGCCATTCGTCGTAAGTTTGTTGAGGACCCTTACTTTCAGTACGATATAGATAATGATTTATGTAATGGGTGCGGTAAGTGCGTGAAAGGATGCGGAGCATTTGGGAATGGGTCGTTGCAACTTCAGGTTCGTCATGATTTGTGCGATAATTGTAATGAGTGCGCTATTGCTCGTGATTGCCCTGCTGATGCATTTAAACGTGTTCCATCCGATAGCCCTTACCTGTTTTCAGGATTTGAAAGTAAACGAAAAGGTTAAAATAACTTAGTGGTACTTTGTGTCTGCCTTAGTGCTCTTCGTGGTAAAAAGGAAACCACAAAGTACTCGAAGGATTTCACAAAGGGACACAAAGGTGAAAAAGATAATGATTTAATTAATGTAAGGCTTTGACAATGAAGAAAGCAATAGCATATATAATCCTATTACTAGTAATATCATTTCAGTTATACAGCACCTTTGCTGTACAGCGATTTCCTAAACCTGAGTTTGAATCGGGCTATATTCAACCACAAACATCAGCACCTGATCCTCGGTCTGAAGCATTAGCAATTCTTGATATTGTTGTTTTAGTTGCCACCCTTTCTTTTACAAGTTGGATGGTTCTTAAAAAGCGAAGTCGCGATGGCGTGTTTTGGATTTCGATATTCTCTATTGCCTACTTTGGCTTCTTTCGCGAGGGGTGCATCTGCTCTGTCGGTTCAGTGCAAAACATAACCTACGCGTTGTTTAATCCTAGCTATAGTATTCCAATATCGGCAATCCTGTTTTTTGCTGTACCAATCATATTTACCCTGTTTTTTGGACGGACATTTTGTGCTGGAGTTTGCCCTCTTGGGGCAATTCAGGATGTTTTTGTGATAAAGCCAATCGATCTTAAATCGTGGCTTCTTAAAGTGTTAGGCTTAATCCCATTTATCTACCTTGGACTTGCTATTCTATATGCTGCTACAGCAACCGATTTTATTATTTGTCGATACGATCCTTTTGTTGGTTTCTTTAGGTTGGATGCATCGTTTATGATGTTTATGATTGGAGGAATACTCCTGCTGATTGGCGTTTTTGTTGCCCGTCCATATTGCCGATTCCTTTGCCCTTATGGGGTAATCCTTAATTTGACAAGCAGGGTTTCGAAAAAGCATCTTACAATTACTCCTGCTAAATGTATACAATGCAAGCTATGCGAGAATTCCTGTCCCTTTGGAGCGATAGAAAAACCTGTTCAGATTAAGGAGAAGGAGGAGAGTTCGAAGGCAGTTCGAAGGATTATTGTTTTAACGGTAATCATTCCATTACTAATGTTCATTGGTGGTTATGTTGGTTCAAGGTTTAGCGAGAATTTGGCTAAAGTTAACCATCGAGTACAATTGGCGCAGGAGATAATGAATCCAGATACATCTAAGCCCGAGAGTTTTGAGGTTACAGCATTTAAATCTGCAGGGCAATCACCTGAACAGCTATACGCCGAGGTTGATGGTATTCTTAATAAATTTTATGTTGGAGGATGGATTTTAGGAGGATTCTTAGGTTTGGTATTTGGGCTAACGCTCACGAGCCTATCAGTATTTAACTATCGCGAGGATTACACGCCAAACAAAGGCACTTGCTTAAGCTGTGCTCGATGTATCGATTATTGTCCAGTTAAACCTTAGAGTTGAAATGAAATTATTAAAATACAGCCTTAGCGTTACTTTGTGATGTACTTAGCGTTCTTCGTGGTTAAAATCTTTACCACAAAGGTCTCAAAGGGTTTCACAAAGGATCACAAAGAAAATGTAAACGATATTTTATGAATCTAACATTGAAAAAATACATCGAAAATGTTCGCCTTTGGCAAGGAATTGCAATTGCCGCAGGCATATTCTCATTTGTTTTTTGCGTACTAATTATTGCAAATTTTACCCAGATAAATAGGGTTGATCCTGTAAATACAAAGGTTATGAACACTCTTGTAGAGCGTTTAAAGGAAAACCCCAACGATGCTCAGCTACGCGAAGAAGTTCGCCAGCTCGATTTGCTTGCACGCAAAGCATATTTTACAAATCAATGGCAAATTCGCAATGGGGGTTATATGCTGATGATTGGCGTTTTGGTGTTGATAATTGCATTGCAATTCATTCGATTGGCAACTAAGGAATTGCCAGTTGTTAATCCTGATGGAAGCGATAAACTTTTTCAAACCCAGAAAAAGGCTAGGTTTTGGGTTTCAGTTGGTGGAGCATCACTGGTTGTTGTCGCGCTAGCGTTTGCTTTTATCTCAAAAAATCAGCTAAAAGAAACCTTTTCTAAAGCGGCAATTGCTAAGAGCATTGATGCCGTTGAACAAGAAACTACGACACCAACTCAAGATAACTCAGAACCTGTAAAGGTTGAGGAGAATAATTCAACTGCAGTCGATACATCAAAATCAACTTCAGCAAATAATACTGTTGCTGCAACTCAGGAAAACAAAGAGACTCCAAAGGAGCAAACAGTTAAGCCAGTTGCAACATCAAACGATTATCCTTCGGATAATGAGCTAAAGATTAACTTCCCCAATTTCCGTGGCTATGCCGGAAATGGAATTGCATTTCAAAAGAATATCCCTACAAGTTGGGATGGTGCAACAGGGCAAAACATTCTCTGGAAAGCAGCAATTCCTCTTCATGGGTATAATTCTCCTATAATTTGGGGCGATAGGATATTCGTTGCAGGTGCAAATGCTACAAAGCGAGAAGTGTATTGCTATGATAGAAATAATGGCAAACTCCTTTGGACTGCCAATGCTGATAATATAACTGGTTCACCAGTTACTGCACCTAAAGTTCAGGGCGATACTGGACATTCAGCCCCTACAATTTCTACTGATGGAAGAAGGGTGTATGCAATATATGCAAATGGCGATATTCTTGCCGTAGACATGAATGGTAATAGGGTTTGGGCAAAGAATTTGGGTGTTCCTCAAAATCATTACGGACATTCATCATCGCTTATTACATACAAAGGGCTTGTTATTGTTGAATTTGATAGTAGAACAAATCCAAGAGTTCTTGCCATGAACTCATCAACAGGCGATGAGGTTTGGAGCACTCCACGTAAGGTTAAGATTTCATGGGCATCACCCATATTGGTTAATACTGGTAGTCGTGATGAACTAATGCTCGTTGCTGAACCTTCGGTTGCTTCGTATGATCCTGCAACTGGCAAGCAGCTTTGGAGTATTGATTGCATCACGGGCGAGGTTGGTCCATCGCTTGCATACGCCGATGGCGTTGTGTTTGCGTTGAATGAGTATGCAAGTTTGACAGCGATTAAGGTTGGCGATACACCTGAAAAGTTATGGGAGAATTCTGATTATCTATCGGATGTTCCTAGTCCTGTGGCAACTGATAAATACCTTTTTGTTGTAACAAGTTACGGAACAGTTGTTTGCTATGATGCGAAGAATGGTACTAGCTACTGGACTAAAGAGTTTACGGAAGGATTTTATTCGTCACCAATTATCGCCGAAGGCAGAATTTATCTTTTAGATAAGCAGGGTGTTATGCAAATATTTAGTGCCGACAAGGAGTTTAAATCTATTGCTCAGCCTAAACTAGGCGAAAAATCGGTTTGCACCCCAGCTTTTGCAAATGGAAGAATTTATATCCGCGGCGATAAAAATTTATACTGCATTGGAAAATAATTATTAACCACAAAGAGCGCAAAGGATTTCACAAAGTCCCACTAAGTTCTAATCAACAACTCCTTAGTGAAACCTTCGTGGTCTTCGTGGTTAAATTAAAGATATTATGGAAAACGATATAATTGAGATAGTTGATAGAATAGTCGAGCAGAAAGGGCGATCAGTTGAGGCGGTAATTCCTATTTTACAGGAGATACAAAATCATTATAACTATCTCCCAAAAGAGGCGCTTGAAAGGGTGTGTGAAGCAACAGATATCACGCCTTCTCGAATTTATGGAATTTCTACATTTTATACCCAGTTTAGACATAAACCTGTTGGGAAGAATATCATCAAGGTGTGTATTGGCACTGCTTGCCATGTTAAGGGCGCGATGCTGGTTTACGACTCATTTCGCCGAAATTTAAACCTGAAGGATGGCGAGGAAACCGATGCCGATGGTCAATTCACCATCGAAAAGGTTGCCTGCTTGGGCTGTTGCACCATTGCACCTGTGGTGCAAATTGGGAGTATCACCTATGGTCATGTTACTTCCGAAACTGTTCCCGAGGTGCTTTCCGATTTTCTTGCTGCCAGCAATGGAAACTCAAAGGGTGAAACAATTCCTTTTGTCGATGATAAAGATATTCAAGGTGAGATTCGAATTGGTTTAGGTTCGTGCTGCGTTGCCAGTGGAAGCTCAGGAGTGAAAGAGGAGTTGGAGAAAACGCTTATCAAAAGTAAGATTAACGTAAGCGTTAAGCATGTTGGCTGTGTTGGCATTTGCAATCAGGTTCCCATGCTCGAGGTTCATAAGCCGGGCGAGGAGGTTTCGTACTACACAAAAATAAAACCCGATGAGGTTCGCGAGGTAATTCATCGTCATTTTAAGCCCCATAATCCATTTACTCGGTTTAAGAGTAGTGTGTATGGCTTTTTTGAAGATTTGGTCTTTAATAGCGCTCCAAAATCCATTAGAAGGTATTCATCCGAAAGCCCTGATACCCCTGTTGCGGAATTTTTGAATGGGCAGATGAACATTGCCACCGAGCATCGAGGCATTCTTAAACCTACCGATATTAAAGAGTATAAGCGATTGGGCGGATTTAGCGCGCTGAGCAACTGCTTAAAGGTTAAGACTCGCGAAGAGGTTATCAATGCTGTTAAGGAGAGTGGTCTGAGAGGACGTGGTGGTGCTGGTTTCCCAACAGGAACAAAATGGCAACTTGTTGCCAATGAGGTTGCTGATAAAAAATATGTGATTTGCAATGGCGACGAGGGCGATCCCGGTGCTTTTATGGATAGGATGCTACTCGAATCATACCCATTTAGGGTGATTGAAGGGATTATCATTGCTGCTTATGCCGTTGGTGCAAACGAAGGAATTTTCTACATCAGAGCCGAGTACCCATTGGCATTAATTCGAATTCGCGAAGCGCTAAGCATCTGTGAAAAAGAGGGTTTGCTTGGCAATAATATTTTAGGAACAGATTTTTCATTCCATCTTAGGATTTTCGAAGGGGCTGGGGCATTTGTGTGTGGTGAGGAGACTGCCTTAATTGCCTCAATTGAGGGTAAGCGTGGTTACCCAACCATGCGTCCACCTTATCCTGCTAGCCAAGGTTTATGGGGTAAGCCAACTCTTATCAACAATGTTGAGACCTACTCTCAGGTATCATGGATAATTAGGAAAGGTTCTGAATCGTTCCATAATATTGGCACAAAGTTTAGCAAAGGGACAAAAGTTTTTGCCCTTGCAGGCAAGATAAATCGCGGTGGATTAATTGAAGTGCCCATGGGCATTTCGATTCGAAAGATTATTGAGGATATCGGTGGTGGTATTCCTAATGGCAAGAAGTTTAAAGCTGTTCAGATTGGTGGTCCATCGGGTGGTTGTATCCCTGCATCAATGATTGATACGCCAATTGATTACCACTCACTTGTTCAGGCTGGCGCCATGATGGGCTCAGGAGGCCTTATCGTTCTTGATGAGGATGATTGTATGGTTGATATTGCTCGTTACTTCTTAACCTTTACACAAGATCAATCGTGCGGACGATGCACATTCTGTCGTATTGGGACAAGAAGAATGCTTGAAATTTTGAATAAGATAAGCTGTGGCAAAGGAACTTTGGCCGACCTAGATACTCTTGAACAGTTGGCACATAGTACAAAGAAGGGTAGTATTTGCGGGTTAGGCAAAAGTGCTCCAAATCCTGTGCTAACTACCTTAAAGTATTTTAGGGAGGAGTACGAAGCGCATATCAACGGCAAGTGCTTAACAGGCAAGTGTAAGGAGATGATCACCTACGATATCACCGATGAGTGTATTGGATGTACAAAGTGCGCGCAGCGCTGCCCATCGGATGCAATTGAGGCAAAGCCATACGAGTTGCACCATATCGATACCGAAAAGTGCATCAAGTGCGATATCTGTAAGCAGATTTGTCCGGTTAATGCAGTAATAACAAGATAATTCTTAACCACAAAGTATCACAAAGGTTGTCACTAAGAACACAAAGTATGTTATGAATGTTGAAGAAGTTTTTAGTAAAGTTCTTGATTGCTCATTCAAGGTGCATTCAGCTCTTGGGCCGGGATTACTTGAAAGTGCATACGAAGAATGTTTATATTATGAACTCACTCAATTAGGTTTTAAGGTTGAAAAGCAGAAACCATTGCCCTTAGTGTATAGAGAAGTTAAACTTGATGCAGGTTATAGGGTTGATTTACTAGTTGAGAATTTTGTAATTGTTGAAATAAAATCTATAGAAGCATTAAATGATGTTCATTTAGCACAAATTCTTACTTATTTAAAATTATCAAATTGTAAACTGGGGCTGTTGGTCAATTTCAATGTAAAACACTTAAAGGACGGGATTAAGAGGGTTATTCTTTAACTCCCTTTGTGAATTCCTTTGTGCCCTTTGTGGTTAAATTTAAGAATATGATTCATTTAAGAATAAATAACAACGTAGTTGCGGTTCCTGCTGGGACGAGCGTTCTAAATGCTGCTAAGTCAATAGGAATCGATATTCCTTCGATGTGCTACCTCGAGGGCAATAGGAATCATCCATCGTGCATGGTTTGTATTGTTAAGGACAATAGATCAAATACCCTGTTCCCATCGTGTGCAATGCCTGTTGAGACCGATATGGACATCATCACAAATGATGAGGAGGTTCGTAATGCTCGCAAAGATGCGTTGGAACTACTCCTTAGCGATCATGTTGGCGACTGCGAAGCACCTTGTCGCACGGCTTGTCCTGCATTTATGGATATTCCACAGATGAATCGACTTATTGCCGCAGGCAAGCATTTGGATGCCTTTAAGGTTGTGAAAGAGGAAATTGCTCTACCATTTATTCTCGGGCATATCTGCACCGCTCCATGCGAAAAGGTTTGCCGCAGAAAACAGGTCGATAATGCTGTTTCTATCTGTCTTTTGAAAAGATTCACCGCATTTAACGACTCGAAAGAGCAATTCAATTATCTACCTCAAAAGGAAAAATCAACCAATAAGAAGGTTGCCATTATTGGTGCAGGACCATCGGGCTTAGCGTGTGCTTTTCATCTTCAAACGTTGGGGTATTCATGCACAGTTTTTGAGGCAAATGCCGAGGCAGGAGGGACTTTGCTTCAGGTTTCTACAGATGAAATGCCTAAGGAGATTATTAATATTGAGGTTGAACTCATCAAAGCCCTTGGCGCAGAATTTAGATTAAATACAAAGGTTACACCTGAGCAGTTCAAGACAGAAATTCAAAAATATTTTGATGCCATTGTATTTACATCTGGCGATATTACCAAAACCAATGTGGGTGATTTTGGTTTGAATGCAACGCCAACAGGACTAATTGCCAACAAGGAATCATTTATGGTTGATGGTTCGGGAATTTTCGCCTGTGGTAGTACATTGTTTCCACTAAAAATGGCTGTTAAGGCCGTTGCACATGGCAAAGAGGCTGCATTCTCAGTGCATAAGTTTTTAGGAGGCAAGCCTGTTGCCAATAGGTACGATAGGTTTAACTCTAAGTTTGGACTTCTTCAACCATCTGAGATTATTGAATATTTGAAGGAATCGGTTGAGGTTAATGTTATCACGCCAAAAGGTGGACGATTAGCCGGTTTTACAGCCCAAGAGGCTGTTGAGGAGGCAAAGCGCTGTTTGCATTGCGATTGCCGCAAACCAAACACTTGCAAACTCCGACTTTATGCAGATGAGTATAAGATCGATAGAAAGAAGTATTCATTGGGTGAGCGAAATACGCTAAAGAAGCATTTTCAGCATGAGACTGTGGTTTATGAACCTGAAAAGTGCATTAAGTGCGGTTTGTGCATCGAGATTACCTCAAAAAATAAGGAGTTAACAGGCTTAACATATATTGGTCGTGGATTTGATGTTCGGGTTGATATTCCATTTAATAGGGAATTAGGCGAAGCCTTAACTCAAACGGCAAAAGAGTGCGTTAATGCTTGCCCAACGGGGGCAATATCATTTAAGTAGTTCTTTGTGCCCCTTTGTGATGAACTTCGTGTTCCTTTGTGTTTAAATCTTTAACCACAAAGTTCTCAAAGGGTATCACTAAGTCACACTAAGGATAATTATTGTATGAGAAAATTAATTTTATTGCTCTTGCTTTTTTGTTCTCTAGATATCCTTGCTCAGGATAACTCCAGTTGGCCATGCTTTCGTGGCAACCAGTCGCTGAATGGCTACTCAAACGTGCAACTGCCAAAATCACTGAAACTCCTTTGGTCGTTCAAAACCGAAGATGCCATAAAATCTTCACCAATTATTCAGAATGGGAATATTTACATCGGCTCAAACGATGGGTATATCTACTCAATCTCCGAAAAAGGAGTTCTGAATTGGAAGTACAAATCGGTCACATCTATTGAATCGCCACCGCTTTATCTTGATAATACTATTTACGTAAGTTCTCTTGAGGGTTCAGTTTATGCGATAGAAGCAAAATCGGGTAAACTGAAATGGGAGTACAAGACTGATGGACAGATATCAGGCTCTGCCAACTGGTTTTTGGCTCCAGATAAGAAGAGTAAGCGGATTATGGTTGGCAGCTACGATTTCTTCTTGCATTGCATCGATATCTCAACAGGAAAGGCTGTTTGGAAGTACGAAACCGAAAACTATATCAATGGAACACCTTCTACTAACGGTGAATATGCAACCTTTGGGGGTTGCGATGGAAAGCTTTATCTTGTAGATGTTAAGACTGGCAAATTGGCCGATAAGATTGATATAGGAACATATATGGCTGCATCAGCAGCCATTGATGGTGGAAAGGCATATTTTGGAAATTACGATGGTGGCTTTTACTGTGCGAACCTAACTACCAAAAAGATTGAATGGACCTATAAAGGAAAGATGCCAACCATTTCATCGCCCGCAGTTGCTGGCGATAAGATTGTAGTTGGTTCGCAGGACAAAAGCGTTTACTGTTTTGATAAGGCAACGGGCAAGGTGCTTTGGACTTTCAAAACTTTAGGCAAGGTCGATAGTTCGCCTGTAATTGCTAAGAATACTGTTGTGGTTGGCTCGGGCGATGGTCGAATCTATATGATCGATTTGAACAAAGGCGAGAAAATTTGGTCTTACGAAATTGGTAAACCCATCTCAAGCACCCCTGCTGTTACTAAGAATATGGTTGTGGTTGGCTCGGAGGATGGGAGCGTTTATGCTTTTGGAGTTAAATAATTAGTTGACAGTAACTAGTTGACAGTTGACTGAGAAAGCAACGTTAATGAAATCTAATAGGATTTAAAATTTACAAAAATGAAAGTCGTCAACATTGTTCCGGGTTTTGGTGGTTCGTTTTACTGCGGAAACTGCTTGCGCGATAGCGCATATGCCAAATCGTTGAAAGCATCGGGTCACGAGGCGATTACTTTGCCTTTGTACCTTCCGTTGACCTCAAAGGATTATACCTCCGAGAATGATATTCCCGTTTTCTATGGCGCAGTGAATATCTACCTAAAACAGAATTTTAGGGTGTTTAGGGGTATGCCAAGGTGGCTTCACAACTTCTTCAACTCGCCATCAATTCTTCGGTATGCAGCTAAAAAATCGAGTTCTACTCGTGCAACAGGCCTCGAAGCAATGACTATCTCCATGTTACAAGGTGCCGATGGTTTTCAAAAAGAGGAACTCGATGAGCTAATCTATTTCCTAAAACATCACGAAAAGCCAGATGTGGTGCACCTTTCAAATGCGCTACTGCTTGGCTTGGCAAGAAAAATAAGGGACGAGCTGCAAATCCCCGTTGTTTGCTCGTTGCAGGATGAGGATGTTTGGGTTGATGCAATGGATGAACCCTACAGGAGTCAGATATGGAAGCTGATGGGGGAAAAGGCTCTCGATACCGATGCGTTAATCGCTGTAAGCGATTTCTTTGCCAACAAGATGAAGGGGAAAATGTCCATTCCCGAAGGGAAACTGCATGTAGTTCACATTGGTGTTGATCCATCTAAATATTCGGTAAAGATTCCAAATCTTGATGTGCCTACAATTGGCTATCTGTCAAGATCTAACGAGGAGAATGGTTTTGAGGTTTTGGTTGATGCTTTTATCAAGCTAAAGGAGACTCCAACGTTTAGCAATGCAAAGCTTAAGGTTACTGGCGGCAAAACAGGCGATGATGAGAAGTTTATAAAAAGGCAAGTTGATAAGTTAAAAAGAAAAGGCTACCAGAACGATATTGAATTTATTGAGGATTTTAGAACCGAAGTGCTTGGTAGTTTCTTTGAGGGATTAACCCTTTTATCGGTTCCAGTTCTTGAGGGCGAGGCGCTTGGTCTTTACCAGCTGGAGTCGCTGGCATCTGGAATTCCTATTGTGCAGCCAGCGCTAGGAGCTTTCCCCGAGATTGTTGCTACCACAAGTGGCGGAGCCATTTATCAACCCAATACACCTGAGGCATTGGCTCATAAACTTGCCGAGGTGCTTTCAAACCCTGAGCAGATAAAGCAAATGAGTATTAATGGGAGAAAGGCTGTTGAGGAAAAGTTTAATACTGCAATCCTTATACAAAGGATGATTGGAGTTTACGAAACTGTAATAAGTAAAATTTAAACGCAACGCCGCTAAGTCGCAAAGCATTTCTTAGCGCCTTTGTGTCTTAGCGTTTAAATATTAGAAATATGATAATCGAACTAAACAAGGTTGGTAAATCCTATATAAACCCCGGAACGAATATCCAGCGCGATGTTCTGTCGGATATAAATCTTACGGTTAATAATGGCGATTCGTTGGCTATTGTTGGTCCATCGGGATCAGGAAAAAGTACGCTGCTGAATATTGTTGGAACGCTTGATATCCCTTCGTCGGGAACGGTTAAGTTTAAAGGCGAGGATGTTATTGGGTTTGATGAAAAACGGTTAGCGCAAATCAGGAATCAAAGCATCGGTTTTGTTTTTCAGTTTCACCACTTGCTGCCACAACTTAGCCTGATTGAGAATGTTCTTGTTCCCGTAATTCCACAAAATAGAAAGGTTAAAGGCAAAGCCATTAATGCAAGGGCAATGGAACTACTCGATAGCGTTGGACTGGTTGATAGAATTCATCAACGACCAGGGCAACTTTCGGGTGGAGAATGTCAGCGCGCAGCGCTTGTAAGGGCTTTAATTAATCAACCCGAGATGATACTTGCCGATGAACCAACTGGCTCACTCGATCAGGATTCGGCTGCACAGCTAGGTGAACTGCTTCTAGATATCAACAAAAAGCATAATGTGGCAATTGTAGTAGTCACGCACTCCTTGACCCTCGCCGAAAAGATGAAGACGATTTATCGGTTATCGCATGGGCGGTTGGAGTAGGAGATTAACTTAAGTGTAGGGTAGAAAGTTTTTCAATTAAATAGACATACAGCATCACAGCAACACTTTATACAGCATCACAAAATGTCCATAATAAAATTCATCATACAATCACTCAAATTCTACTGGCGACAGCACTTAGCCGTGTTCCTTGGAACATTAATTAGCACTGCCGTGCTTACGGGTGCTTTAATCGTTGGCGACTCGGTTCGGATGAGCCTTACAAAACTTGTTGATGTTCGTTTAGGAAACGCCCGTTATGCTTTACAAACTGGCGATCGCTTTGTGCGCGAAGAGTTGGCATATGAGATTGGCGAAAAGGTAAAATCCCAAACTGCCTCTTTGTTGATGGTACAAGGGATTGCAATAAATCCCGAGTCAGAGTCCCGAGTTAATAGGGCTCAGGTTGTTGGAGTTGATAGCAGTTTCTGGAAGTTCTCATCGGCTGAGCCTTTTACTATTACTAATGATGAAGCCATCATCTGCCAGAATATTGCGCAGCGATTAAATATCAAGGTCGGTGATGAGTTCCTGCTTCGCATCGAGAAAACTAGTGTAATTCCTCTTAACGCTCCTTTTTCGCAGGATGTTGACCCTTCGGTTGCAGTTCGATTAAAGGTTAAGGCCATTGCCAATGATACCCATTTTGGACGATTCAGCCTTAAGAGCAATCAGGCTGCACCTTATAATATCTTTGTTTCAAGAGATGTGCTTGCTACCAAGCTCGATTTAGCGGGCAAAGCAAATGTGCTTTTAGTTGGCGATTTAAGTTCCTCTGTCTCATTCCCGCGCAGGCGGGAATCCAGTCCAGCGGATTCTCTAAACCAATTGCTAAAAGAGAATTGGAAGATAGAAGACCTATCCCTAAATACACGAGAACTTCCTGAATCCAATAGCTTTGAAGTATTATCGGAACGAATTTTTATTGATGAGCCCATTGCCAAATCTATCCTTAACCTCGATAAACCCAACGAAACGGTTTTAACCTATCTGGTAAATTCGATTGGTTTTAATGGCAAGGAGACTCCTTACTCTTTCGTTACAGCATCATCAAGCCCAAATATATCGGGTAATCTAAAGGATAATGAAATCTTGGTAAACGAATGGATTGTTAACGATTTGGGTGTAAAAATGGGCGATTCAATCTCATTAAAATACTTTGTAATCGGGCCACTGCGCACTATTAATGAGGTTAAAAAATTGTTTATCGTTAAGGGCGTTGTTCCAACCCAAAGTAAATTTATCAATAACTCCTTGATGCCTCTGTTCCCCGGTTTGGCTGATGCCGAGAGTTGTAGCGATTGGGAAACTGGTGTGCCTATCGACCTAACTAAGATTCGCGATAAGGATGAGAAGTACTGGAACCAGTATAAAGGCACTCCCAAGGCTCTAGTCTCGATGCAGGCTGGGCTAAACATGTGGGGCAATAGGTTTGGAAACTACACATCTATCAGATTTGATGAAGAGAAGGTTCATCTCGACCAGCTTAAAAGCGAAATTCTTGGCAACATTAAGCCCGAAGATATTGGATTAACCTTTGTTCCTGTTTACGCTCAAGGGCTTAGTGCCGCCAGTAACTCGGTTGACTTTGGTGGATTGTTTTTAAGCCTTAGCTTCTTTGTAATTGCAGCAGGAATACTGCTTACAGTGCTGATATACTCGCTGAACACCGAATCGCGCAGGGAGGAGACAGGCGTGCTATCTGGTTTAGGTTTCGAGCGAAAGCTGATTCTGAGAATACGTTTTGGAGAATCAGTGCTAGTAGCGATAGATGGCGCGATAGTGGGTGCATTGTTTGGGATACTTTACAACTACGCCCTTGTTTGGGGCTTGAACTCTGTTTGGCAGGGTGCCGTTCATACAAGTAACCTCGAGGTTTTTGTAAAACCATCGACAGTTGTGATTGGCGCTTTTAGCGGTGTACTGGTTGCGCTGATATCAATCTATATTGTAACCCGCCGAAAGCTGAAACAGCCCATTTCATCGTTGATTAAAAGCAATTTCGATAGCCCATTGCAGGTTGTTAAGAATTACCTGAATGCAAGCAAAATCGTAGCATTGATATCTATTTTGGGTGCAGCAACAATGGTTATCTACTCGTTGCTATCGCCCGGTGAGGTTAACGCCGAGATGTTCCTTTCTGCAGGTGGGCTATTCCTTGTTGGATGCATCGCATTAATCGACTGGAAGCTCAGGGTTATACGAGATACAGTTCATACATCACCGCTCAGTATGCTGCAGCTAGCGCTGAAAAATGCTTGCAGGAAAAAAAGCCGAAGCCTTACAACCATTGCGCTGCTTGCGCTTGGTACGTTTAGCATAATTATCACAGGGGCAAATCGCAAAACCTACTATGGCGTTGAGAACCTGCGCCAGTCGGGTACGGGAGGATTCCTTTACTGGGCTGAAACTACGTTGCCCATTCCGTACAATTTGAATAGCACCAATGGCAAAGCCAAATTTGGGTTTGATACCGAGGAATCGCTTAAGGATGTTGATTTTATTCAACTCCACAGCCTCGATGGCGATGATGCCAGCTGCCTAAACCTTAACCAGGTTCAGAAACCTCGAATTCTTGGCGTAAAGCCTGAGGCTTTTGATAGTCTCAGTTCATTCTCTTTTGTCAATAGCATTGATGGAGTGGATAAAAACAGCCCTTGGCTTGAGCTGAAAAAGAACTATGGCGATGATGTTATCCCTGCCTTTGCCGACCAAACCGTGATAACTTGGGGTTTAAAAAAGGCGTTGGGCGATACGCTGATTTACCTAAACGAATCGGGTAAAAAGATAAAAATCCTTTTGGTTGCTGCACTCGATAACTCCATATTCCAAGGGAATATTCTAATTGCAGATAGCCTGTTTGTGCAAAACTTCCCATCAACAAGCGGTTCGAAG
Source organism: uncultured Rikenellaceae bacterium (assembly GCA_964390565.1). Lineage (GTDB taxonomy): Bacteria > Bacteroidota > Bacteroidia > Bacteroidales > Tenuifilaceae > UBA8529. Next base: position 19,011 of record CAYMII010000042.1, read on the forward strand.
ATAATGCTAGTTGATGCCCCAGAAGCCAATCAGGAACAGCTTGTAAGGCTACTAAATTCAGCGCTTACCGATTATGGTATTGAACTAACCCAGACCTCAAGCCGCTTAGCGGAATTTAATTCGGTTGAGAATACCTACCTGACTGTATTTATGGTTTTGGGTGGGCTTGGCGTAATCATTGGTACATTTGGACTTGGAGTTGTTTTGCTTCGCAATATGTTGGAGCGCCGCTCCGAAATTGCCCTGATGATGGCCATTGGCTATAGAAAAAAGCAAATTTTCAGGTTGATACTTGCCGAAAACCTATTCCTGCTGGTTATTGGACTTATTTGCGGTTTAGCCTCAGCATTTATCGGAATATTACCATCAATCCTCTCGCCAGCATTTACGATGCCCACAGGGTTTATAACAATACTTGTGCTAATTGTGTTTGCCAGCGGGGTGGTTTGGATTTACTTCCCAACCTGCAATGCGCTAAAAGGGAATATTATTAAGGGTTTGAGGGAAGAATAGATTATTTTCTACTTCTTTTGTTCTCGCAAAGATCGCAAAGTGAAAACGCAAAGAGAGTGATAAAAACTTTGTGTGCTTAGCGCATACTTAGCGCCCTTTTCGCATACGCTAGAGCTTCAGCGAAAGCGTTGCGTGAAATTCTTTGGACTTATCTACTTGTAAAGTTGTTGGCTTGTATTCCAAAGAGGCAACTGTTACAAAACAATTCTAGGTCTTATTTTTTGTTGAGTTTTATATAAAGTGATAGCCCATAGCGCAATCCGCTCCAATCGGGTTGTAACTCTTTATACACTGTGTAAAGTGCATTATTTTGTTCATTCCTAAGGGTTTCTTTTCCAAATTGTTTAAAGTAACCAAAATAAGCCTCGATATATACAGCGTAGATTGGATATGAGGCTTTTATACCAGGTTCGTAATAATACTGTTTTGACTTGTATAAGTATTCATTGTCGAAATAAATATGTTGATTTCTTTCGTAGTATTCATTGATACGATATTTCGTGAAAAGTCTTCCAAACCCTGTATAGTAAATAATTTTTAACCGATTATTTGGATTAAGGTTAACTTCACCTATTATACCTGGACTTATACTTGTAATAAATGTGTTAAAACGAAAATTATAATAATCTGTTTTTGCTGAAACATCGGATTCGGTGGCGTTAAAAGATAGCGTAAAACCAAAGTTGACCCACTTATATGATATAATAAATGCTGGTTGAAAGTATGAATCTTTTGGATAATTAGAGTTTATTTTAGCCCCAATGCTTTCGGTATAACCTTTGATTTCACTTGTAAAGTCTTTTAAACCTGACATTTTATAATTCCCGTAACCCCAATTTAGTCCTAATTTGTACTCTTGGCCCATTAGTTTTTGTGAAAAATGCAGGGTGATGAAAAATATACAAATAAACGTAAAGAGTTTTTTCATTCTTCAGAGATGCTATGAGTTATTATTTAGATTTTAATATTATGAATTATAGTGGTGTACATTAAATATGAGCAAACCATTTTTTGGTTGAGCCGACCTAATTTCAAAGTTAAGACCTTTTATAGGATGGTATACCTTTAAATATTAAAATTCTATATGTTTTATAGCATTGCAATAATAGTTTAGTGTTGCTAATTCAAACTTGAAAGCGTTTTCTTTTGAACTCTTTGCATGAAATCTTTTAACAGAGTTCCACAGAGTTTGAATTTGTTGAGGCTTGTCAATTATCTCATTGTCCAAATTGCCTTATAGTCTCATTGCCCTTTTTCTCATCATCTCGACTCTGAGCATTAGCAGAAGTAGCAGCCCTACACAAACAATTGCCCTAACAGAGTAGATAGTAGCTAGTAGCCCTTTACTGGACAAGAGCGAGAATACTGGAACAAGCATCATCAATAACCAAACCGAAAAAGGCTCAGTGTTTTCTTTCGATTCGAAAAGACGTTTTATTACAGGAAAATACGATACAACCATGATTAACTGAATCGAGAGGTTGGTTATAAGGTGGTTTTGGGTGATAGCCCAAAAGAGTATTGCAACAATTACGGCAATTAGGCAGCCAGTATCAAACTTGGTAAACTTTGAACTTTTATCGCCCCAAATGGCTATAGCAATGGATACTGTAAGTACAAGTATTAAGTCGGTTGTGTTTAGGATATTATCCCAGATACTAAAGTTGTCTTTTGCTAAATAGGTTATGAGACTCATGCCTACCGCAATGGTAAAGAAAACCCACATGGCAAGCGCAGGTTTTGTTTTTCCTTTGTAAAGAAGCCAGCAGTAACGAATTGTGATGATTAGATTTAAAAGGCTAACCGAGATAATTGAAAATTCACGCATTTACTAACAAAGGTTTAGAATTCAACATTTCTATCATTGCTTTTACCTAAGTTATAAACGTGCTGTCTAACCCTTTGCGCCCAATCCCAATGGTTCTTAGATGAATCAAATATTTTGTAAGATATTGGTTTCCCGATCCTTACCCTGATGGTTGCATTTCTTTTTTTAAGCATTTCGCTTGGTAGCAGCATAAGCTCTAGGTTGAGCTTTAGGAAGAAAATTCTTCTAAGAATAAAGATGAAGTAAAAAAAGCGTGAGTTTCTACCGTTAATATGAATTGGAACGATATCGCGTTTCTTTGATATCGCTTTGGTAATCATGCTTTTCTGCCACTTGCAATCTTGAACTCTAAATTTGTATAATCTCGAAACTTCTCCAGCTGGAAAGTGAGTGATAGGAGAATCGGAGTCAAACACATTTTCAAGCGCATTGATATACTCCTTTGAACTTTGACCGTATGAGTTTACAACAGCTATTAAAGGCATAAGATGTGGAACATATTTAAATGAATCGTTTCCTATGGCCTTTAGTGTTCCATATTTTTGTGAAACAGTATGGGTTAATAAAAGTCCATCGATTATCCCAAATGGATGGTTCGATACAAAAAAACATCGTCCGTTCTCAGGTAGATTCTCTTTCCCCTCAATAATTAATTTGAGGTTAAACTCAACAATCATCTTTTCAAGAAAATCAACTCCAATACTCTCCGAGTGCCTGTTAAGTATTTCGTTAATTTCATTCTGCTTTACAATTCGAATAATGAGATTTACAATAAAACGAGGTAATCGTTTAAGAAGATTGGATTTGCTCTCCCTAATGCCTTTTTCAATATCAACGTACTTCATTCATCTCTAGTTATTAATTTTTGGGTAAACAAAATTTCTCCATTAGCACGCGCGGGTTTTCAAATTATTCTATTAATAACTAACCACTCAGTTTGATTACAAATAAAATTTCTTGCTAAAACCAATAACCTCAACTTTAATGTTTTATTGTTTTCATGCTGGTCAAAGATAATCTATTCCGCTTACATCATAGTATAGGTAAAGCAGTTTGAGCCTTATTTTTTATTATTTTAACAGATGATAAAAGTAGGGTATGTAATTTGTAAGTTGTATTAGTGATAGAGTTAGGAGTATAACTTAATACCTAAAATTATGTTTGGCCATATCACTTATCGAAAAAGTAATGCCTCCAAGGCTGAGGTGTTTATTCTAAAAGTATTAGCTGTTAGCATGATGGTTGCACTGTTGGTGCTTGAGTTGGCGGTAGAATATTCATGTAATTAATCATTAGTGCTAATTAAAAGTAGGGTGTTCTTATTTTTAGTTGTAGTAGTTATAAATAGTAAGGGAATATCATATTTAACTCATGAGTTAATGTAACTGGTTTTATTTCAGTAGTATATGATGATGGAAATCAGTCGCGATTCTACTTGTTTATCCTTTTTTCTCTTTAACTTGAACAATTAAGGAACAATATAAATAGATAATTACCATGCCAATTAAAGGAAACATAGCGCTAAGCGATAATGGATTTGTTTTTAACCCCTCATCGGGCGATTCATTTACGCTGAATAACACTGGGAAGGAAGTTCTTTTGCTAATAAAAGAGGGCAAAAGAATTGAGGAGATCTCCAGTTTAATGCTTGAGAAATATGATGTTGATCGAGTAACGCTTGAGCGGTATTTGGTCGATTTCTTAAACGATCTTAAGTCCAACAACCTCATCGATGAGTAGTATGGAAAAGCGCAAAGTTACCGTTGCTGTTACGGGACTAAACAATATTGATAGTCCTGGTCCTGGAATTCCTGTAATTAGAGGGATTCGAGAATCGGCAGATTTTGATGTCCGAATTGTTGGACTTGCCTACGAACACCTTGAACCGGGGATTTACATGAGCGAATTGGTTGATAAAACCTACATGATTCCATACCCTTCCGAAGGAAAGGATGCGCTTTTCAAAAGATTAATGGAGATACATGAGAAGGAGAAATTGGATGTTATTATTCCCAATTTTGATGCCGAGCTTTTCTCGTTCATAAAGCTTGAGCCCGAATTAAACCGAATCGGTATTAAAACATTCTTGCCAACGTTCGAGCAGTTCGAGGAGCGAAATAAATCGAATCTGCCAGCCTACGGTAAAAAATATGGAGTGAATGTTCCTAAAGGAACAGAGGTTTTTAGCGTTTACGATTTAAGCAATGCTCTTAAATCGATGAAATACCCTGTAATGATAAAAGGGAAATACTACGATGCCTATGCAGCCTACTCCGAGGAGCAGGCTGGTGTTTACTTTGCAAAGATGTCGGCTAAGTGGGGCTTTCCAGTAATCGTTCAGGAGCACATAAAAGGTACAGAGGTAAACGTCATTGCCCTTGGCGATGGCAAAGGGAACCTAATTGCTGCAGTGCCCATGAGGAAACAGTATATTACCGATAAGGGTAAAGCATGGGGCGGAATTACCATCGAAGACCCTACAATGCTCGATTTGGCAAGGAGTATAATTACGCAAACTAAGTGGAAAGGCGGAATGGAATTGGAGTTAATTCGCGACTCCGAAGGAGATTTATATCTACTTGAAATTAATCCACGAATTCCTGCTTGGGTTTACTTGGCAGTTGGAGTTGGTCAGAATATTCCTGAAGCGTTGCTAAAACTAGCTCTTGGAATCAAGGTTGAGCCTTATACACGATACGATGTGGGTAAAATGTTTGTTCGCTACTCGTACGATATGATTGTTGACTTGGATAAATTTTCGCAGTTGGCCACTAAAGGCGAACTGTAATGTATTTCATAGAGAAAATAAAGTATTAAAAATATGTCAAAACAAATATTTGAACGACCAACTATAACCAAGTTAAGTCCTGGTGTGCCATCAAAACATGGTGTTGGCTCTGTTATTGCTTCAATGCCAATGATTGATGGAGTTAAGGTTGATGATCTTCTGGATTCCTATGGATCACCGCTTTACGTGTTTTCTGAAAGAACAATTCGAAGGACGATGGAGGATGTTAAACGGGCATTCAGCGTTCGATATCCCAAAGTTCAAATGGCGTGGAGTTATAAAACCAATTACCTCGATTCTATTTGCCAGATATTCCATCAAGAGGGTTCTTGGGCTGAGGTTGTTTCTGGGTTCGAGTACGATAAGGCTATTCGTAATGGGGTAAAAGGTGAGAACATCATTTTTAATGGACCAGCCAAAAGTGCCGAAGAACTTGAAAAGGCTGCACGGAATGGTTCGTTTATCCATATCGATCACTTTGATGAGCTATTTATGCTTTCTGATATATGCCAAAAAAAGGATATCGAGGCAAGGGTTGCCATTAGAGTAAACATGGATGTTGGTATATATCCTAAATGGGATAGATTTGGATTAAACTACGAGAATGGCGAGGCTTGGGATGCATTAAATAGAATTATGCTAAATCCAAAGCTAAAACTGATGGGTTTGCACACCCATATTGGAACATACATGATGAGCGCTGATGCCTACCGAATAGCTGCATCAAAGTTAGCAGAACTAGCTAACGAGGTTGCTAAAAAGTTTAATCATTATATTTCATATATCGACATGGGTGGTGGGTTTGCATCAAAAAACACGCTTCGTGGTGCCTACCTTTCAGGCGAGGACACAACCCCATCGTTCGATGAGTATGCCGAGGCGATAACCTCTGCAATTATCGATTCGCAGATAAAACCCGATAAACTTCCAACTTTGATACTGGAAACAGGTCGTGCTTTAATTGATAATGCAGGGAATATTGCAGGATCTGTGCTTGCCAACAAACGTCTTTCCGACGGTCGCAGGGCAACAATTGTAGATGTTGGGGTAAATTTGCTTTTTACAGCATTCTGGTACGACCATAAGATTCATCCGGTAAACAATCATTCTGGATTAGTCGAAGAAACAACTATCTATGGCCCTTTGTGCATGAATATTGATGTTCTTCGTCCTTCGCTGATGTTCCCTGCCCTTAAGCGTGGCGATAGGTTTGTAATTACTCGAACAGGTGCATACAATAACACCCAATGGTTACAATTTATTTCAATGCGACCCAATGTTGTTTTAATTGATATGAATCGTGAGGTTCATTTGATTCGAAAAGTAGAAACTCTCGACAATATTGTGGAGAATGAATTGATTCCAGCACATCTATCAAAGAAAAATTGATAATGAACAAGGAGAATTTATTGACTTTTTTTAAAGGAACGCTTCGAAGTTACTCTCAAATATTCTTCTCGGAGAGTTATTGGTTTGCTGTTCCATTGGTTTTAGTATCCTTTTTTGATATTTCGGCAGGTTTAAGCGGATTGCTTTCTGTAATTACCTCCAATCTTATAGCGTCTTTATTAAGGTTTGATAAACTGGCAATTGCCAAGGGATCTTATGGCTACAATAGCCTCTTAGTTGGGTTAGGGCTAGGTTATTACTACGAGTTGACGATTGCAATTATTGTAATTGCAATTCTTGCAGGATTCTTGACTTTGCTCATAACAATTGTATTTCAGGGCATCCTTGGTAAATATTATCTTCCATATCTATCTATACCATTTGTTTTTAGCGTTTGGATTGTGCTAAGCGCAGGGTGGATGGTGAGCGGAACAGTAGATAATCAAAGTGGCGTATACATTCTCAATAAACTTTTTGGTATAGGTGGTAATCCGTTGGTGAACCTTCATCAATGGTGGGTTGGGAGTATTACTTCTAATTTTTTGAATAACTACTTTCTCTCTCTTGGAGCGATATTTTTTCAGTTCAATGTTTTTGCTGGTATTGTTGTTGCAATTGCATTGCTTTTTTACTCAAGAATTGCTTTTCTCCTATCGCTTCTAGGTTATGCTATTGCTTATTCGGCGTATTCATTATTAGGAATGGATATGACCCAATTAGGTTATAGCTTAATAGGATTTAATTTTATCTTAGGGGCTATAGCAATAGGCGGTTATTTCTACATCCCTTCAAAGCAATCATTCTTTTGGGCGTTTGCTATAACTCCAATAATTGCTTTGGTTGCAGCTGGCTTACTCGGATTGCTAAAGCCATTTTATTTGCCCATACTTTCTTTGCCTTTTAGTCTTATTCTATTGGCTTTTATTTATTCGTTGAGGTATAGAACTACCCATGGACAGTTTAATGAAGTGGTGATTCAGGAAGGAACTCCAGAACGAAATCTTTACTCATACCAAAGTTTTAGCAAGCGATTTCCAAATTTTGGCTGGATTCAAATTAAACTGCCTTTCCTTGGCGAGTGGTATGTAAATCAAGGCCATAATGGTGATGAAACCCATAAGGGCGATTGGTCGCATGCATGGGATTTTGTGATTGTAAATAGCGATAAATGCCAGTATAGGGGCGAGGGAAATAACTTGACAGACTACTACTGTTATGGACAAAAAGTAATTGCCCCAGCCGATGGAATCGTTGTAACTGTTGAAGATGGTATTGATGATAATATCGTTGGTGAGATAAATACTTTGAAAAACTGGGGGAATACAGTAATTATTAAGCATGCTGATGGGCTGTTTTCTAAGCTGTGCCATCTTCAAAAAGAATCAATTGACGTTGAGGTCGGCGATAATGTGCATTATGGAGAGGTAATCGCTAAAGTCGGAAACTCAGGACGCTCACCCTATCCTCATTTGCATTTCCAGCTACAAGCAACACCTTATATTGGTTCCAAAACCTTAAAATACCCTTTGTTCACTTATTTAGAAGATGATAAGGCGATAAAATCTTTTAGTTATCCAGTTAAAGATCAAAAGGTAAAGCCAGTCGAAACAAATTCTCTTTTAAAGTCTGCTTTTAATTTAGTTCCCGGCGCGAAGATGAACTGGAGCATTAAGTCACCTCGAAGTTTTGATACTATTTCATGGGAGGTTTTTACTAACGCCTATAATAAATCCTACATCTATTGTTATTCAACGAAATCCACAGCATATTTCCAAAATGATGGTGTGTTTTTTTACTTTACGCATTTTGAGGGAGATCGAAGTTCTTTGCTTTATTCCTTTTATCTAGCAGCCTTTAGAATTCCACTAGTTTATATTGATGGTTATAAGCTAACCGATTCACTGCCTGTAAATCAAACATTTAATGGATGGCGACTTTTTATTCAAGATTTTGTTGCACCATTTTATCTATACCTAAAGACCCATTTCGAAGTTAGCATGATTAAAAATGGTTCTGATTTCGATTTGGATAGCGTAGAGTATCATTCGAGTCTTTCGGGTTTTTCGTTTAAAAAACTTGTATGGTCAAGGAGCATCGACCTTAAGGTGAATAAGGATAATAGCTTGAAAATTGGAGATCATAATAATAAAATCGAAGCGACATGCGATACTTATTAATCATTACAATCATTTTAATCGTTTTGCCAGCAGTATTGTTTGCCCAAAACGATTTTGTTACACTCGATAAGCAAACCTATGATTATTACCTAAAAGGGGATTATAAAAACTTGAAGGTTACAGGTGATAAAATGCTATCGAGCGGTATTGATTACTACTACCTGCGAATGCGAATGGGAATACTTGCCTTTAATAACCAGCGTTATTCTAGTTCATTTAAACATTTTACTAAGGCTATTCAATTTAATTCCTGGGACACCGTTTCGAGGGGATACATTTACTCAAGCTATCTGCTTTCGGGGAGAAAGAATGATGCTAGTTTTTACCTCGAAACAATTCCTTGGGATAAAAGAAATAAGGCTTTAAGATCAATTGAAAAGCACCTTCTGCAGGAGGCGCATATAACTGTTTATGCAGCTAATTACGATGCGAAATATTATGATTCTAGAGTTGATAATTATGAAGCATTGGAGAATAGTTTAATTACAAATTTAGGTTTTGAGAGTTTGTTCTCATCTAATAGTAAGGGAACTTTTGTTTATACCAATGTGCAAAAAAAAGGAATTTCATACTCAAGCACTAACTCCACTGGAGTTAATCTTGATTATTCACAGAATCAGCTATACTTTAAGTTAACAGGTTTTAAATTCCCAGGATGGGAATTTTCAGGATTTGGGCATATTGCATTTTACTCAGTAGGATCTAGCCAATCCCAACACGGAGGAAGAAATGCTGCAAAACAATTTAAATCAGAATATTTGGGTGGGGTCGGTATCTTAAAGAATGGATGGAGGGTAAGGTCAGGAATAAATGCATCCGTTAGCAATTTTGGAGGTTCTTCACAGGTTAGAGGGGACGTGTTTATTACATATTTACCTTTTGGAAATCTTAATTTTTATTTGACATCTGGCGGAATGTATCAATTTGATAAAAATTGGGGTGGTACATATCAACTTAATCAAGAGTTTGGCTTCAAGTTATTGAGATTCTTCTGGTTGGAGTCGGGAGTTGTTGCTGGGAATTCATTTTTGTATGCACGAAATCAAGGATTGCTTTTGAATAACTCGTTCCAAATACCTGTTACAACAGTTTATGGGAACTTCATTTTTTTACTTGGCAAGAAATTTAGCATTACCCTATCTCCTCAATATAATGTAAATCATATATATACTTGGGACTTGAACGATTTTAATAGATATGATAAATTAAGCCTTAACTCCTTTGGGGGTTCAATCAAACTAACTTTTAAAAACTAATAGTTATGAAGAAATTAATTTTCCTAGCAATCTTCTTGTCTTCTACTTATATCTCTTTATCGCAGGATCAACTTACCTCTGCATTTAGTGATAGCTATATCAAAGAGAAATCGGGGAAATATACTGAGGCTGTTACAGCCTTAAAAGCGTATTACGACGAAAAATCGTATGAGATTAATTTAAGGCTTGGATGGTTAACCTATCTGCAAGGACAATTCTCCGAGTCGTTAGGCTACTACAATAAGGCCGTTGAGCTGATGCCATATGCTATTGAGCCAAGATTAGGCGTGGTTTTACCTGCTTCGGCTCTTGGTAATTGGGATATGGTTGTTGCTCAGTACAATAAAATCCTATCAATCGATCCCAATAATACGCTTACTCTTTATCGCATGGGTTTAATTTCTTACGAGAAAAAAGAGTATCAGCAAGCCTACAAGTATTTTGAAAAGGTTGTAAACCTTTACCCATTCGATCACGACAGCTTATTAATGTTTGCATGGACAAATCTTAAATTGGGTAAGACTCGCGAAGCCAAAATTCTCTTTAATAAGACTTTGCTTTACAATCCGGATGATTCTAGCGCAAAAGAAGGATTGGGGTTATTAAAGTAAAATGGATATCTCCGTTCATAGCATCTACAAGTTAGATTTGTAGATGCTGTTTTCTTTTAAAAATCATGGAAACAACCTTCGATTTTATCTCTTTAGAAGGTAATTTTAAACCATTCGGATAACCTCAAATAATGTATTATTTTTACAGGATAAATTATTTAACCAATAATCTATCCATGAATATCTTTCGTTGGGTTTTATCAATTGCATTAATAATAAACTACTCAGCAATATTTTCGCAAGAAATTTCTGTTAGCGGAGGGAAATCTGAGGCTCGCGTTACAGCCGATTCGCTTTTCAATGCTGGCGATTATGCAAAAGCGCTTCCAATTTATAGGGAGTTGCTCGATAGCTATCCACAGGAGTCGTACTACAACTATACCGTTGGCGTGTGTATTTTAAATACCACGCGACAAGCCCAAAATGCAGTTTCTTTCCTTTCAAAGGCTTCATCCGGAGATGTACCCAATAAGGTTTATTTTTACTTAGCCGAGGCTTTTCGAAAGACATATCGGTTCGATCAGGCCATTGAATACTATCGCCGATTTACAGTGAACGGTGGATCAAACGATATCAAAACTAATGAGATTGAGAAATACTTAAGCCTTTGTGAGAATGGCAATTCACTTTTGAAATATTACTACTCTCCCCAAATCATCGATAAGAAAAGGGTGGGGGTTAATGAGTTTTATCAGTATTACTCATTTGTGCCTAAGTCTTCGTCGTTAACACCCGTTTCAGATAACCTAAAATCGGAGACAGATCGCAAGGAGAATTTAAACACCATGATGTTATCTCCCAATAACCCTCAGGAAGGCGATTATATCTACTTCGCAAGCTATGGCAAAAGCACAATCAATGGCAAGGATATTTATCGGATAAAGCGTTTGGCCGATGGCTACTGGAGTAAGCCAGAAAATCTTGGTCAAGTTATAAATACCTCAGACGATGAGGATTTTCCTTATATGGCACCTGATGGCATTACGCTGTACTTCGCATCAAAAGGGCATTATAGCATGGGTGGTTATGATATCTATCGGAGCGTTTACGATGCAAATGCAAAGCGATGGAGTAACCCCGAGAATCTTGGGTTCCCATTCAGTTCAACTTATGATGATTTCCTTTTTGTTCCCGATTCAAACGATAGTTTGGCTTGTTTCTCAACAAACCGTAGTTGCGAAGGCGATAGTGTTGATGTGGTGATGTATAAAGTTGAAAATAATCCAATTCAACGATCATTTACAACTGTTGATGAGGTTCAAGAGGTTGCGCAACTTAACCTAGTTAGAGAGAAGGTGGTTAAGTCGAATAAAACAGAAGTTGTTAAGAAGGATAAAGAGGATGAGCAAATAGCAACGAATAAACCAAAAACAAAGTCTGCATCATTCAACGCTGTTGAGAATGATCCTGAGTATATGAGAGTCATTACAAATGGTTTCTTAAAGCAGAAAGAAACCGACTCTTTAAGGATTAAACTTGAGAAGTTGCGCGGTGGGTTTGATTACATAAATACCGCTGAAGAGAGAAAAGCGCTTGAGTCAAAGGTGATGAAGGTCGAAAATGCGCTGTTGGCAGCGCAGGGCGATGCCGATAAATACTTTGCTCAGGCTAGCCAAATTGAGCAGGAGTATTTAACAGGGAAGAGGAAGCCTCAAGGTAAATCAACATCAACGTTTACGAACGATAATCCTGATTATTTGTATCAAGCACAATTCGCATCAACCGTATTCCGTAGCGATGAGATAAATCGACTTACACTGATTGAGAAGTTGCAAGGACAGATTGCAACTGCAAGGGAAGAGGCAGTTGCTGCAAAAGGAAAATATAGCGCTTGTATTGAAAAGAATGATTCAACCTTAAACTGCAATGAATTGCAAAAGCAGGCAAATGCTAAGATGAACGCATATTCCGCTTTAATTGCAAAGCAATTTGAGGTGAAATATAAAATCTACTCCGATTGTGTAATGGTTGCAATTGTTAAGAGCGGTAATAACAATGGTGATGATGCTAGAGCCGAAATTGAAAGAGCAAACAGCCATTTTAGGGCCGCAACAACCATTAAAAATAACCTTTCCGACGAAGGTCGCAGCGAGAGTTTATATGAGGCATCACTCCTAAATGAGTTAGGTATTCTTCGCATGGAGTTGGCTTTTGCTAGAACTTGGGGTATGAATCTTTTTGAGCAGCAAGCAACGAGCAAGGTTATTAAATTAGAGAAACTAGCATTTGGGAGTTCACTTGCACCAGTTGTTAATAAACTTGAAGTTGTTGAGGTTTTGCAGCCAAAGAGCGAGCCAAAGCAGGACTTGGGAATTAAAAAGGTTGAGCAAAAGAATGTAAGCAACGAGACTATTGTAATTAAAGAGGATGAACCATTGGCTTTTCAAGTCTCAGATAAATCTCCATACGATGCTCAAAATCCGATTCCGGTTAATGAATCATTGCCATCAGGAGTTATTTATAAAATCCAACTTGGAGCCTTTAGCAAACCACTTGAAATTAATTCTTTCAAAGGGATGAGCCCGGTGTCTATTGATAGGCCAAGCGGAGCAAAGGTTTCGAAATATTTTATCGGAAGATTTAGAAAGTTCACTGAGGCTGAAAAGTCATTAACCGCTGTGCGCTCAAAAGGCTTTAAGGATGGGTTTATAGTTGCTTGGCTTGATGGTAAATCGATTCCTGTTAGTAGGGCGCAATCAATGGAGGGCAAGCCTAGCCCATTAAATCAGAAGAATACAGTTGTTGCAGATTCATCGATGTTAAAAGGTAAAATTTATCAGGTTCAGATAGGGAAATACAACTCTAAAATTCCCGATGGCATTTTACAAACAGTTAAAGCAATGGCAGCAGGCAAGGATATTTTCCGTAAAACTAATGAACAAGGTTTGGTAGTTTACTCAATCGGGAACTACAATTCACTTGAGGAGGCCAATAGAATTAAGGATAACCTTATTGCAAGCGGTGTATCAACTGCCGAAGTGGTTACTCTTGAGTTTGATAAAAAATAGCTATATTTGCAGCAAATACGTTGATTATGAGGGGAACACCACGCGATTTGCCATCTGAGAGACATCACGGGGAATATCAATCAGTTGATACATACAGTTTGTTGCTATTTAACGATGATGTTAATAGTTTCGATTTTATTATCGAAAGCCTTATCGATATTTGTGAGCATAATCCTGTACAGGCCGAGCAATGCACCATAATTGCCCACTATAAAGGCAAGTGTGATGTTAAACTTGGTTCATACGACCAGCTTTTGGATTTGAAGCGCGAGTTTGACTTGAAAGGAATAACAACCTCAATTTGCGAAAATTAGATTATTTGTGTAGGTGCTTGTATGTCAGGCTGCTTATGGATTATGGAAAATTTATTTACACTTTCTTGATAAAATAATCTTTAAAAAGGGCTTAAATTTTTGCTAAATTGAATTGATTTTATACTTTTGTGCCACTTCTTTTTAAAACAAGCAACGGCAAGTTAGATTAGAAGTCAAACCCACTGAGGGGTATGAAAGTTTTTTTGAATTAAAGTTTATTATTTCAGACTCCACTGGAGAGGTGGGTGAGTGGCTGAAACCACCAGTTTGCTAAACTGACGTACTGGGTAACCGGTACCGGGGGTTCGAATCCCCCTCTCTCCGCCATAACAATTCGGGGTGTAGCGCAGTCCGGTTAGCGCATCTGGTTTGGGACCAGAGGGTCG
>CAYMII010000043.1:0-31586 GCA_964390565.1 uncultured Rikenellaceae bacterium
GTTATGAGAGGCGTTTTCTTTGTAGGGTTGATATTTATTACTCCTTTAGGAATCGGTGATTTGATTAATACAAGCTGGTCAACTATCCCTGCTTCGGTATGGGGCTCAATCTTTTTTGTTTTACTGGGAGCAACCTTTATTGCATATCTGCTAATGAGCTGGGGTTTAAAGCAGGTCAAAGCAACCACTGTAAGTATCTATAACTATACACAGCCCGTTATTGCATCGATTGTTGCAGTTGTGATTGGGCAAGATGTAATCGATACTCCAAAGATCATTGCAACCGTAATGGTATTTCTCGGTGTTTATTTTGTGAGCGGGCCATCCATTAAAGCAAGATTTTCTAAGAAGCAGTTGGGTAAGTAGAAATTGATGTTGTAGAGCCTAGTTTTATAACATGATGGTTTGATATCCTGATTATTAGTTTTGATTTTACCTTTGCAGCGCAAAAAAAAACTATATGAAGATTAAAGAATATCCAACCCATCGGCTTGTAAAGAGTGAGGACCTAAACCATCATGGAACCTTATATGCTGGGCGAAGTGCCGAATGGTTTGTTGAATCGGGTTTTGTTTCAGCCTCATCTTTAATAAACCCTCATGACATTATCTGTTTAAAGATTCACGGAATGTACTTTAGCAGTCCTGTAAAACCAGGGGAGTGTATTTGCTACACCAGCAAAATAGTACATACAGGTAAGAGTAGTCTTGTTGCTTACGTTAAAGTTGCTCGTGTTAGTAAACCCGATGCAGTTATTGTTGATGGCTTTATAACCTTTGTTCATGTTGATGAGAACACAAAACCACGTGAACATGGGATTAAAATGGAGCCCGAAACGGAGGAGGATAAAATATTGAATAAGCGTGCTTCAGAGCTTGGGAGATAGCTAGTTGTATCACATTTATTTGAACCGGGTTGCAATGCAGCTCGGTTTTTTTTATACCTACTCAAGCCCTTCCTCTACAGATCTCATAAGTTTTCTAACGAAAAAGAAGACAATTGCCATAGTCAATGCCAGAATGCAACCGCAAATAATGGACATGATTATTACGAGTGTGTTAGATGATCCAACATCAATGCAGGCAAGTCCACTCCAGCCAAAGGCTGTGAAGAAGCCAATAGTATTTCTGAAATTGAATAGTTTAAAAACGATAGGAACTTCTTCGTTGTTGGTTGCACTTTTTGTGCTAACACTATTTGTTTTTGATTCGGCATAAAAGAATGTTAATGCCAGTTGAACTAAAAAGACAAGGGATGCGGGGATTGTTATTATCCAGTAAATAGTATTTATTGAAACGAGCGCTTCAATGAACGAGGAGAAGTTAAGTAGCATCATAAAATGATATTATTCTATTGTGAAGGTAGAATTTTGATGCTATAGCTGCAGCTTTTTTTTGATAGGCTGCAATAAAAGGATGTCAAGAAGACGATTTTCTAAATTGAATCTATCTTCTCGACATCTTTCAATTTTCATCTACCGCACGAACAATGACCCGAACCGCACGATGATACCGCCTCCTCTTTATGACTCATTTGAGGTTTAAACTCTTCGCACTCCTCACCATTACATGGACATTGAGCGGTATATTTGCTGCAAGGTCCATAAACGGGATCGTTCCAATCAACCCTTACGCCTGCGGCTTCGAATTTCTTGTTGCAGGTTTTACAAAGAAATGTCTTCATAGGTGCTAATGATTTTGTTGTTTTTCTCGAAACAACTGAAAAAGAAGAAAGTTTAATTTAACTATCGAATAACACAACCAAAGGAATCGAACTATTAAAATCTTTTACTACTTTGCACCAGATCAGCGATTTTATAAATACTGAAATTTATGGTTAGAATAATTGGCGAAAACAACTCCCTCATGAACCAGTTCATCGCTGAGCTTCGCGATGTTAACATTCAAAATGATTTTATGAGGTTTCGAAGAAACCTTGAAAGGATTGGGGAGATTTTTTCCTACGAGCTAAGCAAGGAGCTCCATTACGAGAGTCATCGGGTGCAAACTCCTCTTGGATTTGCCGATGTAAACCTTTCGACCGACAAGTTGGTTCTTGCCACTATTCTAAGAGCTGGTTTGCCTATGCATCAAGGAATGCTTAGCTTCTTCGATAAAGCAGAGAACGCTTTTATTTCAGCTTACCGAAAGTATAGTAAGGATGGTAGTTTCAAAATTCAATTTGAGCACCTATCGTGCCCACGTATCGATGACAAGGTGTTGGTTATAATTGACCCAATGCTTGCCACAGGAGCATCGATGCTGTTAGCATATAAAGCGCTTCTCGAAAAGGGAACGCCAAAGCACACACACATTGTATCGATAATAGCTTCAAAAGAAGGGGTTGACTATATGAAGCGCAACCTATCGCAAAAAAGTGTTACGCTTTGGCTTGGTGCTGTTGATGATGAACTAACTGTAAAATCCTACATCGTACCTGGGTTAGGCGATGCTGGGGATTTAGCTTATGGCGGGAAAGAGTAAACTATTGCTCAACTGAAACCGGTTGATACTTCCAAACCTTTGTTTTATCGTCGCATGATGCTAACAGTTCTCGAACAGGAATCGAGAATAGTGGGTGCATATAATCTGGTGCAACTTCCGATAAAGGTGCAAGTACAAACATTCGCTTATGCAAAAAGCGATGAGGAATAACCAAACTTGGCGAAAGCATTATTTGCTGATCGTAGAATAGAATATCAATATCAACAGTACGTGGCGAGTAGCCTTTGCCATTTCGCTCTCTTCCTAAAATTCCTTCAATAAATGATATTTCGAGTAGTATTGCTGCAGGGCTTAGCTGAGTATCAACTATAAGCACTTGGTTTAAAAAATTTTGACTGTGTTCAAAGCCCCAAGGTTCGGATTCGTATATAGAAGAGTATCTTAAAATATAACCAACTCGCTCAGCAATTAAGCATTTTGTTTTATCGATATATTGCTCTCTATCCCCAAGATTTCCGCCTATTACAAGATATACTTTAGCCATCTTTTATTCATTAATTAGATAAAACAACAAAATACTTTATTTGAAAAAAGAATTTCAAACATAACCATTTAACGGATTTTTTATACTTTAGTTCACTAAAAACATTTGAACATATTCAATTACTTTTCAACTTTGAAATTGATACATATTTCATATCTACTTAGCAATCGATTGAAATATGAAGGTATGCATAATGTTAGAAAAGAATTAGATTAAATTCATAATGTATCAATATAGATGAATTAAAGATTTTAATAATAAGTCACTTAAAAAAACATCACATGAAATCATTTTTCCAGTACTTACTAGCATCTATCCTTGGTTTCTTTATTGCATCATTCCTATGTTTTTTAGTTTTAATGGGAATAATTGGAGCCATGATGTCTTCATCCGATAAGTTGGTTGAAGTAAAAGACAATTCAATACTATACATCAACCTCAATAAGGAGGTAGTAGATAGAGCATCAAATAATCCATTTAGTGGAATGGATTTTATGAGTTTACAACCAAAATCAGCCATTGGGCTGAATGATATCCTTAAGGCAATTGAGAATGCTAAGGATGACTCAAAGATTAAAGGTATTTTAATGGAAGTTGATGCTGTAAACGCAGGTGCAGCAACAGTTAACGAGATTCGTAATGCCCTTATCGATTTTAAACAATCAGGTAAGTTTATTATCAGTTATAACGATGTTTATAGCCAAAAGGCTTATTTCTTGGCATCAGTTGCCGATAAAATCTACTTAAATCCTGAAGGCGCTGTTGATTGGATTGGTTTACGTGCAGAGGTGATGTACTATAAAAATATTTTAGCCAAACTTGGTGTTGAACCTCAGATTATCCGCCATGGTAAATTTAAGAGCGCAGTTGAGCCTTACATGCTCGATAAGATGAGCCCTGAGAACCGTGAGCAGATATCAACATTCATCGGCTCAATTTGGAATCATTGGGTTGCTGAGATATCAAAATCGAGAAATATTTCTGTTTCTGAGTTAAATCGCTTTGCCGATGAGATGATGATTCGCAATGGCAAAACAACTTTGGAGAATAAACTTGTTGATAGTTTGGTATATAAAGATCAGGTGATTGATATCCTTAAAAAGAAACTAAGCATTTCCGATAAAAAGGATATTCCTTCCGTTTCTCTCGATGATTATGCAAAACTTCCAACTCCATTAAAGGGTAAAGGGTTATCAAAAAACAAGATTGCCGTTATCTACGCAACTGGCGAAATCAACATGGGCAATGCAACCGATGGTGCAATTGGATCTGATGGAATTTCAAAAGTTATTCGCGAGGCTCGTCGCGATAGCACCATTAAGGCAATTGTCCTTAGAGTAAACTCACCAGGTGGTAGTGCTTTGGCTTCGGAGGTAATTTGGCGCGAGATGGTTTTAGCAAAACAAGTTAAGCCTGTTATAGTATCTATGGGCGATGTTGCTGCTTCGGGTGGATATTATATTGCAGCTCCAGCCGATACAATTTTAGCCGATCCTACAACCATTACCGGTTCTATCGGTGTATTTGGAATGTACTTTAACGTTAAAGATGGCTTAAGTGGTAAACTAGGGATCAATGTTGAAACTGTATCAACAAACAAACATGCCGATTTTGGTTCGATGTATCGCCCTATGACCGCCGAGGAGCGTTCGGTTGCTCAACTTGGAGTAGAGGATATTTACCAAACATTTATCGGTCACGTATCGGAAGGAAGAAAAATTTCGGTTGCCAGCGTTGATGAGATTGGACAAGGTCGTGTTTGGAGTGGAGCTAATGCCATCAATATTAAGCTAATAGACCAATACGGTGGACTAAAGGAGGCAATTCAAGTTGCTGTTAAAAAGGCCAAACTCGATGACTATAGAATTACCGAACTTCCAAAGCAAAAAGAACCTTTCCAACAATTTATAGAGGAGTTAACTGGTAAAGCAAAAGCATCAATTCTTAGCGATGAGTTAGGTGTTGCTTACAAAGAGTATAATAATATTAAGAGAATGATAAGCAACCAAGGTGTTCAGGCTAGAATACCTTACAATGTTGAACTTTACTAATAATCAATATTTCAAAGTTTTAAGGGTGCTCTTCGGGAGCACCCTTTTTGTTTAATGCTAATGCGTTAATCCTTTTTAGCGATAAAATAGATATCTTTGACAGACAGAATCATATCTAAATTATCTCATGTTAAAGTTGCTTTCGATTTTACTTTCTCCTTTTGCGTTGCTTTACGGATTAATCGTGAAGGTTAGAAACTATTTGTTTGATTGGGGAATTTTAAAATCGGTCTCGTTCAATAAACCAATAATATGTGTTGGGAATATTACCGTTGGAGGCACAGGAAAAACGCCACATGTTGAATTCTTATTAAAATTATTGATTAAAGATTTTAGGGTTGCAACCCTTAGCCGTGGTTATGGAAGAAAGACAAAAGGCTTTTTGAATGTAACTGATAAATCAACCTCAAGTGAGGTTGGCGATGAGCCGTTACAGATGAAACTTAAGTTTCCGTCGGTTAATGCTGCTGTTGATGGTGATCGTAGAAATGGAATTGCTCGTTTAATAAATGATAACTCAGACCTTGATTTAATTATTCTTGATGATGCCATGCAGCATCGATGGGTAAAACCAGGCTTTACAATTTTACTTGTAGATTATAATAGGCTAATTACCCGCGATTTTTTTATGCCCATGGGCATGCTTCGCGACAGCGTTAAGGAGAAACGCAGGGCAGAGGCTGTAATCGTTACGAAGTGCCCGCTTGACCTAAGCAAGGAGCAGATGATTTCTGTTGAAAAGGAGTTGAACCTACATTCTAATCAAAGCATATACTTTACAGGCATTGGCTATGGCGAACCACAACCTGTATTTGCTGAGTATAGAAAACAGTTAGCTTTATCAGAGTTGCAAGGCATTTTTGCTTTTGCAGGAATCGCTAACCCCACTTTTTTCTATTCTCACTTAAAAACTAAGGCGAAATTAATTGAAACGTATACCTTCGCCGACCATTTTTCTTTTTCAAAAAGTAAAATTTCACCTATATTTGAAAACTATTTGAAATACGAATCGCTTGATAAATCTATAGTAACAACCGAGAAGGATGCTGCACGATTGAGGGGAATTGAAGACCTCGATGAGGAATTTAAAAAAGCATTATTCTACATACCAATTGAAATCAAGTTTATCGATAATCAGGAAAACAGTTTTACTAATCAAATATTGACCTATGCTCGAAAAAATTAAGGAAACAGCAGCGTTTATTCAAAGTAAAGTAACCATTAACCCCGAAGTTGGAATTATTCTGGGAACAGGATTGGGCGGATTAGTTCGTGATATTAAGAATCAGCAAGTGCTTGAGTATAAAACTATCCCCAATTTTCCATTATCAACAGTTGATGGACACTCTGGTAAACTAATTTTTGGCGATTTAGGAGGCAAAAAAGTAGTAGCAATGCAGGGTCGTTTCCACTATTACGAGGGCTACGATATGAAACAGGTAACTTTCCCTGTTCGTGTAATGAAACTTCTTGGAATAAAACAGCTATTCGTATCAAATGCTAGCGGTGGAGTAAATCCCGATTTCGAGATTGGCGACTTAATGATTATCAACGATCATATCAATCTAATACCAAATCCACTTGTTGGCCCTAATATGGCCGAAATGGGTGCTCGCTTCCCCGATATGAGCGATGCATATGATCATAAGCTAATTGCACTTGCAAAAGAGGTTGCAAAAAAGAATGGCATTAAAGTTCAAGAGGGATGCTATGTTGGAACAACTGGTCCAACTTTCGAAACTCCAAAAGAGTATCAATATTTCCGAATCATTGGAGGCGATACCGTTGGAATGTCAACTACTCCAGAGGTAATTGTTGCACGCCATATGAAACTTCCAGTATTTGCAATATCAATTATTACAGACCTTGGTGTTCCTGGTAAAATTCAAGTGGTTACTCACGAGGAGGTTCAGGAGATTGGCAAACAGGCCGAAAAGAAGATGACCCTCATTATGGAGGAGATGATGCAGAAACTTTAGAATGTATAATCTATTTAAATGAGACTAGGCTGGATAAAATCCAGCTTTTTCATTTTTAATTAAGTATTAAACCTAATTAGAAAGGATATATCTATCATGTATTACAAATTGTTAACTTAATTTATCCTTTTTAAATAACTAATTGTAGTTTTGTAGAAAAAGTGACAAAACGGAAATTGCTAATACTGACAAATGTTTAGATATTTAACATTCATCGCTCTACTTATCCCATTATTTGGATATTCAGCATCTGATAAAAAAATTGATTCACTTTACAGCATACTAAGTAAGGTTAACGACTCTGCTCAAGTTGAAGTTCTTACAAAGCTTACATGGGAACTTCGTAATTCTGAACCTAATAAATCTATCGAGTTAGGACTTGAAGCCATTGAAAGAGCTGAAAAGTATAAAGATTATAAAAACCTTGTAAACCTTCACGGATACGTTGGGGTTGCCTATAGAATTATAGGTAACTACTCAAAATCTACAGACTACTATTATAAAGGACTAGAATTATCTAAAAAATACACACTTCCCGAGCAAGAGGGATTCGCATATATCAATATTGCGAACCTCCTTATATACCAAGAGTATTATACAAATGCAATTGAAAACCTTAACAATGCTTTGGAAATTGCAACTAGGATAAAAAATAAGCTAATGCTTTCCTATGTTCACTTAAATAGAGGAAGAGCAAATCTATTGCTTAAAGAATACGATAGTGCTTTAACAGATTTGAATACTGCCCTTAAAATTCGTAAAGATATAAACCAAAAACAGGGTATTGCCGTTTGTTATAAATATATCGGAGATCTTTATAAAGAGAAAGGGGACTACTTTCAGGCTATTGAAAACTATAATACTTCTCAGCAAATAGTAAACATCGAGACAGATAAAGATCTGTACGCAAATATACTTGCCCGAAAAGCAGAACTTTTCCTTAAAACCGGAGAAACGGATGAGGCACTTAAATATGCTCAGAATGCGCATGATATAGCTAAAGAAATTGGGGCAAAACTTACTATTCGTGATGCCCTTAAGGTTATTACTCAGGTTGCCAAAGGGCAAGAGCATTTCCGCTTGGCAACTGGGAACCTCGAGAGCATTATCAGCTATAATGATACCCTGTTTAATCAGCAGCTATCCGAAAAACTTTTTTTCCTTCAGTATCAGTACGAGAAGCAGAAGAAAGAATCGGAAATCGAAATAAAAGAGCTTAAGCTCAACAGAGCGCGTTCACTCGCATTTGCGCTTATTACAATCATTGTGCTTTTGGTGGGTTCAATAGTTTATGTTTTGGTTTCGCTTAAGCAGAGGAAAAAAGTTAATAATCAGCTTGTACTTCAAAATGCCGAAATTAGCGATCAGCGTAAAAATATTGAGTTTAAGAATCAAAACATCGAAGAGGCTTACAGCGTAATTGAAACATATATTGGTAAAATTACCGATAATATTCGATATGCCGAAAGAATTCAGGAGGCGTTACTCCCTTCGTTGGATTTAACAAAACCCTATTTTTCTGATGCCTTCTGCTTTTATAAACCTAAGGATTTTGTTAGTGGCGATTTTTACTGGATTTTACAAAAAGACAATAAAGTATTCTTTGCCGTTGCCGATTGTACTGGGCATGGGGTTCCGGGAGCATTTATGAGCATTATTGGGCTCGATATGCTGAATCAGGCGGTAACCCAGCAAAATATTACCGATCCCGACAGAATTCTGGAATTTATTAATGTTGAACTGCCTTTAAAGTTGAACGTTGGCATTGAAGAGATGGTTTTAAAGGACTCAATGGATATTGCAGTTTGCTGTTTCGATAAGGAGAATTTGAACTTAAAATTTGCGGGCGCACTTATTCCTTTGCTTATTTGTAGAAATGGGTTGATAATTGAGGAAAAACCTTCATCCATTTTAATAGGATTATCGGAAAAGGTTAACGATAGAAAGTTTGAACTCAAAACCCTTAATTTGCAAGCGAATGACTGGATTTTTCTTTACACCGATGGGTTTATCGACCAGTTTGGGGGCGAAAAAAATAAAAAGTTCCTCAAAAACCAGTTCTTAAAACTGCTTTCAGAATTTGGCAAAAACAACGGACAGCAAATCGAAGAAGTGCTGAATGGCGTTTTCTTAGAGTGGAAGGGAGCTGGCGAGCAAATTGATGATGTACTCGTTTTTGGTGTGAAAGTTTAACATTATAGTTTCTCTGCCACAACACAAGTTTTTTTAATCTTTTTAACCTCTCCGCCTGGGTTAAAATACTCGATGTAAACGATGTATATCCCCATTGGCACTCGTTGGTTTTGATTATTCAACCCATCCCAAGTTAACGTTCCCTTTGTTCCGATTAAAAGATTTGATGCTAGTCGCTTAACCTCAGTGCCGTTTGAACTAAACACTCTAATGTTTGTCGTATTCCCTTCGTTAGGAAGTTTATAGGAAATTAGCAGATAATCGTCCCTTCCATCGCCATCGGGCGAAAAGGTTTCGGGTGCTAGAGTAAAGGCATCATCCTTAGCCGAAGGCTCAACCCATTGCGAGTTCTTATAGGTTGGCGTTGCAAATCCCGCTGTTTGCGCTGCTGATTGCCATGTAGATGAGCTTGATGAAGACAGATTAGGATTTATTCTTTCGAGCGATACTCCTTTGAAATCATTTAAAAGTTTCGAGTGCATACTCTCTTTATAGTGTAACTCATCAATTGCTTCGAGTTTTTTGTCCAAAAGAACTACATAGCCCTCATCGTTATTGAATGATGGCATGCTGGAAACATTGATAAATGCTTTATCATTCTCGGTACGATAGAACTGCTTAACCATTTGAGCATTTATGGATATTACAGCATACTCATTGGGGAATAGTAACCTAGAGGTATCAGAGGCAGAATAAACCTGATCGAGTTGTTTAGTTGTGCTATTCCTGTTTGCAAGGGAAAAGTTCTTTAACTCGAATGTTTTATCAGATTTATTGTAAAGTTCAACGAAATCAACACCTCCAGCGTTTGGGTTGAAAATTACCTCGTTAATTACGATATCGTTCCATTCAGCTGTTTGAGGTAACGCAATTCTTACGCAATCGTCTATTAGATGATTGCCGGAGAAGTCGGTTATGTTTTGACTTAAACAGAGGTTATAGATTGTGCCAATATTCAAACTGTTTGGAAGCGAAATAATTGCTGTATTATATTCTATTCCGATAAGCGTTGCCGATTCAGGGTGCCCAATTCCATTGTCAATATCGAAATTGTTTGTAAAAGTAAGCATCAAGCTATCCATTGGCTCGGAGAATAGTAGTTTTATGGTTTTGTTGTCCAAAATCTCAGCAAACAAAAGCATTGGTGAGGTAATATCGGGATTCTCATTTACTACTGAGTTTGCTACAAATGGCGTTCCACCTTTACTATCATTAGAGGCTTTCCAGTTACTTTTTCCCTCCATCAGGTTACGATAATCAATCTTTTCCAACGACCATCCTCCCTGCTTTTTCATTTCATCACCGTACCAATCTTCGCTGTAGTTTGCCATTGCTATGAAAGAACCACTAGCATCGGTTAAACTGATATTCATTCCTGAATTTAGTAAAGAGGGGAAGTTAGTTACGCCAATCGATTTGCCAAATGCGCTAAGTGCAGGCGCTGTACTTGTTGAGCAAAGGACTATGTATTGGTTTGAAAGTATTGAATCGTTAGGTAGAGTTAATTTGTAATCGTTTAGTTCTAATTTCCAGCCGTTTAAGTGTATCGTCTCAGAAGTTGGATTGTAAAGTTCGATATACTCATATTTAGGTAAACCAACTGATGGCTCGGGGTTAGCCATTATCTCATTGATGATTAATCTTCCTAGCGAGCCCTTCTCGCTTAGCCCAAAGTAGATGCTATCCTTAATTGAATTATCGTTTAAATCGCTTATTTTTTCTACCTTTAACAATAGTTTTCCAATAGGGAGTTGTTCTGTTTTAAGGTAAGCCCCATTTGGTAATTCTGTTGAGGTGCTAATACTATTGATTTCGATGGATGCTCCCGTTTTATCTATGATGGAGTAGTTCGCCTTTGCTGATGCATCGTTTAAGTTAATCCTTTCAGAAAAAAGAACCTTTACGGTATTTAGATTCAGCGGCTTTGCAGAGAGTAGGATAGGAGGATAATCAGTGGCGCAGATGCTTAAATCGTCCATCCAAAGTTGGCCCGAGCGCGATGATGTATACTCAAAAAATAAGCCGCTCCTATTCATCGAAGTATTGCTTATACTATTGCCTTTTCCTGCAAGAATAAATGATTGTTCACTCTTTGGTTGATACCAAAATTGCCATTCACCTTTTGTTGATAGACCAACTTTAATTTTCACTTCATCACTTGTGTTCCAATCAAAACTTGAGGTGATGATTGGCTTTTTCACCCCTTGATTATTGCACCAAAGCGTTAGGTAATCGTTACCCGATGATGGGTTAATACCAATGAAATATCCATCAGCGTTCAGATCCTGAGTATTTGCCATTAGGGCAAAGTAGAAGTAGTTGTCGGTTGATGGATCCCAGTCGCCATTTCTTAATGTAAGATTCCACTCAGTTGCTTTATCTCCAATTGAAGGAAAAGTAGCTGGAATAGAAAGGGTATTAATTCCAGAACTGGCGTTTTGCTTGTGTTGCAATGATTTTGCACCATTAATTGGCGAAATGGTTGAAAGCAGCCAGTCGCTAGCTAACCATGATGTGTTGATGGTGCTTTCGAAATTTTCATCAACAAGACAATTCTTGGCTATTCCACAAATCAGCTCATCGGAAGTAACTGTTCCAAGGCCATTCTCTGATGCTTTAAAGCGATATGCCCCTATTTTATTGAGGGTTACATCATTCCAATTAGCAAACCCAGATGTTATGGTTTGTGTAGGATTTGAGCACGACATAGTACCCGTTCCATAGTCCAAAGCAAGCGTTACGGAATTGGAGCAATCATAGTCAATATTTCCAAATGCATCAGTGGCGCACACTTTAATTGAAAACTGTTGTGATGGAACCGCTATAAAAGGAGTGCTAACGAACTTCAACTTAGTTGCATCAACATTGATACTGCATTCTGGACCATAAATCGCTGCATTGAATGCGCTTGCAAAGCCAGTTCCTTCGGCTGATGATTGCCAGCCATGGTTTGTAGATGGAATATAAAACCTAAACGGAAATGCATCGGTTATTGCACCTGCTTTTAGGTAGAGCGATATGGATAGGTCTACCGTATCTTTATCAGCAATTATGATACTCCCGAGTTTTGGAGTGATTTCGATTACTCCAGCATTTAAAGCAAAATATTCAATATCGATAGGCACATTATCGGTTCTTATAACAAATCCCCCAATCTGATTGAAAAGTTGTTGCGATTTTGTTGGGTCGAAGCAGAAAAGGTTGATTTTTGTTGGAAATAGAGGTAATCCATCGGTGCTGCCAGCATCATAGACTTTAACCTTTAGAACCTCTGTTGCGCTTTGACTATTAATTGAAATGCTGCTTACTATTACTGGGCTCGATGATGTTGATGCTATTATTACTCCACCGTCGGAATCACCACAAGTTATTAACGGTGATGCAATGTTATTCAAAGTTGAGCACGATGCTAGCAGCGAAAACTTCTCGGGTTTAGTATAGGTTAGCATGTTGAATGTGCAAACTCCTTGCGTTATGGGCTGAGTTGCACCCGATGGAATTCCAAGGTTTCCATTTCCTGTGAGCAACGATAACGTTTCTGTTCCGGAAAAATCCTTATCAGTATTGCCGTTGGCATCGGTTGCATTTAAAGTAACGCTGAATGGTAGTAAAACACCAACCCTTGTTGGTATTGATGCAAATTTCTGTTGAGTGGCAACAACATCAATCCAAAAAATATTTGAAAGTACCTCCTGCAAAAATGTGCTGTTAAATTTTGAACCACTTGGATATGCTGTAAATCCATGATTTGTGGAGTTTACCTTTAGCTGAATCTTTTGGTTATCGGTTAATCCGCCATTATTTAGGTAGATAAAAATACTTACATCAGCAAAACCACCATCTGGTGCTACTATTGCGTTGTTGCTGACATTAAATGTGAAGTAGCTGGTTTTGATATCGGGATCAGAGATGCTAACGGGATTTCCGTTAACTTTAACCAGAATTCCCCCTATGGCCTTGAGCAACGATGCTGCATCGGTCATTTCAACCCGGCTGATTTTAATGCTGCTCACATTGGTTGGCAACCCATCAGATTCTCCGGTATCTTGAACCCTAAACCGCAAAACTTCAACTGCTGATGCAAGATAGGTTTTTAAAGATGATATCCCAGCAGCAGTGGGCTGCGAGGCAGCCGCTACGACAACCGAGGATGAGTCGTTAAGTACATTAATTGTTGAGGTTTCAACTTGGCTAATACCCGAACTTGTGGCTAGTATCTTTAGCGTTCCATAAGCGTTGTATAGCAAATCGCTCCATGTTGATATTCCTGCAGTAGGCGTTTTAGTCAAGCTACTCGACGACGAAAGGATTCCGCTTCCTTGCGAAAGGGCAAGGGTTATAGCGTTGCTAAACTCTTTATCGGTGTTGCCTAAGGCGTCGACTCCTCCAACTGAAAGTGCAAAAGGTTTGTTTTTGCTGATACCTGATGGTTGTTGTGTAAATTTAAGGTTTGTGGCGACAACATCAATTTTAACCTCGCTTGAAATAATCTTATTTGAAAAAGTATTTACAAAATCAGATCCTGAAAGTCCTGCTTCAAATCCGTGCTTAACCGAGTCGATGTATAACTTAAGCGTTGTGCCATCTTCTAAACCATTGCTTTTGAGGTAAAGGCTAAGCGTGTATTCCTTTGTTTGCCCATCGGGCACTGAAAGCATTGTTGAGTCAACAGTTAGGCTGATTTTATCAGCGCTAACCGATTGATTTAGAATTTGAATTTCGCCCGATTCATCTTTAAGTTTTACTCCGCCTATAGTGCTTATCCAGTTTGCAGCATTTGTTGATGTCCCTTTTTTAAAAACGATGCTCTTAACTTTTGTTGGAAGATTATCGCCCGAGCCGTTATCCTTTATCTTAAACTTTATAACATCAAAGGCCGATGTGGGATTATTTGATGTTGAGCTAATATTCGAAGGTGCAACTTGACTGCTTGGGCTAAGAACCTCTGAAGTGATATTGTTTTTATTAAGGGGAGTATAGTAGAGGGAAATATCATCAACCCAAAGCAGCATATCGGCCGTAGATGAATAGTTATAACCAATCCCGAAATAGCTGAAATCTTGATGAGTAATATCAAGTGCACTACCATAGCTAGTTAAACTCGAGAACGAGCCATTTGTAGCCGCTTTAAGTGTAAATGTTCCATCCATTTTACGTTCAACCTCAATAGCACCAACACCTGATGTTGAAATAAGGTTTTGCCAATCAAGGGTTGTTGTGATAATAGATTGTGGTATTCCATAATCTATCCTCCACAGCTTAAGTAAATCATCACCAGTGCTTGTAAGATTTACACCAACAGCATACCCCGAAGTTAACCCTCCTAATTGCATCTGGTTTGCATCCTTGTCCGACATTAAGTAAATCCACCATCTATTTGATGATGAGGGATCGTATCCATGCCTAACCTTAACTTGCCATTTAATATCGCCACTACTTAGATTCCAAGAAGGTAATGCGATTGATATTCTATCTGTGCCAATAGTTGTATTGTTGAATGTGTGTTTTAAAGAATAGCCTCCATTCAAGGGGGTGGTGCTTGATGCTTGCCAGCGTGAATTAGGAACTTGCAACCAACCATCTAAATTTCCAGATTCAAAATTGTAAACCGTTTGGGAAAAACCGATTGAAGAAATAAAAATTGTTAATAATGATAAAAGTCTCATAATCATAACTAGAAATTACATTACTTTTGCTTGATTTTATGGAATTTTTCCATAGATAAAGCTGTTTTTAAAGATTAAATTTCTTGTCGCTTTTATAATGATCTGAATATTAACAATAAAATTAATTAAACAAATTTAAAAAACAAAACTCATGAAAGTTGCCGTTGTTGGTGCCACCGGATTAGTTGGTACCGTTATGCTAAAGGTTCTTGAAGAACGAAATTTTCCAGTAACAACCCTCATTCCCGTTGCGTCGGAGAAGTCTGTAGGTAAAAAGATCACCTTTAAGGGTAAGGAATATTCAATCGTTTCAATGACTGATGCAATTAGCATGAAACCTGCAGTGGCAATTTTTTCAGCAGGAGGAGGAACTTCTCGCGATTGGGCTCCAAAATTTGCAGAGGTTGGAACCGTTGTTGTCGATAACTCATCGCAATGGCGTATGTATCCTGAAATTCCTTTGGTTGTACCCGAGGTGAATGCTGATGTTTTAAAACCAGAGCACAAAATTATTGCAAATCCAAACTGTTCAACCATACAACTTGTGGTTGCAATTAACCCATTACATAAGCAATATCAGATTAAACGGTTGGTTGTTTCAACCTATCAATCGGTTACAGGAACGGGTGTTAAAGCCGTTAAGCAAATGCACGATGAGCGTGCAGGTAACGAGGCCGATAGGGCTTACCCACACCCAATCGATATGAACTGTTTCCCTCATGGTGGAACATTCCTCGAAAGTGGTTACACAACTGAGGAGCAAAAATTGGTTGATGAAACTCGCAAAATAATTGGCGATAGTTCTATTGCAGTAACAGCAACTGTTGTAAGAATTCCTGTTGTTGGCGGTCACTCTGAGTCGGTAAATATTGAGTTTCATAAGGATTATAATATTGCTGAAGTAAACAAAATACTCAGAAACTCAGAGGGCATTACCGTTTTGGATATTCCAGCACAAAACATCTACCCAATGCCAAGGCATGCCGAAGGCAAAGATGATGTATTTGTTGGCCGTATTCGCCGCGACGATTCTCAGCCAAATAGCTTAAACCTTTGGTGTGTTTCCGATAACCTTCGCAAAGGTGCGGCAACTAATGCCATTCAGATTGCTGAATATTTGAATTCAAAGGGATGGATTAAATAAATCAATAAAAATATAAAATGAAAAGGGCGCTAAAAGCGCCCTTTCTTTTTTAGATAATTACTAATTTGTTTTTAACGAAAATGTTATTGGGAAAGTGAACCACACTCTTACTGGAGTCCCATTCATTTTACCAGGGTTCCAATTTGGTGACATTTCAAGTACTCTAATGGCTTCTTTGCCTAGGATTGGGTCAATCTTATTTATAACCTCTAAATGAGATAATTTCCCATTTTTTTCCACTACAAATTTTAAGTAAACTCTTCCTTGAATTCCTTTCTCAAGAGCCTCTTCAGGATAAATGATATTATTTGCAATCCATTTTAAGAACTCTTTGTCACCCTCAGTTCCAAAATAAGGTTTTTCTTCTACGATATCTCTTATCTCGTCTTCCACAACTTTTTCAATTTCAGGTTTTGGTGAATCAACAACATTGTTTTCTATATTTTCATTTTGAATACTATCTCTTAAATCATCTTGACTTAAAAACTGGTTCGCTTCATTTGGCGATAAAGTGTCAACAACAACTATCTTATTATAATCTAAAATAGGAGGCTTTTCTACATCTGGTTTTGGCTGTTCAATTTTTTGAGCAACTAGTTGATTAGGATTAAAAAATTCAACAGAAATTGAATCGATCTGTTTTTTTAAGATGTGAGGAGCAGGTTTGTAAATGGCATAAGGTGTTATTACCGTTGCACTTATAAACAAGCATCCAACTATCATCGAAAATAGAAGAGATTTATTGTATTTCTTTCGAAGAGTATATGCTCCATACTCTTTGTTCCTGTTTTCAAAAACTAGCTCATCAAATGAGGGAGCAACTGGTTTTTCGTTTTTTGCTTTCATACGGCTTGGTTTTATGGTTATTTTATTTGTTTTTTATTGCTAAAAAGAGGCTGGAGTAATTAAATCATGCATCTTTTTTATATATTTGAACTCTAAAATTAATGGGGGGTATAGCTCAGTTGGCTAGAGCGTTTGCATGGCATGCAAAAGGTCGTCGGTTCGATTCCGACTATCTCCACCAAAACAAGCGGGAGTAGCTCAGTTGGTAGAGCATCAGCTTCCCAAGCTGAGGGTCGCGGGTTCGAGTCCCGTTTCCCGCTCTGATAAGAGGTAATCGATTTCGATTGACCTCTTTTTTATTCTGTAGAATTACCTCTATTTCAAAGAACCTGTCTATCTACTTATTGCTTTGTTTAACTAATTGATACAACTCCATCTCTTTTTCCATAAGTTTTTTAGATTCTTTTTAATAATTCACAAATAATTTGAATGCACATGAGGCAGATTACATTGCCTAGCCTGTTGTTATAAATCATCATCCAAATCACAAATTCTGTTTAAAAACTTCTTAAATTGTTCTATATCTATATGTTAATACCTTGTTTATGAGGAAGTTTTGTTTAGTTTCATTGCTAGCAGTATTGCCACTTCTAGCTAAATCGCAGAACCTGCAAATGCATTACGATTTTGGAAAAGTTCGTAAAATGGTTACTACAACAGCTGAGGTATTTAAACGCGATAGCTTTGGCTCTACCTTTATGTTTGTTGATTTTGACTATGGTGGCAAAGTTGCAGATGTTGATGGAGTATCACGAGCATACATGGAGGTGTCGAGAGAACTTAAATTCTGGAAACCGCCAATTGCAATTCATGCTGAGTTCAATGGCGGCTTTTTTAGGAATTCGAAAACCAGTTTGCCAATCAATAATTCATTTCTTTTAGGTTGCAGCTACTCTTTTGCCAATAAAACGTTTACTCGTACTTTTTCAACTCAAATCCTTTATAAGTACATTAAAGATGTAAATGACGGTGCGTTTCAATTTACTTTTGTTTGGGGGCTACATTTTTTTAATAGAAAACTCTCCTTAACTGGTTTTGCCGATTTTTGGCGACAGGATGTCAAAGTGTTTGATGATAATGGAGATACTGCAGATAGACGTTTTGTATTTGTTTCTGAGCCTCAAATCTGGTACAACTTTCATTCTCACTTTTCGGTTGGTGGCGAAGTTGAAATTAGTTCTAATTTTTCAGGACATAAAGGTTTTATGGCAAATCCTACATTGGCTATCAAATGGATTTATTAATAATTGATAAAAACTCATACCTTGCACTTCAAAATCAGGTTAATGCAGCGTAAGTGGGTTTATCGCCTCGGGATTATTATCTTGCTTTTTGCTACACTTAAAACACCTTTATCATACATTTTTTTTGGTGTTACAGCAAAAGGGAGGGTAGTTGAGCTCGTTTTTGAAAAATCAGGAATCGCGTTACTTTTTCCGTCATCAACTTACCCACTTATCGAGTACGCTTATCAGGGTAAAACATACTCGATGTATGCCGATGAAAATGAGTATTTGTTGTTGGGTGAATCGGTTAATGTGGTTTTCTTTAAGGATAATCCATCCAAGGCAAAAGTTAAGTCTTTTAGCAGCCTATTTTTAGAGGCAATAATCACAATCCCCATTGGATTGCTGATTTGGTGGGCGTTTTTCAAAAGTTATCCAAAGATGTTTGTCAAACCAAGGGATCGAGAATGGTATGACGATTTGCTAAATAGGGGCAAGAGGCAGAAAGAAGATAATTCGAACTAAGTATTAATTACGCTAGTATAAAATGCTCTTCATCTTGGGTTAGAATGTGCTTGATAAGGCCAAGCACAGTAAGGTCGATAAGTATATTTTCCGCATCAATCCTTGAGATAAAAGCTAATCGACTATATTGTCCAACAGTAACCGTGGGGTTAACTTTCAAATAATCAAATAGCGCATTCTCTTTTTCTGAAAGAACCATTCGTATCGATTTTCGATGTCGTTCGGCCTTCCATATCTTCAGTTGAATTGGCGAAGCAACGATGTTTTCATCGTAAATCCTAACAAATGCCCTGTAATCGCCGCTTTTATCGGGTGCTTTTACGGGTCTATTTTTAGTTGGGTTTATTACAACTTCAAGAACTGTTTTCCCATTAATAACCCATTTCGAAACTTTAAATGGCACCTCGGGTTTGCAGTACATCTGCGCTGCAGCCTCAATCATATAGTACTCCTCTTCAGAGTCAATACCCACAATGGAGCCGTTATCCTTAACCCCAATAAGGAGAGTTCCGCCAAGGGTATTAGCAAAGGCTACCATTGCCCGTGCAATTTTTTTTGAATCGGTGATAGAATGCTTAAAATCGAGGGTTTGATGCTCACCCTGCTTTATTAGGTTGATGATATGCTTGCTCACTACTCTGCTTTTGTTGGGTCACCAACTTTTCCCATGAAAAGTATAGTATTTGTTGATTTTTCCTTAATCATGAAAAGGAATGGTCTATCGGCTCGAAAAAGTTTTTCGCGACTTATCGATTTTACAGCTATTACAACTGCTGTTGCAGCAGCAGCTTCACTACCCTCTTCGTTAACCTCGATAAATGCTTTATGGAACACATCGGTTATCTTCAAATTATTGGTTGGCGAAATTCCTGTAAAATTGGCATTATCCGAAAAGGGATTTGGCATACCCATTTTTGATAAAATTCCTTTAAGCTGATAACCCTTTTCAAATTTAAATTTAGGGATATTAACTCTAAGTTCCTGATTGTAAAGATTATTTGTGATGTAACGGACCTGATCAAAGGTCATGTTATGAATAATTTCTTCCAAATGTATATTCGATGCCGGAAGGAAAATGAGCATTGAGAAATTATTTCCTGCGTAGGGCATTTCAATTACTTCAAGGTTTGGGTCTTCGTAGTGGTTGAAGTTACCTTTAACGCTCATCATTTTGCACTTTACAGGTGTTTGAGGTGTAATAAAGAAGTTATCATCAACGGTTTGATCTTTATTGAACTGTGTTTTCCAATTACCTTTGAAGTAAATAGCATTAGTTAAAACTAACTTTGTTAAGCTGTTAAGTGAGCCGGGAGGTAGTAAATCCTTAATTTTTTCGTTTGTTGATTTGTAAATGTTATCGTTTATCGTTTTTCGGCTTTCCTCAAAATGGGTTAAGAAGTCCATTGGCATTATCGCTGCCGAATATGATTTCTTAATTAGTTTAGTGTAAGATTCTTTAAAAGGGTAAGTTTTTTCAGCCCATAAAGTATTCACTATGTTAAGCTTAATAGAGTCCTTTTTGCCAATAATCCGCTTCATCGTCTTCCCTATTTTTTTATGAATTTCGGGGCTATTTGCAGGAAAGTGGAACACTTTTCCAATTTGTACTTCCGAAAGATCTCTCGACCCAGCAAATGTCATTCCCATTGCTGAACTTAAGCTGAATGGCGAAAAGAAGATATTTCCCTTCTCATTTTTGGATACTTGCTTTAGAAAATCAATGGCAAACCGATTGTTGCTATCATCTTGGGCAAAAGTCACTTTTGTTAGGATTGATAGAACTATTGTTGCGATAGCAATGGCTCTCATTTTGCTGATTTTTTTGATTTGAGGTGAAGTTACATCATTGGCATCATATTGTCAACAATAGAACTCAAGAAAGATGAAATTACTCTTTAGCCTTTTTATTCAACTCTTTTGTTGATAGTAATCCGCACGCAGCTTGAATATCTTGCCCACGAGATGCTCTGATAGTGGTGAATACCCCTTTTGCAGTTAGGGCATTTCTAAATTCAAGCATTCTAGGCTCGGGTGTGCCTTGAAGTGGAGTGCCCGGTATGGAGTGGAATCGAATAAGGTTAACTCTACATTTCAAACCACCTAAAAGTTTTACCATCTCCTTGATATGCCTGTCGGTATCGTTAACGCCATCGAACATGATATACTCAAACGATACGCGTTGTTGCCTGCCCAGATCGGCCTTTTTTATTTCGGCAATCACTTTTTGGATTGGGTAAACGTTTTGGACTGGCATTATCTGCCTGCGCTCCTCATCGAAAGGGTTATGAAGGCTAATTGCCAAGTGGCAATTGCTCTTGTCGAGGAAAGTTAGCATTGATGGGATTATCCCAATCGACGAAACGGTTATTCGCTTTGGGCTCCAAGCATAACCCCACTCAGATGTCAATATTTCTAAACTCGATAGTACATTATCAAGATTATCGAATGGCTCGCCCATGCCCATGTACACCAAATTCGAAACATTCAAGAACTCGGGTATGCTTCGTAGCTGGTTTAATATCTCATTGGTTGATAGGTTTCCTTGGAAACCTTGCTTGCCAGTCATGCAAAAAAGGCAACCCATTTTACATCCCGATTGTGTCGACACGCAGAGCGTGGCTCTATCGGCCTCAGGAATATAGGCTGCTTCAACGTAACGCGTATTAAGAATTGGGAAAAGGTACTTTTTTGTTCCATCGCTCGATGTATCAACCTTTGAGAAAGGGGTTAACCCAACCTCATATTTTTCTGATAGCTGTTCACGAACCTTTAGCGAAAGGTTTGTCATTTCGGCGATACTCGATATTTCTTTCTTATAGAGCCAGTCGGTGATTTGCTTTGCTGTAAACGATGGCAAACCCTCAACCTTAGCAATAGCTGATATTTCGCTAAGTGTTAAGCCGTAAAGTTTTTTCTTTTCCTGTAAATCCTGGCTCATGAGTCTATTCTAAAAGTATATTTCCGAGATGATATTCCCAAATGGAGCTCCCTTTGAAATTAGGATATCCCGAACATCGACAACCATCTCGGCAACACCGCAAAGGTAATACTTTTTATCAGGCATTACCTGATTTTGCTCCAAGTACGTGGTAACTCTACCCTCGAAGTGTTTTGATGTTTTGCAACCTGAACAGCATTGGATATAGTTTTCATTTAGTTTATCCTTCAGAAAATCCTCGAAGTAGAAATATTCAGGAGTTCTAACACCATGTATAAAAGTTGCACCCTTGCCTTTACCCGATTTTAACATCGAAATAAAAGGTGCAATTCCTGTGCCTGTTGATATGCAAACGGGTGAATCAGTGTATTCTGTAAATGTTCCGAAAGGATTCGTTACTAATATCTTATCACCTTTTTTTAAAACCGAAAGCATTGGAGTAAGTTTTCCATCCAATTTTTCGGTGTAAAGGATCTCTATAAACTCATCGTTTTCGCCGCTAGCAATGCTATAAAGGCGAGGCTCAATATTTTTATTAATTCCCAATCCAACTACCTGACCCGCTTTGAAGTTGAAACTTCTTTTAAACTTTAGAAGATAAGCTTCCTTTGCTAAAAATATATTTTCGGCAACTACTGTCTCAATAAATTTGAAATCATTCCATGAACTCATGTTACAAAAATTAATTACTCACAATAAACTATAAGGCGAAGGAAATGTTCAATTCTAGATTATTCCGCTATCAGCAAACGAGTAGCACTCCGAATCGGTAATGATGATATGGTCAAGCAGGCTTATCTCAAAAACCTGTGATGCTTCCTTCAACTTTTGTGTAATCTTAATATCCTGTTCGCTTGGTTTTGGATTACCCGAAGGGTGATTGTGACAAATGATAATTGATGATGCCAGTTTTTCGATTGCCGATTTCATTATCAGCTTAATGTCGAAGATTGTCCCAGTAACGCCGCCTTGGGTTATTCTTGACTGGTCAATTACTTTATTCGCACGGTTTAGGTAAAGTACCCAAAACTCCTCGTGTGGCAAATCGGCAAGTTGAGGTTGAAATATCTCGATGATATCGCTACTTGATTGAATTTTTGGTCTGCTCAGCGCTTCGGTTTGCTTTCTCCTACGACCCAATTCAAGTGCAGCCATGATGGTAATTCCTTTGGCTTCGCCAATTCCTTTTGTTGATGTAAAATCAGCAAGGGTTCTCTTTCCTAGCTCGTTGAGGTTATTGTTAACTGAGGTGAGGATTCGTTGGGCTATGGCAACGGCGTTCTCGTTCTTAGTGCCCGATTTTATAAGAATTGCTAATAGTTCGGCATCGCTAAGGCTACCGATGCCTCGTTTTATCATCTTTTCACGAGGACGATCCTCAAGAGCCCAATCTTTAATCGTTAGGTTTTTATACTCCATCAATATTTAAGTAGATAGTTTAATACAAGTTACAAAAAAATCTACGCGATGAGTATATATCAATGCGAAAAAGCCCCGAGGTCACTCGAGGCTTCAATATCATTGGCAAAGCAATTACTAAAGAGCGGCTACGTGCTTAGCAAGAGAGCTCTTAAGGTTTGCTGCTTTATTCTTATGAATAACGCTTCTCTTAGCAAGTTTATCTAGCAAAGAAGAAACTTTTGGAAGTAACTCTGCTGCAACTGCTTTGTCAGTAGTTGTTCTTAAGTCTTTAATTGCATTACGAGTAGTTCTTGCAGAATACCTATTAAGCAATCTTTTTACTTCGGTCTGTCTGATTCTCTTCTCAGATGATTTGTGGTTTGCCATTTTCTTTAACTATAAAGTTTGTAGCCCGTAGGGGAATCGAACCCCTGTTACCAGGATGAAAACCTGACGTCCTAACCCCTAGACGAACGGGCCATTGTTATTTTTCGCTGCTCCTTTATCGGTTAAGCGGCTGCAAAGGTAACGGATTTTTTATTCCTACCAAAAATTTTTAATTTTTTTTTAAAAAATTAGAGAGATGCTTTAAAATCATTGTCAATTAGGATATTCGATGGATAGCTGGGATTTGTGTTTTATGAAAAAACAACATTTTACTCCCTAATTGGATCAACTTCAAGGTCGTCGATACAGGGTTCGTTTTGATATATTGTTTTAAAATATTTTGTCGAAATATTCCCATCTTCATCCTCGGGTTGTTGCTTAAAGCCTAACTTTTTAAGCGATGCCATTGCTGCTCTATTATGTAAATCGGCTTCGATATAAACTTTTCGGAAAAGCTTAGCTTTGCAACCCCACTTTAGTATTTCATTCATCGCTTCAGTGGCAATTCCTTTTTTCCGATAAGGCTCTTCAACCATGAAAAAGATTTCTACTTCGCCATATTCAATTGGATGTCCATTGAAAACGAATTGCCCTACAATTGTTTTAGTATCACGTAAAACCATCAACCAAAAGGTGTGAAAGAGGTACTCCTTGTTTTTGCTAGTCCAAGCCTCGGGCTCAATCTGCATGTCTTCCAGAATCTCCTCGCGGTAGAACTCAGGGACCTCAACTCCGGTAATGGTTAAATTTGCATGTTTCTCGTAATCACTCCGTGATTTTATGAAAATCCTCATCTCGTGTGGTGTGAGCGGGATAATCTCCATTCGTTTCGATTCGAGTTTCATGGCCAAAAAGTTTAAGGTTAAACTCTCTATTGGGCAATCGTTTTTGCAAACTCCTGTAAGTTGACACCCGAGAAATTCCCCGATGTCATTATCAATAAATTCTTATTATCCCACTCAATGCCCTTTAAGGTTTCGACAAGTTGCTGCGAATCGGTAAACACTTTGATTTTTGATGATCCAAAGCAACTCTTTACCATTTTGGGATCGATGGGTTGTAACTTTTTGTGCTCGATAGTACTCGGGTTGAAGTAGACAAACGGAATATCCGATTTATCCATTGTTCCCTTATACTGCTCAAGGAATTCAGCATTTAGGCTACTAAATGTATGCAGCTCGAGGCAGGCAACAAGCTTTCGTGATTTGTACGACTCGCTAACGGCCTGAACTGTTGCAGAGACTTTAGATGGAGAGTGAGCAAAATCAAGGAATACCCTTGTGTTTCTATTTTCAGCTAAAAGCTGAAGACGTTTTGCTGCACCTTTAAAGGTCGCTATTGCTTTATAGAACTGCTCATCGGTTATGCCAACCTGATTGCAAACCGCTTTAGCACCGCTGATGTTTTGCATGTTGTGCTTGCCGAAAATTGCTAAAGGCAATTTTTTACCATCAACAATTAGCGAAGCGCTTCCATCGGTCGATTCGTGAGGATGAGTGGTGTAGGGGATTAGCTTGATATTCTTTCCCTTTTCGGTTGCTATACTTGCCACTTCAGGGTCTTCGTTGCAATAAACAAGGGCATCGCCTGCGGCGATTTTCTCAACGAAAATGGCAAACTGGTTTTTGTAAATCTCGTAGGTAGGGAATGCATTGATATGATCCCATGCAATACCCGAAATCAAAGCGATATTAGGTTGATAAAGGTGAAACTTGGGACGTAAATCGATAGGTGAGGTAAGGTATTCATCTCCTTCGAACACTGCAATCTTAGTTTCAGATTTTAGGCTTACCATATTCTCGAACCCCTCAAGTTGAGCACCCACCATGTAATCGAAATCAATTCCTGAGCTCCTAAGAACATGCATAACCATTGATGTAATGGTGGTTTTGCCATGGCTACCGCCAATCACAATTCGAGTTTTATCCTTTGTTTGTTCGTAAAGGTATTCGGGGTATGAGTATATTTTTAATCCTAACTCTTTTGCCTTTAGAAGTTCAGGATTGTCGCCACGGGCATGCATTCCGAGCACTATTGCATCTAACTCTTTAGTTATTCGTGAAGTATCCCAACCGATGGTTTGTGGAAGAATTCCATGTTTTTTCAAACGGCTAAGCGATGGTTCAAAAATCTCATCGTCAGAACCCGATACATTGTAGCCCTTCTCTTTGAGGGCAATTGCAAGATTGTGCATGGCGCTTCCGCCAATGGCTATAAAGTGAATTCGCATAAGAAAAATTTACATTTCAAAGTTAAGCCATAATTGAGTTAAGTGCTATTTTGCAGACAATTTTTTAAAGCCTTTGAGAAAATCAATCTGAAAACAAATTATTTTTTTTGTTGTTATCCACATATACTAACTTTAGGCACTTAAGTACTTTAAACTTTCTACATGAAACTTCATTCCTTCAATATTGCTAATATTAAACTTGATGGCGGAGCCATGTTTGGGGTTGTCCCCAAAGCGTTATGGAATAAGGTTTACCCATCCGATGAGAATAATTTAATTCCTCTAGCATTAAGGTCTATGATTGTTGATACAGGTGATAGAGTTATACTTATAGATAGTGGCATTGGCGATAAACTGGATGAGAAGTTCTTAAGCCATCATTATGTATTTGGCGGGGAGGGTTTACTAGAAGGCATAGCAAACCGGGGCTATAAACCAAGTGACATTACTGATGTGTTGTTGACACATCTACATTTCGATCATTGTGGCGGCGGAATAAAACGGAATGCTGATGGCTCATTTGCACTGACTTTCCCAAATGCAAAGTATCATATTTCCAAAGCGCAATGGGAGTGGGCGATGAACCCAAATTCGCGCGAAGCAGATTCATTTCTGCCCGAGAATCTTTTACCCATAAAGGATTTAGGTGCTCTTAACCTTGTTGAAAATGAAGGCGAGTTGGTACCCGGAGTTTACCTTCGGTTCTTTAATGGGCATACCCGTGGACAAATTATACCTATTATTGATTATAACGGGAAAAAGATTGTATTTGTAGCTGATTTGTTCCCATTCCGTGCCCATTTGCCGTTACCTTATATTATGAGTTATGATGTTGAGCCCTTAATTACATTG
The DNA here is from genome assembly GCA_964390565.1 of uncultured Rikenellaceae bacterium. Lineage (GTDB taxonomy): Bacteria > Bacteroidota > Bacteroidia > Bacteroidales > Tenuifilaceae > UBA8529. Next base: position 26,427 of record CAYMII010000043.1, read on the forward strand.
AAGGAGAAAGAGACATTCCTCGAAGAGGCTCTAAAGGGCGATTATATTTTTCACTATCAGCACGATCACTATAGCGCATGTAGTAGGGTTCAACAAACTCCAAAAGGGATAAGGGCTACCGAAGGGTTAACTTTTGAAACTTTGCTAAAGGAGCTTGGCGAATAGCCTAAACGTATATTCTATAAGCGGTGCAAAGCAGATACCGAAAAGCAGTATAGAAAAGATAATATCAATAATTGCCACCCGATTTAGTTTTATCCAATTTGCATGTATAACTATCGAAACAAGTATTCTTGTTAGCAGTTGAATTATGAAAAACGCAAAAATCCTTAAACTGTGAGGATTTAGTAGTAACGCTTCGTCAAAATTTCCGCGAACAATCTCCGAAAAACTTGCCGAAAGCCCTTTGCTTGGTGGGATAAACCCTGTAATGTCAGTGAGAAGAGCAGGAACAGGATGGTTTCCATAAAATACAAGCGAGTAAACGAAGATGCAAAGAATAACTCCCCCGAATGCCGCATTAATTATATGGTATACCCTGTTGTTCATTTTATCTATTTAAAAAAGAAAGACTAGAACATCAATGTCCTAGTCTTAGCTCTTTATTTTATCTAAACTATTTATTTTTCGTAGAATCTTTTGTAGCTCTAATTCCTTCAGTTGCCTTTTTAATCGCATTTGTTGCGGCTTTGGCAGCATCATGAGCAGTTTTTTCATCTAAATTCGCATCAATATTATCTACCTCATTTTCAAGGTCACGAAGTGCAACTTCTAGGCTGTCTGAAGCCCCTTCGAGGTCAATGTTTGACTTCTCCATCTCCTCGTTGAAGGTCTTTTCGAAATCCTTTCCGAATTTCTCGAACTTATCGGAGTTGCGAATTACTTTATCGGCGATTTCAGATGCACCACTAAAAATGGCTAGCCATAATGCAGCAATAAGAATCGCTACTAGCGATATAATAAGAGCGCCTATTCCTAAGCCTTTGGAGCCATAACCTTGCGAGGCTTGAACGATTGAGATTATGCTAAATATAAGGGCGAGTCCAGCTGGTAGGAAAGCAACAACGCCTACGCATGGAATAAATGCAACAACTAGAGAGATAATACCAAGCACAATGCCTATAATCCCCATCACTTGCCCTGCCGTTGATTTTTTTTCTGGTTCCATAGTATTAGAATTTTTTAGAATGACGATTTTTTTTATCGTAATGATGCATCCAATTTATTTAATGCTTGTTTTTTAGCTTACATTAACCAAATCATAATTTCACCGCCAATTTCACCATTTCAGATGAGAATTGCAAATGGAGTATTTAATAATCTAAAAATGATTTAATTACAAAACACTTTTGCCATTTGTTTGAACTTTTGTAATTTGTAAAGGAAATGAGGAGTTTATTAGTGTAGAAATTTATAAACGCCCCGAAGGGGCAATTTAATTTAGCAAAAGGCAACGCCTTTGGCATATTTAAGAATTAATCACTCCGCCCTGTAAGGGCAGGTTAAAAAACAATCCCATGTCTCAATCACTATCCAAATTGTATGTACATATTGTTTTTCATGTAAAAATAACCTTGTACTAATAAAAAAAGAGGACACATACATGGGCTCTATTATAAAAGACAATGATTCAATTCCAATATTGATTAATGGGACGAGCGATCATGTTCATATTCTCTGCATAATGTCAAAAAATATTGCTTTGGCAAAACTGACCGAAGAGATTAAACGTCATAGCAGCCGTTGGATAAAGGCAAAGGGTGTACGTTATAGTAAGTTTGCATGGCAAGGTGGATATGCAGGATTTTCTGTCAGCCAATCAATTGTTGAAAAAACAAAAAAATACATTGAAAATCAGGAGGAGCATCACAAAAGAAAACCGTTTAAGGATGAACTAATATCCTTTCTTAAAGAATATGGTGTTGAATACAATGATAATTATTTGTGGAGCGATTAAGTTGCCCTTTCAGGGCGAATAGGTTTTTCCTTATCAATTATCAAGGCGATGCCTTGATTTATAATAAACTGGGCTTTCAGCCCGATAAAAAAAGAAAGCGGAGGCAATAACCTCCGCTTTCTTTTTCTAATAAATATCTGACGTCTGAAATCTACTGTCTGATATCTGAACTCTAGTCATTATGTCTATCAAGTAAAATTTCCAAAATTTTACCTGCAGCATCAGAAACTGATGTACCAGGACCGAAAATACCAACAACGCCCTGATCGTATAGATATTGGTAATCTTGAGCTGGGATAACACCACCAACGATAACCATAATATCCTCGCGACCATGTTTCTTGAGTTCAGCCATTACCTGTGGTACAAGAGTTTTGTGACCTGCTGCAAGGCTCGATACTCCAAGAATGTGAACGTCGTTCTCAACGGCTTGCTTAGCAGCCTCAGCTGGGGTTTGGAAAAGTGGACCCATATCAACATCAAATCCGATATCGGCGTAGCCTGTGGCAACAACTTTTGCTCCACGGTCGTGACCATCTTGACCCATCTTGGCAATCATTATACGTGGTTGACGACCCTCTAACTTTGCAAACTTTTCGCAAAGTGCACGAGCATTTTTGAATGTTTGATCTTCCATAGATTCTGATGAGTAGATACCTGAAATGGAACGGATAACCGCTTTGTAACGACCAGCAACTTTCTCGCATGCATCGGAGATTTCGCCTAACGAAGCACGTTTCTTGGCTGCATCAACTGCAAGTTCAAGTAGGTTGCCTTCGCCAGTTTGAGCGGCTTTAGTTATTGCAGCAAGTGCTGCTTGAACTTCAGCGTTATTGCGTTCTGCACGAAGTTTCTTTAAACGCTCAATCTGAGATAAACGTACAGCAGCATTGTCAACATCAAGAATTTCAATTGGATCTTCCTTCTCTAAACGGTATTTATTCAATCCAACGATAACGTCCTTGTTAGAGTCGATACGTGCCTGTTTACGAGCAGCAGCCTCTTCGATACGCATTTTTGGAATACCAGTTTCAACTGCTTTCGACATGCCACCAAGCTCTTCAACCTCTTGGATTAGTTTCCAAGCGCTTTGTGCAATCTGGTGAGTTAAGTATTCGATATAGTATGAACCAGCCCATGGGTCAACGGCTTTACATACGTTGGTTTCTTCTTGAATATAGATTTGGGTGTTACGAGCAATACGAGCCGAGAAGTCGGTTGGAAGAGCAATCGCTTCATCAAGGGCATTTGTATGCAAACTTTGAGTGTGACCAAGCGCAGCAGCCATAGCCTCGATACAAGTACGAGTTACGTTGTTGAAAGGATCCTGCTCAGTTAAACTCCAACCAGATGTTTGGCAGTGAGTACGCAATGCCATCGACTTTGGATTCTTTGGGTTGAACTCTTTAACCATTTTAGCCCAAAGTAAACGAGCAGCACGCATCTTTGCAATTTCCATAAAATGGTTCATACCAACAGCCCAGAAGAATGAAAGGCGTGGAGCAAACGCATCAATATCAAGACCTGATTTTACACCAGTGCGAAGATATTCCAAACCATCGGCTAAGGTGTATGCTAGCTCAATATCAGCAGTTGCACCAGCCTCTTGCATGTGGTAGCCAGAGATTGATATACTGTTGAACTTAGGCATATTCTTAGCGGTGAACTGGAAGATATCTGCAATAATTCTCATGGAGAACTCGGGTGGGTAGATATAGGTGTTACGCACCATGAACTCCTTAAGAATATCGTTCTGGATTGTTCCTGTTAGCTGTTCCATTGTTGCTCCTTGTTCAAGACCAGCAACGATGTAAAAAGCAAGAATCGGAAGAACAGCACCGTTCATGGTCATCGAAACCGACATCTTATCAAGTGGAATTCCTGCGAACAGGATCTTCATATCCTCGATGCTGTCGATAGCAACACCCGCTTTACCAACATCACCAACTACGCGCTCATGATCTGAGTCGTATCCACGGTGAGTTGCAAGGTCGAATGCAACCGATAAACCTTTCTGACCTGCAGCAAGGTTACGACGGTAGAAAGCGTTTGATTCCTCAGCAGTTGAAAAACCTGCGTACTGACGAACAGTCCAAGGTTTCATAACATACATAGTGCTGTATGGTCCACGAAGGAAAGGAGGAATACCTGCAGCATAGTTCAGGTGCTCCATATTCTCAAGGTCTTCGGAAGTGAATACAGGCTTAACAGCGATCAGCTCTGGAGTCGTCCAGTTTGATTCAGTATTAAGTTTTCTGTTGCTGCTTTTTGCTTCCTTAATATTTATTTTTGAAAAGTCTTTTCTCATTGTCTTTAAGTTTAGATTCTAGATTTCAGACGCTAGACGTCAGATTTTAATTTTGCTTGAAAACCAATCATCATCTTTTGAAGTTCATGAAGAGTTTCAAGTAAAGCAGATACCTTCTCATTAGTGAAATAGTTTAAATCAATTCCGATCAAAAGTAAACTTTCAAGTTCATAAGAGGAAGAAATTGCGATGTCGAGAAAACGACAAAATTCTTTATTAGTTCCTCTGCCTGAACCCTCAGCAATATTACTTGGTATTGAAATTGCAGCCCTTTGGAGTTGAGAAGTGAAAGAAAATTTCTCAGCATTAGGCAAAACCTCAGAAAGAACATAAATGTCCTTCACAAGAACCTTTGCTTTTTGCCATATTTTCAACTCTTTAAAGTTATGCATACAACTTATCTTTTGTCTGATGTCTGATATCTGACTTCTGTTGTCTCGTTTCTTATATTTTCAAAAGTTTCTGATATTCTAATAGTGTATCTAGAACATTGCTCTTAGCGCTGATGAAGTTTTTAATTCCTTTAGCCTCTAATTCTGCTTTGCAAGCAGGTTCGCCAGCAACAACGTATATTGCCTTGTTTCCTAGTTTCTCAAATGTTTCAGGAGCAAGTGTTACATACTCATCATCTGAACTACAAATAACTACGATGTCAGATTTAGCATCAATTGCTGCTTTGATTCCTTCATCAATAGTTTTGAAGCCTATGTTGTCGATTACTTCAAACCCTGCCACAGCAAAGAAGTTGCAGCTGAACTGAGCACGTGCACGACGCATTGCTAGTCCACCAAGGGTTAGCATAAATACCTTTGGACGCTTGCCGCTTGCATCGGTTCTGTAACGAAGTTCCTCAATGGCTTGAGCACCACGGTAAGGTACGAGTGGTTCGGCAATC
>CAYMII010000044.1:0-28046 GCA_964390565.1 uncultured Rikenellaceae bacterium
TTCTATTTACAGATATTCATTCCAAAGTAAACCAATAATTAAGCCAAAAGTTCTAAAAACAGTATTCTCTAAACTTGGCATAAATAATTTGGATGTTTATTTAATCAACTAAATCCTTTTTCACCACTATCAACTATATTTGTTAAACTTTTACTAACAAACTTTCCGATTACTACCATGGTGGCAAAACAATTTTTTTTTACATCACTTATCGCATTTATCGCTTTAGTAAAATCATTTGCACTTGATATAAACTCAGCAATACAATTTAACACTGACACCCTTAAGCAAAGGATTTGGGTTGATTCAACAATGCAAAAGTTAACCATTCGCGAAAAGATTGCCCAATCTTTCATGGTATCGGCTTACTCAAATAAGGATCAAAAGCATATTGATGAAATTGCTTCGTTGGTAAAAAATGAAAAGATTGGAGGCTTAATTTTCTTCCAAGGAGGGCCTTTTCGTCAAGCAAAACTCACTAACTATTACCAATCACTCTCTAAAGTACCCATCATTATTTCAATTGATGGCGAATGGGGCTTGGGAATGCGCTTGGATAGTACGTTCTCCTACCCTCGACAGATGATGCTTGGCGCAGGAGCTGATTCAGGCCTGGTTTACCAAGTTGCATCCGATATGGCAAAACATTTCAAGCGGATGGGGATACACATTAACTATGGACCAGTTGTCGATATCAACAATAATCCGCTTAATCCAGTAATTGGCTCACGCTCATTTGGGGAGAATAAGGATATGGTTGCCTCATTTGGATATCAGTATATGAAAGGACTACAGGATAATGGAATCCTTGCATGCGCAAAGCATTTCCCTGGTCATGGCGATACGGATGCTGATTCGCACCTTGCCTTACCAAAAGTTACACACAACCAAAAGCGCTTAGATAGCCTTGAGTTATTCCCTTTTGGACAATTGATAAATAAAGGCGTATCGGGTGTTATGGTGGCACATCTTAACATACCAATTCTTGAAAAAGATTCAACATTAGCCTCAAGTCTATCCGAAAATGTGATTAAGAAATTATTAGTTGATAGTCTTAAATTCAAAGGGTTGATATATACCGATGCCCTAAACATGAAGGGAGTTGCTGAATTCAGAAAACCAACAGAACTAAACTTTATTGCATATAAAGCGGGTAACGATTTTCTTACTTGCCCTGAAAAGGTAAAAGAATCGATCGATTATATCGAGCAGCAGGTTGCAACTGGCAAAATAAGCGTTGATGACGTAAACACAAAGTGCCGTAAGATTTTGCAAGCAAAATACACTGTTGGTTTATCAAACTACAAGCCAATTCTTCTTGATAATCTTGTTTCGGATTTAAATACAACAACTTCGGAACTGATTAAAAGAAAAGTTATTGAGAAAGGAATCACCTTGATTAAAGGAAAGGATATCATTCCAATCAAAAGGCTCGATACGCTTAGCATTGCATTTGTTGAAGTTGGAAATGGAAAAGGGCAAAGTTTTCAAAACCAGCTGGAGCTATATACACAAATTACTTCGTTTAGCATTAACGCTGAATCTAACTCAAGCGAATACGACTCATTGCTAAATGCTTTACAACCCTATAATTTGATAATTATTGGATGTCATTCAATCGATACAAGGGCATCAAAAAATTATGGCTTTTCATTGCAGCTATCAAACTTTATCTTCGACCTATCATTTAGGAAAAAAGTTATTCTTGATATTTTTGGAAACCCATACAGTCTAAACAGGCTAATAAATATAGATGCTTTAGAAGGTTTAATCATCTCTTTCGATAACTCAAATACATGCCAAAGCCTTTCGGCGCAACTAATATTTGGAGGCATTGGAGTTTATGGAAAACTACCTGTAACGGCTACAAATACATTTACAATTGGAAACGGTTTTATTAATTCTGAAAGAATTAGACTTAAATATTCAATACCCGAAGAACTAGGACTAAACCCTAAAACCCTAGCAAAAGTTGATTCAATTGCATACGATGCCATCAAGCAGCAAATTACTCCGGGCATGCAAATCCTTGCTGTAAAGGATGGTGTTGTTTTTTACAATAAATGCTTTGGCTCATATACCTATAGCAATGAAGAGCCTGTTACCACAAAATCGATATATGACATTGCCTCGGTTACTAAGATTACGGCCACTCTTCCTTCAATTATGCATCTTTATGATATGGATAGCATTAACTTAAAAAAAAGGATAGGAAAATACTTAAGCTTACTAAACAACACGAATAAGAAAGATCTAATAATTGCTGATCTACTTTTGCATCAATCGGGATTGCAGCCATGGATTCCTTTTTACATATCAACTATTTCTACATTAATACCAGGAAAAAAGCCAACGAGTAACACATTTAGTGAAGAATATCCCTATAAAGCTATTGAGAACTTGTTTGTATATAAATATAGTACTCCAAATCCAATTTATTACAATACGAAGTTTTCGCGAACATTTTCGCTTCAAGTTGCTGAGAATATTTATGCAATTGAAGGTATAAAAGATACTATTTTCAAAAAAATAGATGCCTCTGAACTTAAGGATATTGGAAAGTACAAGTACAGCGATTTAGGATTCCTTTACTTACAACGTGTTATCGAAAATATTACCTCAAAAGGTTTGGATGAATATGCCAATGCTACTTTTTATAAGCACCTAGGTATGAACAATACGGCTTACCAACCTATTCGAAAATTTGACATATCGAGAATTGTTCCAACTGAGGAGGATCTGTTTTATAGAAAGCAACTATTAAGAGGATTTGTTCACGATCCCGCTGCAGCAATGATGGGTGGTATTGCAGGTCATGCAGGTGTTTTCTCTACAGCTAACGATCTAGCCAAGCTGATGCAGATGTATCTACAAAAGGGTTACTATGGCGGAGAACAACTTCTTAAACCAACTACATTAGATTTATTCACTACTACACCTAACATTAGGAATGGCAATCGAAGAGCACTAGGGTTTGATAAGCCTGAAATGAAAGAGGGTAAGCCCTCTCCCGCTTGCAAATCAGCATCAACAAATAGTTTTGGACATGCAGGTTTTACAGGCACATTGGTTTGGGCTGATCCTGATAATGGGTTGGTTTACGTTTTCCTTTCAAACCGTGTATATCCTGATGCTTCAAATAATAAAATTGTTGAGCAGAATGTTAGAACGAATATCCAAGAGATATTTTATCAAGCAATTAAAGAAAGACGTTGTGAGTTATGAGCGATAAGAAGTGAGAAGTGAGTTTACTTTGACGCTTTCCCAAAATTATAACCAACACCAACGGTAAAATATCTGCTGTAACCAAAGGTTCCCTTCTCAAATTCATCATTGCTAGTTGTGGTTGGAAACTTAACAGTTGTATTCAAAAGATTATGCACGTGAAAAGTACAGAAAATATCTTTTTTAAATAAGTCATTTAATCGAATATTCAAATTCATCAGAAAGTATGCTGGGCCTTTTTCTCCAATTCTTTTGCCGCCAGTAACACCTGTAATTTTATCCGGTCTCCAATAGGTTTCCATTGAACCAATATAGTAGCCCGAAAGTGCAATTGTTGAAGACTTGTAGAATTTATATGATATTGTTGAATAGGCTAGGTTTTTAGGAGCATATTCGAGGGCAATAGTATCATATCCATTTTGCTTATTTTGTGAATATTGAAAAATATAGCTACACGAAAGGCTTAATCTTTGCACAATTTTCCAATCAGTACTAAATTCGATACCATATGTTCTTAATTTGCCCGAATTTGTATTTATAAGCGTCATTACACCATTACTAAGCTGGTTAGTCCTAGATATAAGGTTATTTACATTATTAAAATAAAAACTTAGGTTAACAATTCCTTGCTCCACTACTTTTCCAATATAATTAAGCTCCACCGTTTGCATGTTAGCTGGTTTGAGCTGATCATTCTCGGGATACCGAACAATATCCATATTCTCACCCATAGAAGCTTGCTTGATGGCCTTTCCATACATCAGCTTAAGATGATGCTCATCTGTTACATGGTAAAGTAAGGCTACTCTAGGAATTAAATAAGGCTCACCATACTTATAAGTACCATTTCTTGCTAAGTATTCGTAAGTTCCTGTCGGATCAAATCGTACAGCATAGTTAATAGTATAAGATGGGGTTTGTTCAATTCTTAAACCACCAAGGATTGAAAATCTTTTATTAAAAGAGTATCGTACCTGAGTAAATGCAGCCCAAGTATACTTTCGATTCGAACGAGAAAGCCCAGCATCAAGATTTACATAGTTATTACTCAAGTTTGGCGCATCAACAACCAGTTTATCACGCAATACCATCTGAAAGTAAGAGCCAACTGAAACATCTAGTTTACTATTTGGCTTTAAATTGATATTAAGTTCAGCATCAAAAGCATCGGAGTAAATATCATTAAAAGTATAAGCTGTAGTATCGGAATTATGTTTATAATCAAGTTTATTTCGAAATGAATAATATCCAACATTAAAATTAGATGAAACATCCTTATAAATTTCTTTAGAGAATCCACCAAAAATGCTTGTTGATTGAATTTCGGCAAGATGTCCATCTTCATATCCTGGATAGTAATCAATAACTCCCCTTCGAGTAAATGATTGCAATAAACCAAAATGGAAATCACCCGTTTTATACGAAAAATCTAAATACTTTCTATTGTCTGCTAATTGTCCTTTTGATGTTTTATTTTGTGATATCCCCCATGAGTTGTCGATATTGTCAGTCATTTCAGAATATGGTCGGTCAATTCCATTCGAACCATATATTGCCGCATTCAACGTAAAACTGTTTTTATCATTTCCTCCGTTAACCCTAGCAAAAGTTCTATAATTTCCATTACTTCCTAAGCCTGCTTTAACGCTGCTTACAGAACTTTGATCGGTAACAATATTTATTGCTCCTAGAAATGCTGAATTACCATAGACTACAGACATGGGACCTCTAATAATCTCTATTCTATCAATCGCTTCAACAGGAACATTAATTTTAGTTAATGGAAACGAATTGTACCAGTCCTCCTTCTGGTTAACACCATTTACTAATACAACCATGGTATTAAATGAGCCTGTAGAAAAGAACCCACGAACGCCAAAGTTATCGGTACCAAACCATAGGTAATCGTTAATCATGTACATACCGGGAACATTGCTAAGAACCTCTTCGAGGGTTTGCCAACCTTGCTCTTGAATTGTTTGGCGCGAGATGATAACGATACTGGCAGGAATATCGGTAATGGTTTCAGCAGATTTAGTCGCTGAGGCAATTTGAAGATTCATGAGCTGATCTAAAGAAAGATCATAGATATTCAATGAATCTTTATTCTGAGAATTAACTTTTAAAACAATCAGAATAAAAATGATGATATGTATTATCTTAGTACAAATTCTCATGTGACAAATATATTCTATTTTTAGAATTATGCGTATAACCCATATAAATTTTGATCATATTATAAGGGCTGTTTTAAATCATCGCACAAAACAATAAGTATTTCCTCTTTTTTTATTTATATTGAGCACTCTTTATTACTTTTATGAATAGTCTTTACTCACATACGCGCTTTACAGAATGAATGTAATAGGAACAAAAACATCGTACTTTTGGTTTATAACTTTGTGTATTATTCTTTCTCTATCATCAATAAATGTAAAAGCACAAACAATTCCTGATGAAAGAATAAAGGCAGCATATACCTATCAATTTGCTCAAAATATCTCATGGCATAACGAATCTCTTCTCGATTCATTCAGAATCACAATCTACAGCAACAATCAACAACTCATAAACGAGTTTTATGAGATTGCCAAAACCAAAACATTAAAACAAAAACCCATTTCGGTTCTAGCTATAAAACAAAAGTTCAAAACACAAAAGAGGGTTTCGAATATCATTTATCTCGATAGCGATCATAACGAAGATATTCAATCTATTTTTAAAGAAATTTCTGATAAGCCTATACTTCTAATTACCGAGGAATGTCTGCTCAAGGAATTTGTAATGATAAACTTCATCTATATTGATGAGCAAAGGAGTAAAATTAGCTTTGAACTGAACAAAGAAAACATTGAGAAAAACCGCAGTCTGATAATTCAGCCTAAACTACTTCTACTTGGAGGCTCAAAACTTGATGTTGCAAATCTTTACCAAAAGCAGGAACAACAGCTAAAAGACGAACAAGAGAAAGTAGAAACTCAGAAAAAGGTATTAGATCAACAAAGCAAAGAAATTGACAAACAGAAAAAAGATATTCTCTTGCAAAGCAATGAAATAGCAAGGCAGCAAAACGAAATTAATCTTCAAAAAAGAAACCTAGAAACGCTATTTGATGAGATTGGCAAGCAACAAAATGAAGTTGAACTGAGCCAGGCAACCCTTAAAATTAATCGTTCTGAAATTGAAAAACAGCAAAAAATAATCGACTCTCAAGTTGAAGAGATTAAGCAACGAACATTAATACTAGAGCAACAAAAGCAAGAGATACAACTCCAAAAAAATAAAATTAAAGACCAAGTTGAGTCGCTCTCATTCAAAGAAAAAAGAATTGAAACGCAACGTAGGTTCTTAATTCTATCCATATCATCAATAGTCTTAGCATTTTGCTTAATTTTTATTATTCTGATTGGTTATAGGAATAAGCAAATAGCAAACAAAATGCTTGAAGAAAAAAATGAAGCCATCGAAAAACAGGAAAAAGAGATCCAGCTTCAAGCAATGCAAATTGAAACTACAAATAGAGAGTTAGAGCGTCAAAATATCAAACTTGAAGAGACAGTTAAAATAAGGACTGAGGAATATCGATTAGCTAAGGAGAAAGCGGAAGAAGCAGATAAATTAAAATCGGCGTTTCTTGCAAATATGTCGCATGAGATTAGAACTCCGCTAAATGCAATTGTTGGATTCTCTGAACTTCTTTCATGCCATGAGGATATTAATGATGAAATCAAAGAATACTTTGACATCATAAAGCAAAGTTCAAACGATTTACTAAGGTTAATTAATGATATAATTGATATTGCCAAGATTGAGTCGGGCCAAATTCAATTCTCAATAACCGATTATAATCTCAGCACCGAGATGGAATCGATTAACCGTTTTTTTAACGATCAATTATCTTTGTTCGATAAAAATGATAAGCTTACACTAAATTATCAACCCGATCCGGATTATAAAGACTTAACAATCAAGGCCGATCCTTATAGATTAAAGCAAGTAATAGTAAACCTGCTTAGTAATGCCATTAAATTTACCGATTCTGGGACTATTGATTTTGGATACCGCGTAAACCATCAATTAATAGAATTCTTTGTAAAGGATACGGGAATTGGAATTTCACAAGAATTCCACAACAGCCTTTTTCAACGATTTGTAAAACTCGATCAGGGCGATCAGCGATTGTACTCTGGAACAGGTTTAGGCTTAGCGATATCGAAAAGTCTTGTTGAAATGCATGGTGGGCGAATTTGGTTCGAATCAATTCCAAATCAAGGAACCCAGTTCTACTTTACAATACCACTAATTTTCGGTAGCCAAATCCCTATAAAAGAGGAAATAAGTAATAACTACGCTTCTTTCGAAAACAAAACGGTTCTTATTTGCGAAGATGATGATAACTCCAGGGAGTTGCTAAATCTAATTCTCAAAAAAATGAATATCAACACAATTATATCTTGTGATGGTATTGAGGCAATTGAACAGTTTAAAAAACATCCCGATATCGACCTAGTACTCCTTGATATACAAATGCCTCGACTAAATGGGTATAAAACATTAGCGGAACTTCGTAAAATTTCTAATAGAAAAATTCCAATCATTGCACAAACGGCATTTGCAATGACTCACGAAATTGATAAAATATTGGATTCAGGGTTCGATGACTATATCTCGAAACCAATCATTAAGGAGCAGCTTGAAATTATCCTTTCGAAAAGGATGTAGGTTTCTTATCTCCTAACTATTTCCAGCCCTTGGATGGAATCGAAGTATTGTATCCCTTAAATACTCTTTATCTAAGTGGGTATAAATCTCAGTAGTTTGAATCGATTCGTGCCCAAGCATCTCCTGAACGGCTCTCAAATCGGCACCACCTTCAACTAAATGAGTTGCAAATGAATGCCTGAAAGTATGGGGGCTAATACTTTTCTTTATTCCAGCCAGCTTTGCATGTTTCTTAATGATAGTAAAAACCATCTCGCGAGTAAGTATACTTCCTCTTCGGTTTAAAAAGATAATATTCTCTGAATCTTTATTGATAATAGATGTAACGCTATTTCTATCAATAAAATAGCCATTTAATTCCTTTATTGCTTTTTCACCAATAGGTACTAAGCGTTCTTTATTTCCTTTTCCAAGTACTTTTACAAAACCTTGCTCAATGAAAAGATCTGTCAACCTAAGATTTACCAATTCCGATACACGCAAGCCACAGCTATAAAGCATCTCGATCATAGTTTTGTTCCTTTGCCCTTCGGGCTTGCTCAAATCGATTGAAGCCTCTATCCTATCAATCTCCTCGATGGTTAACACCTCTGGTAGCTTCCGTCCAATCTTCGGACCTTCAATTAGTTCCGTTGGATCATTATCAATGACCTCCTCTATCATTAGGTATTTGAAAAAACCTCTTACACCAGAAAGTATTCGAGCTTGCGTTCGCTTATTCAATCCCGTTTCGTTGATATGGCTTAGGAACTCTTGAATCTGATTCATTGTCATCGACTCAGGTTCAACCCCAATGCTATCGGCATAAACCATTAGCATATCAACATCGTGCTTATACGCCGAAATCGAATTCTTTGATAACGATTTCTCAACCCTGATAAAGTTTATATAATCCTCAATTGCAGCAGTCCAACCCATGCTTAAATCATTGAAATGAACCTCAAAGTTATTAAAAAGAAACGGGAGATTGTTTTCTACAAGGGTAATGATTATTCAATTACGCCATAAACTTGTCTCTTGCCATATAAAACATATCTTTGTCGAATCAATTTGGAGAAAAATTATGATTAAGAAGACAAAAATTGTAGCAACAATTTCCGATCGTAGGTGTGATGTTGAGTTCATTAAACAGCTATATGACGCTGGAATGAACGTTGTAAGATTAAATACCGCTCATCAGAATTTGGAGCAAGCCAAAATGGTGATCGAGAATGTTCGAAAGGTATCGGATAAAATTGCTTTACTTGTTGATACTAAAGGTCCTGAGATTAGAACCTCGTCGTTGGGTGATAGCATTGATGTTGCAAAAGGAAATATTATCTACATTAAAGGAAACCCACAAGGCGAAACCAAGGGCGATACCCTATATTTATCGTACCCCAATATTGTTGAAGAAGTTCCCGTTGACAGCAGCATATTGGTTGATGATGGCGATATCGAATTAAAGGTTCTTGAAAAAACTCATGAACACCTAAAATGCGAAGTTCAAAACCACGGTACTATCAAACTTCGCAAAAGCATTAATATTCCTAATGTTCATATCAACCTACCTTCGCTTACCGAAAAGGATATTGAGTTTGTGAAATTTGCAATCGATAATAAAATCGATTTTATTGCCCACAGCTTTGTTCGTAAAAAGGAGGATGTTATTGAGATTAAGCAGATTCTTGGTGAGCACAGCCATGCCATTAAGGTTATTGCCAAAATTGAGAATCAACAAGGGGTTGATAATATTGATGAGATTCTTGATCATACTTACGGAGTAATGGTTGCAAGAGGTGATTTGGGAATTGAAATATCAGCAGAAAAAATTCCTATTATCCAACGCAGAATAGTTAAGAAATGTATTGAGAGCAAAAAGCCTGTAATTATTGCTACGCAGATGCTCCATACTATGATTGAGCATCCAAGACCTACTCGTGCCGAGATTAGCGATATTGCAAATGCCATTTACCAACGCGCTGATGCCATTATGCTCAGCGGTGAAACCGCTTATGGTGAATACCCTATTGAGGCGGTTAATATCATGACTCGCGTTGCCCAAGAGGTTGAAGCAACCCTTGAACCAGATCCAAAGCAAAAGCTAGTTAGAATCAACAACGAGATTACAGCAACTCTAGCACGTTCAGCCGTTAGAGCATGCTCTAATCTTCCAATAAAAGCAATTATTATCGATACCATTTCTGGAAGAACAGGTCGATACCTTGCTGCTTTCCGTGGTAAGATTCCAGTTTACGCTATGTGCTATAAGCCTCATGTAATGCGTCAACTATCGCTCTCATACGGAATATCGGCTGAATACATGGTACCTCGTACTACAAGGGATAACTTTTTAACCGATTCTATCTCAATAATGGTTGAGCGAGGCAACTTAAATCCTGATGACATGGTGCTAATTATTGGAGGAAGTTTTGGTCCTTGGGATGGCGCTTCATTTATGGAGATCAGTCAGGTTAAAAATTTAGTCAAGGGCAATAAGTAGTTGTGAGTGTGACTTCTGATTCCTGACTTCTGTATTCTGACTTCTAAATATTAATATTTTAGGTTTAATGATACGAAGAGTATTCCTAACTATTTCATTAATAACACTTTTTTCATCACTTAAGGCCCAGCAAATGCCCGAGTGCTGGTATCGTTGCCAGGCGGCATTCGAAAAAGGTGAATATACCTTGGCTTCAAAGTGGATTGACTCATGCATACTTCAAAAGGATAAAAACTTTGTTTACTGGCTTCGGGATGGCGAAATAAAATACAATCAAGGGAATTATTCAACGGCCCTTGAATCGCTATTAAAGGCCGATAAACTAAAAAAGGGCTCATCGGCCTTTATGCTGGCAAAAACATATTGCAACCTTAACGATACTACAAGTTGTTTCTTGTTGCTTAAAACCTATCTTTCTCAAAGCGATAAGGTAAGCGAAGGGCAAATAAAACTCGACCCTGCCTTTGATAAGGTATCTTCTACTCCACAATGGAAAAAGATATGGAAAAACGAGTGGTACAATCCAACGGAGAAGCTAATATCTGATGTTGAATATAGCTTAAGCAACGAGAGTTGGGAGGAAGCATTAGACCTACTTAATCCTCGTCTAAACGGGAGCAAGCCAAAACCACAACTCCTTGTATTAAGAGCAAATGCATATTATGGTTTAAAAAGTTACAAGAATGCTATTGAAGATTACTCCATAGCCATCAAACGAAGTAAAAAAAATCATCAATACCTTTCCCTACGGGCAAATGCATATAAGGCCTCTGAAAAGTATGGTTTAGCTGTATCCGATTTAACGAGTGCAATTGCCCTTTCGGGAGGTAATCCTAAGTATTACCTATCAAGAGCTGAAGTAAATTTTAAATATAAAAACTTTAGTAACGCTTTTGATGATATTACCTACTATCTCTCGTTTTATCCATCCGACTCAAAAGCATCGCTTTTGCTTGTTCAAGTTGCCATTGAAAGTGGCAACTTTGTTGATGCTCTTTTCAGCCTTAACAAGTTAATAAAAACTAGTCCAAACAGAATAGAACTATACTATTATCGGGGTATTATATATATAAAAACTGCAAATTATCAGGTTGCTGAAACTGACCTAAACCTAGCTATTAATAAAAGTTTTAATCTTCCCGAAGCATATTATCAAAGGGGATTAGCTCGAATTAATCTAAATCAGAAAGAAAGCGCTTGTAACGATTGGGGAAAGGCAAGTGAACTTGGCAACTTCAAGGCTCAAGAACTACTTTATAGCAAATGTAATAAAGCGGCTTCGCTCAAGAAGTGGTAAACACTTTACTTATTCTCTTTCCTTTTTCTACCTCTTAAAATTAAGTATGCTATAAAGCAAACACCCAGAATTATCATTATCCATGATAGTTCCGAATAGTAAGCTTCAAGTAAAGCCTTTTGAGAGTATAGGTAATAGCCCATAATTGCTAAAATCAAATTCCATATCCCAGCCCCAAGAACAGTATAAAAAATGAATGGCTTGATTGGCATTGAGGATAATCCTGCAGGGACAGAAATTAGCTGACGTATTCCGGGAATTAGCCTTCCAATAAAAGTCGATGCTTTACCGTGTTTCGCAAAGTATTGTTCAGCCTTCTCAACTTTTCCTCTATCGAGCATGCACATTCTACCAAATCGACTATCGGCAAAAGCGTATACAATTTTTTGACCTAAATACTTAGCAAAATAGTAGTTAAAAAGAGCACCAATTAAAGCACCCAATGTACCAAAGAATAGAACAAGCCAAAAATTAAGATCGCCTTGAGCTGCCTTCCATGCAGCAGGGGGAATTACAACTTCTGAAGGAAAGGGAATGAAAGAACTCTCGATGGCCATTAAAATTAGTATTGTTAAGTAATTCATATTGGCCATATACCAATCAATAATAGGCTGAAAAAATTCCATCATAACCGCTATTTTTAGAATGAGCTGACAAATATAGACAAGTATTTCTTAATTAAAAGAGGTTGAAAGTTGATGAAAGTTAAATAAACTATTCATCAATTCTGATCCAAAATGAACCTCCATGCCTCTCTACATCTGTCAAGTTTGGGTTATCCCATATAGGCGATATCAATTCGGAAAGTTCCCTATCGGAATAGATAAAAAAGTTAGGCAAAACGGGCTTAAACTTACTTGAGTTTGCAAGAAGATACATTGCCAAACCATACTGTTCGGAGTAAAACCTATCACACATAAACTGAGGATAATCGTATGGCAAATAGATATCATGAATGTGAACAATCACCCCTTTTCTTAACCGAGGAAGTATTTCAAGAAAAAACACCATTGCATCGGAATTTGGTAGTATTCGATGTGAGTTGTCGATAAAAAGAATATCGTTAGGCTCCAAGTCAAGAATTATATCTAACCCCGATTTCTCAAGTGGCTCTCGAATTATTCTGTTGGCTAAGCCATCGATTTCCACTCTTGGTTTAGGATCAATAGATATTATTTCAGTTGATAAGTTATTTTCCTGTATAGCGTTATAAACCACTTTTGTTGAATTTCCTGAACCTATTTCAATATATTTCTTTGGTCTTATTTCAGATATAATTGTATATAAGCCAATTATATCAAGGCCCGGAAGAAATCCATTATTCCATACAGGGTTTGTAGTGCTATTTTCCTGATTTTGGTCTTTTATTTTCCAAATTGACTCCTTGTATTTAAGTGCAGATTTAAGGAAGATTTGATACTCGGTCCTGTTTGCATTTATTATATCATATAACTCAGGGTGGTGTGGCTTTCCATAGCCATATCGAGGTTTTAAATCAACAGGATAATCAAGAAACAGCTTTTGATATTTAGGGCTAAACAATCGATACAAATACTTAATCATCTGATTACCTCCTTCAGCTTTGCTTCAACCTGTTTTACAGTTGAAGGACGAGATAATACCATCATATTCTTATCAATCAGCAATATCTTTGGCGTACCATCAACATTATACTCCTTTATTACTTTGCTTTCGCCATTATCGGGTTCAATGGCATTTATCCAGTTGAGGTTTTTCTCATTAACAAACTTCTTCCATCCATCAGCCTCATCATCAATACAAATGGCAATAACCTCGAGTCCATTTGATTTATATTTCTGATAAGTCTTTAGTAAACTAGGCATCAGTTCAGTGCAATGCGGGCACCACATCGACCAAAAGATTATGAGTTTAAAGGAAGACTGTATTTTCGATAATTTATGGTTTGTTCCATCGAGTAGTTTCAAACTGAAATCGAAAGCCTTTGTTCCAACTCCATTTTTTTGTTGAATCTCGTAGCTACTCAAATCTTCAGGAGATAATTTCAACATCTGTAATCCAACAAAACTGGTTTCGTAAAGGTATTTTGTAACTGCGTTGTAATCGGAGTTGATGTAGCTTTGCATTAGGATTTCGCGAAAAAAAACTTTAATCTCAACAGAAGCATCAAGGTTCATAATCTCCTTAGCGGTTTCAACAAAAAGCGAATCCTGCTTTTCCTTTGTTAAACTTTCATCAATAAACAAATCGATAAAACCACCAATTTTAGATTTTAGCAATGGTGAGTAGGCCAGCCTTGCATCGGTTAACTTTGTCCAATCCCACCAATCTTTCCTAAACTTTAATAATCTATCCACACCCGACTCACCAACTTTACTTTGAGGACGAATCTCCAACCTTATCAAACTTGATGCTAATAGTTTATCATTACTATCAGCTAGATTTTTAATTGACGTGTTATAGCTATGTTGAGCGTTTGCTAGTTCAACTTGTAATTGTGTCTTAAAAGCCGCGCTATCAGGATAAAAATCGGCTAATGATTTCAAAAACCAGCACTTCTGATTGTGTTTTTTCTTGATTTTTTGAAACTGAAAGAATAACTCATTTTCACTCGATACTACTGACTTTGCGCTATCCTCAACGGCAAAGACAACAGTTTCAATCTCAATTCTTGGTTCATTTGCTACGATTAAATCGAAGCTGATATTCTTATTCAATGCGAACTTATACACTCCTTGCTTGTAACCAATTGGAAGTTTGAATTTGAATAATCCTTGCGATTGCCTAAATGTTGAATCAATTAACTCTGTTCCGGATTGGGTATATAAATACAACTTCGCACTCCTCGATAGGGTCTGGTTTACGCGAATATTAACCTCGACTTGTGAGAAAATGCTTTGTGCACAAAGTAAAAGTAAGATAAGTAGAAGGTTACGTTTCAACATCAATAAAATTGCAAATTAAGGGTTGGTACTATTATAAAAATTCTAGGCTTTGTGAATCTTAGTGATTTAGTGACTTCGTGGCATATGAATAAACCGCCACAAAGCCTCTAAGACTGAAAAATTCTCTAAGATAAATCTCAAATACCATCGTTTAAAAGCGTATTAGCATTTGAAGGATAAATGAAGTATCTACCCTTAATTAAAAAACTTTCTTAATTTCTTTTCTTAACAGGCCTATAGATGCTCATTTTCCCTTTAATAATGGTAGAAATATCAAGGGTACTCAATCCTACCTTACGACCCGAAAAGCCTGTATTTTGATGCGCTAATTCGAAAACGCCCGGGCTAATCACTCTGTAAACAACAGCAGTATGATGCTCCATTGTTTCAGTATAGGTTGTATTTCCCTTTTTATATTTAACCTTTACACCTTCAAACTGAATAATATCACCAGGATAAACTACTTCTTTTTTGTAGTTTACAGGATTACCGTATTTGTATTGTAAGTCCCAATCTGCCTTAGTTTCAGTTAATACTTTATTTGCCAAATCCCAGCACTCTCCCCTATCTACCTTTTTGCCAATAGTAGTTTTAACAATTTCAATAACCTGCTTATTAAGCTCAGGTAAACTATCCTGCGAGAAACCTTTAAATTCCCAAAAAACTAAGCATACTGTGGCTAGCGCAATTAACTTAAATCTCCTCATAATTAACAGTTTTTAAATCAACACTTTACTATTCTTTTTTCTCAAGCTGATTTGCCAGTTTTTTTCGTAAATCGTTTGGAACAAATGGTTTAAGAATAAAATCATTCATCCCAAGGCTGTAAATCTTATTCTGAATATCGAGCATTGCCGAAGCGGTTAGCGCAATAATTGGGATACTATTCTTTTTAGCATCTTTCATTTTTCGTATTGCAACTGTTGCCTCGTAACCACTCATAACTGGCATTTCTAAATCCATCAGTATTAAATCAAAATCATTATTCTGATGCTTTTCTAAAGCAACCTGTCCGTTTTCAGCATGATCAACAACCATGCCCCACTTTGTTAAAAATTTCTCGGCAATTATTTTATTAATCTCATTATCTTCAACAATTAGCACTTTATATGTTCTAGTAAATTCAATATTTGTCTCCACCTTTGATTTTATTGGAAACTCCAAATCATGCTTATGAACCTTTGGAAGTTTTAAAGAGAAATAGAATCTTGATCCTTTATAAGGCTCACTTTCTACCTGAATATTACCTCCAAGTACCTTAACAATTCGCTGAGAGATAGCTAAACCTAAGCCTGTACCACCATATTTTCGTGTAGTATTAGCATTTGCTTGGGTAAATTCCTTGAAAATAATACTCTGCTTATCCTTTTCAATCCCAATTCCAGTATCCACTATTGAAAATAAAATCGTTGCGCTCTCCTGATCTCCTGATTCAAGTTTACATGCTATGCCAATCGAGCCCGAGTCGGTAAATTTTAAAGCATTGCCAACTAAATTGGTAAGCACCTGGTTAATCCTAATCGGATCACCAATTAAATTATTTGGAATCTGGTCATCAAAAGCGGAAAGTAGGGTAATGCCCTTATTCTTGGCCATTAAATCGTAAGTATTTTTAATACCTTCAATAATTAATCGTAGATTAAATACTTCTTTAGCAAGTTCTATCTTTCCGGCTTCTATTTTGCTAAAATCAAGAATATCATTAAGGAGTGCAAGTAGGGATTCTGCAGAGAACTTAAGCGCATTTAGATTATCAATTTGTTCGGGTTTTGGATGCTCCTGAAGCAGAAGGTTAGTCATACCTATAACAGCATTCATTGGCGTTCTAATCTCATGGCTCATGGTCGATAAAAACTGCTCTTTGGCTTTACTTGCTTCTTCTGCCTGAGTTTTTGCTTGAATTAACTCTTTTTCAACTTGCTTGCGCTGAGTAATATCGCTCATAACGATAAGCAAACATTTATCGCCTTGAATAATAATCTCTTCGGTTGAGAATAAACAAGTTAAAATTTCGCATTTAATATTTTTAATCTGAATCTCTTGCTCAGAGAACCTTCCTGAGGTAAAAATCTGCTTTAATATGTCTTGCTTGATATTTGAATAAACAAAAATATCTACATCAGTTATTGTTTTACCTATAACTTCATTCTGTTTAAGTCCAGTACCATGAAGAAATGCTTCATTTACATCAATAAAATAGCCATCGTTAAAGGTAACGATAGCCATCATCACAGCCTTTGTATTAAAGGCTTTCGAGAACTTTTCTTCAGATATTTTAATTGCTCTTTCCGCCTTAACCTTTTGGGTAATATCCTGGCAAATAACAAAAATCACATCCTTACCGCTCCAAACCCCTTTAAACATCCTTACTTCGGCAGGAATTTTAATTTGCTTCTTAGTTATGAGGAATGATGAAAAACTCTCCTTTCGTTTCCTTTGAACGCTTTCAATAACTTTATTGATATTTAAATCGCCAGCCTTAGCAATTAGCTCATCAAATGGCTTAAGCAATAGCTCATGCTCTCGATATCCTAATAAGTTAACAACTGGCTGGTTAGATTGAATTATATTACCCTTATTGTTAAGAATAAAAACAAAATCATCGAAGGTGTTAACAAGCAATCGAAAGTTTTGCTCCTCATCAATTAACTTATTTTCAGTATCTTTTTGAAGCGTAATGTCAAAGCACGAGTCAAGTAGCGCAGATTTCCCCTCCCAATCAATTACCGAAACGTGTGATTTTAACCACTTAAGGCTACCATCTTTTGTTATTATTCTAAATGTATAACTGCTTGATTGTTTTTGACGGATTTCAGAATAGTTTCCCTGAAAAAGAAGCTTCATCAACTTCTTATCGTTTGGGTGAACAATATCAATAAAATTTAAGGTTTTTATCTCTTCAGTCGAGTAGCCAATAAGGTTACAAAACCCAGGATTATTGAAAACAAATTTAAAATCTTGAACGATGTAAATACCACCTTCGCTACACATTGCAATATCTTGCAATAGTTGATAGTTATGCTTAACCGTTTCAAGTTCAGCCTTTAACTTAGCAATCTCGTCGCCACTATCCTGATTTTGCTTGAGCATTTAAGGTATTATTTAAATCATCGGAAAAGATATAAAAAAAATACGATTTACATAAATGCAACACCTCAATATATTGTCAACAAAGCAAAACAATAATTGGTTAAATGTTATCAAAACAAATTCAAGCCATATTGACATATATTATTTTACACAACAAGCCATTTTGTCTTACTTTATCTATTGGCATATTCATTGAATAATATAAATCAGCAACCAAAAATTAAAGTTGCCTTAAAACAAAATAAGTCAAACTAAATAATGGAGGATAAAACTATGTTCCCAACAATTAGACGTAAATCGATGTTGCCAACTTTTAACAATGAATTTTTTGGCGACGACATGTTTACAAGATTTTTTGAAAATCCAGTAAACACCACAATGCCGGCTGTAAACATCAAAGAAGGTAAAGAGGAGTTTACCATTGAGTTAGCTGCACCTGGTTTCGACAAGAAAGATTTCAAGATCGACCTAAACAACAACATCCTTGAAATCTCGAGTGAGAAAGAGGTTAAAAACGAGGAAAACGAAGAAAAAATCAGACGTTGCGAGTTTCAATATGCATCGTTTAAGAGATACTTCACGCTTCCTGATACCGTTGAATCAGATAA
This sequence comes from uncultured Rikenellaceae bacterium, assembly GCA_964390565.1. Taxonomy (GTDB): domain Bacteria; phylum Bacteroidota; class Bacteroidia; order Bacteroidales; family Tenuifilaceae; genus UBA8529. The sequence goes on from CAYMII010000044.1 coordinate 18,349, forward strand.
GATTATAGCTAGCTACAAGGATGGTATTTTAAATGTTGTAGTTCCTAAAAAGGATGAAGCCAAGGTAAAACCAGTTCGTCAGATTTCAATTTCGTAAGGTTTAGGATTTAGGTTAAAACATAAGGTGGTAAGTGAAAAATTCACTTACCACCTTTTACTTATCGGCTAGTTAACTTGTCAACTTTTTACTTTTAAAGATACTCCATATGCTCCTGATCAGTAATCTTTTCGCAGTAATGACACTTTAACGACACGTTCTTTTTATCAACTACTTTGAAGCGAGTGTTCACCTTTTCATTATTGGTAATACATTTTGGGTTCATGCATTTTACAATTCCACCAATCTCCTCAGGAACCTCAACTAGCATTTTATCAACCACATTATAATCTTTAATGATATTTAGTTTTGCCAAAGGGGCTACCATGGCAATGCGGTTAATCTCATCCTTTTCGAAGAACTTATCGGCTATTTTGATAATTGCCTTCTTCCCCATCCTCTTACTCTCGAGATTGGTTCCAAAGGTTATTTGCGAACCAATCTTATCGAGCCCCAAAATGGTTATAACCTTAAAAAGGTTCTGAGCAGGGATATGATCAATTACCGTTCCATTCTGAATTGCGCTTACGCTGAGCTGTTTTATATCTTTCATAGTAATATTTTTTTGAGTTTTTACTTTAAACCAAGGATTAATGCCATGATAGCCATACGAGTAAACACACCATTTAACGCTTGTGGAAAATAGTACGCTTGCGGATTATCATCAACATCGGTGTGAATCTCATTAACCCTTGGAAGTGGGTGAAGTACTTTCATGTTTGGCTTAGTACCTTCAAGCATTGAGTTACGAAGAACATAAACGTTCTTTACCTTTTCGTACTCCAATGGGTCTGAGAAACGCTCACGCTGAACCCTTGTCATGTATATGATATCAGCATCTTTAATATTATCTGCAAGATCGGTTGTTTCTTTATACTTAAGGCCAACTTTATCCAAATACATCTTGTATTCTGCTGGCATCTGAAGCTCTTTAGGAGATATGAATGTGAACGATGCGTTAAACTGCGACATGGCCATTAGTAAAGAGTGTACAGTGCGACCATACTTTAAATCACCAACCATCACTATTTTAAGGTTATCGAGTTTCCCTTGCGTCTTACGAATTGAGTATAAATCAAGGAGGGTTTGGGTTGGATGCTGGTTTGCTCCATCGCCAGCATTGATGATTGGTACTCTCGAAACCTCGCTAGCATAGCGTGCACTACCCTCGATAGGGTGACGCATTACGATAAGATCCGAGTAGTTTGCAACAGTCATGATGGTATCCTTAAGGCTTTCACCCTTCGAAACGCTTGTTGATGATGCTTCGGAAAAACCAATTACACGACCGCCCAAACGGTTAACAGCACTCTCAAAACTTAAACGAGTACGGGTTGATGGCTCGTAGAACAGGGTTGCTACAACTTTACCATCTAAGATTCGTTGGTTTGGATTTTTTTCAAAACCCTCGGCAAGGTCGAGCACTTTAAAAATCTCCTCCTTGCTTAAATCGTCAATCGAAACTAAACTTCTGTTCTTCATATTATTAGGTTTAACTTGTTATATAATTGTTTACTTCAAATTCAAAAAAAATGCCCCGATAACGGGGCAACTATACTGTCTTTAAAAAATTTGCAATTGCTGAATCTATCTTTTCAATCTTGCCCAAAACAGTTTGGGTTTTGCTTTGTCTGATACCAACAGTGACAAAGCAGGATGTATCAAAATTTTGTTCCATTATATTGAGGTTTTCCTCCTTAACCAACTTCATTATATCGTTCATTGCTAAGTATCCAAACGATATACGATAAATATCGTTAATGGTTTTAACTACAATTTTCGATTGCTGCAATGCATCTGCAGCCGATGTTTTATAGGCGTTAATCAACCCAGAAACACCGAGTTTTGTTCCTCCAAAATACCTTATTACTACTATCAAAACATTTGTCAGGTTAAAACTCTGTATTTGACCATAAATGGGTCTGCCTGCTGTTCCCGACGGTTCACCATCGTCATTAGCTCGCCAATGCTCTCCTTTAAACCCAATAACATATGAGTAGCAATGATGACGGGCATCGTGATACTCTTTACGAAGCGAAACTAAAATATCCTTTACGTCCTCTTCACTTGTAACAGGGAAAGCCAAAGCGATAAACTTACTGCCCTTCTCTTTGTAAAGGCCTTCGGATTTAGCGCTAATGGTTTGATATGTATCTTCAGCAACTACCATATCTTAACCTTGGCTAATTGTTAATATAACTATTGCAACCATCGATATGGCAATTCCAAACCAGTTGGTTTTTGTAGGTCGTTCCTTAAAAAAGATATAGCCCAAAAATACGCCAAGTGCAACTATACCAATATTATTAATTCCAAACACTACCGAACCCTGAATTTGCTTACCAGTAATAACATCTGTGTGATTCAATGCCTTAATGAAGAAATACATCGAACCAAAGTTCGATAATCCTAGGACAATGCCTAGAATCCAAGTCTTTAAATGTTTAAAGTCTTTAGCAGCATTACGATTGAAAGGTAATAAAAGAATACCTGTTAATCCTGCTACTCCAAAGGTTACGCCTGAGAATATTGGATTTAAATCATTCGAAACATAACGGAATTGGGCATACTTTATCAAAGAATCGAGGACGCCAATTCCAACAAAGATGATCAATGGAAGTAATGTTGAAGTTACCTCAATATGACCCTTCTCAGGTTTAAAGGATGTTAGGAATACGGCAACTAGAGCAAGAGCAATTCCAACTATCTTAAGAGGAGTAAGCGTATCATTTGCTTCAATGGCAACTGTAAATAGAATTGGAATAATAACCGACATCTTTGCAGCAACAGAGGTAGTTGAAATCCCCACTCTTTGGACGCTTTGACCAATTAAACGGAACATCGTGATAAACAAAACGCCCAAAAGCAATGATAATGGCAACCAAGCAGAACCTAAGATGTTTACTGAGAAAGGTTCGCTATTGTTCAAAAAAAAACCTGCGAAGCAGGCTGTAATGTAGTTGACGATAATTGCACTAAAAGTATTAACCTTAAATCGACCAATTAGCTGAAAGGCGATTAAAATCGATGTAGAAGTTAAAATGCTGAGGAGTAAAAAAACCATTTTTCAGTGTTTACACAAAAGTAGGTCATTTTTTATAATCACAAAAATAAACGGTTTATAAAAATATAAACCGTTTATAATAAGTTTTCAACAAATATCACTATTAAAGTGATTTAAAAAGAATAAATTTCTATAATTACTTATACAACTATAGTCCAAATTAGCACATCATCAATCTGTTCATAATCGCCACGCCATTCATTAAAGAATTTGAAAATCTCTTGATTCTGCTCGAATAAAGAAAGATGCTGCGTATTTTGAATAATATTTTTAAAAGCGGTACCACCTATTTTCTTTTTAGTAATCACATTCAACTGATCCATATACCCATCGGTATAGAAAACAAGTTTATCGCCCTTTTGAATCTGTATTTTTTGGCTTGAAAACGAAGTGTTTGGTGTTATATGACCTCCTATAGAATACCTATCGGTTTTATAGCTAGTAAGAACATTATCTCTAATCAAATAAAAAGAGCTATGCGCCCCACTAAATTCTAATGAATTATCCTCTTTATTATAGCAACAAACAATAATATCCAAACCATCCTTAACATTATGCCTTGGCATATTGCTATACAAACTATTCTCAACTTCATTACTAATAAATGAAACAATCTCACTAGGACTTGAATACCCCTTACTTATTACAGAATCTTTCAAATAGTTGTAGGCTAAAATGCTCATAAAAGCACCTGATACACCATGCCCAGTGCAATCTGCAATTGAAAATAATATCTTATTTCCCTGAGGCCACATCCAGTAAAAATCACCGCTTACGATATCCTTGGGTTCATATATTATAAAGTGATCTGAGAAATAACCATTAATCTGATCAATATCTGGGAGTAACGCTTTCTGAATTCTCGAAGCATACTCAATATTTTCAGTAAGTCTCCTATTAGTTGCAGAGATAATAGTGTTTTTTGCTTCAATCTGGTCGCGTTGGGCTAAAATCTCCTCGTTCTGTTGGTTAAGGGTAATGTTGAATGACTCCATTTGATCGCGCTGTGCTTCAATCTCTTCCTTTTGTTGATTAATCTCGCCATTCTTAAATAAAAGATCATGATTATCCCTCCTGATCTTAAGCCAACCCAAAATAACTAAACATACTAAAACTAAAAGCAACCCAGAAACTAAAATTAAAAACTTATTAATTGACTTTTGCCTCTCAATAACAAGTTCTCTGATGTGTTTATCCTTATTTAAAAGGGTAATCTCAGCCTCTTTAAGCTCTGATTCATATTTTATCTTTAGCTCATCAAGTTTATTGAGATTCTCGAGACTCTTCAACGAATCACTTATAGCAATATTAAGTTCATGATAATAAAGGGCAAGTTGCGTATTCCCGCTTTTTTTATGTGCTTTATACAATTCACTGTATGATTCATTTATTAGCTCTAAGGATTTTATGCTTTGAGCCATTATCAGTGCTTGTTTATAACAATTAAGTGCTTGTGTAAAGTTTCCTAAAATTAGATTTGCCCGACCGATATTAAGGATTGTAGCTGTTTCACCATTTATATTTTTATTTTTTTGAAAGATTGCTTTTGCATTATTCAGATATTTTAAGGATGAAAGGGCATCATTCTTTTGGAGATAAAGCTGCCCAATGTTATTCAACGTTTTACCTTGGTCATCAACATTACCCAATTGGTTATCAATTTCGAGAGAATTTAAAAGCATAACGATTGCTTCATCGCAACGATTCATATTTTTAAGTACAATCGCAATATTGTTATAAGCTCTACCAATCCCTCTTTTAACTCCCTTTTTCTTATATATTTCAAGAGATTTATTGTACATCTCAAGTGCTTCGGGTAATTTCTGTTGCGAATCGAATAGTATGCCTATATTATTATATGTATTAGCAATTCCTAAACTATCCTTTAGCTTTACTTTAATATCTAAACTTTTATAAAATGATTCAGCTGCTTGGGAAAGATCTCCTTTTGACCAATAAATCCCACCCAATGTATTATAAGTCGATGATAGTTTTTTTAGTTCATTTCTATTTTGGTATGATTTTATAGCTTTAGTACAAAAATAAATAGCGCTATCCTGTTTGCCAATATTAAAGTAACAGCTGGCTAACGATTGATAGGTACCTATAATAAACACACTATCATTAAGTTCAGTAAACTGCGACAAGGATTTTAAGAAATAGGATGACGAAGTTTTAAAATCACCTTTGCTTAATAAAAGCAAACCCTGATACCTATTTGATATAGCTATTCCTAGTGGGTAATCTAAGACTTCAGATTGTTTCTTAATTATTGCAGCAATGGAATCTGCTTCTGAAGTACCAACCAGCTGTTGGTCAATAAGTTGAATTAATGATTTTCTAAGAAATGCAGTATCAGAAAGGTGATTTGATAATTTACATTCAATACTATCAATTATTTGTGCTTTAGATGTTTGTTGTATATTTATAAACACTATTAATACAAGAAAGAAGAATAGTTTTGATCTTAAACATCTAAAAAGATTCAAACACATAAGAAACTTATTATTTTGAACTTAGCAACAGAAAATTGACAAATCACTAAAAAAAGTAAAACAATAAACTATACGTAATAGAAATAAAAAAAGTTGTTATACACTTCATGTAAAAAAACATTAAGTAAATATAACAACTTATTTATGTGATCTCTTGAATTTATATCTTCAATCTACGCTCGATATCCTCGATTTGACTCTTAAAGCGTTTATCTGTATCCTTTAGATTATTAACCGTTTTACAAGCATGTAACACTGTCGCATGATCCTTACCACCAATAATGCTACCAATTGTTGATAATGAAGATTTTGTCATACTCTTTGAGAAGTACATGGCTATCTGACGAGCCTGCACAATCTCTCGTTTACGAGTCTTAGTTTGAAGAACATCCGATGGCAAACCAAAATATTCGCAAACAATTTTCTGAATATAATCGATCGAAATCTCCTTGCGAGTACTCTTAACCAGTTTATCAATCATTTCAGAGGTTAGCTCAAGGGTAATATCCTTTTTATTTAAGGTTGACTGGGCTAACAGTGAAATAAGGGCACCTTCAAGTTCTCTTATGTTATTAGTAATATTTGAAGCGATATATTCAATTACCTCATCAGGCACGATTATGCCATCATTGTATATCTTCTTCTTTAAAATTGCAATTCGCGTTTCAAAGTCAGGGGTTTGCAAATCAGCAGATAATCCCCATTTAAATCTCGATAAAAGCCTTTGTTCTAAACCCTGTAGTTCAACAGGAGGTTTATCCGAAGTAAAGATTAGCTGTTTACCCGATTGGTGAAGATGATTGAATATGTGAAAAAAAGTATCTTGTGTTTTTTCTTTACCAGCAAATTCCTGCACATCATCAATAATAAGAATATCTATCATTTGATAGAAGTGCAAGAAGTCATTCTTGTTATTGTTCCTTATTGCTTCAACAAATTGGGTTTGAAACTTGGCAGCATTAACATAAAGCACAGTTTTATCAGGAAACTTTTGCTTGGCTTCAATCCCAATAGCCTGAGCTAAGTGGGTTTTTCCTAAACCTGAGTTCCCATAAAGCAAAAGCGGATTGAATGCCGTTTTGCCTGGCGCATGAGCAACAGCCAACCCTGCCGAACGAGCAAGTCGATTACATTCCCCTTCAACAAAATTTGCAAAAGTATTATCTGGGTTAAGCTGTGGATCAACAAATAGTTTCTTAATTCCAGGAATAACGAAAGGGTTTTTAATCTGATACTCTTGATTATTAACCGGAATTGATACAGGTTTATTTTTAAGATCAGTTTTATTTTGAGTCGGAAACTTAACAGTATAAGGTTTGCTATTAGCAAAACTATTGTTTTCCATTACAACGCTGTACTCAAGTTTAGCATCTACTCCCAGCTCTTTACGTAGTGTTTTGCGAAGGATATCAATGTACTGCTCTTCCAGATACTCGTAAAAGAAAGGGCTAGGTACTTGAATCGTTAGGATACTCTTCTCCAATTTAACAGGTACAATGGGTTCGAACCATGTTTTAAAGCTTATGGGAGATACATTATCTTTAATTATCCTTAGGCAACAATGCCAAACTTCCTGAAAATCGCGAACCATCTTGATATTAACTTATATAGCGTTTGTATTACATTTTTTTTGAACCTCAACAAAATTGTGAATAAAAAAATGAAAAAAAAAGCACTTTTGGTGTTGTAAAATTGGTTTTAAGTTTAACGAATTAACTATCACTACAATAATTTTATCAAAAAATAAAAATATTTTCAAAGCACTAATAATCAATATATTAGCTTGTTGATATCGTAATTTTTTGTCTGTTAACGCATTGCCTTTTTTTCTTATATAAGAAATTTTGCCCATAAAAAAACAGCATACGAAAAAAGATTTTTTGAGTATGCTGTTTTAATTGTTTAACTATAAAAAGATAGTCTTCTTTAGCCTTTTTTTCTAATTACAGTCGATTAGAATATTGAGAAATTAACATACTTCTTAGGGTTTGCCTTTAAATCCTTTAATAAAAGGTCAAGGTTGCGGGAAGCGCTCTCAATATTATAATACAATGAATCGTTTTTAACAAGGTTTCCCATTGTCCCTTTTCCTTCGCTTATACTAGTCATTACATGGTTAAACTGCCTCATGGCCGAATCTACCTGAAGCATAGTTGATGCAAACTTTATCTTTGCAATAGAATCGCTTATGGATGAGAAGTTCTTAACTATCTTAGTGATATCCTTATTGTTATTCTTAAGGTTAGCACTTATCGATTCCATATTAACAAAAATCTTTCGCAAAGTTCCATTAGGGCTTAGCGAAGTATCAAGTTCAGCAGCTGTTTGATTGATACTATATAAAGCCTTATTTAGGTTTGCAAAGCTTTGACCAAGTTGTGCACGATTTTCCTCATTAAACACCTCTGTCATAACCTTTAACGTAGTTTCTAATTCTTTCATTAAAGATTCAGCTCTTTGTTTGATTGGTGCAATCTGATGTCCTAACTGATCGATCAAGCCTGTCTCGATTTGGGCTTGTAAAGTATCGCCTGGGTTGATGTACTTATTTCCTCTTGTAACCTCCAGTTTAATTGCTTTGCCACCAATAATACTTGTGCTAATCATCTTAGCAACAGTGTTCTCAGGGATTTGATACTTTTTTCCAACCAAAAGGGTTACCAGGAAACGACCTGTATTCCCCTCTTCAAACTTGATATTCTTTACCAATCCAACTTTAAAACCATTAATAAGTACGGGATTGGTATTCTCAAGTCCGTCAACCTGATCAAATACTGCGTAGTACTGATGATTTGGGCTAAAGATATTCTTTCCTTTCAGAAAGTTTATACCCCAAAACATCGCGGCAAGGCAAACTATTGCGAAAAAACCAATCTTCGTCTCGCGAGTAATTTTAATTTTCATAGCGTTTATAATGATAGTTCTTTTAATGCTAAATCAACGGGAATAATTTGGTTTCCCTTAATTGCAATAATAAATGCACCCGGAAAACTCTTTTTAATTTGTTGGCAAAGATTAACAATTTCTTCATAAGATTTCTTGCTTCCTATGGTATATTTATAGGTACCATCAGCTTTAAACTCATCAACCCCTTTATAGTTCTTAAAGTTTTTTGGGGTAATTGGAATTCTTTTTTTGGATGATTTAACTTGAACCTTAAAGATAATATCAACTTTACTTTCAGCAACAACTGTTGTTTCTATCTCGGGTTTTAATGAATCCTCTTTAACCTCTTCGCTTTTAACTATCGATGTGGATGATGTATGGTTATCGATTAATCGCTTATAATCGCTAAATGCTTTGAAAATTGCTGATGCAACTTGCTCCTGCCCCTCTTTTGAGTTAAGGAACGCTTCTTCTCGAGCATTGCTCAAGAAACCAACCTCTATTAATATGCTAGGCATTGATGTTTTCCAAAGCACAAGAAATCCAGCCTGCTTAACTCCCCGATCAAATCTTCTTGCCTGTATCTTAATCTCATTTTGAACGTTGTTTGCCAACTTAAGACTTTGATCGAGATATGCATTCTGCATTAAATTGAAAATGATGAACGATTCTGTTGATTTTGGATCGTAACCCTCATACTTCGATGAATAGTCATCCTCATAGGCAATAACGGCGTTTTCACGCATCGCAACATCAAGGTTATCTTCCGATTTATGCAATCCAAGCACATAGGTTTCAGCACCGTATGGACTTTTACTTGGGTTGGCATTACAATGGATTGATATAAATAAATCGGCCTTTGCAGCATTGGCAATTCTGGTGCGCTCATCTAATGGAACAAACTTATCCTCTTTCCGGGTATAGATCAAATCAACATCGTTAAATGAACCTTTTATTAAGTTACCAACCTTAAGCGAGATATTCAAAGTTATATCCTTTTCTCGAGTATGGCTACCAACAGTACCCGGATCACTTCCTCCATGCCCAGGATCAATAACCACTTTTCTTAAACCAAGGCTTTCGAGTACCTGTCCATTGGCACTAAAGTTGATAGTAAAAAACATCAACATAACACTAAAAAGTGTTAATACCTTAA
>CAYMII010000045.1:0-26776 GCA_964390565.1 uncultured Rikenellaceae bacterium
AAACCGATAGCGATTATATTTGCGATATTCAGGCTCCTTGCTTTCAAATGCTTAGCCCCGAAGAGGTTGAATTAGTTCGAGCAAGCAAAACACAGGTGCTTTTCCGTAAAGGCGATAATCTCACCAAACAGGGTGCCTTTGCATCGTATGTACTATTTGTTATTAAAGGGTTAGCAAAGCAATATATCGAAGGGGATTCAACAAGAAATTATAACCTTAGGATCATCAAACCGGGAGAATTCGTAGGGCTTTCGGCAGTTTTTACAAAAAACACGTTTAATTACTCATCGGTTGCAATTACGGATTGTCAGGTTTTACTAGTTGAGAAGGATGCTATTGGCAAGGTTGCCAAGCAAAACGGCATGTTTGGTTTCAATATCATTAAAAGATACTGCGAGCAAAACTCAAACCTGTTCGATACTGTTAGAACGATAGTATACAAGCAAATGAATGGTCGTATGGCCGATACCCTGCTTTATATCGATAATTTTAAGGTCGAAAATGAGGAGGTTTTCCAACTACTATCACGTAAGGATATAGCCGATTTTGCAGGAATATCAACAGAAAGTGCGGTTAAACTGCTAAAGACCTTTGAAAAGGATGGCCTAATTAAGCTGAACGAAAAGGATATTGAGATTCTGAACAGGGAGAGCCTTGCTCAAATTGCTAAGAGAGGATAATCAAAAAAAGCCACCATTATGCTCAGTGGAACTCATTTTTAACCTCTGTGTAACTCTGTGTAAATAAAAAACTTGTTACACAGAGAGCCACAGAGTAAAATTAATTAAACGGTTCTCTCTAAATGGCTTAACTCTTATCTAAATGCCACGTATTCTTACAAATCCCCAATCACTGATTTTACAATCTGCATCGATTCATCAGTAGCGCCTTTAATAGCCTCAACAGCAACAGCACTCATGCCAGATGTCATCGAAGACATGTTTAATAGCGCAACATAGGTTTTCCCATCCTCTTTCTGATAAACAGATATACGGCAAGGCATCATTACAGAAACAATCCTCTCGTCACTTCTCTCGAGCATTTTGCCTGAAAACACAGGTTTACATATCTCAATTACCTGCACAGGAAGCACCTCTTTTCCTGCTTTAGCAAGCGATTGCTGAAGATTATGAGTTGCAGGGTTTTGCCATTCTTTAAGAGCAGCAGCGGCTACAAGTTTTTCAACTGTTGTTTCCACATTGAAAGGGCTAACGTGTTCAATGATAATCTGATTTGTGCTCATAGCAATATTGTTTTAGTGATTAACTTAATTCCTTTGCAATGGCAATTGCAGCAATGGTTCCATCGGCAACAGCCGTAGTTATTTGCCTATATTTTTTACTGATAACATCGCCAACAGCGTATACATCTTTCATGCTGGTTTGCATATCCTCATCAGTTTTAATGTATCCCCATTTATCAAGTTCCAGCTTTTCCTTAAACATCTCGATATTTGGTTTCATCCCAATAAATACGAATACTCCGTCGCTAACGAGTTTGCGCCTTTCCTTTGTTTTAAGATCTTCAATCTCAGTCACAATCTTATCGCCCTCGCGAACAAACGATCTGGGTTCATGCTCAAAAAGAGGATTAACTTTAGGGTTAACAAGCAATTTCTCTTGTGCCTGTTTATTGGCTGTAAAAGCAGCAAATTGGTGTACCATAGTAATTTTGCTGGCAAACTTGCTAATGAAATCGGCCTCTTCAACGGCAGAGTTTCCTCCACCAATAACAACAACCTCTTTATCGCCATAGTACTTTGCATCGCAAGTAGCACAATAGGAAATTCCTTTGCCTTTATACTCTCTCTCGCCTGGAATGCCCATTAAATTTGGCGATGTACCCGTTGCAATAATAATTTTCTTGGCTTTTATGGTTTCAAATTCATCAACAACAATCTCCTTCTTTTCCAAATCTATTTTGGTAACATCAACGGCTACCTTATAAATGGTTCCGCATTGCTTGGTTTGCTCCGACATATTATGCGATAGCATATATCCTGGTTGTGGATTAACAAAGCCGGGATAGTTGGAGACCTCGTGGGTTGTAGATACTTGTCCACCAGGCAAAGCAATATCAATAAGCGCAGTATTTATTTTAGCTTGACAAAGGTATAATCCTGCTGTAAGACCTGCTGGACCTGCACCAAGGACAACCACATCAAATTCTGATATTGATGGCTTAATTTGAGATTTTATCTCTTTAACCCTATTAGCAGGCAACATGCTATCGAGCTGATGAATAATATCGCTACGCTTGATTCCTCCCGACATACTCTTTTCTAGCTGAATACCATTATCAAAAAATACGAGCGTTGGTGAAGACTTTACGCCTAACTTTTCAGCCAAAGGCTTGTTTTGCTGGCGAAACATCTTTACAAACTTGATATCGTTTCCGTAAAGATTTGCCAACCCTTCAAATTTGGGGGCTAATGCCTCGCATGGAGGACACTCTGTTGAATAAAAATCAAGTACCACCTTGCCCCCGGCAAGAACTTCCGTCTCAAATTCAGTTGATGTTATCTCTTTCATATCTAATTATTTTAATTTCTTAATGCTTTAATAGGATTGTTATTATGAACCCTATCCTTAACTACCAAGGTAGTTGTATATGACTTTATTTGCTTTTGAAAAATAATATCGTGACCAAGGCATAATCCCATTGTCAATGTAAAATCAACATTCTCGCTGTTTATCTGCTCTGCTTGTGCCAACGGATTACACGATACTTTATGGTTTTCGCTTTCCAAATTCACTTCCGATTGCTTGAATCCTCCAGTTGTACATGAAACGGGGTAAGTTTTAAATCCCGACTCACGAAAGATTTGAGCTACCAATGCAGCATCGGGTTCCATACCATAGCAGTAAGCGATTCCAATTCGTTGAAAATTCATTTCCTTCGAAAATTCAATCACCTCCTGCAAACGCGATAGCGTTCCTGCCCTACCATTGTCAACCAAATTTGCTGCTGCTTGAATAATCTTTTGATTATTTGGTAGATGATATTTCTGAATCAACCCCTCAGCATCAAACTTCTGAGCGCTGCACGATACAGTGGTTCTACAACTTTTAGTATTACATTTTGTACAATCCATCTTAACTTTCAAAGTATGATGCAAAGCCTAACTCAAGCAAATCCTTTACAGGACGACAATCCGACGAACAAACATTACCCGTTCTATTTTTTGCAACCGAACCACATCCTCCTCCACATGCCAACTGCAAGTTGCATGAGTTGCATTCACTAATAGCGGTAACATCTCTACTTTCCCAAGCGTTAATCATATCCTCTTTCTTTGATACTTCAGGAAAGAATGTACCTAACGATTCATCGGCCTTGCCAACAGTTGCTGTACACGAATAGATGTGCCCAGTGTAATCAAAGGCCCATTCCGATTTGCAAGCGGGGCACGAGTCGAACAATGGCTCAGGCAAACTGCCGTTCTCGGAAAGAAATTTTGAAATGGAATATGCTGGTTTGTAAAAATCAACAATATAAGGGTGTTGCTTTATCAACTCATAAAGGTTCTCATATAGCGAAACCCTGCTGAAAAGCTTATCGGGCGACGATTGGCAATGATGAAGCTCATAGTTACGGCCAATCTGTGTTTTAAAGTATGGGCTAGTTGTCCAACCTTTATCAATGGCAAATCGAGCGAGTTCAGGAAGATTATCAATATTCTCCTTATCAACCACCATCCTAAGGTTTACGGTTAGATGGTTGGCAATACAAGCATCGATGCCTTCTACAATTTTATTAAAAGTGTCTGCTCCGCCTTTTAAAAACCTTCGTTTATTATGGATTGTAGCCGTTCCATCGAGCGTAATCTGAATCTCGCGAACTCTACCTTGCTTCAAAATATCAATATAATCAACAAGAGTATATCCATTTGTAACAAAACTTACATCAAGCTTTGCTTCGTTCGATTTCTCAATCAAATACGATATCAACTCCTTTTGCTTAGGTGAGTTTAATAGGGGCTCGCCTCCAAAAACCGTGATGTACTTTTTTCTTCCAGCAAATTCGCTTTGGATGTACTGAAAAAAAGCATCTAGAATTTCGTTATCAATGGCACCTTTTGCAGGAGCATATTCATCCTGATAGCAATACGAACAGGCAAAATTGCAGCTGTAGTTTGGAACGAAGAAGAGCTGAATCTCATCATCCTCGCGACTGTCGATAAAATCGAGGTATTTACTTCTATAGATTTTTGTCTCCTCCTTCTCATCAACCCAATAACCCTTTTCCGATAGTTCCTTTAAGAAATCATCATCTACAGCCTGATTATTCTTAACCCTATTAATCTTTTCAGCATCAATAGAATCAACAATATCGGCATTACCCGTAAGAAGGTTTACAATAAAGTAGTTCTCAGAGTCCTTAATCTTTGAAAATATGTTGTGTTTAGAAAAAATCATAATGTTTGAGTTAATGATAAAAGAACCAAGAATTAATGAAGCGATAATTGCCCTCTAATTCTTGGTTCTACCAAAACTAATCGTGGCAACCAGCAACTTTCTTCGAAACTTTCGCACAGCACTGTGCAACTTTTGCCACAACTTCAATCTTCTTCTTTTTAATTAAACTTTTCATTTTAAAATGATTAGAGAATTATATGCTATTAATACAAATTATAGCCAACCTTTAACTTTAACTAGTGCCCGCAACTGCACTTGCATGATGGTTTCTTAGCAGCGATAGTCCAGCTAGCAACCTTAATTTTACCTTTATCATAAGGTGCCGACTCCTCAATTATCTCAACAGATGAAAACCCGGCATTTTCAAGATGCTTCAAATACTCCTCGCGAGTAACTGAACCAGCCCAGCATTCTGCAACGGCCGCAGGATCATTCTTGTACTCCTCTGGAACTGGAGTTGTTGAATAGATATCGCTTATTACAAACCGTCCGCCACCCTTCAGTATTCGATAAATCTCATTCCAAACAGCCTGCTTATCGGATGCGTGATTGAGCGTACAATTGGAGATTACCAAATCGGCAACTTTAGAAGGTAAATCAAGGTTCTCGAGTTCACTTTTTACAAACTTAACGTTTGTAGCATTGAATTTCTCGGCATTTTTACGTGCCTTCTGAAGCATTCCATCTGAAATATCAATACCATAAACAAAACCTGTTTCGCCAACCGATTCGGCCATTCGTAAAACATCTGTACCACGACCGCTACCCAAATCGACACAAACTTCACCTTTAAGAGGTTCAGCATAATTAATTGCACCTCCACATGATAGGCAGCAATCAGACTCTGCCAATTCGCTATACCTGCTATTTATTGCTTTTACTTCCATTTTTATTATCGTAAATTACTAAATATTAACACCTTTTACAACGATTCTTGATTAAAATTGAAAACGATTCTTTTTGAATAATCAAGAATAAATTTACACTGCAAAGTTACCATATCAATATTATATAAAGGTTTTTAATGTTTGGGTTTAAACAACCCAGCAATTGAATTTGGACAACTTTTTTATTGAACTAAACCAACTTCAATCCTATTAAGTGTAATCATATTATAATAAACTCCTATTAAAACCATGGTTACATTAAAAAATCAATATAAAAAACTATAAAAAATTGATTACAATACTCATAAATATGAGGCATATAATAATTTCAAATATTTTGAAATAAAATACTCCTCAAAAATTATCAGTTTATTTAAACAAAATATCAGTTTTTAACTTTAGCATTAGTCTTATAATGCAAATTTCATATATTTGATTTCAAACAAAAAAAAATAAAATGAAACTAATTATCTCTTTTAAAACGCTTATTGTAATAGTTCTAACAATACTAGGAAATTTAAACTTCGCATATTCTCATGAAGTTGATACAATCCCAACAAAAAAAGGCAACCTTATTATCCATTTTCTTGGTCACGGAACATTGATGTTTGAATATGATGGTAAAGTAATCCATATTGACCCATATTCAAAAGTTGCCGATTATACAAAACTGCCCAAAGCAGATCTTATACTTATTACTCATGAACATAAAGATCATCTTGATTCAATGGCTTTAGCTAATTGTTACAAATCAGGTACAGATCTATACTGGACTATAGAATGCAATAAGAGCAGTAAATACAAATCAAATATTGCAAAAATCCTTGTTAATGGTGATAGAATTATTTGGAAAGGAATTCTTATTGATGCTGTACCTGCTTATAATATTGTTAACAAGAGAGCAAATGGTACATCATATCACCCAATAGATGAAGGCAATGGTTACATTTTGACAATTGGTGGCAAAAGAATTTATGTTGCAGGTGATACTGAGAATATACCTGAAATGCTAAGATTTCGGCCAATTGATATAGCATTCTTACCAATGAATTTACCCTTTACAATGACCCCTGAAATGGCCAAAGATGCTGCATTAATGATTAGTCCAAAAATTCTTTATCCATACCATTATGGAAAAACAGATACATCCATTCTAGTTAACCTGTTAAAAGATACACCAAGTATTGAAGTAAGAATCCGAAAAATGGAATAATCAAATACATAACTTTAACCTAAACCTATATGAAAGCATTAAAGATGATACTTTATGTTGTGGTTGGGATTATCACAGCATTATTGGTTTTCGCCGTTTTCCTTCCCGATAAGAAGGTGTTTACAAATTCAATTGTTATTAACTCTTACCCACGACCAATTTATGGTATGGTTAATAGTGCGAAGAATTGGGAGAAATGGTCACCCTTTCAGGAAGCAGACACTGCTATGGTAAACAATTACTCAGGTCCAGATTTTGGAGTGGGAGCAGCTAATAACTGGATAAGCGAAAAGAATGGTATTGGTTCAATCAAGATTATTGAAAGTATTTTCGAAAAAAAGGTTGTTTACGACCTAAGCATGATGGAAGGTTCAACCGATTCAACCCTCTTTATACTTGAACGTGTGCCCGAAGGGACTAAAGTTACATGGGAAACTAGAATCGTAAAAGCGGGATATCCTGTTGGTCGATTAATGTGGGTGGTATTTGGAAGCATGATGCATAAGACATTCGATAAAGGTCTAGAAAATCTTAAAAAGGTAGTTGAATCGCTTCCTGCAGATTGTAAAGTTGGTGATGTTATAGAAATTGAAGAGCCAGCTAAAATCTATCTAACCATTACTGATACGCTGACAACTGAATCAATTACAAGTTTCTTTGGTTCTGCTTATGGTAAACTTTTTTCATTCATTAATAGTTCTCGTGGTTTAAAGGTTGATGGAATTCCTGCTGCGTTTTATAATGGCGATCCCTCAAATCCTGTTTGGATTGTTGATGCTGCAATACCCGTTAACGCTGAACCAAAAAAACTAACTGATGGAATAGGTTTACTTAAAATTCCTCCTCAGAAATGGGTATCCGTTGTACATCTAGGAGATTATAGTACAACAAGTGATTCGTACTATAAGTTGGAAGATTATATCAATTCAAAAGGACTTCAAATTATTGGAAGTCCACGTGAAGAGTATATTAACGATCCTGAAACGGTTAAAGATCCGATGAAGGTTGAAACAAGGATTAGCTTCCCAGTTAAATAAAACAAATTCTATTTCTTCTTTCGTCACCCATCACCACGGAGACACAGAGTTCACAGAGTTTTGTTTCTTTGACCACAGAATAATGTCTTTAATTAGTTCTTTATTATATTAAGTCCATTATATTTTTACAAGGCTCTGTCAGGGTCTTAAACCCCTGACAGAGTTATCAATGAATAAAATATGTAATTTATTAATGGAGTCTAGGTATAAAAAAATAATCTAACCTATTGTTCTCATCTTTTCTCAGTGCCCTCTGTGCCTCCGTGGTTTTTGTTCATTTTGATTACTACCGAATTGTTACCTTCTTTTAACCCCAATTGTTTTTGAGATATAATTTGGAGGGATAGTTGGAGGTGGCACTTTAAAATCGAACCATTCCGAAACGTGCTCATCGATTCCAATTCCATGCATAAAGTTATAGATTGATTTTTCGAGACCCTTACCGACTTTCGCCAAATCGTAACTCAAATCAGTTTCGTAAGCAACTTCATTATTTGCAAAAGAGTTGGGTTTCATGGAAACCCTTTTTACTCCATAATTCTGAGGTGATTTTCCTGATGGACTATGACAGGTCATTGCATATCGATGCCAAAAGCCCGATTGTACAAGGCCATTTTGGAAAAGCTGTCGAACAATCTCCAGAGAATCAATAGTCTCCTGTAAGGTTTGGGTTGGAAATCCATACATTAAATAGGTATGAACCATAATTCCAGCATCCTGCATATTTTTACAGCTGATTGCAGCCTGTTCAACGGTTACCCCTTTATTCATTAGCGCCAAAAGTCTATTTGATGCAACTTCCAAGCCTCCTGTCAAGGCTATGCAGCCTGATTTTGCAATTAACTGGCAAAGTTCGCGAGTAAAGTTTTTCTCAAATCGGATATTGGTCCACCAAGTAACTGTAATCCCTCGTTTTATAATCTCTTCAGATAGTTTTCTCAGCAATGCAGGCGGTGCAGCCTCATCAACAAAATGAAATCCAGTGCTTCCTGTTTGTTTGATGATTTGCTCCATACCATCGACTAGATTTGATGCATCAAATGCATGAAAATCTGAAATATAGGGTAACGTTGTATCGCAAAATGCGCATTTTGCCCAATAGCAACCTCTTGCCAATTGCATCTTGTTCCAGAAACCATTGCTCCATAGGCTATGCGTTGGATTTGGAAGCTCCATCAACGAAAGATACTTATCAACCTCAATCCCTTCGTAATCGGGCGTAGGTATATTACTATAGCCTAAAGGTTTGTTTGAAGTACCAAAGAATTTAACCTCACCATCAAACAAAATCATAGTATTGACTAGCGGTGTTCGCTTATCGCGCTCATATTGAGCGATGCTCAACAAAGGCAGTTCACCATCATCAAAAGCTATATAATCAGTATATTTAAAGATATTAGTATCGCAAAGCGTTCTTAACTCAGTGTTGATATACCCGCCACCAAGAACAATCTTTATATCTGGGAAATTTTCTCGAAGATATTTACCACACCTAAGCGCTGCATATAAATTTCCAGGGAATGGCACTGTAAAACCAACAATTTTAGGATTGTACAGCTTAACTTTTTCGGCAAAAAGCGAAAGCATCAACTCATCCAAAAGATTGGGTGCTTTATTGAGTTCAGCCTCAATTGGTGCAAAGGTTGGCAATGAAAGCGAAAGGCTTTCGGCATATTTTGTCACCCCAAAGTGTGGGCAAATATTTTCGCGAATAAAATCGGCTATATCAAGAATATAAAGGGTTGATAAGTGGCGAGCCATATCGGTTTTGCCCATGGAGCCAAACCACCAATCCAACTCATCAATCTGACTAAAACGTGGCCCTTCGGGTAAAAAATTGCGAGTGCAAATACGTTGCGATAAAGTACTATCCTTCGAGCGAATAAAATTCTTAACCGGCTCAACTAAATCGATATACCTTTGTCCATCTCTCAAAAAAGACTTTGCTGTTCCTTTAGAAAAACCATTTTTGTTTACAAAATCAATTGTCTCTGCAAGAAACTTTTTCGAAAGTATAGCATCTATAAGATCTGTACTTAAATCAAACTGCTTTGCCTCTATCCTATTCTTCTTCAAAAATGCTAAAAGCTGCATCGATGCGGGGTAAGGCGCATTTAGCTGCGTTAAAGGAGGCGTAATTAGAAGTACTTCGGTATTCAATTTTATGCTTTTGATTAAAGCAAAGGTATTGATTTTATTGAGGAGATAGTTCATCCATAAGGATAAATCTGTCGTCTTATGTCTGTTGTCTGAAATCTGCTTTGGGAAAAAATAGGTTGTCCGGGAATGCTGTCGGGGACTTGGGACTGTGTGGTGGATTCGATGCTTTAGTGACAGTATATCATTTTCCGGACAACCTGAACTGCTGAATTTCAGCAGAATATATTTGAAGATTCGTGTTTGGGGGAGAATCTTACGATTTAGTATATAGAGAAAAGTTTGCCAAAATTTAAGATAGATCCAAAAACAGATACATCAATCTATATATCAATGAATTAAAAATCTTCCACAAATTAAAACAAAGTTAATAATCCCAGTTTTTGGATAATTTATTCCACACTTTGGGGAATAGAAATCATAACAATGGGGAATTGGTTATCGTTTATGAATAGTCAAATGACAAGTAACTTGTAACTTTTCTTATCTCGCCAAATAATCAACAACTCTCAAAACCTCTCGGCTTAATGCAACCGAAGCAGAATGGAGATTCTCTATAAACTCCTCCTCTGTCGGGGTTGAGTTATCGACTAAATCGGTAATGGATTTAATGGCAAAGAATGGAATTTTATACAAATCGGCGACCCAAGCAATTGAAGCAGCCTCCATCTCCTTCACAACTCCTCCATAGGATTTAATCAGCTCTAAATCCTTATCGGTGTAATCCAGAGAACTGCCAGTAGATACAACACCCGTTCGCAATCCCAATGAATTTGCAATTTCGCGGGTATCATGGCAATAGTAAGAACCAATGCCGTAGGCATCAAAACCGGGCAAAGGAATTCGCCTATCGTGGTAGCAAATCATGGGGTAACTTAAGTACACATCGCCAATGCTTGCGCCAGCAGCAATAAAGCCACCAGCAGTTCCGGGGTTGATAATCAAATCGGGTTGAAGTTGGCTAATGGCGGTGGCTGTATTAAGAATTGCTGCCTGTGGGCCAATATGATCAACGTTAAACCTATCGCATTTGCCGCTGGTAATCAAATCAATCTTAATCCCTTTATATACTCCCTCATAAAACTGCATGGGAAGCGGTGCAAGCAATTGCCCTTTATGGGCAAGAGTAAACTCTTGAACGATTGGCCTAGCCTCATCCTCCATGGCCATTATCAGCGCGATACGTTTAAATTTCATGCCATTTAATTTGATGATGAAAGTACAAAAAGTGAGGTAGAATTTGATAAAAAAACTAAAAAATACTTGCAAAAGAATATTGCATAATTTACATTTGCTTATTATTTAATCATTATTTTGATTACATTAAAATCATTTCACCATGTACTTCCACTCAAACCTAAAGGTTCTGCGAAAACGCAAAGGGTTAACTCAGGAGGAATTAGCCGAGCGTTTAAAAATTAAACGACCTACTCTTAATAACTATGAAAACAAGGTATCGCAACCTACACTTGACATTCAGCTATCTGTTTCGGATTTCTTTGGAGTTTCGGTTGATATGCTCCTTAAGGTTGATTTAAGCAACTTTAGCGAGTTTCAGTTCGAGGAACTCGAAAGGGGTTCAGATATCTATACAAAAGGTAAAAACCTGAGAGTATTGACATCAACCGTTGGCTCTGATAATGAGGAAAATATCGAATTGGTAACAGCAAAGGTAAAGGCTGGGTACATGTCGGGTTATGCTGATCCTGAGTATGTAAGCTCGCTACCTGTTTACCGCTTACCATTTCTTAAAAATGATAGAAAATATCGAACATTTCAGATTAGCGGTGACTCGATGCTACCAATTCCAGATGGTGCATGGGTAACAGGTGAGTTTATCCAAGATTGGACATCCATAAAAACAGGCGAAGCCTGCATTGTGCTTACCCGAGAGGATGGTTTAGTTTTTAAGATTATTGAAAATCAACTAATAGAAACAGGTCATTTTGTGCTCTCATCGCTAAATCCAATTTACCATCCATTTGAGGTTAGAGGCCAGGATATATTTGAGGTGTGGAAATTTGTTCACTACACCACCGACCACCTTCCCGAAGGGAATGTTAGCATCGAGCAGCTGATGATGTCGGTTCAGAAACTCATTAAAGATGTAGATGAATTAAAGCGAGAGCTTCGAAAGAGAGAATAGTTGATTATTCTGTCAACTATCATCAGTGAACAGTCAACTAACCCATGGAAACGCTAGAGAAACTCAAAATCCTTTCGGCTGCTGCAAAGTACGATGTTTCGTGCTCATCGAGCGGAAGCAATCGGAAGAATACGCCCGGAGGGCTAGGCAATGCAGCGTATGCTGGCATCTGCCATAGCTTTGCTGATGATGGGCGATGCATTTCTCTACTAAAAATCCTATTTACCAATCACTGCATTTACGATTGCGCCTACTGCGCAAATCGCAGGAGCAACGATATTCCCCGTGCGACCTTCAATGTTGATGAGGTGGTTGATTTGACTATCAACTTTTACCGACGAAACTATATCGAAGGGTTATTCCTCAGCTCTGGAGTGGTTAAAAGCCCTGATTATACCATGGAGCGACTTGCTCGCATTGCTCGAGATTTAAGATTAGTGCACAAGTTTAACGGGTATATTCACTTAAAGAGCATACCGGGAGCTAGTCCTGAGTTGATAAAGGCTGCAGGCCTTTATGCCGATAGGTTAAGCGTTAATATTGAAATACCATCGGAGCAAAATCTTAAGATGCTTGCACCAGATAAAAACTATTCAAGCATTCTCGACCCAATGAGCTACATCCGCAATGAGATTGCGGTAAACAAAGAGGAACGAAGGAAGTATAGCAAAGCGCCAATCTTTACCCCTGCAGGTCAAAGCACTCAACTGATAATTGGTGCAACACCTGATACTGATAGTCAGATAATGCATCTGTCTTCATCACTTTACTCGGAGAATAAACTGAAAAGGGTTTACTACTCTGCTTACAACCCTACAAATGAATATGATAAGCGCTTACCAGCGCTAACAACGCCACCACTTCGCAGAGAACATCGGCTTTACCAAGCCGATTGGCTACTTCGATTCTATCAATTTAAGGTTGATGAAATTGTAAATGATAATCACCCAAACCTCGACCTAGAACTAGATCCAAAGCTAGGTTATGCATTACGAAACCCACATCTATTTCCAGTTGATATCAATCGTGCCGATTTACATATGATTTTGAGGGTACCAGGCATTGGCCCAAAATCGGCTAACTTAATCCTTTCCGCCAGGAGGTTTAGCAAATTAAACTCTCTACACCTACAGAAAATGGGGGTTGTAATGAAGCGTGCTCGCTATTTTATAACATGCAATGAGCTTGTTAGTTCTACTATTCAAGAAATAACTCCGCTCAGACTTAGAACACAACTTATGCAAACCGAAAGGAGCAAACAACTTTCGGATGCCATGCAGCTTACGCTTTTTTAAGGTCCTTTTTCAAATAAGCCCTTCCATTTAGTCAATTATTGATTCGAATTTTCTTATTTTTAGGATTCAATTGGTTACTGGAGTCGTTATGGAAATTACCCTACTTAAAGAGATAGTAATCATTTTTGCACTATCAACAATTGTAAACCTAGTTTTTACAAGGCTTAAGGTACCAACAGTTGTTGGATATTTGATGACTGGTATTATCGCAGGTCCCCACCTCCTTTCGCTTGTTGGAGCAAAACACGAAATAGAAATCCTTGCAGAGGTTGGCGTTATACTTCTGCTCTTCACCATTGGAATGGAGTTCTCGCTTAAACATCTTCTAAAAATTAGGAGAATAGTATTTCTTGGTGGATTTTTGCAAGTAACAATTACTGCTGCAGCATTTTATTTAGCCTCAACATTTTATAATCTCAGTTGGCAAGCAGGCATTTTCATTGGATTTTTAGCTGCACTAAGTAGTTCAGCTCTTGTTCTAAAGCTCCTACAGGAGCGCTCTGAGCTCACATCAAACTATGGAAGGACAACGCTAGGAATTCTAATATATCAGGATTTACTTTTAGTACCATTACTTCTGTTTGCAAATCTATTAGGGGCAAGCAATGTTAATATATCAAGAGAGATTATTATTTTAATTATAAAAGCAGCAATAATCATTGGGATAGTTTATGCTGGAAATAAATGGTTGCTCCCAAAGCTATTGCATTACATAGCATTAACCAAAAATCAGGAACTATTCATGATGAGTATCCTGCTGATTTGTTTTGCAATAGCCCTTTTAACATCTCAAATGGGGATGTCGCTAGCATTTGGAGCATTCCTTGCGGGTTTAATGATATCCGAGTCGCAGTATAGCCATAATGCATTTTCGAACCTGATGCCATTTAAGGATACGTTTACAGGATTCTTTTTTGTATCAATAGGAATGCTTCTTGATTTAAACTTTGTATTAAATAATTATCAGATAGTTATAATCAGCGTTTTTCTTGTAATAACAATAAAAACAATAGTTGCGGGTGGAACAGGATTTCTTCTTGGTCATACATTTAGAGGCACTGTATTGATTGGAATTGCTTTAAGTCAAGTTGGGGAGTTTTCCTTCATTTTGGCAAAAATTGGATTGACCAATTCTATCATATCAGATTACTTTTATCAACTATTCTTGGCTGTAGCCGTAATAACCATGGCGTTAACGCCATTCCTGATGAAAGTATCGCTACCATTGGCAAACAACATGCTCAAATTACCTATCCCAAAATTTATAGTAAATGGGTTATTCCCTTTGATCGAAGTAGAGATTCCAAATTTTAAAAATCACCTTGTAATTATAGGTAAAGATGCCAGCGCATTGAAACTATCGAAAATGGCTAAGCACAATAACATAGAGCACGTTTCAATTATTTTCGATCCGTTAACAGCCACCGATAAAATCAAAAGTGGCGATACTGTTGTTTATGGTGATGCGGTTAACGATCCAATTCTAATGAAGGCTCATGTCGATACTGCGGGCATTGTAGTAGTTTCTGTAGGAAGCATTATTCCATCGATGGCAATTATTGAGAGAGTAAAGCATATCAACAAAAAGGCGTATGTTATTGCAAGAGCAAAGTATATTGTCAACGTTGAACAACTTTATAAGATTGGTGCAGATCAGGTGCTCCCTGAGAAGTTTGAAATAGCAATTGATTTATTCAACAGGATTTTGGTTAACAAGCAATATCCTCAAAATGAGGTTAATCGTATGCTCAACCACATAAGAAGTTCAAACCTTGGCGAATACACTGAAAAAGACACTGTTAATCAACCATCAATATTCGATGAACTTTCAAACACTAAAGTATCGGTAATAAAAGTTGATTTGAATTCAACTGCTGATGGAAAATCACCTCGTGATATTCAGCTTCGAAAGAATACTGGCGTTACTTTATTAGCAATTAAGCGAGGAACAGAGGTTCTAGAACACCCTTCGTCTGGTACAATTATTAAAGGTGATGATTTAGTTTATCTACTTGGAAACTCTGAACAGGTTAACCTTGCTTCGGAGCTTTTCACGAAAGAAGAAGAGTAAACCTTATTCTGTAACTATCCAGCAGTAGTCAAAATTAGTAATAACCACGGAGACACAGACCTGCCTGCCGGTAGGCATGGAGCACAGAGAATAAATAAGAATTTAAAAAAAATTCGTACTCGGGCAATAAGATTGCTCAAAAACACATTTGGCTTAGTGCATTTTAAAGGAGCTTATCAGAATTCTTATACCACACTGAAATATAAATTGACCAATAATTGGAGTATTAATATGGTATTAATCATTGGTTAAAAGAACTCTGTGTTCTCTGTGTCTCCGTGGTGAAAGGTTTTCTTATTCAATCTCAATATCAAACTTACTAAGCAACCCAATTACTTCGTTTCGCGAGAACTTAGCCTTTTTAATGTTGTTTTTTTCAGGGTCAAAAGAGTAGTTGAAAGATGAGCGAAAATCAACCTTTTCGAGATTTGTATTGAAGAAAACAGTACGGTTTAAATTGCAATTATCGAATGATGAGCCAGAGATATCGGCATCAGTAAAATCAGATTCCTGCATATTGCAGTCCTTGAAAACCATTTTCTTGAGTTTTAACTTATAAAAAATGGCCAAGTTTAAATCGCAACCAGAAAAACTCATGGATAATACCAAATCATTACAATCGCTAAAATGAACTCCCAGTAGCTTACATTCGGAGAATTTAACATCATTAAGAACAGTTCCATTCAGCTTCGCAAGACTTAAATCGCATCCTTTAAAAACGCAGTCGGCAAAGGAATATCGCGAAAGATCAGTTTGATTGAAATTACAGTTAACAAAACTGCATCCATCGTACTCACCATTTACTAATTGAGTTTTTGTAAAATCGATTTTATTGAAAGTCTTATCCTCAACAAACATAATATCACTAATTACTTATCCTTCGTGGGTTTTAGACGAATTAGCCACCAATCGGTTAATCTCATTCATCTCCTTTTCGGTTAGTAAGCGCCATTTACCAACAGGTACATCAAGGGAAATATTCATAATCCTTATCCTTTTTAACTTAATAACATCATAGCCCAGAAATTCGCACATCCTGCGAATCTGCCTATTTAGACCTTGCACAAGGATTATCTTAAAGGTACTCTTGCCTAGCTGCTCAACATAACACTTCTTTGTTTTAGTCCCTAAAATGGGAACTCCGCGGCTCATCCTATTAATAAAATCGATGTTAATAGGCTTATTTACAGTAACGATGTATTCTTTTTCGTGATTATTCCCCGCGCGTAAAATCTTATTTACAATATCCCCATCGCTAGTGAGGAATATTAAGCCTTCGCTCATCTTATCGAGCCTACCAATTGGGAATATTCGCTGTGGATAACCAATGTAATCGATAATGTTATTCCTTTCGGAACGAGTATCGGTTGTGCTTACAATGCCAACAGGTTTGTTGAAAGCGATATAAACTGGTCGTTTTTTTGGCTTTGAGATTAACTCCCCATCAACACGAATATCATCACCGGATGAGATCTTTGTACCCATATCGGGAACACGACCATTGATGGTTACTCTCCCATCGGCAATTAGTTTATCCGCCTCACGACGAGAGCAATAGCCAACCTCACTTAGGTATTTATTAATTCGTGTTTCCGAAGATTCTTTCATCTAAAACTTGCTGAATTCGAGATGGCAATATTATGTAATTATTGTGAGACTGTGTTGCAGTATTGCTGTTTTGCTGTATAGAAACTAAAATTTTCATTCAATTATTCCCATCTTCTTCATTAAAAATGAAGCGTTGAGTTTTTGGCTAATTCCATTCTTTAACTTGTAATCGAAAATAAGCTGGTCATTGGTAAGTTCTACCTCAAAGCAATAGTTCTTTACAAAATCGGGGTATTTTTTCTCCATTTCGCCAATAACCAAATCGTGGGTTGCAATAACAACGATTGATTTTTGAGCAATTAGCTTTTCCAATAAAGCCAACGTACCCAACTGCTTATCTTTTGTGTTTGTTCCACGCAAAATCTCATCGAGCACAACAAGGGTTTGAGGGTTTAAACTGACATGATCAATAACCTCCTTGATTCTAACCAATTCAGCATAAAAATAGGATTCATTATTTGATAGAGAATCTTGAATTTTAATGCTTGACATAATATCACAAGGAGTAAAAGCAAAGCTTTTAGCGCAAACAGGAGCGCCATTCATGGCAAGAACAAGGTTGACGGATATAGTCCGAAGGAATGTGCTCTTACCTGCCATATTTGCACCTGTAACTATAATAATCGAAGGTTTTCCTCCAAAATTAATCGAATTATTAACCTTTACCGTTGGATTAATCAATGGGTGCCCCAACTCCTCGGCTTGAAATGAAAAACCTTCTGATATTAATGTTGGATATGAAACATGATTCTGATTATTAAATGCAAAAGTTGCGAATCCAATAGTTGAGTCAAAATCGGCAAGGGCTTGAAACCAATTATCAACTATACCTTTGTACAACCTCTTCCATTTTGCTAAATGGCAATAAACATGAATATCAAAAAGTAATAGAGAATTCAATACAAAAGATGCAAAAACATTTAATCGAGTATCGAATGTATTCAATAGTTTAAACAATCTTTTTAGCGACAAACTTGCCTTAGCGTCATTATTAATTAATCGAGATTTAATACCCTTTAGATATTGAGATTCATAATCCTCATCCTCAATTTGCTTGATAAGAGTATAATATTTCTCAAAAATCTTGGCCGTATTAGTCAATCTGGCATGTGCTTTACTTATTCGTTTCCAATTTGCACCAACAACAGATAAACTAACTAAGAAAGGTATTGCAAGGGAGTTAATCGACATAAACCCAAAAACTACCGTCCCAATCCACAAAAAGTTTAAAGTTGGAATTAGATAAGCTATAACCTTAAGTTGCTTAACCTTTTCGTCAGATTCATTGAGCCATTCATGCAAACTCGTGAGTTCATTTCCATTTTCAGATATAAACATTCCATGAGCCTGAAAATTCTGAACGAGTTCATTTTTCTTCGAGAGTTCCTTAATTCCTTGCTGTTTCTGAGTAATATTATTAATATACAATTCAAAATTACAAAGGTTTTCAGCAAATCGTTGCTTCCCAATATGAGTTGCACTTCTGTTTATGTACTGATAAAGCGAGCCGTCACCAAAAATATCAAAATCGGCTGCTAGATGAGGGTTTAAATAATTGTATTTATCCCCATTTTCACGATTACTATAAATATGATTTAGAGAATCAACTTCATCTTTATTAATTCTCAACTTAAAAGACAAAAACTTCTCATAATTGTCTAGTACGAGATTCCGCTTAACAACAAAGAAAAAGGATATAAAACTAATAACAGCAAGGAAAAGAAAAGTAACTGTTTCGACTGAATTTATATACAGAACAATAAATACGAGTATCAACAAAAAAAGGATGAGGCGTGAAATGTATAAAAAGAAAATCTTCTTCTTGACGATTAATATCTCACTTTCTAAAGTTTGAATACTTTTTGAATAGAAGAATAATATTGAATCTTGCATAAGTTTAAAATTATGAGAGGCAAAGTTAGCAATGAAATTAATAAAAAAGAGGTCACTTATCGCGACCTCTTAAATATCTATTTCGAATAGAGTTAATTTTTAATGCAACGCACAGAGTAACCACCTTTTTTATTTGCACTTAACCTACCTGAACCGGATTCAGTATAATTTAATGTTCTAAACCATGCATTGGTAATTGTCGCCTGAGTTGTAGACCACCATCCACCAATTTTAGTAATATTACCAAATGCACCTGATCCGCCATCTCTACCACCTCCAGGTAAACCAGTAAAACCAAAATCATCTGTTCCACCACTATTGCTATACCAGCCACTTACTGATTTGAGTTTCCAACCTCCCATTCCTCTATATCCAGTCATTGTTCCATCTAAAGTTAAATCATCATTAATAAACCTTTCAAGAGTTAACCATTCAGCATCTGAAGGTATATGCCATCCTAATGGACAAACATTTTTACTATCAGTTACAGCATACCAGTTATATAGTTTACCATATGTAGTAGAATTTGATGGGGTATTATCGTAATCACAATAAGCACCTGTAGTTAACCCTAACCAAGCAGTAATGTCAGTAACGTTAGGTATTGGTGTACCATCGTTATATTTATCGGTATTTAAGTTCTCACCCATCCAAATTTGAGTTCCAATTGTGACAGATGGATACTCGTTTCCACTTCCATCAACAGAATTTGTAGTAAAAGAGAAAACATCGCCATAATAGGTCCCAACGCCATTAGTTGCATATGCCCTATAATAATAAATTCTAGATGCTTCTAATGAGGTCAAAGTGCTATTAAAACCTCCTACCCCATTACCATCAGTAGTTTTGCTATTTGCGATTGTTGGAGTCGTCATTGTTCCCCAGCAAACTCCACGTGCAGTAACGGGAGCACCACCATCATCGTAAATATCTCCGCCTGAAAGTGCGTTTGTTGATGTTACAGTTGATACTTCTCTTGATGTAAGTGAAATAACTCCTGATCTAGTAGTAAAAGTTTGCTCATTTCCATAAGATGTTCCAACAGAGTTTGTTGCAAATGCTCGGACATAATATAAGGTATTTGGAGTAAGTCCAGTAATGTTCGAAACAAATGCTCCAGCTCCAGTACCAGAAGTCACATTACTATTTGCAGTTGTTGGGTTAGACGATGTTCCCCAGCAAACACCTCTTGCTGTAATTGTTGCCCCTCCATCTTTTGTAACATTTCCTCCAGAAACTGCTGATAATGCACCAAGAGATGTTATAGCATCTGTAGTAATCTCTGGAGCAGAAATAGAGGTGGTAAATACCAGATCACTTGAGTATACAACATTAACTGCATTAGAGGCTTTTATTCTATAATGATACAATGTATTTGATAATAAACCACTCAAATTAACGCTTACTGCAGTATTATTATTACCTGTAACTGCATTTAATACAGTAGCTTTTGCTCCATAAGAATCTGAGATTCCGTACTCAAATTCAACTGTTGTGCTTAACCCATTGGCATTAACACTTCCATTTAGAGTAGCAGAAAATGACAAAATATTTGTTACTGAAGGGTTTGAAATTGATGGGGGAAATAATCCAGTAATTGGCAAGTTTTGCCATGTAGGAATATTTGAACTACTGACGGTTAAAACTTGTCCAACACCTCCACGAGGTAATAGAACCCATGCAGAACCATTCCAATAAAGAATATCTCCAACACTTGTACCAGCAACACTTGTGTTAGTTACAACATATGGATTTGCTGTTGTTCCTGCTCCTGAAATTGAGATATTTGTGCCAGCAGTAATTTTAGTTTCAGACCCATCTGCATTTTGTAACCCATTAAGTTTCGTTTTATCAGTGGCACTCATAAAACCACTTGCAGAAGTAGTTGCATCAACAGGCTTATTTGTTAATGAAGTATAACTGCCATTGAAAGCATCTGTAATTCCATACCCAGCAAGTGTAGTAGGCTTGTTAGATATATCAGTGAAACTACCACTAGTTGCAATTGCTGCTAGGGTTGGCTTACCTGTTAATGAATTCCAAGTACCATCGAATAAAGTAGGCCTATTGGTCAATGAATTGTAATTCCCGTTAAAAGCATCGGTGATTCCATACCCAGCAAGAGTAGTAGGCTTGTTTGAAATATCGGTAAAACTACCGCTAGTTGCAACAGCTGAAAAGGTTGGCTTTCCTGTTAATGAATTCCAAGCACCATCAAATAAAGTAGGCCTATTCGATAAATCGTTATAACTACCACTTGTAGCTACTGTAGCAAAGTTTGGTCTTCCAGTTAACGAAGTCCATGAACCATCGAATAGGGTTGGCTTATTTGACAAATCGCTATAACTTCCACTTGTTGCGACAAATGACAAGGTTGGTTTTCCTGTTAATGAAGTCCAAGTGCCATCAAATAGAGCTGGTTTATTGATTAAATCTGCGTAATCACCACTAATTGCTACAGATGCTAGGTTTGGTTTGTTTACTACCTCGCTCCATGTTGGAACATATGAGATTGGGCGATATAAACCAGAATGGTTTCCCCATGAATAAGCATCATTCCACTGTCCAATTTGTGATGAAGTAATAGTATTTGCAATATGATTTAAAAAAAATGGATCAGATTCATTCAACCCGCCTGATAAAGATTCAGCAACCTTAGCATTTAATGCATATGGTACGCTGATCATTTGGCTAACGCCAGATAAAACATAATTTGCTCCACCTTCGGGATCTATTTCTGTTTTAATAAAATAGCTATCATCTGACCAATTGATTGAAGAAAACCCTGCACCACCACCAACTTCAACTGATACAACTCCATTTCCAGATGTTCGTGGAGTTTGAACTTCGGAGTAAACAACAATGCCGGAATTCGAACCTTTTAAAATGCTGATTTTTAAACCTACTGTTCGATCAGCAACTGGTTGGTTGCTTGAATTACGAACAACTGCCTGATAGCTGAACTTTAACGGCGTTTGAGCAAAAAGCAATAAAACCGAAAAAATTAATGAAAATGCTAATAAAACTCGTTTCATCTTATTATTCTGATTATTTAGTTAGTTAATATTTTTTCTTTCATTTAACATTTTTGAAAAATGACTTCTCTTATATAAAATTAGTATTTATTAAATAATTCACAAATCAAAATAGTATTATAATCTTGAAATGGATGACTCTGCCTAGCATTCCAAGCATCACAAATAATTATATAGAAAAAAAAGGTATTTTATTAAGTAAGCATACCAGCAACCAAGCAATTACTGAATGATTGAATATAGTGTAGTATCCTCATATGGTTTATATTTCCAATCTACCAATATGCAACTCCTTTTGCAATTTTGATAAATATGAAAATATTGGTAGGTTTCTCATCTCTTCGATGTTCTTTTGCTTATTCACGTTAACAATAACAATATCCCCCATACCCTTGCCATACTCACCTTTAAAATCGTAGAACCCAGCCATAATGGTAAGTTTACCAGATTGAACCAAATCTTTATACTTCTTAAAGGCAATGTTTACTTGGTAGTCAAGGTTCTTCTCAATAACTCGAGAATGCAACTTTTCAAAATCCTTTACATTTGATGATTCTCTTATTATGGGTTGTAAAAAGTCAAGTTCATGCTTTATACCATAAGTTTCTTCATCGAATCCTTCTAAATAAGCTTTAATAGCACCGCAATCTGAATGACCTAAAAAGAAAAGCAAAGGTGTTTTCAAATGATAAATCCCATAATCTACAGAACCTTCGGTTGACAATATCTGATTCCCAATATTCTGAATTGAAAAAACTTTATTTGATGTATCGGGCATTAGTGCATTCAAAGGCACCCTTGAATCGGAGCATGTAACCAAAGTTATATATGGCTTTTGAACAAATTTAAAACTCTCGAAATATTCGCGAGGGTGAGTTTCTTTGAAATAGTTATTGCCAAGTATAATATGTGAGATGATCTTCTCTGGTGCCAAACGTTTGAGCTTTTTAGGTGCTTGAAGAATGTCCGGTTCCCTTTCCCCTATTGCATTTACGACAATATCGTGAAGCGTATCGCGACGGCTCACATGGCCAAGTAAATGCTCAATTTTCTCATGACGCAATATATCTCGAACCTCAGAATGCGCTTCAGCAACCATTAATTTAATATTTCTAACTTCGAGATTCTGATATAGTCGCTTAATTAATCGGGCTCCACTAGAATCGATTGTAGCCGAAGAACTTAAATCGAAAATTACTGTTTTTAAGGAACTGTTAGATGCCAATACTTTAGCCCAAACAGTATTATAAACCATCGATACATTAAAATAAACTAAAGGAGACTCTACTCTAAATAAAAGTATACCAGGCAGTAACTCATTATCAGGATGTCGTTTGATATCTGTATACCTATTTGTACCGGGAATTCGTCCAAGAAATGCAACATGTGGGTTTGAAACGTTTCTGATAATTAAAATCAAAGAAAACAATGCAGCAACAAGAACCCCTTGTAAAATCCCCAATACAATTACGCTGATAAGCGCTGTCATTGCAATTACAAAATCGAATCGGTTAACCTTAAAGAGTCTCTTCATCTCTTTAATATCAACTAATCCTTTAATTGCAAACAGAACAATAGATGCAAGAATAACTGTTGGTAAGTTTTTAAGCAATCCCGTTAGAAATAGCAAACAGATAGCAATCCCAAACGACGCAACCATAAGCGAAACAGGTGTTTTTGCGCCAGCCTTATCATTTACGGCAGATTGCGATAACCCGCCACTTACAGGATAGCCCTGCCCCATTGAGTTAGCCAAGTTGGCAACACCTAGTGCAAGCAATTCCTGTCTTGAATCAATATCATACCCATTTTTTTGGGCAAGCGTTTTAGCAGCAGAAACACTCTCGATATAAGCCAAAAGGAAGCAGGCAAAAGCAAGAGGCAATATGCTTCCAATATCTGCAAAATTTAAATCAGGGATATGAAGTTTTGGCAATCCTGTTGGAATAACTCCAACTGTCTTAAAACCCATTGTGCTAAGCGGAGTAAAAGTTATTACAACAACTGAAATTGCAACAACAACAATAGCAACAGGTTTACCCGGTAAAAATTTATCTCCAGCAATTAGAATGGCAATGGCAGCTATCCCAAATATCAATACTACAATGTTTGTATTCGGTATTTGATTAATCAGGTTCGATAAACGACTAAAAAAACTTTCGCCACCGCCAGCAACACCAAACAACTTAGGCAGCTGTGTTAGACCTATTGTAATGGCAGCACCAGCCTTAAACCCAACCAAAACAGTCTCGCTTATAAAGTTGATAATACTACTTAAACGAAGTATATAGGCCAAAATACTCATGCCCGAAAAAACAAGCGCTGATAACGATGCCAAATCGACCCAACGTTGCACATCCCCTTTTGCTAAAGTTGAAAGGGTAACACCAACCAGCATTGAAATTGCTGATGTTGGACCAATGGCCAGCTGTTTACCTGTACCAAGCAAAGCATAGAAAAAACCACCAATCAAATACCCATAAACACCATACTGAGGTGGTAAACCAGCCAAAGTAGCGTAAGCCAATGAAACTGGAATAGCATATGCCGCTAACGTTAATCCTGAAACTGAATCGCTACCAAAAAGTTTTAATGAATAATCCGAAAGCCAATTGATTGCTGGAATATACCTGCTTAGCTTTTCTTTGAAAAAGAGTTTAAAGGTCATAAGCAATTGGTTTGAGAGAAGTGTTAACCCATTAGGCTAAAATAGATTAATTCAATGTATTATGCAAGGAGATTTAAAATTGTAGCCAATCTTTTCAAAAAAATATTTTTGGCATTTTTTAAGATTTTTGAGCTAAAACAATTGGGGTTGACAAATTGAATTTTAGTTTTTTTTGATAATTTTGTAACCTCGAAAAAAGTTTTGTTTTTCAATCAATTATCAATTATAAGTTAAATCATAAATCAATCTAAGATGTCTAACGTGAAACGTGTGTATACTTTCGGTGGTAAAACAGCTGAAGGTAAAGCAGACATGAAAAATCTGCTTGGAGGTAAAGGAGCCAACTTGGCCGAGATGTGTCTACTAGGATTACCAGTTCCAGCTGGGTTCACCATTACTACCGAAACTTGTAACGACTATTACGCAAATAATTGCCAACTACCAGCTGACCTACTTGAACAAGTATGGGCTGCAATGAAAGTGACTGAACAGGTAATGGGTATGAAATATGGTGATTCTGAGAATGCTCTTCTTCTTAGCTGTCGTTCTGGTGCTCGTAGCTCGATGCCTGGTATGATGGATACCGTATTAAATATCGGTTTATGTTCAGCAACTATTCCAGGATTACTTAAGAAAACCAACAACCCACGTTTTGTATACGATTCATATCGTCGTTTGATTATGATGTATGCTGACGTTGTTATGGAAAAAGCCGAAGGTCTTGAGACTGATGGTAAAGGTATCCGTAAACAACTTGATGATATGCTTGATGAGTATAAGCACTCAAAAGGCTTTAAATCAGATACAGAACTTTCAGCTGACGATCTAAAGCATCTTGCTGAAGAATTCAAAAAGCGTGTTAAATCTGCGCTTGGTAAAGAGTTCCCAGATGATGCAAAAGAGCAGCTAATCGGTGGTATCATGGCTGTATTCAAGAGTTGGAATGGTAAAAAAGCTGTTTCATATCGTCGTATCGAAGGTATTCCTGATTCATGGGGTACTGCAGTAAACGTTCAGTCAATGGTATTCGGTAACATGGGCGATTCTTCAGCAACAGGTGTTGCTTTCACCCGTAACCCTGCAACTGGCGACAATATCTTCTACGGTGAGTGGTTAGTAAACGCTCAAGGTGAAGACGTAGTTGCTGGTATCCGCACACCAAACCCACTAAACGACGACACAAAGAACGAGCAAAACAAGCACTTACACAGTATGCAGGAATCAATGCCTGGTACTTATAAGGAACTTGATAATATCCGCACTATCCTTGAGAAAGCGTATAAAGATATGCTTGATATCGAGTTTACTATTCAAGAAGGTAAACTTTTCATGCTACAATGCCGCGCTGGTAAACGTACCGGTACTGCTGCTTTGAACATGGCTATGGATATGCTACACGAGAAGCTAATTGACGAAAAAACAGCTGTTATGCGTGTTGACCCAGTTCAATTAGACGAATTACTTCACCCTATTTGCGACCCAGCTGCTGAGAAAAAAGTATCGGCTATCGTAAAAGGTTTACCTGCTGGTCCTGGTGCTGCTGTTGGTAAAGTTGTTTTCACTGCTGAAGATGCAGTTGCTTGGAACCGTAAAGGTGAAAAGGTAATCCTTCTTCGCGAAGAGACAAACCCAGAAGATGTTGAAGGTATGCGCGCTGCAGAAGGTATTCTTACTGCTCGTGGTGGTATGACTTCACACGCTGCTCTTGTTGCTCGTGGTTGGGGTAAATGCTGTATCGTAGGTGCTGGTGGTATGCATGTTGATGTTAACAGCAAAATCGCTAAAATACCTGGTACTTCAATCGTTATTAAAGAGGGTGATGTTCTAACTCTTAACGGAACTAAAGGACACGTTTACACTGGCGCATTAACCTTAATGGATGCTACAGAGAATCCACGTTTCCAAGAGTTCATGAAAATCGTTGACAAGTTCCGTCAAATGGGTGTTCGCACAAACGCTGATACTCCAGATGATGCAAGAATTGCTCGCGAATTTGGCGCTGAAGGTATTGGTCTTTTCCGTACTGAGCATATGTTCTACGGTAAAGGTTCAGAGCAACCATTATTCTTACTTCGCAAGATGATTCTAAGTGAAGGTGAAAAAGAGCGTCGCAGCGCACTTGATGAACTTTTCCATTTCGTTAAGAAAGACATCAAAGCTACTATGTTAGCAATGGATACCCTTCCAGTAACCTTCCGTCTACTTGACCCACCACTACACGAGTTTGTTCCACAAAGCGCTGAAAAACAAGCTGAGCTTGCAAAAGCATTAGGAATTTCTGCTGCTGCTGTTGCAAAACGTGGTGAGGCTTTACATGAGTCAAACCCAATGATGGGTCACCGTGGTGT
>CAYMII010000046.1:0-25515 GCA_964390565.1 uncultured Rikenellaceae bacterium
ATCCATCGGAATATTGATTTGCTCAGAGTCCATTTTATGCTTGGTTAAATCCTCAACATCAACGGTTCTGAAGTTACCAAGTCCAACGTGAAGGGTAATCTCTGCAAAATGAACGCCTTTGATCTCAAGTCTCTTAAGTAGTTCGCGGCTAAAGTGTAAACCTGCTGTTGGAGCAGCAACTGCACCCTCATGCTTTGCATAAACGGTTTGATAGCGATCTCTATCCTCAGGAATTACATCGCGACGGATGAACTTTGGAAGTGGGGTTTCGCCAAGACGATAAAGGGTTTCCTTAAACTCATCGTAAGAGCCATCGAAAAGGAAACGAAGCGTACGACCACGTGAGGTTGTATTGTCGATTACTTCAGCAACAAGGCTATCATCCTCGCCAAAGTATAGTTTATTTCCAATTCTGATTTTACGAGCTGGATCAACTAGCACGTCCCATAAACGCTGCTCTTTATTTAACTCTCTAAGAAGAAAAACTTCTATCTCGGCACCCGTTTTTTCTTTATTTCCATAAAGCCTAGCTGGGAAAACTTTTGTATTGTTAAAAACGAATACATCGCCTTCGTTCGTATAGCTGATAATATCTTTAAAGATTTTATGCTCAATGGTTTTCGTTTTTCTATCTAATACCATCAACCTCGATTCGTCGCGGTTATCAGTTGGATGCTTTGCAATCAGTTCCTGAGGCAAGTTGTACTTGTACTGTGAGAGTTTCATTATAAAAAGTTAAATGTTTACGTTTATAATCTATTAATTACAATAAAAAACTAAGCCCAAACAAAGAGCCTAGAACTAAAGACAAAAATATAACGGGAAATATGCTGTGTCAAATTAAAATCAATTGGAATACAAAAATAATTATTCTTTCAAAGACTGTCCCCCTTTTACGTGTCATTTTTCAATTAGTTACATTATCTCTGAAATTTTTTTCGAACTCATCAAGTCCTTTTGCATCAGATAGTTTAAACTTACCGCTCCCTGTTCTAACCAAATCGGCAAGGTAAGCTCCGCTATTTAAAGCAGCTCCTAAATCGCGTGCTAAAGAGCGAATATAGGTTCCTTTGCTACATCTTACGCGAAGAGTAAGGTTTGGTAACTCAAATTTTATAATCTCGAGCTCATGGAAAAATATTTTTACCGGCTTAAGCTCCATTTCAACCCCTTGGCGAGCTAAATCGTAAGCTCGTTTACCTTGAACAAATTTTGCTGAGAAAAGCGGAGGAATTTGGCTTTGCTCACCTAAGAAACTTTTTACTGTCTTTTCAACTAGTTCGGCTGTAATATGATCTATTGGAAACTCTTGATTCATTTGAGTTTCCATATCGAATGAAGGTGTTGTTTGCCCTAGCCTAAAGGTAGCAATGTACTCCTTATCATCGTTTATAAATGTCTCAACTAGTTTAGTGGCCTTGCCAATGCAAATAACGAGCAATCCGGTTGCTAAAGGATCGAGCGTGCCTGCGTGTCCAACCTTAAGCTTTTTATACCCCTTTCCTTTACGAATCAGGTGTTTAATTTTATTAACTACGTTAAAAGATGTCCACCCATAAGGTTTATTTATAAGAAGAATTGCTCCTTGCTGAAAATCAGTATCATTCGTAAAGCCGGGTATCATAAACTATTTTGATTATTTGTGCACTATAAAATAAAAAACCCTGACATTAGAAAATGTCAGGTTGATAAGTCATTGAATAATAAGCCTACTCACTAGGCTTTTTCATTATTGCGTATATTTCAAAAGCAAAACCAAAAATGATAATAATTGGTGCAAGGGTTAACCTACGAAAGCTAAAGATATCGCCATTAAAAACGTTTGGATCTTTGGAGCCTCCACCAATCATGAGTAGAAATCCCAATACTATTATTCCAAATCCGATGAGTAAGAGTTTATAGTTTTTCTTACCAATTGCAAATTGGGTTTCGTTTTGCTCGGGCTTCTTTAGAGGTGCTGTTTCTTTTGCCATATTAATTTGATATTAAGCTAGTAATAAAGATCATCGGCTTTAAGCCTTAAAAATTTATTAACTGCAAAGTAAGTGGAAATTACGTTTATTAATACTCCAAAAAACGTAACGACGCCAAAAATAATAATTATAAACTGATAATCAATAATATCGACTAAATCGCCAAACTCTTTTTTAACCAAGTAAAATAAGCCTGATAGCATTATTATAGCGATTAATGATGCATACAGGCCATGAACAATACTCTTTACTAGGAATGGCTTACGAATAAATCCCCAAGTTGCCCCAACCAGTTTCATGGTATTGATAATAAACCGACGTGAATAAACGGTAAGGCGTATAGTGTTATTTATAAGTACAAGGGCAATAAATAGCAGAAGTCCACTGAAAACAAGAACCACCAAGCTAATCTTGCTTACGTTCTCGTTAATAAGATTAACCACCGATTTCTGGTAGTGTACCTCTTTAACCTGTTTAAATTGAAGAAGGTATTTTTCGATCTTGTTAATACTATCCTGATTTGCATAGCTTGCTTTCATTCTAACATCTATTGATGCTGATAGAGGATTATAACCTAGGAAACTGATAAAATCTTCGCCAAGCTGCTCCTTAAGATCCTTTGCTGCTCGTTCCTTTGAAATATACTCGGTATAGCGAACAAACGATGAGGCATCGAGCGTTTTACGAAGGAAGTTGGCATCCACCTCACGAACATCATCATTAAGGAAAATTGAGAAACCGATATTCTCCTTTACATAATCGGAGAGTTTTTTGGCATTGAACACCAAAACGCCAATTATGCCAAGCATAAATAGCACAAGCGATATACTAACGATTGACGATAAAGACGAACTGCGTAATCGCCTACGGGTTACTTTTCCTTCGGTATTTCTCATAAAAACATTATTCGGTTTGCTCTTTCAATTTGGCTCTTACCTCAAAGGCAATCCATCCAAGAACAACTAAAATAAGCAATAGTGATGATGCTAAATCGATACTTTTCCCAATCTCAAACATCTTTGGCTTAAAGGTAAAAACAATTTCATGGGTACCAGCAGGAACTAACATTGCTCGAAGCACATAGTTTGCTCTAAAGTGGTCTGCCTCCTTTCCATCAACAGTTACTGTCCACCCTTTGGCATAATACATTTCGGAGAAAACAGCAACCTTGGTTGAATTGGTTTCCGATTTATAAACCAACTTATTTGGAGCATAGCTAGTGAGTTCTATTGTTCCAGTGGTATCGTATGATGCGTCTATTCCTTCAAGATACTTTTTGAAACGTTGATCGATTATCGCTTTCGTTTTGGGATTAAACCCGTTTAATGCGGCAATCTCGGCATCAGCGTTTGGCGCTATCTGAATAGTATCAACAAACCAAGCATTACCAAGCGCAGCAGGGTTCATTAAAGGTGCATTCTCAGAGTTAAGAATAAAATACTTAGTATTAAGCATATTAAACACACCCAGTTTATTCATACCGCTCATTACAACTTCAATATTCTGAGAGCTAAGCAGGTTTTGAAAAGCTATCATATCTTGAGTAATCGGACCATTAACTAAATCCTGATATCTCCTCATTTTCGCTCCATGATAACCTCCCAACGATTTGTGAAAATATGATGCAGTTGCATCGTTAAAAGCGGCACCAAATCCGCCAGAGAGATCAATAACCCTATAACTTAATGCAGGATCTTTTAATATTTCATTATCGGCAACAGTAGGCGAAAAAGGTTTTTGAACTTTAATCTCAGATACAAACCTATCGTTATTCATATACCTTTTATTCACAACCCACATATCAGCAATGATAAGTAAACCGAGGATTGCAATAAAGTAGTAGGGTTTTAACTTTTTAATAAAGAATGCATATAATACACCTGCAGAAAGTAAAATATAAATTAGTGATCGTAAGGCATCAGCCTTAAGCAATGAAGCTCTGTCAGATCTTAAAGCATTAATTAACTCATCAGGGTAACCAGCAGCTTGTTTAAGCTGTTGGTCGCTAGCGCTTACGAAATCAAATAATCCACTACCAAACAATAAAAAGAGAAGGCAAATACCACCTACAACTCCAAGCGACCATTTTAATGAATTGATTACGGTTTTTTTATCAAGTTCATTATCGTAAAGTTTCTTCAATGCAATAAACCCTAAGAATGGCATGGTGAACTCTGCTATATAATTAATCATCGTAACAGAGCGGAATTTATTATATCCTGGGAAATAGTCGAGGAAAAAGTATGTAAGTGATTTAAAATTATGACCCATTGCAAGGGCAATTGCAAGAGCTGTAATAATTAAAATTGCCCATTTATTTACTCCTTTAACAGCAAATAGTCCAAAAACAAAGAGGAAAACCACAATTGCTCCTATATACATAGGACCTGAAGTACCTGGTTGATCTCCCCAGTATGTATACGATTGTTTTACCATTGAACTTGCCTGTCCGTTTGGGACTCCTAGGTTTTTGAGCATTTTATATGTTTCTGAATCCTCACCAAGATCCATAGCAGAGGCACCGCCCATTAAATTGGGAATTAAAAGGTTGAAAGATTCAGCTACACCATAACTCCACCCAGTAACATAATCTTTATCTAGGCCAGAAGTGCGATTTTCTTTATCATGAGTAAGCTCTGAAGGACCACGTATCGATTCTTTTCCATAATCATATGTAAACCAAAGCTTTGAGAAGTTTGCTCCAAATGCTAGTATCCCAGCAATTGCTAAAACTGCAACAGATTTTCCAAACTGAAGTAATAACTTCTCTTTATATGCTGTAATAAGATATGATATGCCTAGAGCAATCATAATTAGCATGGCATAGTATGTTATTTGTGGATGTCCTGTAAAAAGATTTAATCCAAAAAATAATCCAAAAACAGCAAATCCCGCAAAATACTTCCCTCTGAATGCTTGTATCATACCTGCTATCATTGGAGCTACATAGGCTATTGCATGAATTTTTGAGTTGTGCCCAGCTCCTATTACAATAAAGAAATATGAAGAAAGACCATAAGCAAAAGCGCCTACAATACTAAGCCATGGATTAACACCTAAAACAAGCAGCAAGACATAAAAACCTAGCATGGTTAGAAAAATAAAACTTGCCGGCCGAGAACCAACTTCTAATAATCTATTAACATACGCTAAAAGGTTTCCGCTATAAGGAACTGAAATCATGAATGCAGGCATACCGCAGAACATGCTATTTGTCCAAAGCGTAACATCGCCAGTTTTTGAATTATAATCCTGAATCTCCTTTGCTGAGCC
This sequence comes from uncultured Rikenellaceae bacterium, assembly GCA_964390565.1. Classification (GTDB taxonomy): domain Bacteria; phylum Bacteroidota; class Bacteroidia; order Bacteroidales; family Tenuifilaceae; genus UBA8529. Next base: position 5,247 of record CAYMII010000046.1, read on the forward strand.
AACAAACATAGCAATATCATGCTGTGCTAACTTCTTACCTTCGATAAGTGGTGAAAAGTATGCGTACGACGCAATTAAGAAAAGTACAGCTGCAACAATATGCGGCAAGAAGCTTTTTAGAATGTTAGTCTTCATAAATATTGCTTTTTGTGATATGCTTCAAAAGTAGTAAAAAGGGTTTATACAAAAAATCTAATTCAAGATGCCTATTTATCTTCAATAAGTGATTTTTGAGCCTTCAATAATTTTTTATAATCATCGAGCGGCATTGCTGGGGAACCTGTAACAGTAATGTTTGCAGGGACATCCTTAGTTACATTACATCCCATTCCAAGTGTTGAGTTATTTCCAATGTTAATGCCATTACGAAGAATTACTGCTGGGGCAACCCAGCAATTATCGCCTATAATAGTGCTTCCGCCAATCATTGTACAGGCAATTATCAATGAGTTTTCACCGATCACAACGTTGTGAGCAACGTGTACTAAGTTATCAATCTTTACACCCTTTTTGATAATCGTATCGCCTAAGGCTCCTCTATCAACACAGGTTGAACTGCCAATTTGAACATCATCCTCAATAACCACATTGCCATAATGAGGGAAATTTACATTTGCTCCAGTTGTTTCGTCCTTTACAAATCCGAAACCCCAGTTCCCAATTGTAACATTCGATCGAATAACAACACGGTTACCTATTGAAGTTCCTTTTTGAATATGAGAATTTGCCCCGATGGTGCAATTATCGCCAATAGTAACATTCTCGTCGATTGCTGTAAATGGACCAATTGATGTGCCTTGTCCGATTTTGGCAGAAGGATGAATTACTGCCAATGGATGAATTTTTACTTCAGCAGACTCATTGAAGAAAACGTTTAAACAATCAACAAAAGCTTTTTTTGGAGCATCAGCAAGGACAATTATCGCTTTTATGCTCTTTTTGGTCTGATCATCTAAATCTGCGAATAATGATGACTCCAAAACAATCAGCAGTGCCTTAGATTCGAGCAATTTCTGAACGGCAGTATCCTTGTACTTAGCAGAAAGAAAAGTGATATGCTTTTCAGTTGCATCAATTATGTTTCTTGGGCCTATAATATTTGCAGATAAATCAGCATTTGAATTGATTATCTGAAATGATTTGCTTTTAAAATATTCTAAAATATTGCCAAGTGTTATCATAGCTGCCATCTTAAAATTTGGAATGATTCTGCGTATTGCTGGTCGACCTGAAGGCCTTTAATCTTTAGAAGTGAAACAAGATAATCCTCATTACTATAGGGTCGGAATCCTTGACTTTTATAATGTTTTAGCGTCTCTATTTTCTTATCAACATGGCGTTGCTCAAGAACCACGTACATGTTCGAAAGAAAAGCAAAGTTGTTCCAAGGCATTTCATAAGAGAGCAACCTCGATTTTTTAAAAACTCTGATTCCCTCTTCGTAAATCACATGGTGATCCTGATGAATATCGGAACTGCTGGGAAGTAGAACCAAATCTGGGGCAATCTGCTTGTTCAATTTAAAAATATCTTCAAGAATTTCCTGACGATACTGAGGAAAAACGCGAACCTCGTAATCGTAAAGATGCAAGAAATCTTTATGGATTCCCATAAAATCAGCCGCTTTGAGCAACTCGTTTTTAATTGCTCCTGGACCAAAACCAGCAGGGATAGACTTTTCGCACATGCTAAAAACAGCATAATGAATCTCAATCCCATTCTCGATTAGTTTGGCAATAGTTCCACCGCTCGAAAACTCAGCATCATCGGGGTGTGGGCCTAAAATTAACGCCCTTTTTATATTCTGAAAACCTAGACCGTTCATAATTTTGTATTTATAAGTTCAGCAAGTTGTCGAGTAGTCTCGTACCTACTGTATGATTGATACTTATCGCTTTTTACAAAATCAACCTTTTTGTTATTCCAATTATAGAACAATTTATCCAAAAATTCAATGATTTTTTCTGAGTCCTTCCGGTCAACTACTATACTATCATCAAACTCTTTTAGCAGATTTGCGGCATCACCATTGGGATTACCAAGGCAAAGAATTGGCTTATTAGCTGCGATGTACTCCATTAATTTACCAGAAATTAACAGTTCGCTGTTATCCATTTCTGCCAAGCTGTTGAGCAATAAGTCAGAGCTTAGCATATATTCAATTGCTTCCTTCTTGGGAACATAGCTAATGAATTCTAATTTAATTTCGGGGACTGCATTCTTAATCTCGGTAACAATATCTTCCGTTACATTGCCAACAATTCTCAATCTCAAATATTTACAAATAGGATGATTGTTATTGATAAAATGCCTAACGGCATTTAAAAATTGTGTTATTGGCTGTGCTGGTGATAAAACACCAATATGGCTAATGGTAAAGAAATGAGGATCACCAAACACATTTACATCTTTGTAATCATTCTCATCATAGCCATTGTAAATAAAATGTACTTTATCAGGATTAATATTCCCTTTTTGGATCAAATGTTGCCTCATTGATGGACCAACGGTAAGAACAAGATCGGCTGTTTGAAGAACCTTTCTTTCCAAATTTTCATCCTTCCGTTTAGAAAGTCCTATTCTATAAAGTAGTTTGTTGTAATACAAATCAGTCCAAGGATCCCTAAAATCGGCAATCCAATGAACATCAAACCTCTTTTTGAGTTTCAATCCAACCAAATGTGCGGAATGGGGAGGTCCTGTGGTTATTACGACATCAATATTTTGATCTGCAATTATCTTTTTTGCCTCTTTGTAGGCAAATCGAACCCATCCAATTCGAGAATCTGGAATGAAGAGGTTGCCTCTGATTGCTCTCGATATCTTTTGAAATAGCGTTGGCTTCGATTCACCTGTGAACCCAAGAGGGATAGCCGATTGCGAATCGCCACTAGTTAATTTAGAGTAAAGTTTTAGCGGCTCCCAAGTTCCCGTTTTGTGAACCTCAACATCTTTAACTAGATCGTTAAATGATTGATCGATATAACGATACGAAGCTTTTTTCTCATCAACAGTAACAACGACGGGGGTAATTCCAAAATCCTTTAGATACTTACTAAAGTACATCCATCGCTGAACGCCCGAACCACCGCTAGGAGGCCAATAGTAGGTTATGATGAGTGCTTTTTGCATTGTAATAAGTTGACAGTTGACAGTGAAGTATATTAAGATTTCAACCCTGTTAACATCAAGGTTTCAAATCAAATATAGTAAAATAAAACATTCCAAAACCACTGTCAACTAACAACAGACAACTAAATTCTATATCTGCTTTAACAATGTGCGTAACGATACCTTTTCTTCCATTATCTCCCTTAAGCGAGATGCTGGGACTCTCTCCTGCTCCATGGTGTCGCGATGACGAATGGTAACTGTATTATCCTCGAGCGTTTGATGATCGATGGTAATACAGAATGGGGTTCCTATGGCATCGTGACGGCGATAACGCTTACCAATGGTATCCTTCTCCTCATACTGGCAAGCAAAATCAATCTTTAGCTCATCCATAATTTGACGTGCTTTCTCTGGGAGACCATCCTTTTTAACCAATGGGAAAACGCCCAATTTAACGGGTGCAAGTGCTGGAGGAATGCGAAGAACAACACGCTCGTCAACCGAACCATCTTCTTTAGTTATCTTCTCCTCGGTATATGCAGATGATAGAATTAATAGGAAAGTTCGGTCTAGACCAATTGATGTCTCGATAACGTATGGAACATAGCTTTCGTTGGTTTCAGGATCAAAATATTGTAGTTTTTTCCCAGAATGTTTTTGGTGACTGCTTAAATCGAAATCCGTACGTGAGTGTATACCTTCAACCTCCTTGAATCCGAATGGGAATTCAAACTCAATATCGGAAGCTGCATTGGCATAGTGCGCCAATTTCTCGTGCTTATGGAAACGATATTTTTGATCGCCAAGCCCCATAGTTTTGTGCCAACGCATACGTTTCTCTTTCCAGAACTCGTACCACTGCATCTCCTCGCCAGGGCGAACAAAGAACTGCATCTCCATTTGCTCAAACTCTCTCATGCGGAAAATAAACTGACGGGCAACTATCTCGTTACGGAACGCCTTACCTGTTTGGGCAATACCAAAAGGGATCTTCATACGTCCAGTTTTCTGAACATTTAGATAGTTCACAAAAATACCTTGGGCGGTTTCGGGACGAAGGTAGATGGTGTTTGCATCCTCGCTAACTGAACCCATTTGGGTTTCGAACATCAGGTTAAACTGGCGAACATCAGTCCAGTTACGTGAACCTGAAATAGGGCAAACTATCTCACAATCCTCGATTATCTTTTTAACCTCAGCCAAATCGCTTGCGTCAAGCGCTTTTACCATTCTGGAGTTGATGGTTTTAATCTTCTCGGCAACCTCCAGAACCCGTGGGTTAGTTTCGCGGAACATAGCCTCGTTGAAAGAATCGCCAAAGCGTTTTTGTGCCTTTTCAACCTCCTTGTTGATTTTATCCTCCTGCTTTTGAATCCAATCCTCAATTAACACATCAGCGCGATAGCGCTTTTTGCTATCCTTATTATCGATTAAAGGATCGTTGAACGCGCCAACGTGACCCGATGCAACCCAAGTAGTTGGATGCATAAAGATTGCAGCATCGATACCAACTATGTTTTCGTTTAGGCGAGTCATCGCCTCCCACCAGTAACGACGGATATTATTTTTTAGTTCAACACCATTCTGTCCATAATCGTAAACAGCGCTTAAACCATCGTAAATTTCACTCGATTGGAATACAAATCCGTACTCTTTTGCGTGTGCAACAAGCTTTTTAAAAAGTTCTTCTTGGGTCATATAATTCAGATTCTAGATTTCAGACACTAGACTTTAGACCTTAAATGGTCTTAAATCATATTTTTAACGAAAGGCAAAAATAAGGTTTTATTGGTTTTAAAATGAATTTCTTATCCTATAAACCCTAACCAAATTTAAAATTTTTACTAATTCTGAATATTTCAACGATATTTACTATCATTTTTCTCTCATAAAATGTAACAAAAGTTAATTCATGTATACTAAATAGCTATACAATGACTAAAGAAAGTATGCAACGAAAGGAAGATCGCTTTAATGTTTTAGTTAACGAAAACCAACAAAAGATATTAAAGATATGCAAGTATTACGCACCTGTGGCCGAAGATCAGAAAGATATTTACCAAGAAATTTTAGTAAATATATGGAAGAGTCTTGATGGGTTTAGGGGTGAAGCTCAAGAGAGCACTTGGATCTATCGCATTGCGCTAAACACAGCCATGGGGTTTGCAGGCAAAGAATTTCGACGAATGAAAATTGTTATCGATGGTGGTGAGAAAAATCTTTATAACCTAATATCTGAGGATGAGTCGGAATTTAAGCTGAAAGAAAGTCAAATTAACCAACTTCAAGATCAACTAAACCAATTATCAGTAATTGATAAAGCAATTATGTCGCTTGTGCTCGAGGATCTTTCGATGAAAGAGATTGCAGAGATAATTGGTATCACCGAACCCAATGTGAGGGTTAAGGTTCATCGTATTAAAGAAATATTAAGAGAAAAAATGAATGGAGGTAATTATGAACACTAGTATAAACTCGAATAATACAGATGGTAAATTCTTTGATATGGAAACATTTACCAGCAAGCTTAAAAAAGAGGATGAATACAATCTTAGAATATCAAAATCCTTTTTCTGGATTTACATAGGGTTTATTGGTCTTTACTCTATTATGATGATTGCAGAATTATTCTTCTCTGATCGAGAGTTATCTAGCATTTTATCTCAAATTTTCTTTATACTTTCGTTTGTTGCATTCGTTTTGATTTTTAGGTACAACTTAAAAATATTTAAGGAAATCGATTACTCACTCCCTTTGGTCGAGATGCTTACTGCAGTCGCAAAACGCTATCAACTTAGATTTGGTTATTTCTTAATTGTATTCATACCAATTATTTTAATGGATGTTGGCTTAACAATTAGTTTCTATAAGGATTTAGGCTCAATGAGCCCATTGAATAGAGTATTAATCGTTCAAGCGTTTTATATTCCGACAATGGTTATATCAGCCTTTATTGGGATATTAATTTGGAGGCATAAGCAAAAACCTCTTCGAGATAAAGCGCTTGAGTTGCTAAAAGAGCTTGAAAGCTAACGCATTGTTATTTAAAGAGGTTTGAACTAGTTCAAGCCTCTTTTACTGTTTGTTTTTATTCAGTTCTTCGAAATTTTACTTAATTTGCTTCACAATTAGTTCTATTTAATAAAAACAATTTAAAATTATTTATGATGAAAAAACAACTATTTGCAATTTGTCTAATACTGACGGTTGCTTTGGTTTCATGCAATCAGAAACCAACTGTTGATGTGAAAGAGTATTCCATTGAGCAGTTCTTTAAAAACAAACAGGTTAGCGGCGGAACTTTTTCTCAAGATGAAAGCCGAATGCTAATTACTAGCAACGAATCGGGAATATACAATCTCTATGAGATAAATATTGCCGATGGAACACAAAAACAGATAACCAACTCAACTGTTGAATCGTACTTTGCTATCGATTATGTTCCTGGAACCAATAAGATATTATATAGCGCTGATAAAGGTGGGGACGAAATTGATCATATTTACCTTCTTAACGAAGATGGAACTTCAACCGATTTAACTCCGGGCGAAAAGGAAAAAACAAATTTTGCCGGTTGGAACAAGGATAAAGCTGCGCTCTACTATCTATCAACAAAGCGTGATCCTAGGTTTTTCGATCTTTACAGAATGGATATTAAAACTTGGGAATCGAAATTACTTTTCTTAAACGATAAAGGGTTTGATTTTGCAGGCTTATCGTGGGATGAGAAGTATATCTTATATCGCGAAAGCATAACCACTAGCGAAAACAAACTATTCCTTCTTAATATAGATTCGAAAAAGGTTACCGAAATTTCAGTTCCTGAACAGCCAGGTAACTATAATGCAAGCGGTTTTACGCGTGATGGCAAATATTTGTTTTACACAACCAATGCAGGGAAAGAGTTTCAATACCTCGTCTCGTACAATATCGAATCTGGCGAGCGTAAAACTGATTACGAAACCAACTGGGATGTCTCTTACTGCTCTTTGTCATGGAATGAGAAGTATAAAGTAATTGGCGTTAACCAGGATGGTAAAAATGCTTTAAAGATTTTTGAACTTGCAACAGGGCAAGAGATTGTTTTCCCTGAGGTTCCCGATGGAGATATTCTATCATTAGATATTTCAGATAGCGAAAAACAGATGCGTCTTACTGTTGGTTCTTCAAAATCAACATCAAACATCTTCTTATATAACTTCGAGACCAAAGAGCTAAAACAGCTAACCAACACGCTAAATCCAGAAATTGACCCGAATCATTTAGTAAGCGCAGAGGTTGTTAGATACAAATCATTCGATGGGCTTGATATTCCTGCAATTTACTATAAACCGCTAAACGCGAGTAATAATAGCAAAGTTCCAGGTTTGGTTTGGGTTCATGGTGGTCCAGGCGGACAATCAAGAGTTGGGTATTTCTCGCTTATTCAATACCTTGTTAACCATGGTTATGCAGTGCTTGCTGTTAATAACCGCGGAAGCAGTGGATATGGTAAATCTTTTTATAAAATGGACGACCAAAATCATGGCGAAAAGGATTTGATGGACTGCGTTTACGGGAAAAAATACTTACAATCTCTTGATTATATTGATTCTGATAAGATTGGTGTTATTGGTGGTTCGTATGGTGGTTACATGACTATGGCCGCAATGGCATTTCAACCCGAAGAGTTTAAGGTTGGCGTCAACCTTTTTGGGGTTACAAATTGGTTAAGAACACTAAAATCAATCCCTCCATTCTGGGCATCATTCAAGAAAGCGCTATATGCCGAAATGGGCGATCCAACAACAGCCGACTCGGTTCGCTTATATAACATTTCTCCCCTATTCCATGCCGATAAGATTAAGAATCCGGTAATGGTACTTCAAGGTTCAAACGATCCTCGCGTATTGCAGATTGAATCGGACGAAATTGTTACTGCCATGAAGAAAAATAACATCCCGGTTGAATATGTAGTATTCCCTGATGAAGGGCACGGGTTTGTTAAGAAAGAGAATGAGATTAAGGGGTATGGTGCAATTCTAAACTTCTTAGATAAATATCTAAAACAAGAGAAAAAATAATGTTTTCATTATAAATAAAAGAGCGCTGTTAAAAACAGCGCTCTTTTATCATTCTAGTAAACAGTAGGTTCTTCAACGCGTTTAACCTTAAATTTTCCTTTAACGTGGAACGGAGGAATAACGCCTTTCTTATCATAGTCGAAGTCTCCCTCAAATGTTCCTTCAATATATTCACCAACATCGCCTACTTTTGTAATTGTTGCTAATGCATTAAGGTCGTAAATGTATAAATTAGATTTTGTTTGTATATTCTCATATATAACAATATAGGCAGACATCTCGATATCACTTCCTGTGGTAGCAGAATATATATCAAAATCGTAATATAAATAAATATTATTACCAAGATCGATATAATCGTTCTCCATTACTATAGTATTGTAACTTGGAGCTTTGAGATAGGTTGTAAGATAAGCTGTAAGATCTGCAGGGTCTCCTAAATCAAAAGTTGGGTTTGTAAATGTTTTGTTGCCAACTGTAAATTCTCCCTGAATGGTAATAGAATTAGATGCCGATTCTTCGTCATCCTTTGAACAAGATATAAATGTTGCACTAAATGCTAATAGCACTAACATCGAAGCAAAAATCTTTCTCATAGTTTTAACTTTTAGTTTATAGTTTTAAAGGCTTTTATAATATGTTCTCAAGTTAACCCAATTATATTTAAGTTGTTCAATATTTTTTAAAAAAGAGGGTGTTCAGTTTAATTGAACACCCTCTTTAAATTATTTAATAACTAATAATCAGTTCATTATGCCTAATGGTTTTTTGACATTGCGGAAATGATTTTGTAAATTATTAGAAAAGTCCATGTATTAATGCATCAATTTTATTGATTACCATCCTTAAGTCTTCAGGTTTATCGGCAAAGTTCATATTATCAACCTCAATGATAAGCATTTTGCCGAGGGTATACGTCTCAATCCAAGCCTCATAACGCTCGTTGAGGCGTTGAAGGTAATCTAAGCGAATATTTTTTTCGTAATCTCTTCCCCTTTTTTGGATTTGACTTACAAGCGTAGGAACTGATCCTCTCAAGTAAATAAGCAAATCGGGTGGCTGAATGAGCGAGCTCATCAAATTGAACAGGTTAAGGTAGTTGTTGAAATCGCGGGTTGACATCAACCCCATGATATGAAGGTTTGGAGCAAAAATGTGAGCATCTTCGTAAATAGTACGATCTTGGATAACTGTATCGCCTTTGCGTCGGATATCGACTATCTGACCAAATCGACTATTAAGGAAATAGATCTGCAGGTTGAAACTCCAGCGCTGCATATCCTCATAAAAATCGTTTAGATATGGGTTATCATCTACATCCTCGAAATGGGGTTTCCATCCATAGTGCTTTGCAAGCAGGCGAGTAAGGGTAGTTTTCCCGGATCCGATATTACCGGCAACGGCTATATGCATGTTAATTTTATTAGGGTTTTCTTACACAATTTGTGCTTGATAAAAATACAAAAGATTGGATCACCACCACCCTTTTTTAATCATAATTTGTCAACAGCTTTCTTACTTGTATCAAAACAATAGAACTTGTCATTGATTATAATAGGCAAGCATTTTGAATCGAGGTCAAGTGGGGTTTTTTGGTAGTTCTCAATATTGCAGGTAAATATTTTGCCTTTAGATTGGTAGATTACTTCCTTGTTGTTTATTAAAAAAGGGGAATCAATGTCGACAGGTATTTCGGCGAGAGTGGCACCAAAAGGGTCGAATCGCCCTATTCCTTTCCCTTTGAAAGCAACAAAAAGAACGCCATTTGACTCTTGCATATAAAGCGGAATAAAATTAGAATAGGATACGTCAAGCACCACCTTCTCGCCCGATTGCTCGATGCTAGAATCGAAATGGATTATCTCCCCCTTTGACCTATCAAAAATCCAAAACCCTCTTTTGCCGCTTCGGCAAGCAAGAATGGCATCGCCAATGCCTTCATCGCTCAACGATATTGGGCTACCAATAACTGCAAGTTTATTATTTAGCAAAACCAAGGACTTTGCTTGTGGATAAAAGATGGCAACCTTAAAGGGGTCAGAAACATCAATGGTTGAAGGGTTGCCTAACATCAGGTTGGTGTAAGAGCCAACTCTTTTAAGATTTTTATCAAAACAAATAAGTTCAGGCCCAGATATTACCCAAACATTGCTTAGCTTATCGGTTTGTGCAAAGTAGCATTGAGCCCAAGCAGTAGGTGTAATTGACAATACACTGATAATAAAAAATAATATGCGATTGATTTTACTGCTCATTGCAACATCTTTTGCTTAATTCAATTAACTGTTCAACGTATTCGCGCGAATTTGATAATCGTGGAACTTTATTTTGTCCGCCAAGTTTACCTCGCTCCTTCATCCACATAAAAAAAACTCCGTCATTAAGGCTCCGAACAGTAGGCATTCCGAGAGTAATGCCTTTATAACGCTTTGCCTCGTAATCGGAGTTAATGGAACAGAGGGCATTATCGAGTACTTGGGTAAAAAAATCGAGATCGGCAGGCGGTCTTTCAAACTCAATAAGCCATTCATGAGCTCCTTTTGTTTTTTCATCCATAAAAATTGGTGCTGCAGTATACTCTTTCACCAAGGCACCCGTTTTTTCGCAAGCTGTTTTTAGGGCATTCTCTGCATTATCTATTATCACTTCTTCGCCAAAAACATTTATAAAATGCCGAGTTCGTCCAGTAATCTTTATTTTATGTGGATACAAAGAAGTAAACATGATTGTATCGCCAATCATATAACGCCATAGCCCACTGCTTGTGCTTATGACCAATGCATAGTTATGATTAAGTTCAACATCTTTAACCGTTAATGCTGTTGGATTTGGGTTAAAAGCCTCTTCGGCGGGAATAAACTCGTAAAAAATTCCATAATCAAGCATCAAAAGCATATCATCAGACTCTGGGTCATCCTGAATTCCAAAGAAACCCTCACTAGCGTTATAAGCCTCCATGTAATTCATGCTCTGCGAAGGAATAAGCCTATGAAACTGCTCACGGTACGGGGTAAAACTAACACCTCCATGTGTAAATAGCTCGAGATTGGGCCAAACCTCAAGCAAATTATTTTTCCCCGTGTAGCTAAGAATGTGCTTTATCATAACCAGATTCCACGATGGCACACCTGCTATGCTAGTTACGTTCTCTCTAATGGTTTCGTGCGTTAACTTTTCGAGCTTTTCCTCCCACTCGGGTATTAGCGCAACCTTTTGGCTAGGGGTACGAATAAAATCGGCCCACCAAGGGATATTCTCAATAAGAATTGCTGAAAGATCGCCATAGTAGGAGTCAACACTAAAATTATCAATCTGATGGCTCCCGCCAAGGGTTAGCCCTTTACCTGAAAAAATTTGAGAATTGGGATTTCGGTTTGTATATATTGCTAAAATATCGCGCCCACCTCGAAAATGACATTCTTCCAACGCATCGTTACTTACAGGGATAAACTTGCTTTTATTGGCTGTTGTACCTGACGATTTGGCGAACCATTTTATGGCTCCTGGCCAAAGGATACTTTGTTGTCCCTCACGATGCTTATCAATATAAGGTTTTATGCCTTCGTAATCGAGAATTGGAAGTCGTTTCTGAAAATCCTCAATAATTTTTATCGATTCAAAATCATATTTTTTACCGTATTCAGTATCCTTCGCTTTAGCAATCAATTTAAAGAGATTCTCCTGCTGCACCTCGAATGGAAATTGACGGAACAGCTCAATTTGATGTAACCTCTTTGTATTAAACCAGCTAAATATTGAATTGAGTAAGGGCATAATTATTTATTGTAGATTCATGATCTCCCCAAATATAGTAAACTTATTCCTTTTTTATGAATTCTGGGTTTTGGCTATTCATCAAATACTTGGCTCAGGATGGATAGCGACTTTATGGTGGCAGCTCCCTCTATATGAACCTGATAAAAAGTTAAAAGGTTATCGATTATCTGCGATCTAACTTTGTGGTTTAGCTTAATATTCTCAGCATCATGAAAGGGCGTTGTAAATGCCAAAGCTAATTGTTTACTCTTATCCTTATCAAAATAGAGAGGATGCATAGGTTCAGAGGCTACAAACAATCCATTTTTATAATCGAATATTGTTGCAGATTCGCTCCATGAGTTTCCAGGAAAGAATCCAAGATATCGAGACAATTGTGCAAGAAATATTATGTGAAAATTGGATACTCCGCGATGCATAACATCAAGAAGTTGGATTGATGCTTCAAGGTAGTTATACAATGCAGGATTTGATTCCTCTTCGCGAATTGTCCTATAAACAACCTCGCCAACAAAAAGAGCTATTGCTCTTTTTACAGGATCAAAAGGAATATCGCCAAAAGGAACTGCAGATGAAACCTCTTTAAGCTTGCAAAGCGTTTGATTTTCCTTATGGTAATATATAAGGTTAATTATATTTAAAGGTTGAAAGAATACTGCCTTTCCTGATGATTTCTGCTTTCCAAACGCGCTATGCACCATAAGAGAAAGCCTGCCGTGCGATTCAGAATATACGTAAGCAATAAGGCTATTATCGCCATACTTAACGGTATGAAGGGCAATTGCTTTAGTTTTGTGAATCATAATTGCTAATAATTACTAACTGTATTGCCCATTTTACTTAATAAACAGCAATTTACTTACGGCAGTCTCTTCCCCTTTGCTATCGGAACAGAAAATTAGGTAAACGCCCGTGGAAACCCTGTTTCCATTTAGATTTTTTCCATCCCAAGTTGCCATTCCTCCTTGTGATTGGGTTTCGTAAACCAAATTGCCACTTATATCAGTAATTTTAACAGTTGCGTTCTCAACCAAACCGACTATTGAAATTACGCCATCAAAGTTTGGTTTCACAGGGTTTGGGAAAGCGTAAACTTTTCCAAATTTATCACCACCAAGTGTTGCATCGCTTCTATAACCGACAATACCCTTTTCCGTGGCGATAAAAACTTCACTAGTTGCTGGATTTACCTTGATATCTAAAATATTATTCGAAGGGAGCGGGCTATTTTGAGTATTAAAACGATGTATCTCTTTTGATCCGTCAGCAGATTGCAAAAACACACCCGATTTACTTGTTCCAAACCATTTACGATTACCTCCATCCACCGCAATTGCCGTAACAGTTTCCGTTTGAAGAAGGTAAGCCGCAAGACCCTCAACTACATCTGGGATTTTAACCCTTTGCATCTCAAACTTAGAAGCATCTATAGCTTGCTCTGGATTATAGCTGATTAAAACGCCCTCGCTTGTCCCAACCCATAGATATCCATCATTATCGAATGCAAGTGAAAAAATATTGCTAGGGAGACTATTCCCGTTTCTATCAGTTAAACTAAATTTTCGGTACTTATCATCGGTCGATGATTCAATATTTGCTCCAGGATCAAGAACAAAAAATCCAGCACCCCCTGAGAGTGTTAGCCAAAGCTGACCTGAGGGCGAATACTCAAAGTATGAAAATTTATCCGCGTTGATGATGCTTGCATATGGGAAAGAATACCAAGAACCATCCACTTTACGAACTGAAATGGGATTAGGAACCATTACATTTGCAGCCCAAAGGTTCCCTCCATTATCAAGAGCGACTCCGCTTATTCTACAGTAGGGCTGGTTTGCATAAATGCTCTGTAATGTACTATTTGATGGATCGAAATGATTTATCAAAGTGTTGTCCCTAAAATGGAAAACTCCTTTACCCCAACTTGCAATATAGTACTCGCTAGGGTTTTGCGCATTAAAAAGAACCCTTAGAGCGTCGCTATTATCGATGTCTTCGTAAGTACTCCATCGTTGATTTTCAAATGTGTGGAATGCAAAATTGTACCACATATTATCACTTGCAGCATTTTGACCTCCTGCTGTAACAATAACCTTTTCGCTGCTTACACCAATTGAAGAAATCCTATTATAAATTGGCCCATTGGGGCAAACCGAGGAAAAATTACTGCTTTTTTTAAAAACCAAGCCTAAGTATCTATCAGCAATGGCGATAGTTTCATTATCTATAGGCAAGGCCATGTGAGGCCAAAACTGCCAAGTAAAACTATATGTTGTAAAGGATGATGGAGATGCGCTGGGTGATGAGTACGTCGATACGCCATCTCTAGATACGACTATCAAACTTGATTGTTCGGCTCTAATATGAGAAACCGTATTATATGGTCGACCAACTTCGCTCCAAACACCACCAGTTATTGCCCAAACTATATCCTTTTGTGTATCAGCATTCGCTTCCAGAGCAATTATACTCGTCCCAAACAATGCTACATCACCACATTCAGCAGCAGGGTCATTAAAGCCAATTTGCTTTACCCATCGCTGGTACTGTATTAATAAAGGATCATCAATATCTGCTTTAAGTAAACCCCTTTCTGTAGCAGCATAAATATCGTTCGCCAATAAAATAGTTCTATTAACTCTTATTGATGAGCCCAAATCTCCAATAAAGTAGGTATCCTTAACCTCTTCCTTCTCGATATCAATAACAACAATCCCAAAATCGGTTGATACAAAAATTGAATTCCCGCTAAAAGTAAAACCATTGATTCTTTTACTCCCCTGCATTACCTTTTCCTTAATCTGGGGCATTGCAAGTATTCTATTACCAAAAACAAGATCAATATTCCCATTTTCATAGCCAACGGCTAAGACTTTTTTCTCATCAGAATACTCAATTGAAGTGATATCAATATCGGTAAGTCCGTTTACTCGGCTAATCTTCCCAATTTCACCATCAGCAATTTTATACCAGAAAACGCCTGTAGATGTTGCGCCATATACCTTACCATTTCCTTTGGTTAGGGCAATACAATCGTTATAAGAGAAATGATCGCGCCACTTTCCTACTTTCACCTGCGCTTGGGAAGCAAATGTTAATAAAGTTAAAACTACGAAAAAGGTTTTCTTCATCGTTAATGGTTTTTAGATGTAACCAATAAACTATGTAACAAGTGGAATTATTATTAGCTGATGCAAAAATTTAGAGCTGATGCAAAAAATCAACAAGTTTACTAATTGCTCTTGCCCTATGGCTTATCTGATTTTTTTGATCGAGATCCATCTCAGCAAATGTTAGTGAATTGCCCTCGGGTAAAAAAACAGGATCATAACCAAAACCATCAATGCCTCTTTCCTCTTCGATTATTTGTCCGTTTACGATTCCCTCAAAAAGAAATTCATTCCCATCGATAATCAAAGCTACAACCGTTCTGAAACGAGCCTTACGATTAGATTTTCCTTTAAGCTCCCTCAGTAACTTTATTATATTGTTCTTTGGGCTTTTACTTTCACCAGCATAACGGGCAGAGTAAACGCCTGGTTTTCCATCCAAAGCATCAACTTCCAAACCAGTATCATCGGCAAAGCAGTTACGGTTTGTTTTATTATAGATATACCAAGCCTTTTGCAAGGCATTTTGTTCTAGTGTATCGTAATCTTCTGGAATTTCTTCGGTTACACCAATCTCTTTTAATGATAAAAGTTTAAAAGTATCTCCAAGTAAATGTTGAACTTCTAATAGTTTATGGAGGTTGTTGGTTGAAAATACTAACTCCCTGTTTGTTTGAGCCATGAATTAATATTTAAACAGGGTTAATGCTCATAACAGGAATATAACTCGCATTTGAAATGATATACTGTTCGTGCGGCTCCACTACAAATGTCGATTTGTTATCAACCTTGCTAGTCATAATTACAATAAGATCAGCACGAATGTTAGCGGCAATATCAAGCACCTCTTCAGCATATGGTTTTTTCCCATCAACGGTATAAACATAATACCGAGCACCTTTCTCGTCGAGGTAACGCCTTGCCGAAGCCATGTTCATATCAACTTTTGCAAGAAGTTTTGGATCGGTTATATTAGGTTTAATTAGATGAAAACGTGATACGTAGTAATCGCAAAAGTACGAGATCCATCCATGTTTTTCAATATTTTCAGCGGTATAATCTACTGGAAAAATAATCTCATCATAACGCTTATTGATGGGTGGTTCTTGAATTGTAATGAATGGAGCCTTTGAGCTAGTGATAACTTTTAGCGCAATTGAATCGTTAAGGGTTGATTCGCTCTTAATTCGATGCGATCCCATAATCACCATACTTGAGTTAATCTCATCGGCAACTTTTGCAATATCAACAAAGATATCGCCCTGACGCACAATAGTGTTGGGAAGATTATTAAACTTGCTATTGGTTTCTTGAGCGATTCTCTCAATCGTCTCTTTTGCCTCAGCAATTTTTTCGGCACTATCAACGATGTGTAGTAGGGTTATCTTTTCGCGAACCACCGACGAAACAAGAATTGCATGTTGAAGCGCATAATCAGCAACATCTGTAAAATCGGTAGGAACAAGTATTGTTTTTTTAGAATTACTCATTGAAGCGTTACTATTAAACGAAATCAAATATATAAATTACCTGTTTAAACTTTCTTGCATAACATAATTTACTGTTTATCAATGAAAAATAACATTCATCGAAATATGATGGCTCAAATTGTTTTCTTTAAACCATTTTTTTCTGATATTTAGCCTTTTACCACTGAGCAGAAAATCGGTCTAATGTATGACTTTTTCTAGATTTTTTTATCATTTGCTCCTCTTTTTTTTGCTAAATTTTATAGCAAATTTGGCTAAACCAATTGGTTTTGCTAATAACTCATTAAGTCTACATCACCCTGTATTTTTCGAGATTCAAAGGCTACCCGAAACCTCATACAACAATTTCAAATCGTTAATTGTGGATAGGGATAATCGATTAATTATTTCAACCGAGCATGATGTTTTTATTTATGAAGGGGGAAACTATCATAAAATTTATTTTGCCGAAACTCCTTTTATTGCTTACGATGGGAATAAAAAAATTGCGATTGCATCGGGGAAGGAACTATCAATTTTATCGATAAATGGCAGTGGTTACAATTTAACTCGCATGATATCTAATAGTGAAAATCTTGTTAATGGTAAATTTACAGGAGTTGGCATTGGACGAGATAATGATATTTACCTAACATCGGGCAATAAACTTTGGCGATATAACGAAACTTTTAAATTAGCTGATTCATCGGAACAAAATATTTCTATTCATTCAACTCAAAGGGGGCTTGTTTTTCATTCAAAAGAAAAAGGTTTCTTTGGTATTGATGGGAAGAGCTATTCTTTACTAAATCACATAACTAAAACGTTAAACCCTGAAGAAAAGTTTTTGAAATTATCCATTGCTGGAGACTTCTACTTTGTTTCCACCTCGTCAAAACGAATGGTTATGTATAACAATCAGGGTATCCTGTTAAGTGAGATATATGATTATAGCAGCAATTTAGAAGATCTTCCAATAGATGTAAGCACCTCCGATGGGGTTAACTTTTTAGCAATAACACATAGTAAAATCTATCGATTTATCAATCCGTTGCTGATGGATATTATTGGGTTTAAGAATAATCTCAAAGGAATAATTAACTCATCAATAATATTCGATGGAGAGCAATTTGTTGCAACATCGTATGCATTATATAAAGCCACAACTAAGAGAAATAACCTGATATTCTCAGTTATTGAGTATGGCAACTTTTCAAAACTCTATTTGTTGAATGATAAACTCTATGTCGTTGGTCAAAGCGGGCTTACCATCATTTCAAACAATCAACTTGTAAAAATAACTCATCAAAACAAAGATTATTATGGGATTTCAATGATCCACTATTATGAGGGATTAAGTAAGTATGTAATCAATAATGATACGCTGACAGCTGTTGAAGAGACCGTTATAGATACTTCAAAACATGCCTTGATGATGAAAGTTGGGAAAACCTATTCAAATGAATCAATACTCCTTTCTTATAGCCCTAACATCTCCAATGCAATTACATTCCTTATGTCAAAGGAAAATTCTAGGCCAATTCCTCTTTTTGCGATTAACAATAACATAAAAATCAACGATGCGTTTTTAGATTCTGATTCAACTTTATGGATATCAACAAATAATAGATTAATAAGAGTTTTTAATAACTACTTACGATTTATTCGGAGTCAAAACCCTGTTTTGAATGTATCAAATACTAGCCATAACAATATTACCCTTGAACAAAATACTGAAATTGTAATAAGACAAGGTGAACCATTGGTTTTTAGGTTAAATTGTCTTGGCCCTAATGCTTGGCAAAATCCAATTTTTTCATATCGAATAGCTAACCAATCATCTAAGCCGATTGTTTGGACGACTAAATCAACCTTTTCTTTTGATGATTTAAATCCCGGAAACTATACTTTCGTATTCAAAACAAAGGATGCACTAGGCTTAGAGTCAAATGAGATTCCTATAAACTTAAGGGTTATTCCTAATTTTCTTCAAACTAAGTTTTCGTTAGTTGCGCTGATAATTCTGGCTATTATAGTTATTTATGTTATTAATCGCTGGCGTTTCTTCTATTTTGCGCTTGAGCGGTACAAACTAGAAAGTATAATAAATAGGAGAACGGAGGAGCTTATAAAAGAGAAGGAAAAAACGGACAACCTTCTTGCGCGGGTTCTTCCTCGTGAAACAGCATCTGAACTGAAAGAAACAGGAAAAGTGAACACGCAAAAATTTAACATGGCAACGGTTCTGTTTTCCGACATTCAGGGGTTTACAAAAATAACCGATGAGCTGAACCCTGAAAACCTTATTGACCAACTAGATAAATTTTTCCTCTATTTCGATTCTGTTGTAGACAAATATCGAATCGAAAAAATTAAAACGATTGGTGATGCATATATGTGCGCAGGGGGAATTCCCCATAAAAATCGCACCAATCCTGTGGAAGTTGTTCTTGCTGCGCTTGAAATGCTACATTTTATGCGCGAAATCAACCTCGAGCATAACCCGGGTCAAGATATTTGGGATTTAAGAATTGGTATCGATACGGGACCAGTTATTGCAGGTGTCGTTGGACGGAATAAACTATCCTATGATATCTGGGGAACTACAGTAAATACTGCAAGCCGAATGGAATCATCGGGCGAAGTTGGAAGAATAAATATATCGGGGAATACTCACATTTTCGTACAAGACTATTTCATCTGCACCTATCGAGGTAAAATGCCAATAAAAAATAAGGGCGATATTGAAATGTACTTTGTTGATGGAATTAAACCTGCTCTTTCAAACAATTTTGATATTTACAAACCCAATAGCGATTTTTTACTTCAGCTTCAGTTTCTCCGCTTTGGGGATCTTGAAGAGTTCATTCTAGAAAAACTTGAAAAGGGTTTACCAAAAAACTTATACTATCACAATTTAAAGCATACCGTTGACGTTTACACTCAAGTTGAGCTAATAGGTCGATCGGAGGATGTAAGTTTAGAAGATCAACTTTTGCTTCAAACAGCGGCTCTTTTCCATGATGCTGGGCACTTAATCGATTACGATACCCATGAGGAGATGGGGGTAAAATTGGCCAGAGAAATTCTTCCTGAGTACCAATATTCTGAAAGACAGATACAGATAATTTCAGAGCTAATTTTGGTGACAAAACTCCCCCCAAAGCCCAAGAATTTGCTTGAAGCAATTATGTGCGATGCCGATTTGGACTATTTAGGTAGAACCGATTTTATACCCGTTTCGAATAACCTTTACAAAGAGCTTCATGAGCATGGTCGAATAGGAACAATTCAGGAGTGGAACGAGATGCAAATTAAATTTATCGAGAAACACCAGTATTTTACCAATACAGCTCGAAAACTCCGAAACGTTAATAAAAACAGCCAGCTCGATAACATCAAGAATTGGATCGAAAAAAATAAATTATAAATTTTCCTTGTTGTTTCTCGGTTTTCAATTATTTTTGTTACATTTAACACTAATTTTTTAAGTGCAGTATCCCTATAAAAACGTTTCCTTATGGATAGTGTAAAGAAGGTAGTACTTGTTCCATGGGACTTCACAGAAGGCTCTAATAATGCGTTGCTACATGCAATTCAATTAGCTGCTGCTGCTGAAAACGAAATTATGCTTTTGCATATCCTTCCCCGTACCCTTATCTATCAATATTTAAACCAAAAGGGGAGCCAAAAGGAAATTCACGACGCAAGAAAGAAGTTAGAGACAGTTGTTGAA
>CAYMII010000047.1:0-24953 GCA_964390565.1 uncultured Rikenellaceae bacterium
CGTTAAGGTAAAATAAATGTTTATTTATAAATAAGTTATTATATGTAGAGTATGTTTATAGTTTAATTTTACAAAGAATAAAGTACTACTTCATCTTTAAATTGACATAAAATAGATTTAAATTTGTGTTAAGGAATTAATATGCAAAGTTCAAATCCTATTAAACATAATTAACGATCTTGGGTTAATCCAATTATTATACAGTAATACAAAATCAAATGAGAAGTACCCTACTCGCCTTTGGCATATTAACAATGGTTGTTAGTTGCTCGCAGAATCAAAGAAAAGAGTCAATAGCTACTACCTCTTATGACTCGTTGCTAGCAAAAAAACTTGGTGCCGATAAATATGGTATGAAAGCCTATGTAATGGCATTTCTAAAGAAAGGACCGAATCGACCTACTGACTCCGCAGAAAGAGCGAACTTACAAAAAGCTCATATGAAAAACATTGGACGCTTAGCCGATGAAGGCAAACTAATCGTTGCAGGGCCATTCCTTGATAATCAAGAAATTCGAGGCATTTACATTTTTAATGTTAGTTCAATTGAAGAGGCTAAAGCGCTAACTGAAACCGACCCAGCTATTCAAGCAGGTTCATTAGTAATGGAGCTACACCCTTGGTATGGCTCTGCCGCACTAATAGAATCGGTTGAAATTCATAAAAAACTTCAAAAAAACAACATTACCGAATAAAACTTGGTAGTTTAGGTTTTTCAACAAATAGTGCTACGGCCATAAACAATCCTAACAAGAATGTGTGGAATAGTATTGATATTATTAAAATATCGAATACTATTAATGTGCTGATAAAGTATAGCAGTACTGCTAAACCAAGGTAAACGAAGAATTTTTTAAGATTATATTGAATGGGAAAATATCTTTGCCCAACTAAATACGAAATTATCATCATGGCTGCATAGCAAATAAAGGTTGCCCAAGCTGAGCCCATATATCCTGATAGCAAATAACTTGATGGAAGAGGAATCCACCAAAAATTAAGAACAAGCGTAATTACTGCTCCAATTATCGATATCCAAGCTCCCCATTGAGTTTTATTTACCAACTTGTACCAAATTGAAAGATTATAATAAACGCCTAGGAAAAGATTTGCAAGCATCAAAATAGGAATAACACTCCTACCCTCGCGATATTGTGGACCAATAAGAACTCTAAGAACAAAATCATCTAGATAAACCATTGTGCCTAAGAATATAAGTGATACCACGATGATGAAATAATCCATAATTCGAGCATAGGTCAACTTTGCATCCTTTTCCTTTGCTTGAGCAAAGAAGAATGGTTCAGCAGCATAGCGATATGCCTGAATAAAAATGGTCATCAGGATAGATATCTTGTAGCAAGCCGAGTAAATACCAACTTGGGATGCTGCAATATCTTTAGGTAAAAGGTATCTAAGAAGAATTCTATCAAAGGTTTCATTCACAATGCCTGCCATGCCTGCAAAAAGAAGTGGGAATGCGTAAATAAGCATCTTCTTCCATAAATCAGGATGAATTTTCCACTTAGTTGAAAGAATTTCAGGTAATAAAAGCAAAACAGTAATTACGCTAGCTATCAAGTTTGAAATAAAAGCATATTCGATTCCCCAATCTGATCTATATATTAGTCTAAGGGAATCAGCAACAAAACTATTACTGTAATTATTAATGATGTATGGACAGAAAAGGATAAAAAAGAAGTTAAGCAAAATATTGACTACGATGTTTATCATCTTTATCAAAGCAAACTTCTTTGCCTTATTCTGAGCACGTAGACGAGCAAAAGGTATTGAGGAGATTGCATCTAAAGCCAAAATCCAAGCAAACCAGATTACATATATCTTATAGTCAGCATAATCGATAAAACTTGCAATTGGACCTGCAAACCACGATACAAAAACTAAAAAAATAGTAGAGGTAAATATCAACGATATCATTCCTGTGCTGAATACCTTTTCTTTCTCTACAACATTTTCCTTATCATAATAACGGAAAAAGGCTGTTTCCATTCCATAGGTTAGCATTACCATCAAAAAGGCAACACAAGAATAAAAAACGCTATAGGTACCAAATGCCTCAGGTACAAATACCCTTGTATAGAAAGGTACGAGAAGATAATTTAAGATTCTACCAAGAATGCTTGGGATTCCGTATATGGCAGTTTGTCCTGCTAATCGCTTAATTGCACTCATAGAAGCAAAGATATAAATTAGTTCTGAGTTTTGAGTTCAGCATTAAAGAAGTAGAGAATACTTTCAGTATTTCAAAACATTTTTTAGTATTTTTAACATAATCTGATTATCAGCCATTATGAAGAAAATTATTATTGAAGAATCTATTTTCACTCAATTCCCCGACTTTAAGAGAGGAATAATAATAGTAAGTGACATCGATAACAAGCCCAACAATGATGTAATTAAAACTCTTTTAGACAACGAAATAATCAATAAGACTGGATCTAATTGCGTTGAACACGAATACGTTAAAGTATGGAGCGAAGCGCATATTAAGTTCGGATCGAATCCTAATAAATTTCCTCCATCCATAAAATCGTTGCTTAAGCGCATTCAATCTGGTGGTGGTTTTCCATTCATAAACTCAGTAGTTGCGCTATTCAACTATATATCAATAAAATATTTAATCCCTTGTGGGGGCGATGATATTAATAAAATAGAAGGCAACCTGTGCCTTGGATTCTCAAAAGGAAATGAAAAATTTGTACCTCTTGGAGGTACTGAACAGGAGAATCCTACTGCTGGAGAAGTAATCTATTTCGATGATAAAACGCTTAATGTAATGTGTCGCCGATGGAATTGGCGTAATGGCGATTTCACGAAAATAACAGAGAATACCAAGCAGCTCGTAATCAATATCGATGGCATTGGAAACGTACCTCGCTCACTTATTGAATCTGCAAGAGATGAGTTAGCTATACTTTTAATTGAGCAGTGTAATGCACAGCTAAAAACAGGATTTTTAGATAAGTTTAATCCAGAAATTGAATTAGGCATTGGTCAGTAAAAACATAATACTTCAAACTATGATTTCAAAAAAACACTTCACAATCTAAGTCACTTAAAATGGCTATTTTTGATTTGGATGATTGCACTAACAATTTATGCCTATGCAATACCTCCATCAAAAGAGACAATCTCAATAACAGGAAACATTTTACTACTTTTAGGTATTTTTATGGGTTTTGAAGGTTTATCGGATGTTGAGAAGATGAGCGAAAGGGAGAAGAAAAAACTTTCAAACCCAAGACATGTAAAACAATTGGCACTTGCTTTCTTTATAGCATTTATTGGCTCAGTTGCTATTAGTTTATTCTTTTACTTCATTAATTATATATATAAGGATATGAATCCTGAATATATAATTGATATTAAGCGAATTGGTACCGATTGCCTTGTTATGGGATTTGGATTCCTTTGCTTGCTAAAACTTTTATATGATAAAGAAAGCTATGTTAAGTTGCTAAATAGTAAAACCGAATAAAAAAGATACCTTATTAGCATTAAACATAACAAACCACTGAAACACGACACAGAGAAGCATATAGCGCTTAATCAATACTTGCCCTGATTATTTACAGAGAAAGAGAGAGACCATTAGCTGATTTCGAGAAATAATTTACACGAACTAAATAAACTGCTCTTGAAATGGCAAGAATTAAAAACTGCCAACAAACTTAGATTTTCATTTTATTTAAACCTCAGTGCTCTCAGTGTCTCCGTGGTGAATGGTTATGAATAATGTAAGAAACTACTTCTGGTTTTTACGCTCAAGCTCCTTAAGGTTATCCAACTTCTTGTTCTCAAGAAATTCCTTAATGCCACAAAGGTGTTCCTTGACCTTTTTATTGCCAAACTCATAAACCTTGCTTACCAAACCATCAAGAAAATCGCGATCGTGGGATACAAGTATCAGCGTACCATCATAGTCTAATAAAGCACTCTTAAGAATATCCTTTGTCTTCATATCCAAGTGATTTGTTGGCTCATCGAGAATAAGAAGGTTTACAGGTTCGAGCAAAAGTTTAATCATTGCCAAGCGCGTACGCTCCCCGCCTGATAATACTTTTACTTTCTTGGAAATATTGTCACCGCCAAACATGAAGGCTCCGAGAATGTCCTTTATTTTCGTACGAATATCGCCCTTCGCAACATCATCGATAGTTTGAAATACTGTTAACTCCTCATCAAGTAGCGAGGCTTGATTCTGTGCAAAGTAGCCAATCTGCACATTATGACCAAGCGTTAATCGACCGTCAAAATCAATCTCACTCATGATGGATTTAACCATTGTCGACTTTCCTTCGCCATTCTTACCTACGAACGCTACCCTCTCCCCTCTTTCGATTGAGAAAGTTGCACCAGAAAAGACCAAATGATCACCATAACTTTTCGATACATCCTCGGCTATTACAGGCCAACTTCCCGAACGAGGTGATGGTGGAAATTTTAATCGCAAGGCTGATGAATCCTCCTCGTCAACCTCAAGAATCTCGAGTTTCTCAAGCATTTTCACCCTCGATTGAACCTGATTGGTTTTAGAATAAGTACCCCTAAATCGTTCAATAAAATCCATATTTTCAGCAATCATCTTCTGCTGCTCATCGTAATGCTTTTGTTGTTGTTCTCTGCGTTCCTTACGGAGTTGCAGGTAACTTGAGTAATTTACTTTGTAATCGTAAATTCTACCCATGGTTAGCTCAATGGTACGTGTTGTGATATTATCAACAAAAGCCCTATCGTGCGAAATAATAATCACAGCTTTAGCACTATTTATAAGGAACTCTTCAAGCCATTGCACCGATTCAATATCCATGTGGTTGGTTGGCTCATCGAGTAGAATTAAATCAGGTTTCTGAAGAAGGATTTTTGCTAATTCAATGCGCATGCGCCATCCACCGCTAAACTCGCTAGTAGGACGAGTAAAATCCTCGCGAACAAATCCTAAGCCTAAAAGGATTTTCTCAACTTCGGCATCAAAATTTATCTCCTCAATCGTATAATATTTCTCGCTTAAAGCAGATACTTGCTCAATAAGTTTATAGTAACTCTCAGATTCATAATCGGTTCGTGCAGCAAGTTGACTATTTAAATCGTCAATAGTACGTTTCATATCAAAGATGCTTGCAAAAGCTTGCGAAGCCTCCTCGAACACTGAACGCTTATTTTCTGTAATCAAGTGCTGAGGCAAATATGCAATAACAGCATCTTTTGGAACAGATACTCTGCCTCGGGTTGGATTTCTTTCTCCCGCAATTATTTTCAACAAGGTGGATTTACCTGCTCCGTTTTTACCCATTAGCGCAATCCGATCTTTATCATTAATAGAAAATGATATATCCTTAAAAAGGGTTGTTCCTCCAAACTCAAGTGCAAGACTATCAACTGAAATCATAAAACTATTTTTTAACAGGGCGCAAAGATAATTTTATTATTGAAAGAAACACAAATCCAGTTTTAACAAGAAAAAAAGCCATTTTAACACTAATTAAGGAATGGTGAAGTGTTAAAACCCAAACGTCGTATTTGTTAAACTATCTAAATCAACAGAACAAATGACATACATCACCTGTTGTAAAAAGTGTAAGAAAAATGAGCGACTTACTTTTGACTCGAATTAAAATTAAACACAAACCTAAAACAATACTAAATAAAATGAAAACAAGATTTTTCTCTTCGATTCTATTAGTTTTAGCAATCATTTTCTCATTAACACAGTGCAAAAAAGAAGATGACACCTCTATTCCAGTTCTAGCCACTACTTTAACAAACGTTACCAGTACATCGGCTTTTGCAGGAGGAAATATAACTAGCACTGGTGGTGCAAAAATTACAGAACAAGGTGTTTGTTATAGTACTGCTGATCTACCCACAATATCTGATAGTAAAATTGTAGATATTTCTGGATTAAAGACTTTCTCTGCTGAAATAACTGGACTAACCGAAGGAACTACATACTATGCTCGCGCTTATGCAAAGAACGAAGCTGGTACAGGATATGGCGAGTCAGTAAAAATAGGAACTTTCACCAATAAAACAGTCACTACAGGTTCGCAATATGGCAATGATGTTTACTACAGTTTAGCAAATGGCGTTGTTTCGACAATTTCAAGAACAGATTGGGATATTGCTTTTAGCGTATCAACTCGTAGCTCATCAATTATCATAAACGAAGGCGCAAACGTTGCTCTGTGGGTATATCCTAATGCATGGACTTGGGCAACACCTAGCGATACAACAGGCATTAAAACATGGACTTCAAGAGTTCGCAATTCAAATACCGATTGGGAAGTAGGTGCATTCAATGCAAACGCAACAACTCATCCAAATTACGGATGGGGAAATTATAACGAAACATCACATAATATTGTAAATATTGATGGAGGCGTATTGTACATTATTAAGCTAAGAAATGGTTCATACAAAAGAGTTTGGGTTGAAACCAAGTACTCCTCTTTGCAAAAATATGCTTTCCGCTATGCTGATATTGATGGAAGCAACGAGCATATAGTTTCAGAATTGAATTTAGCAGGATACACTGGCAACTACGGTTACTATTCTCTAGTTGATAATCAATTAATTGCTAATAGAGAACCTGATAAGTCAACCTGGGAACTGCTATTTACAAAATGGGAAGATGTTAATTCAGACCAACCATACATTGTATTTGGAGTTTTGCAAAATGTAGGTATTAAAGCCATTGAACTAACAACTACTGACTTCGCAAACGTTACTTATACTGATGCACAATTTGTTTCTGACATTAACACTATTGGTTATGATTGGAAAACTTATGCAGGAACTTGGACAGTTGCAAACGACAAAGCGTATATTATTAAAAATACTGCAGGCAAAGCGTATCTAATTGTTTTTAAAACGTTTGCAGGCTCATCAACAGGTGCATTAACTTTTGATATAAGAGAATTATAGTTTTGGTGCCCGTGGTTGTAGGATTTATTATGTCCTACAACCACTTTCTTTTCATGTTTCCTTTTAAAAAAAACTTTTTTGAAAAAGATTATTTTAATTTTGACAATACAATTAGTAGGCTTTGCCTATGTTATTGGTCAAACAAGCAATATCAAAGTTATAGACGCTAAGAGCAAAGAATCAATACCCTTTGCTCATGTTTGTTTTGAGGAAATAAAAGGCTCAAAAAAAGATTATTTAGTCACGGATAAAGATGGTTTAGTTAAAAATACTTTAATGAAACCATATGTAATCGCCATTTCATATGTTGGTTACAAAAACTACCTCGATACGCTTCAGCCCAATAAAAGTTATGAAATAGCGTTAACTCCTCAGGTTTTTGATCTCGATCAGGTTATAGTCACTGCTAATTTCACACCTCAAAAAGCGGATAAATCAATATATAACGTTAAGGTCATTGACTCTCGAAAGATTGAGCTCAAGGCTGCCAATAACCTTGCTGATGTTCTTAAAGACGAAGTCAACTTTCAGGTAACATACGACCCCGCTTTAGGAAGCGGATTAAAACTCAAAGGATTATCAGGTAATAATGTAAAAATTCTTATTGATGGCGTTCCAGTAATTGGTCGTATGGGCGGAAATATCGATTTAAGCCAGCTTAATCTTTACAACGTTGATCATGTTGAAGTAGTTGAAGGCCCTATGTCGGTTGTTTACGGAAGCAATGCTTTGGCCGGAGCAATAAATATCATTACAAAAGAGAACCTACATTCGAATTTTAGTACTACAATAAATACGTATTACGAAAATAAAGGCACTTACAACATTGATGGCATTGTTGCATTCAAAAAGGGGAATCATAGCTATTCATTCGCTGGAGGAAGAAAATTTTTTGGAGGTGTTTACCTCGATATTGACACCAATCGTTCACAAAACTGGAAGCCAAAAGAGTTGTATAACGCTGATTTTTATTACACTTACAGCAAGGAAAAGCACAAGATAAAGTATCAATTATCATTTATGAATGAACGCCTTTTAGATAAAGGAGATCAACTCCCTTATGATTTCCGAAAAGCGTTTGACAGTTGGTTTTACTCCCGTCGTATTAACAACAGGATTGAATACAACCAAAAACTTAAAAGTGATTATTATCTGAATGTAACTTTATCGCATGCTTATTATAGACGAGAAAAGGAAACTTATTTTAAAGACTTTATCGATAATACCTCTGACCTCGTTAAAGGGAGTGAGAACGATACAACTTTATCCAATGCTTCTGCTTTTAAAATCCTTTTAGGAAATCAAAACGATAAGAAAAAACTTAACTTCTTAACAGGAGTTGATTTAAACTACGAAACTGCTGAAGGCAAAAGGATACTTGATAAGTATCAAAGTATTGGCGATTATGCAACTTTCATCAACTTAATGTATAACATTAGTAGTAAACTTACTATTCAACCAGGCGTTCGTTTCTCATATAACACAAAGTATACAGCACAACCTGTACCATCAGTAAATATAAAGTGGAGTACATCACCATATCTAAATATTCGTGCATCGTATGCCAGAGGGTTTAGAGCACCAACTATCAAAGAACTTTTTATAAGGTTTAAAGATATCAACCATGATATCCAGCCAAACCAAGATCTTACGGCTGAACATGGTCATAATTTTAGTTTGTCATTCAGCATTAATACAGACAAAACCAATAAACTCCATTTTACCAATATTGAGTTTAACCTTTATTATAATCAAATAAGTAATATTATTTACTTATCGCCAGCAAGCACAACTGACGCTGCAACTTATAAATACATAAACATTAGTCATTTTAACACATTGGGAGGTAATATCAATTTCAAGTATAGCTATTATCCAAATTTCGATTTTGGTTTTGGGGTTGGAAATACTGGAATATTTGCATCTACCCTAGAGAGTAAAACATCTCTTAACCGATACAAGTATACAATTGATGGCAATGTGAATGCATCGTACAACATACCAAAGATAGATATTAAAGTATTTACAAACTATAGGTATAACGGGCTAGTTAATAGTGTTAAACTTGGCGCAGAGGAACTCGTAGAATATGGTACACTTGACCCTTTTCATACATTAGATATATCATTGATAAAGAAGGTGCTATCAAATAAGTTAACCGTTTCGCTTGGCGTTAAAAACATACTAAATAATACAATGGTTGTAAGTAAGGGCTTTAGTAATGGCGATGCTCCTCATACAGGAGGCGATGGCAGTCCTGTTGGCTATGGTCGCCTATTTTTCACATCACTTTCATATAATTTTTTCAAATGATGAATCGACTGTTTCTATACATACTTATCGCAATAACCTTAAGTAGCTGCTTCAAAGAGGATGACTATGTCATTGAACCTATTCGTTTTGAAATAACAAGCATTTTGCTTAAAAGCCCTATTTCAATGTACGAGGAGCAGGCATATATCAATCTTTACGATACAGCGATTGTCGGTCATAATAATTATGCTGATTGGGATCTGGGTTTTGAATCGTCCTCCACAGGGTATCACATAATTCTTAACTCCTCAAAATTTATGTACGCTGGCAGTACCGAACAAACCGATTTTGCATCAGTGACTTCAAATATTGCTAGCACAATGCTATTCGATCGGTCAAGCGGTAATCTAGATTCAACTGCTATAGGCAACTGGTGCGATTTTAGCAATCCACTTAATCCTATATTCCCTAAGAAAGTTTACATTATAAATCTAGGAGTAGATGAAAATGGCAACTCGTTTGGTTATAAAAAGATTGTGTTTGAAAAATTAGAGAACGATACATATTATATTCATTTTGCAAATCTTGATAATACAGACGAACATTACTATCAAATCCCCAAGAATACACTTAAAGATTTTGTCCAGTTCTCCTTTAATAATGGAGGAAACCTAGATACACAGCAACCTGATAAAGATAAATGGGATTTAAACTTTACAAAATATTCTACAATACTTTACGACGATAATGGAACTCCAACACCTTATTTAGTAAGAGGTGTTTTCATAAGCGATGGCATCTCAGTTGCAAAAGATACTCTCTCCGACTTCAAATCAATCGATATAAATAAGGTGAATAGTTATACTTTTTCTTCCAAACAAGATGCTATAGGTTACGACTGGAAAGTTTACAAAAATGATTTATACTTGGTCAAGCCACATTATATCTATATCATTAAGGATAGAAATAATAATTATTTCAAAATCAGATTTACAGGCTATTACAATAACATAGCAAATCATCCACATTATGGTGAAAAAGGTTATCCTTCATTTGAATATGCTAAATTGAACCTTCCATAATTTTTTTTCAACCAACTAAACGAACTTTTAATTAAAACCAATAGCACTATGAAAACTATATCAATGATTGGAGCAGTTATCGTAACTCTGGCGCTAATATCCTATTCAATTGCTGTGTTCGGAGAGCGAAGAAAAAGGCATATAACAAAAACTATCCTTTCATTCCTAACAGCAGGCCTTATCTTTGATATTACAGCAACGGCCTGTATGATAATAGGCTCGACAAACTCTCCATTTACTTTACATGGTTCATTAGGCTACTCTGCACTTGCCTTGATGCTCATTGACACTGTTCTAATCTGGCGATTTTATAGAACCTATGGCATTAATCTCGAAGTACCTAAAGCACTTCACAACTATACCCTAATTTCATACTCATGGTGGGTAATTGCATACATTACAGGTAGTCTTTTAGTTATGATGAAATAATATGCACTTTTTATTTCATCAACCAGCTGTGCTGATTATCTGATAATTACAATATTATTTTGATTTATTTTAGCTAAATACCAAAATCTTATTGATTTACTTGTATTTACATCGAAATAATGCCTACTTTTGTGAAATCGAATTAAACATTTATTGACTTAATTACTAAATTTAACATGAACATTTTTGTAGGAAGTCTACCTTTTAAAATTGAAGAAGGTGATTTACAAACAATCTTTGAAGAGTACGGTGAAGTTACATCGGTAAGAATTATTACTGATAAATTCTCTGGAAGAAGCAAAGGTTTTGGCTTTATTGATATGCCAAATGATGAGGAAGCAAAAAAAGCCATTGAAAATCTTAATGGTGCTGAACTCGAAGGACGTACTATCGTTGTAAACCAATCAGAGGAAAGAAAACCTCGCGAAGGCGGATTTAACCGTGGTGGTGGCAACAGAAGCGGTGGTGGCGGCTTTAACCGTGGTGGTGGCGGTGGTCATCGCGAACGTGGTGAAGGCGGCTTTAACCGTGGAGGAAGAAGCGGTGGCGGAAGCAGATCGAACTACTAATAAAGCTGTTTAGGGTAGACTTCTAATAGTTTTTATTGGAAATTAGCTTCGAATTTTGATATAAAAAACGGTTTCAATTATTTGAAACCGTTTTTTTATTAGATGCTCCAGTCAATCTCTGTTTTACATTGAAGCCGAAGTAGCTCATTCGTTTTTGAAAAGTGTTTACACCCAAAAAAACCTCGTGTAACCGATAATGGCGATGGATGAGGAGCAGTTAAAACAAAATGTTTACGCTGATCTATAAGAGCAACTTTAGCTTGAGCGTAAGCACCCCAAAGCAAAAAAACGACTCCCTCTAAATTGTCGTTAACAGCAGTAATAGCAGCATCGGTAAATTGCTCCCATCCTTTTTTTTGATGCGAACCCGCTTGGTGAGCCCTTACCGTAAGCGTTGCATTAAGAAGCAAAACGCCTTGTTTTGCCCAATTCTCAAGATTTCCACCTTTAGGTATCGGCAATCCTAAATCTGAATTAATCTCTTTGAAAATATTTACTAATGAAGGAGGCTTTTGCACCCCATTAGGAACTGAAAAGCACAACCCATGAGCCTGCCCGGGTCCATGGTAAGGATCTTGTCCTAGCAGGACAACTTTCACCTTATGAAAAGGTGTAAAGTTAAATGCGTTAAAGATTTGCGCTCCAGAAGGGTAAACAATCTGTGATTTCTTATCTTCAACTAAAAACGCCTTAAGTTTTAAAAAATAATCCTTTTGGAATTCATCCTTTAAAATGAGTTTCCAACTCTCTTCAATTTGAGGATTTATTGATTTATTCTGCTCTGTCTGTTCCATATCAATTAAAACAAAATTGGCACAACCATTAGTTGCTAATTATCCACGAATTTAGCTATTAAATTGAAATTGATTAAGAGAGACAGATCAAGTTTTAATAAAGGAATTGAGCCTTGAATGGTTAAATCCTTACCCCCATTACAAGCACATCATCAACCTGAAACATGTTTCCTCGCCAAGTTTCAAATGTTGATATAATTGCCTGCTCTTGCTCCTTAGCGCTTAAATGATGTATTGAGGCGAGTAAAGATCTAAATTTTGAAAGGTTATATTTTTTACCTGCATGCCCGCCAAACTGATCCGAATAACCATCGGTGAAAAGGTATATCATATCGCCCTTTTCGACTTGAAGGGTGTAATTATGGAATGGCTCGATTTTAATAAACTGGGCAATTGGCATTCTATCCTCACGAAGAATAATAGGATCCTGGTCATTTGGACTACCTTTCTTGAAAATGTAGATTGGCAAATTTGCTCCTGCAAATTGAAGTTCCATTGTTGCTTCGTTTAGCGCGCAAACAGCCATATCCATGCCATCATAGCTCTCGTCATCATCACTCTTTTTATACTGATGAAGCGACTCGATAATCTGCCTGCGCATCTCTTCTAAAACATCGCCCGCTTTTGTTATATGATCCTTGTTAATAATATCACTTAAATAGGCAATTCCTAGCATGCTCATAATTCCGCCTGGCACTCCATGCCCTGTGCAATCGCCTATTGCAAATATCTTATATCCACGAATACTGCTAACCCAGTAAAAGTCCCCACTTATTATATTTTTAGGTCGATAAAAGACAAAAGATTCAGGAAAAACCTCTCTAACCATTTCAGGCGTAGGTAGAATAGCATTCTGAATTCGTTCTGCGTATACTATAGAATCGGTAATCTCCTTTTTTGAATGGAATAGTTCATCGCGCTGCTTCTCTATCACCTCTGCTTTCTCCTGTAACTCCCATGCAAGATTTGCCAACGAATTTCGCTGCCTTTCATTCTCCTCTAAACTTTCAGAAATCACCTCGTTTTTTTGAACAAGTTCTTCATTAAGATCATAAAGGTTCTCGCGCTGGGCCATTATCTCCTCGTTCTGAACTTGAATCTCCTCTTTCTGCTCCTGAAGAAGCAGGTTATGCTTTTTCTTTTGTTTGATGCTATAAAGCGCTATAATAAGTGAGAGCAATGCTAATGCTGAGATTACACCCAAAAACTGGCCTATCATCTTACTTCTTTGGGCCTTATCAACTAGGTCCAACTCTCTACGCTGATTTTCAAGCGCTTGATCTTGAAATTTTTTCTCAAACTCAAGGTTCCGCTCAAGCTGATAGATTGAGCGTGAGGTATTATCGTTAAATATGCTATTATGAATTTCGTAACTTTTCGAAAGCCAATAAAAAGCTCGATTAAAGTCGCCTTTCTTCTTATAAACAGAGGCAATCACCTGCGATGCTAAATCCTGTAAATAAAGCATGTTGAATTCCATTGCTGCCGACATGCTTTTATTGGCATAAATATATGCCGAATCAATATCGCCCTTTCTTAAATAGGTTTCAGCTAAACTATTAAGCGAAACGGCAACAGATGTTTGTTCGCCTAAATCCTGATTAATCTTAAGCGACTTTTTTTGATACTCAAGAGCTTTTTTATATTGCTCCTGATTGACGTATAAGTAACCAAGATTGTTTAAAAGACTTGCAATCCCTAATGTATCTCCATTCTCATCTAATCCTGCCTGTGAAATATTATACTCATTGTAGGCTTCATTAAACTTTTTATTTTCAACCAATAGAGCCCCTTTTGCTTTGTGAATATAGGGTGTCAACTCCTTATTCTTTGTGATACGAATAACGCTATCGGCCTTACTAAGATATAATTGAGATGTGTTATAATCTTTTTGGATGTAATAAACCAAGCTAACAGCATAAAAAAGCTTTGAACAATTATAGCTATCGCTATTTTTTTCAGCAATTCGAATACCCTGATAAAGGTATTTTAAACCCAAAGCATAATAACCTAAGTCAGTATATAGCAGACTAATATCATATAGTAAAGACGCTTGATTAACAAAATTCTCATTTTGTTCCTCGATAAGTAAAGCCTTATGCAAACAGGACAACGATTCGTTCAGATTTCCTTTTGAGCGATATGCATCACCCTTAATCTTCAATACCTTAGATAACAACGCCTTATTATTCTTTGCTTCAGCATCTTTCTCAAGTTTTGAAGCAAGGGCAATAACTTTTTTCCAAAGTTTTTGTTGTTTATAACTATTAAGAGTATTTAATGAGGCTTTAATTGCTAATGAATCAGGAATATCTGATGTTACTTCATTGTTAGGGGTTGAAGGACAACCACTACTATCTAATGATAACAGAAGTGAAAATGATACTAGAGAGATGAAGAAACTTTTTAAAAACATAAAACGATTACATCCAAATATTCAATATAATTTTAAAGTCAAAGCAAAAATTAATCTATAAACATTCAAACCAAATAGCTATTCTTACATCAAAAAAGAAAAACAATTCCTATGAAACTTACTAGCATCATCATTTTTCTAAGCATTGTCCTAACCATCTACGGGCTTACGAATTGGTATATTTTTATAAGAACTTCACCAATATTTTCTGGTTCAACGTTTAAAATAATCGGCTCAAATATAGCATTTTGGATATTAGTTTTAGCTTATCCATTAGGAAGAATTCTTGAGCGTACAATAATTAGTGATTTTTCTATATTTTTTGTAAAAATTGGATCATTTTGGCTCGGCGCAATGCTTTATTTAACCCTTATTTTCTTTTTTGTAGATATTTTAAGGGCAATCAATCACTTTCTTCCTTTTGCAAATTTTCTAGATTTTAAAGCCTATCCAAATTTTAGATTGACAACAATTAAAATAGTTTACTTGAGTTCCGCTATTATTCTTTTATCAGCATTTATAAATGCTCGAATGGCTAGAGTTAACCATTTTGATATAAGCACATTAAAACCTCTTGAGAAAGATAAAAAGATTAGAATTGTTGCCGTTTCGGACATTCACCTTGGAACATTGATTTCAAATAATCGGCTAAATGCTTTAGTAACCTTAATCAATGAGCAAAAGCCTGATATTGTAATGCTTGCTGGCGATATTTTTGATGAAGATATTTCATCTGTTATTAATAATGGTTTGGGTAAGTATTTCGAGCAAATTAACGCTAGGCTTGGTGTATATGCAATTACAGGCAATCACGAATACTTTGGAGGGGTTGAGCAAAAGATAAAATACTTGACAGAACATGGTGTGAAAGTTCTACAAGATAGCGTAACGCTTATAGATAGCAGTTTCTATATTGTTGGTCGTAACGATCGCCAATCAAATTACGCAACGGGCAAACAGAGATTGAGCATAAAGGATTTAACAATATCGATTGATAAATCTAAACCAATAATACTACTCGACCATCAACCATTTAACTTAAAGGAATCGGCTGAAAACGGTGTTGATATTCAAATCTCGGGGCATACTCACCATGGACAGCTATGGCCATTCAACTATATTACCAGTGCCATTTTTGAGGTAAGTAGCGGGTACAAAAAAATCGACAATACTCACGTTATTGTTTCGAATGGCTATGGAACTTGGGGGCCACCGCTTCGACTTGGCAATAGACCTGAGATATTAGTAATCGATTTAAATTAGCTAGTATTTTATTCCAAACTAAACAACCATAAACTTTTGTTGCTATTTTTACGAACACACAAAAAATTAACCATGAATAAATCATTTACAGTAATAATCCTATTATTAGTTTTAGGCTGGCTCGATTCAAATGCTTGTACCAACTATCTTGTTACAAAAGGTGCATCAGCCGATGGATCAACGATGGTGAGCTATGCTGCCGATTCACACATCAGGTATGGTGAACTATATTTTCGTCCAAGAGGCACTTGGCCTACAGGCTCAATGATTACCTTATATGATAGAGGTACTCATAAACCACTTGGACAAATTCCACAACCAGCCGAAACATACCAAGTGATTGGCTTTATGAATGAGTATCAAGTAGCAATCGGCGAAACTACTTTTGGAGGACGCTCAGAATTGCTCGATTCAACTGCAATAGTAGACTATGGAAGTTTGATGTTCCTTGCGTTACAACGTTCAAAAACTGCTCGCGAAGCGATTAAAGTAATGGCTGAACTGGTTGAGCAATATGGCTATGCCAGCGATGGCGAATCATTCTCAATTGGAGATCCTAACGAGGTTTGGATTTTTGAGATGGTTGCAAAAAAGACCAATATGAAAGTGGATAAGAAAACTAAAAAGCCATACAATGCTGATAAAGGTGCCGTCTGGGTAGCCATTCGTATTCCCGATGGGTACGTTTCATCGCATGCAAATCAAGCAAGGATTACTACTTTCCCTCTTGAAAATGGAAAGAATTCAATAAGCAGTAAAAATCTCTCTCAAATTTTCAACCCCGAGGTTGAAGTAGTCTATGCTCATGATGTAATCTCTTATGCACGCGAAAGAAAATATTATACTGGCACCGATGCAGAGTTTAGCTTTAGCGATACTTACGCCCCAATGACCTTTGATGCCGCTCGTTTCAGCGAGTTAAGAGTTTGGGCATTCTTCAACCATGTGAGTGATGACATGAAAAAATATTGGGATTATGCCACTGGTAAAGATTTAAAGAACCGCATGCCCCTTTATATTAAACCTAATAAAAAGTTAACCCCTCAAGATCTTCAAAGTTACAAACGCGATCATCTGGAGGGAACAGAACTTGATATGAGCAAAGATTTAGGCGCTGGACCAAACCATTCGCCTTACCGCTGGAGGCCATTAACATGGAAATATGATGGGAAAGAGTACCTAAACGAAAGGGTTACAGCAACTCAACAAACCGGATTCTCTTTTGTAGCGCAGATGCGCAATTGGCTTCCTAACCCAATTGGAGGAATATTCTGGTTTGGAGTTGATGATGCTGCATCAACAGTTTATATGCCAATATACTGTGCAATTAATCGTGTCCCTGAAGTTGTTGCCGAAGGCAATGGGAATATGCTAACCTACTCTCCCACCTCTGCATTTTGGGTATTTAATAGAGTTGCAAACTTTGCATACCTCCGTTATGACTTAGTTATTCAAGATATTAAAAAGGTTCAGAGTGAACTTGAAACCAAGTTTGCAACATATTCTTCAGTAATTGATTTAGCTGCACAAAAACTATGGGAAACTAACCCAAAAGCAGCCAACGAATTCCTTACCGATTACTCTACAAATATGGTAAACACTACCGTTCAGCGCTGGCAAGAGCTGAGCAATTGGTTATTGGTTAAATATATTGATGGTAACATCAAAAAGGAAAAAGATGGTAAATTCATTGAGAACGGATGGGGTTATCCGGTTTCACCATCACAGCCAGGCTACCCCGATTCATGGAAAAAATCAGTTATTGAGGAAACAGGAGATAAATTAATAGTACCTGAAAAGAAATAGTTGCAATAATTTTCCGTTAGCCTTTTATACCAATTGATTATTTATGAGAAATAAGCTATCATTTATTCTATTTTTAATAATAGGGTTAACATCTATCCTTTACTCTTGTTCTGAAGATGATGAGAACGAAGCAATGACAAGTTCTAGTGGTAGCAATGAGAGTCATAATGCAGGACGCAATTGCATGGAATGCCATCGGAGTGGAGGCTCTGGTGAGGGTATATTTAAAGTGGCAGGGACTGTTTATAACGAAGCGCTAACAAGTATAAACTCTAACGCAACTGTAAAACTATACACAGGAGCAAATGGTACAGGTACATTGAAAAAGGCGATTGAAGTTGATGCTAGGGGTAATTTTTATACTACGTCAAGCATTGACTTTGGCTCAGGCCTTTACGTTTCAGTTGAAGGAGCAACTACAACAAAGTATATGTCATCAGCAATTACAGGTGGGGCATGCAATAGTTGCCATGGTTCAAGTACAAGTAAAATATGGACTAAATGATTTAGAACAAAAATTTTTTAAAGTTCAAATTGAAGCACCTTGATCAAAGGTGCTTCTTTATTTTACAAAAACTTGTAATTTTTATCAGAAGTAATGAATTCAATAATTTTTATTTAACTCTTGTTTTTTGTTATTTATTTTATTAAATTGATTTTTAATTAGATTCATCGTTTTCAGTAACAAGTTCTGTCATATTTTATAATTTAACTAACTCTCAAATTATTAATTATGAATATCTTAAGAACAAATACAAATTTAAGAACTGCTATTTACGTAACCATATCTACTGCTATCGTATTTGTTTTCCTCTTCTCTTACATTGGTATTAAAACTCGAAACTACGCCTACGAAGATTCTAAAAAACTAGCCAAAGAGATTTCAAGAAAAGAAGCAATGGCAACTGAAATGTATATTTCAAGTGCATTAATGGTTGCAAGGAGTTTAGTTCAAAAATCTCAAATTATAAGAGAAGGTGGTTTAAGCAGAGATTATTTTGTTAAAAATATTAAAGCGTCATTAACTAGAAATCCGGAGATTCTTGCCATTTGGACAATGTGGGAGCCAAATTGCTTCGACAACAATGATGCTCATTACATAGGTGATACCTTATATGATAAAAATGGAACAATGTCGGTAACATTTTTTAATTATAATGGAAAAATGCTATTCGAGCGTAATAGCCCAAACGATCATAATGAGGATTATTACACCATTCCAAAAAAATCTCGTTCCGAACTATTAATTGATCCATTTTACTATAAATACCATGGACACCCTTATATTTTCTTCGAAACATCTATTGTAATCCCAATAATTGAAAATTCAAAATTCTTAGGAGTTGTTGGCGTTGATCTTAATCTAGAGAACTTAAGTAATGATATTAATAAAATAAAACTTTATAAATCAGGATATCTTTCAGTTATATCGAATAATGGATTAATAATCTCCCACCCTGAAAAGCCATTTATCGAAAAAAATATTTTTTCGATTGTAAAAGAGAAAGATAGCATTACCCTCAAGACTATAAAAAACGGGAAGGAGCTATCCATTGAGACTAAATCTGAATTCACAGGATCTGACGTTTTTAGGTTTTTCTACCCTATAAAAATAGGGAAGGGTGATACTCCCTGGAGTATGATGGTTGAAATTCCAATTAGCGAGGCGACAATACGATCAAAACAACTTCAAATAATAGCATACTTCACACTATTTATTGGTTTATCATTACTAATATATCTGATTATAAACATATTAGATCGAAAGAGATATGAGAAGAGCCTCATAGAAGCTAGGGAAAAAGCAGAGGAGAGCGATTCTTTAAAAACAGCTTTCTTAAATAATATATCTCATGAAATAAGAACCCCTTTGAATGGGATAGTAGGATTTTCTGAATTACTCACAAACTCTGAACATTCGAAGGAAACCAATCAAACCTTTAATGATATAATAAGAAACTCATGCAATCAACTACTTTCTGTTATTAATAATGTACTTGAACTTTCAAAAATTCAAACGGGTGAAGTCTCAATTTACATCACAAATATTTCTCTTGATAAATCAATT
The DNA here is from genome assembly GCA_964390565.1 of uncultured Rikenellaceae bacterium. Classification (GTDB taxonomy): domain Bacteria; phylum Bacteroidota; class Bacteroidia; order Bacteroidales; family Tenuifilaceae; genus UBA8529. Next base: position 19,626 of record CAYMII010000047.1, read on the forward strand.
GATATCATTGTTAAAACTTTTGAGGCATTTGCAACCGATAAGGGAATTAAAATAGTAAAGAAACTGCCTCAAAATGCTAAACTGGTTAGAATGCGGACCGATGAAGGTAAACTTCATCAGATATTATCCAACCTACTCGATAATGCCATTAAATACTCAAATGGTGGAACAATAGAAATTGGGTTTGAAATTATGCCATCACATTTTAAATTCTTTGTAAAAGACCAAGGTGTTGGGATAAATTCTGAAATGGCTAAGAGTCTATACGATTTATTCTCTAAAGGCGAAAATATTCCTAATAATACCTTTGGAGGAATTGGTATTGGGCTTGCAATCACAAAATCCTTTGTTGAACTTATGGGAGGCAAAATCTGGTTTGAATCAGAGGTTAATAAAGGTTCAACATTCTTTTTCGTTCTTCCGAATAATAAATCTTTTATTCAAAATGAATTCGCCGATACTAACACCAAACTAAAAGAACTGAACGACTTTAAAATATTGATAACCGAAGATGAGAAATCTAACTACACGCTCATCAGAGAACTTTTTAAAAACACAAAAGCTGAGCTAGTTTGGGCAAAGAATGGCGACGAGGCAATTACATATTGTCAAACAGATGAATCCATCAATCTTGTACTTATGGATATTAAGTTACCAGGAATGAATGGTTATGAGGTTACAAAGCTAATTAAGTCGATTCGAAGCGATTTACCCGTAATAGCCGTATCGGCGTTCTTACAAAGCAAAGACTCTGAACAACAAATAGTTTTCGACTCAATAATCTCAAAACCCTTCAAGGCTGATGAGTTCATTAGCACAATAATGAAATACGCGTAATCATTTACTCATATCGTAGCGATTCCGATGGGTTAACCATCGCTGATTTAAGCGTTCTATAGCTTATTGTAATAATTGCAATCACAATTGCTATCACAAATCCAAGTACGAAATCAAAATATGGTAAACTAATACGATAATGATAGTTTTGCAACCAATTAGTTGAAACAAAATATACAACTGGCCATGCTATAAGGGTTGATATACAAACAAGTACTACAATCTCTTTTGAAATAAGCATAAATAAACTTGAAACGGTAGCTCCCATCGCTTTTCGAACGCCCATCTCCTTTGTTCGCTGCTCAACGGTAAATGAGGTTAAGCCAAACAGACCTAGCGCAGCAATTAAAATTGCAAGCACAGTAAATAGAATGGCGAGGTTTGCACTTTGTTTCTCCTCAGTATAGAGCCTCTCAAAATCCTTATCCATAAAAAAATACTGCATGGGTTCATTGGAGGTAAACTCACGCCACTTCTTTTCAATCTCTTTTATAGTATTTCCTGTTGAAGTTTTAGATAGCCTAATGCTTATATAACCCCAATTATTTTCTTTACTCTTGAACTTAAAAATATAAGGGCTAATTTCAGAGCGTAGAGATACAAAATGGAAATCGCTAACAACCCCAATAATTGGCAAATATTCAGGTTTACTAGGATCATCACTCGGATTAATCATTCTAGTTGATAATGGGTCTTTAACATCAAACTGCCTAATTGCGTTCTCATTTACCAAGCAAGCATTCTTATCTGTTGTAAAAGTTTCATCGAAATTACGCCCTAGGGCTATTCTTATACCATATGTCCCAAAAAAATCGTAATCGACCCATGCGGTTTGCAATAAAAATGTTTCACTACTTCGACCTTCCATCATATAGCCATTGTTATTATTGTTATGGCCAGGAACTGCAGTAGAGGCGGAAATCATCTCAACACCAGGAATAGTTTTTAAAGCCTCTTTGAACGGCTGAATCCTATCTTTAACAACCTCTGCACGGCGAATTACAAGTAATTGCTCTTTATTAAATCCTAAATCTTTATTCACCATATAATTAATCTGGTGAAACATGATTGTAGAGCCAATCATAAGAATTATTGAAATTGAAAACTGAAGCACCACTAATACGCTACGTAATTTTCCATTTTTCATGCTATTCCTGAGGCTACCTTTTAATACCATGTAGGGACTGAACGACGACAAGTAAAAAGCGGGGTAGCTACCGGCAAGCAATCCAACAAATATCGAAAGAAGTAAAAGCAAAGGGATTATGAACCAATCACTTAATATATTAAATTCAATACTAGCATTAAGTAGGTTATTAAAAAATGGTAGCGAAAAATAAATGATTATCAATGCTACAAATAATGAAATAAATGATAGTATCATTGACTCCGATATAAACTGCGCAACCAACATCCCTCTTGATGAACCACTAACTTTCTTTATCCCAACCTCTTTTGCCCTCCGCGATGCCTGAGCAGTTGAAAGGTTCATGAAGTTTATTGAGGCGATTACAATTATTAATAATGCGATACTACCAAATATGAATAGATACTTAGGATCATTAGGTGATTTCGCTTCTTGCTCAATTTCAGGATTTAGATGAATTGCCGTCAATGGCTGCAAATACATTCTATACTTGTTACCTTTCGAAAAGAAATCCTCGAGCGTAATACCTAAATACTTTTGGATTTCAATGCCAACATATTTTTTGATAAGCCCGTCAATTTTAGTGTCAACTATCTTTGGATCTGAGTTTGGTTTAAGTAAAACATAAGTTCCAAAGCTATTCGAAGTCCACTGAGGGTCATTTGCTCTTCGGTTCGTAATAAACGAACCTATCATATTTGCATCAAAGTGAGAGGTTGATGGTATATCCTCCATAACACCAGTAACGGTATAAAAGAAAGTGTCCGTCCCAATTTTCAATGCTTTCCCCATTGGGTTCTCACCGCCAAAAATCTTTTTTGCTGTTGTTTGTGATATTACAACTTTGTGCGGAGCATTAAGAGCCGTTTTATTTTCACCGCTTATTAGTTTTACAGTGAAGATGTCGAAAAATGATGAATCGGCTTCGATAAATGCATTTTCGGTAAAACTCTGCTCATTATTTCTAACAATTGTCTCGCCCCAAACATTCGTCCTTACAATATTTTCTACTTCAGGAAACTCCTTTAACATTGTTGGTCCAATTGGAGAACATGTGCTACTACCGCTCATTTCCTGTCCGCCAATTTTACCATTAAGAACAAGCTGATATATTCTATCTTTTTTTTCGTGAAATTTATCGTAGCTAAGCTCATGTGCAATGTATAATGCAATTATCAAGCTACAAGCGATACCAATGGATAAGCCCAAAATATTAATGAGCACATAACCCTTTTGTCTATTAAGCGCTCTAAAGCTGTGTTTTATAATTTCATTAATCATATTGTATAGAATTTTATATATATGTAAATAGACGCTTGAGATAACAATTCGTTACAAAATTCAATACCTATTTTCAATTACATGTAAAAAAAAGGATAGCTTTTGGTAAGCTATCCTTTACTTGTATTTTTGAAATAATTATTTTACACGCACAAAGCCCGTTTCAGTAAGAGGGACAATCCCCAAAGGCACTTGCTCAATCATTACGTTTGATGTATCGAGCCCGTAAGCATCGACACTACTCATGGAGAATTTTTTAACTACATCGTAAGCATTCATAACAAACCTTTCATAGGTCGATAATTCAGTATCAACAGTTAATACACGGTCAATAATGATAAAGCGGAAGTCACTTGGTACGTTATGTTTCGATAATGAATAATATTTGCTTGTAATATCAACCTCACCGCTCTTAACCATATCGGAGATTGCATGGTTAAAAAATCGATTGATACGAGGGTTAACCTTAAACCCAATATTAAAATCTATTCGATAAAGAACATCGGGAATGACCTGACGAACCTTATATTCCTTTGTGAATGGCTCATCGGTAATATTTATATGCAAAAACCAATACCTCTCAGCACGCTTAGGCTGCTTATTAAATATTGAATAGATTACCTTTCGTTCAACATCTGTTACCTGTTCAGCACGAGTAATGTAAACCAGGTTAGTAGCATAACGAGGTAGCGTATTATCCTTTTGAATATCCTTGAAAAGATCTGCAAAATCTGATATTGGGTAAAACTGGGTAAACTGCTTTTTGGTTAATCGACCACGGTTCCATATAAACATTACAAAGAAGACTATGCCTGCTAGCAGTATAGTAAACCATCCTCCTAAATGAAATTTATGCAAGTTTGCGTATAAGAAAGTGCCTTCAATGGTTAGATATATTGCCATAAAGATAATTAACATGGGCAATTTGGCCCTTTTTAATTGCAAATAGCCAAACATCAACAAGCTTGTCATCAACATTGTGATATTTATGGTTAAGCCATACATGGCTTCCATATTCGATGATGTTTGAAAGAATGAAACAACAAATACACTTGCAAAGAAAAGCAACCAGTTTGTGCTTGGAATATACATTTGACCTTTTATAGGACCTGGATATTTAATTTTAACCTTAGGCCAAAGGTTAAGGGTAATTGCTTCACTAATTATTGTATATGAACTGGTAATCATTGCCTGACTAGCAATAACAGCGGCAGCAGTTGCAAGTAAAACTCCCGGCAAAACAAACCAATCGGGCATTATCGCAAAGAAAGGGTTTGGTAAAACCTCTTTATCGCTATTCATAATTATCCAAGCACCCTGCCCTAAATAGTTAAGTATTAGTGATGCTTTCACAAAAAACCAGCTAACTCTAATATTCTTTAACCCGCAATGACCTAAGTCGGAGTACAATGCATCAGCACCTGTCGTACAGAGGAAAACCGCACCCAGTATTAATATTCCCCCAGGATGGGCTACAAGGAGCTTAACCGCATAGTATGGGTTAAAAGCAGCCAATACCTGTGGATAGTGAACTAATTGAGAAAAGCCTAGAATAGCAAGTGTTAAAAACCAAATAACCATTATAGGGCCATACGATCTTCCTATAAATTCAGTTCCAAATTGCTGAAAAAGAAACAAGAATGTTAGAATTCCAATAGCTATGGGCAAAACAGAGATATGCGGATTAAGAATATTTAACCCTTCAACGGCCGACACAACAGTTATAGAAGGTGTTATAACTCCGTCGGCCAAAAGCGTTGAAGCACCAATCATGGCTATAATAAACACAAAGCGACGTTTCTTCCTCAGCAAGGCAAAAAGTGATAAAATTCCACCCTCACCCTTATTATCAGCTCTTAAAGTAATCCAAACATATTTTATTGTGGTTTGCAGCGTAAGCGTCCAGATAATACATGAAATTGCTCCAATTACAAGATCTGCATCACGAATACCTTCGCCTACAATTGCCTTCATAACATACAACAGCGATGTTCCTAAATCGCCAAAGACTATACCAAGAGTAACGATTAGTCCTGCAAAAGATAAATGATTGTATGTCTTCC
>CAYMII010000048.1:0-24025 GCA_964390565.1 uncultured Rikenellaceae bacterium
CAAGAACCATATCATGCAAAAACTGGAACTCACAACAACTGTTGATTTGGTGAAGTATGCGTTGAAGAATAAAATTATTGATTTATAAAATTTAAATCAAACACACCTAAAATAACAAGAGCCTAGAGTTATAAAAACCCTAGGCTCTTTAAGTATTTATTTTATATAGTGCTTATTTTAAAAGCAATTCAAAATCCATCTCCAAAGGCTTCTTATTATCAAAATCGTAAAGGGTTAGCTTACGCATGTTATAATAGAATTGCCAAAAGTTACTTAGCGTATTGATATACTTTTGCTTAGCCGCATCACGTTCGGTTTGAGCCACATTTAAGTCAAGAACATCAATTTTACCAATCAAAAAACGCTCCTTAGTCACATTGTATCGCATTTGTGCTATGGTATCAGATTTTGCAGAAAGCGCAACCTGATCATCTTGGCGGTTAAATTGCATCACTTTAAGGAATATATCTTGCTCATAATCAACAAGAGCCTGATCAACTGTCGCCCTAACAACTTCCCTGTTTGATTTTGCCATTTTAACCTTACCTTTTCCAAGTCCCCAATCGAGAATAGGAATTGAAAGTTTAACGCTAATAGTTTGAAGGTCGTTATAGTTGCTATATGTGTCTTTCAGCAGTTCAGCATCTCGGTTAATACCATAATTAACACTTAAATCTGCGTTAAAACCTCTTTCAGAACGAGCTTTTGCAACATCTCTATCGGCCTCTATTAATTGTCGTGAGAACTCTAATGCTTTAGGGGTGTTGGTTTTTGCAAGGTTAAGAACCTCATCATAAATAACATTTGTTTGAGGAGTTTGAAGTGGAATAATTAGTTCCAAATCGTATTCATCATTTAGCCCAAGGTATGATTTTATTCTAGCTTTTTTAAGTTGAAGATCGACTTCTGCATCGCTAACATCACTTCCTGAGTTTAGAAAGCTGAGTTGCATCTGAAGCAACTCGTTTTCAGCAATAGTACCTATATTATAACGACCTTTTGCTATTTTATATAGTGTATCAGAGTTTGCGTAGTTTAGTCTTGCAGTTTTTAAATTCTGTTGGGCAAGAATTAAATCAAAGAATAGGCGTGAAGCCTCCATTGAAATATTCTCAACGGATTGAAGGTAGTTTCTCTTTGCCTCTTCATATTTAATGGGTTCAATTTTTTTACTCCACCTTAATTCATTATACCCAGTTATTGGTTGAACAAAGCCAATTTGATAAGGAACTGATTTGTAGGAAACAGAATCATTTTTAAAATCATCATTTCGGTTAAGAGATGTATTCAAGAAAAAACGTCCACCTGTTAAGCCTATGTTTTGACTCATTTCAAATGCTAGGTTTGAACTATTTTGATTAACCTCAATATTGTCATAACCTCCTTTATCGTTTAATCTTGAAGTGAGCGATCTGTTGTAACTTAATGGTGAAGTAGTCATTCTAATACTTGGCAAGTACTCCGCTTTATAGGTTCTGTATTGCCAATATGAGGCTCTAAATCTATGTTTTGCAAGTATTGCTTGAGGAGACTGATCTTTTGCTAACTGAATAACCTCACTTAAAGTTAGCCTGTTTACAGGCTTTTGAGCAAATACTGGGGTAACCAAAAATATTAATACTGAAATGCTAAATATTACCTTTTTCATTTTTATTAAATATTTTATTCGTAACGTAACGATTCAATAGGATCTCTGTCGGCTGCTCGTTTTGCAGGTGATAATCCAAAAATAACTCCGACTGCTGCTGATACCCCAAATGCAATAAAAACAGATAAAGGACTTATGATGGTTAGGATTCCTGCAAAATGCGTAATCAACTTTGTAAGAATAATACCAAGAATTATTCCAATGAATCCACCTGTAACGCTTATAAGTACGGCTTCTGATAGGAACTGTGCAACGATATCAGCCTTTTTTGCTCCTATGGCCATGCGTGTACCAATCTCCTTGATACGCTCCATTACCGATGCAAACATGATGTTCATAATACCAATACCTCCAACTATTAGTGAGATACTTGCAATTGCACCAAGAACGATATTGAAAATATCTTTTGTTCTTTCCTGCTGCTTAAGTAGAAGTTCTGGAACGGTTATCTCAAAGTCTTTAACTTCTGAGTGCCTCCGAAGCATCATTCGGCTTAATATTTCGGTAGTCGAATTAATATCTGTTGTTTCGTTAACTTGAACAATCACCCTATCGAGCTGATGATAATTCTTGGGTGCTTGAGATTCAGTACTACCGCCAAAGCGAAAAAAGAATCCTCCTCCAGAAAACGAACCACCCTCAGAAAATTTCTTAGAATTTACCAACGCTCTATTCTGGTAACGTAAAAGTAGGCTTTTTGCTGGTAAGTAAACATTATCATTGTAAACGTTAACCCCAGCGTTTTGCATTCCACTAACAGTGATATCGGATTTCTTCAATACCCCAATTACCTTTAGCCATACTTGACCAAATTTTATATATTGCCCAATAGGATCAACTTTACTAAAAAACTTTGCTTTAATATTACCACCAATAATACATACAGTAATTCCATGCTCTTCTTGATAGTCGTTAAAGAAAGTTCCATCCTCAATGGGAAGGCTATAAAGTTCAAAGTAGTCGTTTGAAACACCCATAATTTTAGCTGGGGTCCTAATTCCTTCGTACTGAACAAATGAGTTTAGGCTTATTTCCGGACTAATCCTTGAAACCGAAGGAATAACACTTTTAATGGCATCAACATCGGAGAGGGTTAAACCTGGTGAGAATTTACGTTTTTGCTTATTGCCACTTTCATCTTGAGATTGCTGCTCGTCTTGCTCCTCGAAAATTGGGTTGATAAGAATATTGTTTACACCAACCATTTTAATTTGATCAAGAATTTCCTGCTGCGCACCCTTGCCTATAGCAAGCATGCTGATAACTGCTGCAACTCCAAATATAATACCAAGTGCTGTCAGAATCGATTTTAGTTTGTTGGCTAAAATCGATTCAATGGCAATGTTTATATCGTGCACATATCTTTTATACATGCTATTTCTTTTTATTTTAATTGATTGTATATATTATGGTTTTTTAGAAGTCGGTGCAGTCATCATCTTGCCATTGCCAAGTTTCATCTTTCCGAAATTTGCATTTCTAGGATTCATCTCCTCTGTTTGCTGCTTTTTCAGCTTTTCCTCTTCCAATTTTTTAGTTCTAATCTTCTCCTTAATAATAGGAATAAGATCTTCGCCAGCTCGTTCGAACGATTCAGGCTTTTCTGGGATTGAAAGATAAACCTCTTCTGCTTCTTTTAACCCTTTTTCAATGATGATGCAATTTTCATTCATTTCGCCTGTTACAACAATCTGTTTTTTGCCTCTTTTTGTATAAACAAAGCTAAGGCTATCCTCAGCATGTATTGCTTCGAGAGGTAAGTACATTACGCTATCATAAGTGTTGGTAATTATTTGATTACCTGTGGTCATCGATGGACGTAATATTGGATCAAACCCCTCAACTCTTATGGCAACTTCAAAAACCTTTGCATCAGTATTAGGTAATTGTTCACCAATATTGGCTACTTCAAAAACTTCTCCGTTATACTTCTTTTCTGGAAAAGCATCAACTCCAATGCGTACTTTTTGGCCTTTTTTAACTTTACTAACATCAATCTCGTTAACATAAGTTTTCGAATTCATAACTGAAAGATCAGGAAGCGTTGCAACAGTTAAATCCCAAGGACTTACAGTTGAGCCAACCTTGCGTTTTGTACCACTCCATTCGCGGTAGTAAATTACCATTCCGGGTTTTGGTGCCTTTATAACAAATTTGCTAAGGATATCCATCATGTCCTGCTTCTCGCGTTTTTGCTTATCTAAATTGATCTTAACCTCTTTCATTGAGGCCTCGGCTTGCTCTTTCTTTAGGTTATAGTTATACATTGCCTGTTTGTAGGCTCTGTCAGATTTATCTAGATTTATTTGAGCCTGACGCTGTGTGGCTGGGGGCTCGAACTTTGATTGGTCAACAACAATTTGCTTCTCCTCCATTTCAAACTTAAGGTTAACCAAAGTGTTTCTTAGTTCACGAAGCGTTAGCGTGGTATCGAGTTGTGTTTTTAAGTAAGCTTGTTGGCTTTTTTCCAATTCGTCTTCTATTTCTTTTAGCCTATTACTGAGGGCTGATCGATCAAGTGTTGCAACGTATGCACCTGAATCAACTACTGTACCTTCAGGAATTAAATCTTGAATTTTTACATCTGAAATTCTGAAACTACGACCTCTTAATTCGGCAGGCGCCTCGATATCTTCTGAGTTTTGGGCTTTAAGTTCGCCTGTTACTGTTACAACAACTTCAAATAATCCTGTTGTAACTTTTGTGTATTGTGGTGCGTTTTTGCTTTTATCGTTTGATCCGAAAATAAAATAGATAATGATTAAAACAGCTAATGCTGAAACACCAATAATAATTTTTCTTTTCATTTTGTATTAAAATAGGTTAGGTTACTTTGTTAGAGCTTTGATACATAAAAGTAAATAATGTTTAACTCGTATTAAGCTAATAATACGTTAAAATGTGTAAAAAATTGTTTAGCAGATTATTACTAAATACTTTTTATTCTCTCCATCATCCTTTTTGCTAAATCATCAGCTTTAAAAGGATTTTGACTTTCAGCATATATCCTAATTATAGGCTCGGTGTTGGATTTACGCATATGAACCCAACCGTCCTCGAAGTCAATTCTTAGCCCATCCTCTTGGTTTATAGGTAGGTTTTTATTTTCCTCAGCAAGAACTTTTAGGATATTATCGGGATTAATTCCTGTTTTCAGTTCAATCTTATTCTTTGAGATATAATAATCGGGGTATGTTTTGCGAAGATCCGAGCACTTTTTACCCGATTTAGCCAGATGGCTTAAGAATAGGGCAACTCCAACAAGTGAATCGCGTCCATAATGAAGTTCGGGCAGAATAACGCCTCCATTGCCTTCACCACCAATAACTGCATTTACAGCTTTCATCTTGGTAACTACGTTCACCTCACCAACAGCCGATGCGTAGTACTCTTTACCATATTTATGGGTAACATCTCTTAATGCAGCAGTACTTGATAGGTTTGAAACAGTATTTCCTTTTTTTATTGAAAGAACATAGTCCGCAACAGCAACAAGCGTATACTCCTCGCCGAACATGGTTCCATCCTCGTTTACAATTGCAAGACGATCAACATCAGGATCTACAACAAAACCAACATCAGCCTTGTGCTCAACCATCGCTTTAGATATATCCTGAAGATGCTCTGGCAGTGGCTCAGGGTTGTGTGGAAATTCGCCAGTTGGATCGGTGTAAAGCTCAACGATATTATTAACGCCAAGGGCGTTAAGTAATCTAGGAATGGCAATGCCTCCTACAGAGTTTACACAATCGATGGCAACCTTAAAGTTTGCCTTTTTAATTGCAGCGCAATCAACCAAATCGAGGTTAATAATCTTCTCGATATGCTCATCTAAATATGAGGATTCATCAACCAAATAGCCTATGCCATCTATTTCAGGAAAAGAAAAGGTTCCCTTTTCAGCAATATCTAAAACTTTGCGTCCGTGCTCATCGGAAAGGAATTCACCTTTACTATTAAGGAGTTTAAGCGCATTCCATTGCCTTGGGTTATGACTTGCGGTTAAAATTAACCCGCCATCGGCCTCTAAACCAGTTACCGCCATTTCAACGGTAGGTGTAGTTGCTAACCCAAGATTAATAACATCAATTCCGCAACCCATAAGCGTTCCGATAACGATATTGCTTACCATCTCGCCCGATATACGAGCATCGCGCCCAACGGCAACTTTACACTTCTTGTTTGGGTGTTGCCCCTTTAGCCACTCGGCGTATGCCGCTGAAAACTTCACGATATCGATTGGGGTAAGGCTTTCGGAAACATTTCCGCCAATGGTGCCTCTAATGCCAGATATTGATTTTATTAATGTCATAATTCCTATTTCAGTTGATTTGCAAGCAAAGTTTGCCAAAAGAATTCGTTTTTCCAAGGTAAGAAACCATTCTTTAGGTTTTCTACTTTGGCAGGACAAAGAAATATATTGATATAAAATGGCAAAAACTACCAATCAATACAAGCAGATGAAATATTGCATGGTTGAATTTTATGCTTTTAATGCTATATAAAATTGCTCCAATTGTATAGGCTACGCCGCCTGCAAAAAGCCAATACAACCCATCAGAGGGCAGATTATTGATTAGTGGCTTAATTGCAAAAACAATAACCCAACCCATAATAACGTACATTATTGTTGAAACTATTGAGAATCGTCCGGTAAAAAAGAGTTTTAGGGTAATGCCTATAATTGCTGCACCCCAGGTGATTCCAAATATTATCCAACCTGTTTTGCCATATAGCGTTATCAATGTAAATGGTGTGTATGTTCCAGCAATGAGAACATATATTGAGGCATGATCAAAAATCTTCAAACGACTCCTTTTCTCAACATCTTTCGCTTTATGATAAAGGGTTGACGCTGCATAGAGGATACATAAGCTAATACCAAAAATGGAAAAACTAACTATATGCAGTATTCCACCATGTGAAAAGGCTTTTAAGACTAGAAAAATCAAGGCAATGGAGCTTAGTACAAATCCAAAGGCGTGTGATACAACGTTTATTCTCTCCTCGTTTGCTGAATATGATTTCATGAAATGTCCATGTAATAATTTACCCCAAAAGTAATGATTATAATATGGATATTGCATCTGCGCTCATTACTAAAGGAGACCTAATTTGTAAAATTTGTATTATTGTAATAATGTCAAAAATAAATTGTAAACAGATGAAATTTTGTTTTTTTTCAAAGCTACTAAACATCAGTTTATAATTTGATATTTTCAATACCTTTGGCACTATAAATTATTGCGATAGATGATAAAAGCTGAAAATATTGTTAAATCATTTGGTGAACTCACCGTATTAAAAGGGGTTAACGTTGAACTTCCCGAGAAAAAGGTAATTGCCATTGTTGGTCCCAGCGGAGCAGGAAAGACTACTCTCTTACAGATTCTAGGAACTCTTGGACAACCAGATTCTGGCTCACTAAATATTAATGGTGAAGATGTTTTTAAGTTAAAAGAGAAGCAGCTTGCTCGCTTTAGAAATAAAAATATCGGTTTCGTTTTTCAGTTTCATCATCTTTTGCCTGAGTTTACTGCTGTAGAGAATGTTTGTATGCCTGCACTAATTGCTAAGGTTAGTTTTCCCGAAGCGCAAAAAAGGGCAAAAGAGTTACTTGATTTCTTAGGGCTATCAGAGCGTTTTGATCATAAGCCAGCACAGATGTCGGGCGGAGAGCAGCAACGTGTTGCCGTTGCTAGGGCCTTAATAAATAATCCATTGGTAATTCTTGCAGATGAGCCATCGGGCAATCTCGATTCGCAGAATCGAGAGGAACTACATAAGCTTTTCTTTACTCTTCGCGATAAGATGGGCCAAACTTTTGTAATTGTTACTCACGATCGCGATTTGGCTCAAATGGCAGATTTACAACTCACAATGAACGATGGCCGTTTTGTGTAATGGGTGAGCATCTCGATAAATATCAGCTAAAAGATTTTCTTGAGGAGAAGTACCGTTTTTACGCAAATCCAAAGTTTATTGAAAACGATCCCATTCAAATACCTCATCGGTATTCTAAAAAAGAGGATATTGAGATTGCAGCATTGCTGGCATCAACCTTGGCTTGGGGTAATCGGAAGATGATAATTTATAATATCGACCGTTTGCTTGGCAAGTTTGGCGACTCGCCTTTCGAATTCGTTGTAAACTTTAGCAAAATGGATGAAGGTCGTTTCAAAGGCTTTGTTCATCGAACTTTTAACGATAACGATTCCACACATTATCTTAAGGTTTTAAGCCAGATTTATAAGTCAAAGGGTGGATTAGAAAAGGTGTTCAGCGATGGGTATAAAGCAGACAATACAGTTAAAGGAGCCATTGCCAATTATCGAACTAAATTTGTTGAGATAAATACCTCATCACACACTTTAAAGCATGTTTCAAACGTCGAAAAAGGCTCAGCCGCAAAACGGCTGAATATGTTTTTGCGATGGATGGTTCGTCCAGCAAAAGAAGGGGTTGATTTTGGCTTATGGAAAAAAATCCCAAATTCAGCTTTGATGATGCCTTTAGATACCCATTCGGGTAGAGTTGCTAGAGCGTTGGGGTTGTTAAACAGGAATCAGAACGATTGGAAGGCAGTTGAGGAGTTGACTATCAACTTACAAGAGTTTGATAATGATGATCCTGTAAAATATGACTTTGCTCTTTTTGGGCTAGGCGTTAACGAGAAGTTTTGATATTTATTTATGGGTAAGAGCTACTTCCGATTTAAGCAATTTTTAATTAAGCAAGAGTCTGCTGCCATGAAAGTGGGCACCGATGGTGTTTTGCTTGGTGCTTGGGTTGATGTTGATAACGTTAACTCAGCGTTAGATATTGGTACTGGCTCGGGAGTAATTGCCTTGATGATTGCCCAGCGAAACCTTAATGCTACTATTCATGCCGTTGAAATCGACCAAGCGTCTGCTTTGCAGGCAAAGCATAATTTTGAGAATTCACCTTGGAGCAGCAGAATGACAATCGACCCAATGTCGTTACAGGCTTTTGCTTCGTCAAATAATTCAAAGTTTGATTTGATTGTTTCAAACCCACCATACTTTAATAAATCGCTTAAATCACCATCGCCAGAGCGAACATTAACAAGGCATACCGACGAACTACCTAATTCCGATTTACTCAATGGGGTAAAAACCCTTTTAGCACCCGAAGGTCGCTTTTGCGCTATACTTCCTTATACCGAGGGAAATATTCTTATTGCTGAAGCCGTAAATTATGGGCTTTACTGCAATCGTAAACTCTTTGTTCAAACCAAGCCCGATAAGCCTATTATTAGAATTTTAACAGAGTTTTCGTTTCATAAAAAACGATTACCAGATAGCACAATTTCTATTCATACTGTTGATGGGGACTATACCGATGAGTACAAACAGCTAACCGCTGATTTTTACTTAGCATTTTAATTGCGATAAACCATTGATGTGAAGTTTTTCTTTAACTATTACGGTTTTTAATAATAAATAATTTTTTATAGGAAAAATGTTTCCCTTCGCTAGTTATACCTCTTAATAAAATAATATACCTACCTGGAGTATCAGCAGAACTGAACGATTGTTCATATAAATTATTTAAATCAAGTTGGATATTTGGCTCCCATGCTAATGTGTTTCTAGTATCAGGCCGATTTGTTTTTAAAGATAATTCTTTTGGTTGTTTATTTGTATTACTTAAGAAATTGAAGTCAACGAATAACCCAGATGAAGGTAAGTCAATACCTGCAAAATCTCCTTTCTTTGAGAAAATACTTATAATTCCACCATAAGTCATGTCTCCTTTAATGTATGCGGCATCAATAATTTCAATATGTGAAATTTTTTGAGGAGATAGTGAGAGTAATTTTTCCGTATTATCAATTGCAACCATATCAAGTAAAACTAGGGGCTTATAGATTCCCATCTCTGGTTGAGGGTTTAATATTTTAAAATACCGTTTCCCCTGTTCCTTCCTAATTGTTAAGTTGGGTATTATCTCATTGATATAATCCTCAAATGTAGGAAGTTGTATATAATTATCGAAATACCTTTTTAATTTGGGTTCACCATAAAATGGTGGGTCAATAGTAGTTATAGAATCTTTAAAAACCTTCTCATTAAAACTAATAGCTAATTGTGAGTTAGTTGCAAAATTGTAAGCAATTTTTTTCTCAAGGTCAGATAGTTTAAATAATGGTGTTGGAATTTGTGCCTGATTTTCGCAGAAATCGTTATCAATGTTTATGATTGACTTTGAATCTACGATATTCTCAGCGATTAAAAATACATCTTTAACACCGCTAAAGTTAGGTACTTTAATAAAAAATCGACCAGAAGTATCTGTTTTGACTGCAATGAAATCATTGTAATTACCTAATATAGATAGGTTTATTGTTTTGTTGATGATAGGATTTTGGGATTTGCTTTCTTTTAATTTCCCTGTAATTGATAAACCATTTGTTTCAGGATAATAATAAGAATCCGAAAGAGGGTTATTGGAAATAATATCGATTTTTTCACTTTCGTTTATTGAGCCTTCAGGAATTATTGAAAGGTTTAATATTTTCAAAGAATTTGCTTTTAAATTTATCCCTTTTATTTGGCAACTAATTTTTTCACGAGTTAAATATTCATCTTTATCTGTGGCAATCGAAAGGAGTTCTTGATTTTTTAATGAATCAATTATTGAAATGGAATCATTCTTCAGAGAAACTAATTGATTGTGTTGTTGTATCTCCGTTTTATGTGGATTAACAATTTTAAGTGGAATATAGGAATAATATTTTGAACCGTAGTTTCTCATAACTTTTGTGTAAGCTTTAAGATAGTACATGCCTGTTGCAATATCCTTTGAAATCGAAATACTGCCGTTACTATAATGATCTTCGAACAAATATTTTCCTTTGAAAAGTTTTTCTCCATCGGGGGTTATAAGTTCTATATACAAAATCTTACTAGTGTTAACTACCTTAGGCTTTTTATAGTTTTTTATTAGAATATCTAACTCACTAATATCTTTAACTCCTGTCAAAGAAAAACTTGGAGCATCAATATTCATAAAAAGATATGCAGCAAATTGAATTTGCTCGCCCGATATATATAAGGTTCTATCTGTAAAGAGGTTTACTTTTTCTTGTATAGATTTGGAGTTTTCAACCTGACAATTCACCTCGATGATTCCTAAACTAAAAAAGGTTAACAGAATAGTGATTTTAAAAGCAATTTTTTTCATATTAGTAACGGCAATAATTAGGTTTAACAGTTGCACAACTCAATATATTAGTATTCAGTATTGTAATTAATTAGTAAGGCCAAAAACTGGGTTTTTCTGTGGAGCCACTTAAATAGTCACACTCAAAGCATGCTTCAAAATAGCCATGCAATATCATACTTTCATCCATAATAAAATACCTATATCTCGTACCGGGTAAATCTGGAGGGGCGCAAGATGGTTCGTAGACATCAAAATTCTCTACATTTCGAACAAATATTCTTTTTGTTTTAACAGAAGAAGCGCTGAAAAACCCAAGAATTTCTAATTCTGGATTAGTTGTACTTTTTAGATTCCCTTTAATTCTTAAAGGTTGAGTGCTATATAATCCCCCTTGCTCGTTGCTATTAATTCGAAGTCTTTCGCAATATTCATATGCTGATTCGCTTAAAGCATGTTGAAAAATTAACGCGCTATAGCCAAAAGTAAGTTTTTGTGTTTGGTTATCAACAATTTGAATAGGGATTCCAATATATTTTGTTTGTTTAGTATTTTCAGTGGAGAATGTATATATATTTTTTATTCTCTCAGTAGTCCAGCATATAAACCTTGAATAATTTGGTGGGAAGTAATGCTGCAGAGGACTGTCGTATGTTATAGAGTACCATGTTATTGGATAGACAGCATGGTGTTCCCACGTTTCGTCGATATCCCATCGATAATAATTGCTGCTTGTATTTTTTCTTGTAATATCAATATAAAATTGAACCGCTTGAATGGTTAAGTTAGGGTTGGATGTAGGAAAATCCTTTCGCTTGTAATGCACAGAATCAATCTCAGCAGGCTCAGGCATTTTATCAAAATCTGAGACGATTTCTATGCCTGAGGCAGTTATAACCTTGACCTGATATGAGCGCCCGGGGGAGAGATACTCTTTCCCCACCCAAACTCTATATCTTCCCTTTACATATTCAGTCAAGATGAACTCATTTCCTAAATCGTCAACAATTTTTACTTTACAAAAAGATAATGGTGCAAAATCAGGTTTGTTAAGGGGAGATGTAGTTGAAACAGAAACAATTTGGAAGCCTTCCTGATCAGTAACCTCTCCATCAACAACAATTTTAACGACGTCTGAAGAACCTAGATCTGGGCGAAAGAGTTCAACGCAGGATGCAAATCCTATCAATAAAATGACTACTAAAAGGATTCTTGAAATTCTAATCATAGGTTACACTATATGGCCAAAAGGTCGGTTTTTGAGTTGTACCAGATAAATAATCACATTCAACGCAACCATCATCAATGATATATCTAGTGCCATTAATATAATCAAAATATTTGTACTTCTCTTTTGGTAACGGTAGGCGAGGGGGAATGCATTGTGGTAAATACACGTGGAAGTTTTGAACGTTTCTGACAAAAATTCTTTTGGTTTTTATGGAAGAAGCGCTGAAAAACCCAAGGATTTCTAGTTCTGGATTAGTTGTACTTTTTAAATTCCCTTTAACTCTAAATGGCTGCGAGTTGCTAAAACCACCTTCTTGAGTAAAGTTTTTACGAAGATTATCCCAATAATTAAATGCTGGTTCGCTTAATGCAATTTGAGAAATCAAAACGCTATAGCCATATGTAAGCCTTTGGCTTTGATTATTAACATAATGAAGGGTTTTCATTTTATAAACGTTGGGAGTGTTGCTCTCGAAAGATAGGGTGTAAATTTCACTTAACAAACTTGTAGTCCAACATACAAATCTCGAATAATCAGGTGGAACTGCACGCTCATCTCCTGTGGTTGAAGCATACCAAGTAATTGGTAATGATGCGTGATGCTCCCAAGTTTCTTCAATATCCCATCGATAGAATTTACTATTATTGTTTTGTCGTTCAATATCAATGTAAAACTGAATACCTTCAATATCTACCCCAGGATTAGTTGACGGATGATCCTTTCTGATAAAATAAACAGAATCAATATCCGGACAATCGGGCATCTGATCGAAGTCGGAAACAATTTCTATTCCATTTGGTGTTAAAACCTCAACTTTAAAGGAGTTTCCTGGATATAAATACTCTTTTCCCATCCAAATATTATAAACTCCTTTACCTTGTTCATTCAAATTAAAAATGTTTCCGTCTTTGTCGATAAGTTTAACTTTACAGAAGTTAACCGGAACAAACTTGGGATCCTTAAACGTGGAAGTCAACGAAACAGTAACAGTTTGGTAACCTTCCTGATCTGTAATTCTGCCATCAACAACGTATTTAGAAACGGAATCGTTATCGATATCAGGGTTAAACAAATCAATACAAGATGAAAATGCATATGCCGAAAGCGCAAATAAAAAAAGTTTTCTTAATTTACTCATATAAATAGTTATTAATATGGCCAATAATCTGGTTTAAAGGTTGTTCCATCCCAATAATCACATTCAGTGCATGAGGCGCCTATAACTACAACACCATTAGGGAGTATGTCGGGTATGCATATAGGCTCTAGGAGTTGAAGACCTATTACATTTCTAACAAAAATCCTTTTAGTCTTTACAGATGCAACACTGAAAAATCCTAATATTTCTAAATCAGGATTTGTTGTACACTTTAAATTGCCCCTGACATGTAAAGGCTGAGTATTGTATAATCCTCCCTGCGCATTGCTATTGAAACGAAGGTTATCCCAATACCTAAAGGCAGGTTCGGTAATTGAAAATTGATTTATAAGTAGGCTATAGCAATAATTTAACCTTTGGGTTTGGTTATCAACAAAATGAAGCGCGTACTTCCTAAACCTGTTTTGAGTTAAATTTTCTGTAGTAACTGCGTAAATATTCTTTAAGTCTAGAGTAGTCCAGCAAGTTGTTAATGAATTACTGGTTGGAACAGGGGCATGATGTTCCCATGTTTCGGTTAAATTCCATCGAAAATAGCGACTATTCGTGTTTTCCCCATTAATATCAACATAGAATTGGATTCCTTGTATTTTGTAATATGGATTGGTTGTAGGTTTTTCTTTTAGGATGTAGTAAATTGAGTCAATTTCGGGGCACTCTGACATTTTCTCAAAATCAGAAATAACCTCAATGCCACTTGCTGTTTGTACTTTAACCTGATAGGAGTTTCCTGGTTTAAGATCCTCTTTGTCCATCCATACCCGATATCTACCACTCTCGTATTCATTCAATATATATATATTGTTATTATTGTCAAGAATGGTAACTTTACAAAAAGATGATGGATTAAATTTAGGATTAGCCAGTTTCGAGTTAATAGAAACAGAAACTACTTGATAACCTTCTTGATCTGTAATTAGCCCATCTACAACTAGCTTGTTATTAGCGCCATCACCTAAGTCTGGATGAAAAAAATCAATGCAGGATGAAAATGCTGCAATCAAAAAAACGCCAGAAAGGATAGTTTTAGTTCGAATCATAATTTCCGAGTTTAAAAAGCCAAGTAACTGTAAATAATGGAATTCCAATAACTGAATACTTATAGCTGTAAACTTGAGGACCTATTGATTTATAGTAAACTGAGTATGGGTTCCTCCTCCCGGTTAAGTTATAAACGCTAATCATGAATGAGCTATGCAATTTTTTGTTTTTCTTGAGGTTTCCTTCAATCGTAAGTGATGCATCAATCCTAAAATAGTCGGGGATTGTATATTTATTTCGCGAAGAATAATCAATATATTGTCGCCCATTTATATAGTAAATTGATATAGGATAAGTTACAGGCCTGCCGGTTTGGTAAGTTGTAACTGTTGATAAAGATAAGCGTCTATTAAATCGATAATTAATTAGCGCATTTATTGAGTGTGGGATGTCATAATTACTTGGGTAAGCTTTCCCTTCGTTTATACAATCCCAAGCATTTTTTCCTTTAATTTGTACAATTGAGCGGGAGTATGTATAGGATAGCCATCCATTAAGTTTGCGGCCACTTCTTTTAATAAAAAATTCAATACCATATGATTTTTGATCACCTTGGAGTATTGTTGTTTCAACAGCAGAAGTTCCAAGAAAATTTGCACCATCCTTAAACTCTGGTAGATTACTCGTTTTTTTAGCATAAACTTCCACTGATGCTTCAAGCCCTTCTTTAGGGAAAGTTCTAAAGATACCCAGAGATACTTGCATGCTTCTAGATGGTTTAATATGGTAGTCGGCAAGTTTCCACTGCGTATTTGGTCCTACAGACATCGTGTTACTTAGCATGAATAAATTTTGCTGCATTTGATTAAATGCCAGTTTTATGGAACCATCTCTATCTGTCTGAAAAGTAATTGAGGTTCTAATTTCTGGGGAGAAATACCATTTAATGGGTTTGTTTGATGCATAGTTTAATGTATCAATTATATATTTTTCTTCCCTTGGTGAATTATCATTGTAATCATAAACTGATTTTGGGCCAATTGGAGTAAATACAGACTGTCTAAAACCAAGTGTTAAAGTTAATCTAGGGAAAATGTTGTACTTATCCGTTAAGTAAATTGCACTTTCAACACCCTGTTCTTTTCCAAGGTTAATCGGAGCTTTTAAAGAGTTGAATCCATAAGGAAGTACAGAACCCCTATCAAGGTTATAAAGAATCATATTCGCTCCATAATTTAGTGTTGTTTTATCACTAATTACATGGTTAAAGTCGCTTTGAAACTCATAATGGCCAATCTTATAATTATGTTGATATGCAGTTGATACCTCATGGTTATCTGTTGTTTCGAAAGTGTATTCAGAACCAATTATAGTAAAGTCGCCATTTAATGATGGGCTGAATATGGTATGAAGATTTAATGAACCACCCAAGTTAGAGTATTTGTATTCATTAATATCCGAAAGGCGGAATCTATCGTTACTATTATAAATGAATAAGGTTAGCTGAGATTTTTTACGGGTATAGTTAATAATTCCTGAGAAATCATTAAAACCTGCTTTGCTATTCCTAATTGTTGGATCCTTTACTTTGGATAATATCCAATCAGAGTAGCATGTTCGTGCCGTAAACAAAGCAGTTAATGAGTTTTTTACTATAGGACCTTCTAATGTTATGAAGCCTGTAACTGGGTTAATCCCGCCATGTGCAGTAAAATGCTTATTGTTTGCCTCTCGCGTTGTAATATTAAAGACTGATGAAAGCCTTCCTCCAAATTGAGCCGGAACATAACCTTTGTATATGGAGAAGTCTTTTATGATGTCAGAATTAAATGCAGGGAAAAATCCAAAAAGGTGCGAGGTATTGTAAATAGGAACTTTAGAGATGTAAAAAGCGTTTTGGTCAGAACTGCCACCTCTTACATTTAAACCTGCCGATCCTTCACCCACGCTAACAATGCCAGGTAGTAAACTCGACACTTTGAGGATGTCTCGTTCACCGATCATCATGGGAATTTCTTTTATAGCTTTTACAGCAATTCGCTCAAGCCCCGGTTCCTTTGATTTTAGATTTGCCTGCCGATCGCCATATACCATAACCTCTTCAATAAGAATATCTTCTTTTTTTAACTCAACATTGAGGTCGCCTTCAGAGAGAATCTCTAAAAAAATATTTTTCTTTTCATGCCCAAGGCTTTCGATTCTTGCATTAAATTTCCCGGGGTTATGTACTAATGAAAAGTAGCCACCATTATTTGCTATTGCTCCTTTACCTGTTTCGGCTATAAAAACTGTAGCATTTGAAATGGGTGTACCTGTCTCTTGATCGAGAATTCTTCCTGAAATGATTACGTTGCTATGCGTACCATTTAATCCGACCTTTCCTACTTTATAAGTTTCCGTAGAGTTTACCGTCCTTGCTGTCAAATATTTTATCTCTGACTCTGTTAAACCCTTTGTTTGTTGAATTAAAGAGTCTTTTTTATTGACAATTTGTTCATAGTCAGGCAAAATTGAAATTAATTTCTCTCCTTTTAGTAGAACAAAATTATTTTGCCAGGGAGAAACTTCAATTCCAGTGTTTTTAAGTACTGTTTTTAAAGCTTCCTCAACACTGATACTATCGGCATTTAGGGTAACCCTCACCTCTTTTAACAAGTTTTCATCATAAAATATCTTTACCCCAGTCTGTTGGTATACTTCATTTGTAAAATCAGAAAATGGAATATCTGAAACATGGCATGATAAATAGTTTTTATAATCAATACCGGATGGCTTTCCTAGTAATAGGAATAGAATAAAAAATGTTGTTTTCAATTTATTGAAATTTTACTACAGTAATTAATAAGTTCTTCCATTATTTGGTCAGATGCATTGTTAACTTTAACTTTATTCTGATGGAGATATTTTTTTATAACTTTTTGTTGGTCCTTATTAAAGCAGCGTAAAAAGCTGTTATTACTCTGAAATGGATAAATCTTATTTTTTATTACAATGTTTTGTTCTTTTTTAATACTAAACCATAAGTTTGTATAACCAGCGTAATTATTAAAGTATTCAACCTTTTTTTGCCAATAATAATATAATTGTAATGAGTCGTTGCCTAGTACTTGATAAATGCGTTTAGTCTTTTCAGGCATTTCATAAATTTTAAAAATGGTATTCCCTATTTTAAAACCTTCAAGCCAGGCTTTTGAAACCATAATTATGCTATAAACATTGTTTGGATTTAAGAACTTAAGAAGGAGTTCTTGTCTGTATATATCATAATTCAAATCAAGATTTTTGTAACAGACTCCTCTTATAGTGACCTCTCCCTTTTGATACTCACTGTTTAAAAAGTACTGATCCCCTTTAACTTTTGATTGATTGAATGAAGTATATATCAAACCATTATATAACGAAGGATCAAGCCCATATACATTCTCATTAACACCGCTTACTATTGATTTCGAGGCTGTTGTCTCTATATTTTGGCTAAAAGAATTTTTTGAAAAGATGGCGATCAGAATTATAAAAGGTAAGAATCCATTGAAGATTGATTTTGTCATATTACGAGTCGATTTTCGTGAAAATATTAGCGATTGTAGGTTGAGTGGGTTTGTGTTAATAATTTATGCGAAACTAACGATTTTCTTAAATATAATTTTATTAACTCAAATTAAATAAAGGGTTTAAAAAAAATTATATCATTTCGCTTTCCTCCTCAATAAATTTAACGCCATATTCTTCCAACTCCTTTAAAATTGGTTTGTAAACCGAAGGCTTGGTTGGAATGATAACGCCTTTCTCCTGAAGTTCACCTGTTAGAACTCGTTTAATGGCAATAGCCAATGGGGTTCCAACTGTAATTGACATTGCAGTGTGAACGGTGTCTTTACCAATAATTACCATTGATGATGTTCGATGATATTTCTTGCCATTCAGCTCGTAATCAAAGATATGCTGCATAACAATCATATCCTTGTCGTTAGGTTCAAGATATAGCTTCTCTTCTAAAATCTTTTGGAGTATTTGGGCTGGACTAACGTTTGATAGCCCAACTTTCTTCTCCTCAAAAATTCCTAGCCAACGAAGTTTCTCAAATACGATTGGATCATTTGCCTCAGCAATCTCGTGTTTTAATTTTTCTTCAACTGAAAGTTTTGAGTCGTATGCAAGGAAACTATTGATAAAGCCTCTGTAGGTTAGATTTTCGCTATTTGGAATTTTGTAGGTATCATCAGTTGCGCCAAGTTTAACAAAAACATTCCATGCTTTGCAATACCCTGCTTTACGAAGTGTTCCTCTGATTAAAGTTTGAATATCTTTAAGATCATATATCTCGCGATACTGGAGCGAATCCCTATTTGGGTACATCTCAAAATTACCATAGTTCAGAACAGAATAGGTTCTTGCCCTTGAGTAAAGTCTATGGTAAGGAATGAATTTATATTGACCATTCTCAATAAACTGAGCTACACCTTGACCTGCGAGAACTACATTGCGTGGATTCCAAGTAAACTTATAGTTCCATGGGTTATTGTCGCTTTCAGGAGCAATTAATCCACCTGTATTGCTAATAAAGCCAAGTAATTTTCCACCCTTTTCGCGAATCTCATCAATTACGTTCATTGCCGACATATGGTCGATTCCTGGGTCAACGCCAAGTTCGTTAAGCAAGGTGATACCTTTTTGTTTTGCTTCTGCATCAAGCGCTTTCATAGCGTCTGATACATATGAGGCAGTTGCCATATGCTTGCTCTGGCTTACACATTCTTTTGCAACTATGGGATGCATAAATGCTGGTAAAAGCGATACAACTATATCAGCCCAAGCAACTTCAGCTTTTAGCTGTTTATTATCATTAATATCGAAGTAAATTGCTTGACCTTTAGGGTGATTGTTTATCTTACTCTTGGCTAAATCTAAAGAAAGATCTCCAACTTTAACCGTCCAATCAAGTTTTAATGCATTGTCTAGCAGATATTTTATAAGGTCTGAAGATGAAAGACCTGCGCCAATTACAAATATTTTCTTCATATGGTTGATTTCTTGTTATGACTTGCTAAACTACTAAAAGTTAAATCCTAAAAAAATGATTTTTATTAGGATTAAAATGTTTTCAGACTAAAACGTTTTAGTTTAAGCGGTTAGGTTGTTGATTAATTGTTAGATTATTTCACACGAGGAGTAGAAGTTTTTAATATTTTTGTTTGCCTAATTTAACTCATTAATCCCTTGAGCGAATTTAACGAGAGTAACGTTGTTGAGACTCCCCTGATGAAGCAATACTTTAGCATCAAGCGTACACACCCTGATGCTATTTTGCTCTTTAGAGTTGGCGATTTCTACGAAACATTTGGTGATGATGCCATTAAAGCATCTGAGATACTTGGCATTACACTTACTCGAAGGGCTAATGGTGCTGCTGCTTACGTTGAGTTGGCTGGTTTTCCTCATCATGCGCTTGATACATACCTTCCAAAGCTTGTAAGGGCAGGGCAGAGGGTTGCTATTTGCGATCAGCTCGAAGATCCTAAGCTAACAAAGACGATTGTTAAAAGAGGTGTTACTGAACTTGTTACTCCTGGCGTTTCGTTAAACGATAATGTTCTTGAACGTAAGGAGAATAACTTTCTTGCTTGTGTTCATCTTGATAAAAGGAGCGCAGGCATCGCTTTCCTTGATATTTCAACTGGCGAATTCTTTGTTGCCGAAGGTTCAACAGATTATGTCGATAAGCTGCTAAGCAATTTTAACCCCAAAGAGGTTCTCGTTGAGCGTTCAAAATATCAGGCCTTCATCGAGCTATTTGGCTCGAAATATTACGTATTTAAAATGG
Organism: uncultured Rikenellaceae bacterium; assembly: GCA_964390565.1. GTDB lineage: Bacteria > Bacteroidota > Bacteroidia > Bacteroidales > Tenuifilaceae > UBA8529. The sequence goes on from CAYMII010000048.1 coordinate 20,027, forward strand.
AGGATTGGGCTTACAATGTTGATGGAGCAAATGAAAAACTTCTCAACCATTTCCAAACTCAGTCACTTAAAGGTTTTGGTGTAGATGGAATGCGCCTTGGGTTAACATCAGCGGGAGCAATTCTCTACTATCTCGATATTACTCAGCATAGTCAGGTTAACCATATTTCATCAATATCGAGGATTGATGAGGATAAATACGTTTGGCTCGATAGGTTTACTGTTCGTAACCTTGAGCTCTTTTCGACTTATAACGAGGGTGCCAAAACGTTAATCGAGGTAATCGATAAAACCATTTCGCCAATGGGCGGAAGGCTTCTTAAGCGTTGGTTAGCTTTCCCATTAAAGGAGATCTCATCAATTAATGAAAGGCAAAACGTTGTAGAATACTTCATAAAGAATACAGATTTAAACAATTTGCTGATTGAGAAAGTGCGTGAGGTTGGTGATTTGGAGCGTATAATATCAAAGGCAGCGGTAGGCAAAATCACACCTCGTGAAATTGTTCAGCTTAAAACATCACTATTTACTCTTGTTGAGATAAAAGATGCTTGTGAAAAGTCCGATGAACCCACTTTACAGAGAATTGGTGAGCAGATTAATCTTTGTGCAAGGATTAGGGATAGGATTGAAAAAGAGATCATGCCCGATCCCCCAGCCTTGGTAGCTAAAGGAGGCGTAATTTCCACAGGATTTGATGCTGAACTAGATGAGTTAAGAACCATACTTTATTCTGGCAAGGATTACCTTGTAAATCTTCAGCAGCGCGAATCGGAGAGGACAGGCATTCCCTCGCTAAAGGTTAGCTTTAATAATGTTTTTGGCTATTTCATTGAGGTTCGTAATACACATAAGGATAAAGTTCCACCAGAGTGGATTCGTAAGCAGACTCTTGTATCTGCAGAGCGCTATATTACAGAGGAGTTGAAGGAGTACGAGGCCAAGATATTAGGTGCAGAGGAGAAGATCCTTCAAATTGAACTTCGCCTTTTCCAAGAGCTGGTTCTTAGCCTTTCGGAGTATGTTGCTTCGATTCAGCTAAACTCATCCCTTGTTGCGCAAATCGACTGTTTACTATCATTTGCAAATTGTGCAAAAACCTATGGTTACTCTAAACCATCGTTGAACGCAACGAATATTTTAGATATAAAGGATGGCCGACATCCTGTAATTGAACGAATGCTCCCTGTTGGTGAGGAGTATATCGCTAACGATGTATATTTAGACGATAAAGAGCAGCAGATCATCATTATTACCGGTCCGAATATGGCCGGTAAATCTGCATTGCTAAGGCAAACTGCTCTAATTGTGCTTTTAGCACAAATTGGCTCCTTTGTTCCTGCTAAGGGCGCTTCACTTGGCGTAGTTGATAAGATATTTACTCGCGTTGGTGCTTCGGATAATATCTCACTAGGCGAATCAACCTTTATGGTTGAGATGCAGGAGGCTGCAAGCATTCTAAATAACCTTTCAGACAGGAGTTTGATTCTGCTTGATGAAATTGGTCGTGGCACTTCTACATATGATGGAATCTCCATTGCTTGGGCAATGGTTGAGTATATTCACGAGCATTCATCGGCAAAGGCAAAAACTCTGTTTGCAACTCACTATCACGAATTAAACGAGATGGAGTCGACCTTCCCAAGGGTCAAGAACTATAATGTAACTATCAAGGAGCTCAATAATAAGGTCATTTTCCTTCGTAAGTTGGTTAGGGGAGGAAGTGAGCATAGCTTTGGTATTCATGTTGCCCGTATGGCTGGTATGCCACCAAGTGTTGTGAAAAGAGCCAATGAGATACTTGCCGAGATGGAGCAATCACAGCAAGATAAATCCCTTCATAAACCTGTTGAGGAATTAGGTAAGCACCGCGAGGGTTATCAGCTTAGCTTCTTCCAACTTGAAGATCCTGTTCTAAAGCAAATTCGCGATCAAATCAAAGTTCTCGATATCAACAATCTGACTCCCGTTGAGGCCTTAAACAAGTTAAACGAGATAAAGCGAATTTCTGGATTATAGTTTTTGTATTGCAGTTTAATGTGATGCTGTGTTGCTGTTAGGCGGAAAGCTTAGGTTGTTGGCTGTTTAACTTCTTAACTTCTCATACTATAATAACTTCATTATTACCCATTATTAATATAGATTATCTCCGAAAATTTAAGTCCCATTGCTATAGGATTTTCCGTTTCTGTTAAACGATTGTTTGATAGAAATAAACTTTTTTCCACAATTTATGTTTATGAAAACGAGATGATTGTGTCGTATAACTATGTTATATGGCATAAAAAATGCTATATAAAAGTGTTGTAAAACATAAAAAGTCTTTATATTCGCCATCGTATTTAAAAATACATGTATGATAAAGAAGGTTTTAATCGCCAATAGAGGCGAAATCGCAGTTCGGGTTATACGCTCATGTCGCGAGTTGGGAATTAAGTCAATTGCCGTTTACTCCGATGCCGACCGAACAGCAATGCATGTTCGATATGCCGATGAGGCATACCATATCGGACCATCCCCATCAAAGGAGAGTTACCTAAATGGCGATAAGATTATTGAGGTTGCAAAGCAATGCAACGCCGATGCTATCCATCCAGGGTACGGTTTTCTTTCAGAAAACGCTGAGTTTGCAAAGAAATGTTTAGCTGCAGGTATCATATTTATTGGTCCATCGTGGGAATCGATTGTCGCCATGGGCGATAAAATCTCGGCTCGTTTAAAAATGATTGAGGCTGGAGTTCCAGTTGTTCCCGGTACTCAACAGAAGGTTGGAGATATTGACTCAGTTAATAAGGTTGTTGCTGAAATTGGACTACCCGTAATTATAAAAGCTTCTGCTGGTGGTGGAGGTAAGGGGATGAGGCTTGTTCGTAAGAAAGAGGATCTTGCTTCAGCAATTAGAATGGCTCAATCTGAGGCATTATCATCATTTGGTAACGATACCGTTTACATTGAGAAATATCTAGATTCTCCTCATCATATCGAGTTTCAGATTTTAGCCGATAAGCAAGGCAATACGCTTCATCTATTTGAAAGGGAGTGCTCTGTTCAACGTCGTCACCAAAAGATGATTGAGGAGACCCCATCACCATTTATTTCAAAGGAGTTGCGCGATGAGATGGGTCGTGCTGCTGTAAAAGCTGCTAAAGCAGTTAATTACGAGGGTGCTGGTACAATCGAGTTTTTGGTTGATGCAAACCGTAATTTCTACTTCCTCGAGATGAACACCCGTTTACAGGTGGAACATCCAATTACCGAGCGTACAACTGGTATCGACCTTGTAAAGGAGCAAATTAACATTGCATCTGGTCTCCCAATATCATTTACTCAGGATGAGCTAGTTCAATTTGGTCATGCCATTGAGTGTCGTATTTCAGCTGAGGATCCATTCAATAATTTCATGCCATGTCCTGGTAAGATTAGGCATATCAGCGAGCCCAACGGGCTTGGCGTTCGTACCGATGGTTATGTTTACGAAGGCTACGAAATCCCAATGTTTTATGACCCAATGATTACCAAAATCATTACTTGGGGAAGAACCCGTCCCGAGGCTATTGAGCGTATGAAACGTGCTCTTTTCGAGTACAAGATTACTGGTGTTAAAACATCTATCAAGTTCCTTGAGAAGATTATGGATAACAAGGACTTTAACGATGGTCACTACGATACTCACTTTATCGAGAAGCATATGGAGGAGTTGCTCGATATCCATTCCGATCCTCATCCTACAACTACTGATATGGCGCTAATTGGTGCTTATATCGACTATACTACAAAGCTCGAAAAGATTGGAATGAGCGATATTATGGTTACTTCCAAGAAGAACGAGAAGTGGAAAGATTACGGTATGATTAAGTCAATCCAACGCTTTTAATCATGATATTCTTTCAAATAACTTATCAAACTAACTGAAAATGGAGCATTGGAAACGCAAGGAGAAGAAGCCGAATGTTCCAACAACATTTCGAAATACCATTAATTCAAATATGGCACTTGACAT
>CAYMII010000049.1:0-22963 GCA_964390565.1 uncultured Rikenellaceae bacterium
TCATTTTGACAGGTAAGTGCTCCGAACTCCCCAACGTTTCATACCGCCATCCGTTGGGGGCAATTTTAAGAGACAGCAGAAAAGGAGTGATTTAAAATGATGTCTAACTAAAAATTTAAATTAAGAACATTGAAAAAAATTTTTACAATAACAATTTTATTTATAATGTTAACTGCAAATGGACAAGTTTATAGAAAGTTGAATATAACTTGGCAATGGAAGAATATTAAAATAGATTTCAATTTCGAAAACAATTTAGCAATAATCATTTCATTAGTTGACAATTGTAGAAAAAAAGTAAAAAAAACCTTAATCATATTTCTTAAACTTAACACACTATGCATAAGTCATTATTTTACTACCAATTAATTGCTATAACCCTGGCAATGTTTACGATTGAGACAAATGCTCAATCCCTAAAAGGTAAAACTTGGCAAAGCCAAGATATTACTGATTTTAATTATGAACCATCAACCATAGTTGCAAATTCTGATGGTACATTTAGATACCTTGAATATAAGTATGTTGGTGAAAAACTATTCGGCCCAATGGTATATGAAGGCAAAATTACTGAAACAAAGTACAATGTTAAGATGTCAGTGTATCAAGGTGCTAATATTATTGCCATTAAATCATACACTATAAGTTGGATTAATAATACAGAATTTATTCTTACAGAGGGTATAAAAAAGCACCGATATGTTGAATTAGGTACAGAATCTGATTTTTTCACTCCCAAATTCCTCTTAACTCTTCTAAAAGAAAAAATAGAATTAGATAAGCCAATTGATGATTGCTACAGTAATTTGGTAATAAAACTCAAAGGTGATAAAAAAACTGATGGACAAACTTTGACTAGTAATATTGATAGTTTAAAAAATAAATCATGGCAAAGCCAGAACATTATTGACCTTGATGGGGTTCCACTACTATTCACGTTTTCCGATAATTCATACACCTTAACGGAATTTGTATTTAAAGATTCGACCAAGGTAATCCAGAAATGCAATCCTTCAGAGGGTAGGTTTTCTGTTTCTAATGGTAGGTTATGTATTAAGCCCACAACAGGCACTGTCATTCCTTTCACTAAACTTTGGGAAGTTGTTTGGTTAAATGAGAAATCTTTTACCTTGGTTATGGATAGCAAAAAAATCACCTTCTCCTTATTAAACTCATTGGATGATAAATTTTCAAAAAAGTATTTGTCGTCACAGAAAAATGAAGAAGAAATCATTAAAATCAAACAAGATATTGCAGCTCTTATAGGAAAATCTTGGAAAAACGTTGAGTACGATAAACTTACAGAAGTTTATCTTGATTTAATATTTACTTTCAATGAAAACGGGACGCTTTCTTATAAATACATTACAGAATCACGCAATTCATCCCCCGATAGAATTGACTCAGAGGGCACGGGTACATATAAAATTGTAAATGATTATATTGTTATAAACTATTCTTTAAGATATGATGGTCCTGGAGGTAGGAAAAGAGAAACAACAACTGAATGCAGAATTGGTTGGTTAGATTCGAAAAAATTCTTATTAAAGGTAATAAACAAAAAAAATCGTTCCCAATACTATGAACCTTCAAGTAAATTTATCCTTCAAGAATGAGCAAATTAGTTTTAATGAATGCTGTTGTTAAAAACAGTCGTTTCTATTTCAAACGGATTAAGAATTCCTTAATCATTAGGCGTTTTTTAATAACGCTCCATAAAAGGTTAGTGATTAAAAAAACAGCCCCCAACAGCTGCTAAAATCCATTGGGGCAGATGGTTAGAAATGTTTTATTTTGTATATTGGCAACAATTTTAACGTGGGACAACGATGCTGCTTCGAACTCCCCAACGCATTTTAGCAGCAGGCGTTAGGCATTATAGTAGATGAAAAAAGACAACCTTTACATAGCACAAATTGGAGAAGCCATTAAATATTATCAGGATAGTATTTATGAGTATCGTAGACTAAGTTTAATTCTTTTAGACAATGTAGTTGAAGTAATATTAAAAGAGAAACTTAGCAACCATCTTTATCTACATTATAGGAAAAAATTATCCAAAGACCAAATCGAAGATAAAATTAAAGGATTAATTTACCATGAGAATGTTACGAAAGAAGCACTGAATACAATATTAATAAATGAAGATGAAAAAAGAGTAATAGATTTCTGTCATGAAATTAGAAATTCTCAATATCATGAACCTAGTGAATACTCATATATATTAACAAAAGATAATTATTCACTCATTGAATGTGGCATATTAAGTTTAATTGAATTTCTAATAACTAAATATTATGTATTGACCAAAAGCGATTACATAGAATTCTCACTATTTAAATCCAATAGAGAAAAACTAATATTTGAAAAGAATTTAATAAATATTCCAGAACAGATAATTCTAAAACTTGCCGAATGTTTATCGTATGCAGAAAAGAAACCATCAGAAATAATTGGAGACATAATAAATGATGATATTATCTGCATTGCTGAGTTTTATGAATGTGATGCCAAAGAGGAATGGGAAATATTTAATTCTTTAACAAAAGAATATTATAAATTTTACAAATCAAAAATAAATCCGAACGATACTTTAACAAGTGAAATAAAAGATTTCCCAACATTTAACGAAAGTAAAATTAGTAAACTTAAAAATAGAGTTAATGAAATAAAAAAACTTCAGACTTCAAAAGCAATTGAGAAAATGAAAACGTTTACTGATGAATACAACAAAGTTTTAATAGGAATGAAAATGTATCAATACGAACAAGAAAGGATTGCATACGAAAATGAAGATTAACTACAATGCCTAACACACGCTAAATTTCAGTTGGGCTGATATGCTGATATCAATGTTTTTAGTAACTTAGGTCGCTTTTTATCGGGGGATAAAGAATCGGTTCTTTGCTCCCAACCTAAATTTAGCGTGGAAACGTTATGGGCAACGGTCGATGAAACCACGAAAGATTAAGGTCCTCGGCAGACCGTCCTACTCCTAGACAGCGAGAAACTCCCAGAAGCTCGACCCGACTGAAACCCTAGACAGCTGATGAAACCAGCGAGCGGACGGACTTTCGACGACCTTGAAACAATTTTTCCCGATGCTCATCCACCACCGACAGACGTTTCCCCACCCGAACAACCTCGTGGGACAGATAATCAGCAGCGGATAGAACCTGATTTCTAGACGAACTGAAAGCCGAACGGACAGAATGCCCGACCCACCATTCGGACGCATTTTTGACACCTAGAAAGCATTGAAAACTCAACGAAAAGAAATTCCCGAAAACCGCACCCAAAAAATTGTTATCGGGCGAACCCACAGCGGTCGGAAAAATTCTCGTTTCTAGAAAGGTGTTTAGAATTTGAATGCTCCTGAAACCGAGAGAAACATTTCTCGGCCCGAGTAGAGCCATTCTACGCAGAAAACCGCAGCCCATAACAGCCGCTAAACGCAATCAGGGTAGATTTGAGGATACGAAAGTTTTTCCTACCTTAGCATTGCCGTTAACGGGGGACACGGAAACCGTTTCAAACTCCCTGCCTGCGCTTAGCGGCAAACCGTTAGCAGCAAGGTAACCTAACGGCACGAATAGACTAACCCTTAGACAACGAAACGAAGAAGAAAGAAGCACCCCACCGCACAAAAGCAGAGTATGCCAGCCCTTTCCCTGCATGCCTCCCTGCGCTGCCATACACAGCTTTTCTTGCCCCCGCACCTGCATTTAGGATAAGCTATTGGTAACTCAATAATTCATAACAATAATCTTTAAAACATTTCTTTACCTTTACGACTTGAAATTAGGCGATTGACAATGAAAAGTATCGAAAGCAGACTCATTAGTAGGCGTATCAAGCCAACGGCAATGCGTGAATTGGTTTTGAAAATATTAAGCGAGCAAAAAACGGCTGTGAGTTTGGCTGAAATCGAAAATAAATTTGACAAAGCCGATAAAACAACATTATATCGAACACTTAAAACATTTGAGGAAAACAAACTCATTCATAGTATTGACGATGGTACAGGTTCGGTAAAATATGCTCTGTGTAAGGAAACCTGCCAATGCAATCCGTCCGATTTACACGTTCATTTTCTTTGTACAAAATGCAAACACACCTATTGCTTAAATGATATAGCGATACCAACCATAATCTTACCCACCGACTTTAAGCTCGAAAACATTAATATGGTTGTTAAAGGTGTTTGTGCAAATTGCAAATAAAAACTTTGCAACTTAGTTGCATGAACATTTTGTATACCTTTGTCGTTATTATAACAAATGAAAATACTTACGTTCATATTATCTCTTTATGTTTTGGTGCTCACCGCAATACCTTGCGTTGATGTTCCAAAGGACAATAGTATGAGCAAATACGAACTTACCAATACGTCATCCGACCATCACGAGAACGACACCGATTATTGCTCGCCATTTTGCACTTGCGATTGTTGTGTTTCCCCTATTATAAACAATTCGACTATTCATTTCACTTGTACTCCTATTGCACAAGAATTAATTACTGAGTACCATAACTCTTTAGTTTCCTCTCTTTTTGCAATCATTTGGCAACCGCCCAAATTCAGTTAATACAAATTCTCATCTGATTTAAATCTCACATTCTTTTCATAAGAAGCATGTGTTTGTAAATTATGTATTAACCTTTTTTCAATAGATTATGATTGAACATATAATTCGTTTTTCGATAAAGAACAAGATAATTATCGGGTTATTCGCCCTTGCTTTGGTTGCATGGGGTACATATTCGCTTGTTCATCTGCCCATTGATGCAGTTCCCGATATTACAAACAATCAGGTACAGGTTATTTCTCGTGCGCCATCGTTGGCTGTTCAGGAGGTTGAGAGTTTCATAACTGCACCTGTAGAGGTCTCTGTTGCCAATATCCCTGATGTAGTAGAGCTTCGCTCCATTTCCCGATTGGGATTATCGGTTGTTACCGTAGTTTTTAAGGAGAATGTTGATATTTACTGGGCACGACAACAGATTGGCGAACGGCTCAGAGAAGCCGAAGACCAGATCCCGCAAGGTTTGGCAAAAATTGAAATGGCTCCCATTTCAACTGGTTTGGGCGAAATTTTTCAATACACCCTCGAAATAGAAGAAGGGTTCAAAGACAAATTTACCCCTGTGGATTTGCGTACCTATCAGGATTGGATTGTACGCCGTCAAATGCTTGGTACGCCCGGCGTAGCTGATGTAAATAGCTATGGTGGATTTGTAAAACAATACGAAATTGCCGTAAACCCCGAACGTTTGCGAGCCATGAACCTTTCTTTGACAGACATTTTCGAAGCCCTCGAAAATAATAACGAGAACACAGGGAGTGCCTATATCGATAAAAAGCCCGAAGCCTATTTTATTCGTGGCATTGGATTGGTTAAAACGCTCGACGACATCGAAAATATTGTTGTAAAAACCATAAACGGCATACCTGTATTGGTGCGTGACGTAGCAGCTGTCCAGTTCGGTCATGCCACCCGATACGGTGCTTTGGTTTCCGATACCAGTGAAGCCGTAGGTGGTGTGGTAATGATGCTCAAGGGAGCAAACGCAAATGAGGTAATCGGGCAGGTTAAGGAAAAAATCACATCCATTCAAAAGTCGCTACCCGAAGGTATCGAAATAACCCCTTACCTCGACCGTACCGACTTGGTTGACCGTGCCATCGGCACAGTGACCCGAAACCTTCTCGAAGGAGCTTTGATAGTTATTTTTATTCTGGTCTTATTGCTTGGTAATTTCAGGGCGGGTTTAATTGTAGCATCGGTAATACCGCTTGCAATGCTTTTTGCCATTGGTATGATGCAAATCTTTGGCGTTTCGGGCAATCTTATGAGTCTTGGAGCTATCGACTTTGGTCTGATTGTGGACGGTGCAGTAATTATCGTTGAGAGCATTGTCCACCGCATTACTATGAGTAAAACCCATCATATGGGCATAAAACGGCTTACACAGCCACAAATGGACGAAGAGGTATTTCAGGCTTCAAGTAAAATTCGTACCGCGGCAGCCTTTGGCGAAATCATTATCTTAATTGTGTATCTGCCAATTCTTGCATTGGTAGGTATCGAGGGTAAAATGTTCAAACCAATGGGGCAGGTGGTTAGCTTTGCCATTCTAGGTGCATTTATCTTGTCGCTCACATGGGTTCCAATGATTTCATCTTTATTCCTGAGCAAGAATACTGAACACAAACGGAATATTTCCGACAAGATTATGGATTTCCTCCACAAGGCTTTTAATCCAATTATTGCTTTTGCCCTTCGCCGTAAGCTGGCAATAGTCGTTGCTTCGGTGTTGCTGTTTATCGGCAGTTTGTTTCTCTTTACCCGATTGGGTGGCGAGTTTATCCCGCAGCTCGAAGAGGGCGATCTTGCAGGATTGGTAATTACATTGCAGGGTGGTTCGCCTTCAAATACAGTAGAAGAAGTTAAACGAGCAAATACTATTTTGCGTGATAACTTTCCCGAAATTAAGCATTTAGTTTGCAAAATTGGTCCCGGCGAAATACCCACCGACCCCACACCAATGGAAACGGGCGACTATATTATAACCCTCAAACCCAAAAGCGAGTGGACAACCGCCGAAACCCGTGAGGAGCTGGTTGAGAAAATGGAAGAGAAGCTGGCAGTTATGGCAGGGGTTAAATTCGAGTTCTCACAACCTATCCAACTCCGCTTTAACGAGCTGATGACGGGTTCACGTCAGGATGTGGCCATTAAATTGTTTGGCGATAACCTCGATACGCTTGCCCTGAAAGCTTCTCGAATTGAAGAATTAATACAAAATATCGAGGGCGTAACCGATATTAATGTTGAAAAGGTAACGGGCTTGGCTCAAATTCAGGTAGAGTACAACCGTCCTCGTATGGCTCAGTATGGTATTTCGGTTACTGATATAAACAACATATTAAAGGCGGCATTTGCTGGTAGTTCGGCAGGCGTAGTATTCGACGAGGAAAAACGTTTCGACCTTGTAGTACGTCTTGACAAAGCCCACCGCCGTGATATTTCGGACGTTAAAAACCTTAGTATTGCTCTGCACGATGGGAGTTTAATTCCGCTCGACCAGTTGGCAAGCGTAGAGGTTAAAACTGGTCCTGCACAGGTTTCGCGCGAAAACACCAAGCGTCGTTTGACCATTGGGTTTAACGTGCGTGGTCGTGATGTGCAAAGTGTGGTTAAGGATGCCCATTCAAAACTTGATGCGAACCTAACATTACCGGTTGGATATTACACAACATTTGGCGGACAGTTCGAAAACCTTATCGCTGCTCGTGAACGTTTGGCAATTGCTGTTCCTGTGGCGTTGTTGCTGATTTTTGTATTGCTGTTTTTTACATTCCATTCGCTCAAACAAACCATTCTCATTTTTACCGCTGTACCAATGGCTGCCATTGGTGGGGTGGTTGCCCTGTGGTTAAGGGATATGAACTTCTCAATTTCCGCAGGGGTTGGTTTCATTGCCTTGTTCGGGGTTGCCGTTCTCAACGGCATTGTGCTCATTGCTGAGTATAACCGCCTCGAAAAAGAGGGTGTTTCCGATATTACCGAGCGGGTATTGCAAGGGTTAAAAACACGTTTGCGACCTGTGATTATGACGGCTGCCGTGGCTTCGCTTGGTTTTCTACCTATGGCTTTGTCAACCTCGGCAGGTGCTGAGGTGCAAAAACCTTTGGCAACTGTTGTTATTGGTGGGCTTATTACGTCAACCTTACTTACTCTTGTAGTTTTGCCTGTACTATATATCATTTTTACCAAACGCAGTTTCAGGTTTTTCTCTAAAAAAAGAAAATTAAGTACTAACGGTTTAGCTATGTTTTTAATCCTTTTAGGTGCTTTCTATATCAACAAATCCGAAGCGCAGCAAACCAAGCCAATAACTTTACAAAATGCCATTCAATTGGCGTTAGACAGCAATTTGGCGGTTCGTTCTGCTTCCTATTCGGTCGATGCGCAAAAAGCCCTCAAAGGTGCTTCGTGGGATATTCCTAAAACCTCTATCGAAGGGCAGTACGGACAATTTAACTCTTATACCAAGGACAATAGTTTTACCGTTTCACAGTCGTTCGCTTTTCCGTCAGTTTATATCAATCAACATAAATTGGCAAATGCAAATGTCAAAAGCAGCGAGTGGCAGCAAAAAGCCTCGCAGCTCGAAATTGCCACGCAAGTAAAACAGGTTTACTGGCAATTGGCATACCTATATTCCAAACAAGAACTTTTGAAGTATCAGGATAGTTTGTATTCGGGGTTTTTAAGGGCTGCCGAGCTTAGGGCGAAATCAGGCGAAACAAACCGCCTCGAAATGATTACATCTCGTTCACAAAGCCTCGAAATTAAAAACGAGTTGCAGCAAACCATTGCCGACATTGGCATTTTCAACCAGCGTTTACAAACTCTGCTGAATGTCGATTATGCTTTAACCCCTGCCGATACTGTACTTCGCCGCTCGGGGTTCATTTCACTTACCGACACTTCGGCAATTTCTGCCAATCCATCGTTAGGCTTCACGCAGCAGCAGGTTGAAGTTGCTCGCATCGAGAAAAAGTTGGAGCGTAGCCGTATGATGCCCGATTTTAGCATTGGGTACTTTAGCCAAACCATGCAGGGCGTACAGGAGATAAACGGGCTACTCCGCACCTTTGGCACTGGCGACCGCTTTACAGGAATTCAAGCAGGTATTGCCATTCCGCTGTGGTTTGCTTCTAATACTTCAAAAATAAAGGCTGCAAAAATCAAACAGCAGATAGCAAGTACCAACGCTGAATATTATACCAAATCGCTTTCTGGCGATTATCAGGCTCTTTTGAGCGAATACGGCAAGTACAACAACAGCGTTGAGTTTTACGAGAAGCAAGCCATACCCGAAGCCGATTTGATTATTGAGCAGGCTACACGCAGCTACAAAGCGGGTGCGTTGGATTATCTTGATTATATCTTGTCGCTCAACCGTGCATTGTCAATCAAGCAAAACTATATTGATGCGCTCAACGGCTATAATCAAACCATTATTTCAATTGACTTTATTACAGGTAAAACATTTTAATTTCGAACTTTTATGAAAACAGTAAAATATAGTATCATTCTTTTAGTAATGATTAGTGTAGCTACCTTCACGGGCTGCAATAGCAAAAAACTCGACGAACACGGACACGAGGCAGGAACTCATGCCGAAAGCACTGAAAAGGAAAGCCACGAGGGGCATAACCACGCCGAGGGCGAACATGCAGAAGAAGGCGAACACGAAGAATTGCCCGAAGATATCGTAGAGCTGAACGCCGAGCAAATTAAACTGGCGGGTGTGCAGCTAGGAGAAGTTGAAATGAGACAGCTAAGCGGTGTAATCAAAGCCAACGGTATAGTTACCACAGCACCGCAAAACTCAGCATCTGTTAGCGTTCCCTTGGGTGGTTTTGTAAAAGCGTCAAACCTGTTGCCAGGCAGTGCCGTTAAAAAAGGACAAACGCTTGCCACTATCGAAAACACCGAGTTTGTCGATTTACAGCAGAATTATCTTGATGTTAAAAACAAGTACGAGTTTGCCGAATCAGAGTATAAACGACACACCGAACTTTATAAAGACGACGTGTATTCCGAAAAAAATCTGCAACAAACCACCTCAGAATATCGCAGCCTTAAGGCTCAACTAAAGGGGATAGGGCAAAAATTGCAGGTCATTGGCATTAACCCTGACATGCTTACTGAAGAGGGTATCTCGGCAACTATTGCCCTTGTTTCGCCTATAAGTGGTTATGTAAAAACGGCAAATATCAGTATGGGCAAATACGTTTCGCCAACCGAAGTGTTATTTGAAATTGTTGGAACCGATAATCTGTTGCTCGAATTAACTTTATTTGAAAAGGATGCAAACACCATTTCAATTGACCAATTGGTTCATTTCACCATCAACAACGAAACGCACGAGCATAAAGCAAAAGTTTATCAGGTGGGCAAATCAATAAACGTCGATAAAACTTACAAGGTTTATGCAACCGTTCAACAGATCTGCAATAACGTGCTACCCGGTATGTATGTGTTGGCGCATATTGAAAAAACCGACAAACAGGTTCCCGCTGTGCCTGCCGATGCCGTTGTTTCGTTCGACAATAAATATTACATCTTTGCTTTCGAGAAAGATAAAGAAGAAGGAGGAAAACCATTTACCGAATACCGCTTTATTGAAGTTACAAAAGGCGATACCAACGACGGTTTTACCGAAATCCAGCTACCCGCAGGTTTCGACATACAAAACACCAAAATCGTAACCAAAGGGGCGTACAAATTACTTTCAGCTAAAAAGAATGCAGGAGAGATGACATGCGGTTAATTTAGAATATCATGGAACACCATCATTCACACAGCCACGACTTGAATTTAGGAAATGCCTTTAAAATAGGCATTTCCATAAATATCGTTTTTATTATCGTTGAAGCAACCTATGGCTTTTTCTCTAATTCAATGGCGTTGGTTGCCGATGCAGGACATAATCTTAGCGATGTTCTTGCCTTAGTATTCTCGTGGGTAGCGGTAATTTTGTCGCAACGTAAACCAACGCTAAAGTTTACCTATGGTTTCCGTCGTTCAACCATTCTCATTGCATTGCTTAATACCATATTGCTTTTAGCTGCTGTAGTTTTTATTGTTTGGGAAACCATCGAACGCATAGGCAAACCGCTCGAAATAAACTCGAATAGTGTAATTACCATTGCTGCCCTTGGTATAGCTGTTAACGGATTTACGGCGTGGCTATTTATGAAAGGCAAAAAGCACGATTTGAATATTCGAAGTGCCTTTGTCCATTTTATTGCCGATGCTTTGGTCTCACTTGGCGTTGTGGTTGCAGGTATTATTATGGCTTTCACTGGCATTGCTTGGATCGACTCAGCCGTATCAATAGCAATTATTGCAGTAATACTTTACAGCTCTTACCATTTACTTATTGACTCCGTAAACCTTGCCCTCGATGCCGTTCCCGAAAATGTGAATATCGAAGACGTTCGTAGCTATCTAAAAAGCTTGCCCCAAGTTACCGACATACACGACCTGCACATTTGGGCATTAAGTACCACCGATGCAGCACTTACTGTGCATTTGGCAACCAACGCGCAAACTGATGTTTCGTTTATTACAAACATTCAACATCAGCTACACGAGCAATTCGATATTGAACATGCTACCATACAGGTTGAATATGGAAATGTAAAATGTGAAATCAACTGCAAATTATAAATTGAAACAATGCCATGATTAAAAGTACTTACATTATCAGCAAAATGGATTGCCCTTCGGAAGAAAGGTTAATTCGCATGAAATTGGAGGGTATTTCAGCCATTAAGAATTTGGAATTTAATATAACCGAAAGAAAACTGATTATCGTACATACTGAGAACTCCGATATTGAAGACAAATTGAAAAGCCTTAATTTAGGTTCACAGCTAAAGGAACAATTTTTCGTTGATTGGCATTCGGAGGCAAGCAACGATGTGCAATCAAGGTTATTATGGGCTGTTCTGTTTATCAATTTTGTGTTTTTCCTTTTAGAGATTGTATTAGGGTTAGTTTCAGGCTCTATGGGCTTGGTTGCCGACTCGCTCGATATGCTTGCCGATGCCTTTGTATATGGACTTAGCCTTTGGGCTGTTGGCAGCTTGGTGCAACGAAAGAGAAAAGTTGCAGCATGGAGCGGTTATTTTCAACTTTTGCTGGCTTTAATAGGATTGTTCGAGGTTATTCGAAGGTTTTTCGGAACAGAGACTTTTCCTGATTATCGCATCATGATAGTGGTTTCGATTTTTGCTATGCTCGCAAATGCAACTTGTCTGTACCTACTTCAAAAATCGAAAAGCAACGAAGCTCACATGAAAGCAAGTATGATTTTTACTTCTAACGATATAATTATAAACGCAGGAGTAATTGTTGCGGGTATATTGGTGTTAATTACAAACTCCAAATACCCCGACCTTATAATTGGTTCATTGGTATTTCTTATCGTTCTAAGGGGTGCAATCCGTATTTTAAAACTCAGTAAAGCTTAATATACTATGTTCGAAAAAATATATATCCTTTCGTTTTTGGTTGTGTACTTCCTAGTCGTGTTTGTAGTGCCATCGGTTAGGGTAAAGCGCAAAACAGGCATCAATCCCTACGTGTTTAAAGATACCGACTCAGCACACGACTTTTTGGGCAAGGTATCAGCACCCATAACCTCGTTAATCTTTATCGTGGCATTGGTAAACCATATTTATCCCAAAGGTTTGCAATATTTAGCACCCTTTGCATGGCTCGAAATACCATTACTCAAATACACTGGTTTCGCATTTATTCACTTTGCATTGCTTTGGATTATTATTGCGCAGATACAAATGAGTAACTCGTGGCGAGTGGGTATCGACCAATCGGCAAAAACCGAGCTCAAAATCAACGGGCTGTTTTCGGTTTCCCGAAACCCAGTATTTTTGGGTATGCTTATCACACTGGCAGGGGTATTTCTTATTCTCCCCAATGCCATTACGTTATTGGTTTTAGTTGTGTCAACCATGCTTTTTCAGGTACAAGCTAGGCTCGAAGAGGAATATCTGATAAAAACGCATGGCAAAGACTATATCAATTACTGCCAAAAAACGGGCAGGTGGTTTTAACTTTTCAACTTTATAACAATGAAAACAAATACCATAATTACTGCAGTTGCATTAATGCTTTGCCTTACAGGGCAACTTTTTGCACAACGCCAAAAGGGAATTAAAAACAATGATGTTGAAGGATTATATCTTTCACCTTCCGATTTCCAAAATGGTAAACTGACCCGCCCAACCGATATGCAGCACAAAGGCGATATTATTAAACTAAAGCAATTTTTTATTTCGCCTGAGATCATAAGCGTTGAACAGGATAAAGAAACCGTTTTTTACAAGGATAGCATTTTTGCTATTCGTTTAACCAATGGCGAAAATTACCGCTTTATCGGTCGTACCCCTTTTATGATTGCTGACACTTCGTTTTTGTACATATATACCCACAAAACCACAGTAACAGAGTATAAACACACTGGTCGCAGTCGTATTTCCAAAATAGTACCAATAACTTACTACTATTTCAGTACAGGAGATCAAAAAGATGTTTATATACTAACGTTAGCAAACCTACACAAATATGCTCTTTCCGACTCAGAGGTGCGAAAAATCGTTTGCGACAAGTTTATTACCCATGAAATGCTGTCAAAGGTAAATCCGAAAACTGGCAGGTTTGAATTGAACGAAACCTTTCTTACTGTTGTTAAAAAGTAAACCAAACATTTTTAATTCTAAATAAGCCACTCACCATTTTTAGTGATGAGTGGCTTATCAAAATCATTATTTATTGGGATTGTGCGTTTTTATGAAACAAGTTTAATTTGTGCAGTCTAAATAATTAATGATTTTGTTTATGAGAAAAATAATAAGTATATGTTTTGGATTGGCATTGGCAGGAGTAAACTACGCCTTTGCGCAGGAAGTTAAAAAATTCGATTTTGAACGCATTGAGGATAATTCGTTCTTACTGGAAGAAGCGTATAATCAAGAACCCGGGGTTATACAACATATTTCAGCTTTCCAGTACATGAAAGATAAAACGTGGTCATACAACTTTACCGAAGAGTGGCCTGTACCTAACCAAAAGCACCAGCTCTCAACCACCATCCCAATTATGAATTCAGTGAAATCAGGCATTGGCGATATTCTACTCAATTATCGTTATCAGGCAGTTTTTACTGAACGGTTAGCATTCTCGCCTCGCTTTTCATTCGTATTGCCCACTGGTAATTATAAAAAAGGCTTTGGTAATGGTGTTATAGGCTATCAGGTTAACCTTCCAGTTAGTTTTATTTGCTCACGCAAATTAGTAACCCATTACAACCTTGGTACAACTATAACGCCAAATGCAAAAGATATAACTGGCTTAAAATCGAACAACACCAGCTTTAATTATGGGGCAAGTGCAATCGTTCTACTTACCGAAACCTTTAATTTCATGTTCGAAGTTGCAGGAACAAGCAATATTTCCAAGCCACAAAATGGCAACAAAGCAACTTCCTATTCATTATTCTTAAACCCCGGTTTTCGCTATGCCATAAATTGTAAATCAGGGCTTCAAATTGTACCCGGTATTGCTTTGCCAATCGGAATTGGTCCATCAAAGGGCGAAATAGGCTTGTTTGCTTACTTATCGTTCGAGCACCCACTATGGATGCCTTAAAAGCTATTCACTATAAATGATGATTAAGCCTCTTTCGAAATCATAACTTTTAGGGATTGTCGGCTGCTTACATTAGAAGTTACTTTGCACTCAAATAAAACTTAAATAATTATGATTACAAAGAGTTTATTATCAAAGAACATTGTTCTTTTTATTATCATGTGCTTACCTTTTCTATCCAATGCTCAGGACAGGTTATTTACCTACACATATCAGAGTACCGTTTTAAATAAAGGTCAGCGGGAGTTGGAGGTTTGGAATACGTTACGAACAGGAAGAAAAGATTTTTATTCGCGTCTCGATCATCGTACTGAATTCGAGATAGGACTTGGAGGTCGCTTACAAACAGCTTTTTACCTTAACCTTACGTCAAAAACAAAAACGGTTAACGAGTCGGGCGTAAAGTCAACAAGCACCGAGAATGAAATAAGTTTCTCCAACGAGTTTAAGCTGAAACTCATGGATCCTGTTGCAAATCCTTTCGGTCTCGCTCTTTATGGAGAGTACGGTATAGGTAGCAATGAGTATGAGCTGGAGGGTAAGCTAATCCTCGATAAAAAGATAAACAACCTTACCATCGCAGCCAATGGTGTCTTCGAAGCCGAATTTGCGCCAACCTACGACAATAATAAGCTTCATTGGGAAAAGGAGAACAAAATGGATTACTACCTAGCGTTAGGCTACGGGTTAAGCCAAAAGTTTCACCTCACCGTTGAGAGCGCATTTAAAAATGTTTATGTTGAGAAAGAGCTTGAGCATAGCGCACTATTCGCAGGTTTAGGTTTCTCGTATGCTAACGAAAACTTTTGGGTTAACTTCACGGTTATGCCGCAGCTAAAATCCTTAAAAGGGGAAACCGACAATAAGCTAAATCTAAATGAGTATGAAAAGGTACAGCTCCGCCTTCTTTTCTCCTATGTTTTCTAGTAGATTTATAGCAAGTTCTGTAACGGTTTTACTGATTGTGCTAGTATTTGCTTGCGGTACTGCGTTGTATATGCCAACCGTAAATCAGGAAACATCAAATGCTAGCCTCAAGGATTTAAAGGACGGCAGAGCGGCTTACATCAATAAGTGTGGCGGTTGTCATACGTTGATTGTTCCCGAAAAGTATACCGAAAAGGATTGGTCACTTTGGGTTGATAGAATGGAGGCAAAAGCTAGCATCACTCCAGCGGAAAAAGAGGCAATTGTAAAATACTTATCAAAGGGTGCGAAACAGTAGACCCTTTCCCTTGCTTACTAACTTGCATAAAAAGAAAAGACGAGGCTAAGCCTCGTCTTTTCTTTTTATAAGGTTGGGTTAAGTTCACTAGTTCTTATTCAGTTCTACATTCAAATCTCCCATCTCCCCATCCGTTACCGCAACCGTTACCACTTGGTCTTGGTAGCCATTCTTCTTAATGGTTACTTTGTAAACTCCTTCGGGTAGCGATTTAATGTTAAAACCGCCCTTTTCTGCCGTTTTCTTGGTAAGCACAACCTCTTCTTTCGCTGCATTCATGCCATTGGCGGCAGCTTTTTGGGTTGGCTCAACACATTCGGGGCAGAAATTAATCGTTACACCCTTTAGCGGTTCGCCTGTTGCGGCATCGGTTACCAACCCTCTTAACGCCAACGAGCCAGTTCCCATCTCAACAATCTTTCGAACCGCCTTATAGCCCTTGTAGAAATTCGGTTGGCTTAGCCTTACTATCTCAACCAGCGTATCAATATTTTCCAACGCCGCATCAGCCTGTTTAAAGAGGTTTGCCAGCTGTATAGTCGTTTGTTTCTTATCGGCAATGCCCAACCGTGGCTTTGGGATTGAGGTTATGAACGCCGTAATCGCATTCTGCAACGAGGTTTGGGTAGCAGCGGTTACCCCATACGTTGCCAAAGCCGCTAAATTAGCTTGGGCACGGTCATAAATCCCTTGTGTTGCATCCCGAAGGGCGGTATCGGCAATGCGGTTCAAATCGCTTTCGGTATACTTGGTCTCCTTCATCAAAACCTGATTATTGGCAAATTTGGCGTACGCCGTAATTTTACGTGAAGTATCAGCCGCAAGCATTACAAGGGTGCTACGGAGTTGCCCCTTGCTCTCAGCAATACCAGTTTTGTCAAACTGCTGCTGCTCAGCGTATGTTTGAATCTGCGTGATATAGCCTTGAAAGGCGGTAAAAAAACCCGAATAGTTCGGTAGCGGTGTTACGATAGCTGCATTGGTGGTCAGATAATCCTTTGATGCCAAATACATGCTGTTTTTTGCTTCTTGTCCTGAATTCATAATGTAAATGTTTAAAGGTTACTAAATTTTGAATAAATGGTTCATTATAAATAAAATTAAGAGCTAAATATTACAATGTCAATACCATTGAAGAAAAATGTTGAACAAAAGTTGAATAGAATAGTGATAAAAGATAGCGAAAGAAAGAGTTGACAGATTACTCCTAGCCCTTTACTTGTTGATACTAAGAGCTAGCTAATTATAGCTAAACGCGATTTGAATATCAGCTCAACTTTAAAAACCACCGACAAGATTGTTCCGAATACCGACAAGAACCTTCCGCTCAACGACAAGACTCGTTCGCTCATATCCAAGTGGCTTCCGCTTGCACCCAAGAACCTTCTGCGCACCAACAAGCGACTTCCGCTCATCAACAAGATGCGTCCGCTCAACGGCAAGAACTCTTCGCTCATACCCAAGCGGCTTCCTCTCGATTACTAGAATATGAAAATCGAAATTAAGACCCTTTAGAAAAGATTTAAGACCCTCTCGACTTGAAACCTGACTAGATACCCAATGTGTGAAAGGAATGAAACCTACCCACCCCTCCCTTCATTGTCAGGCACATTGGCAAAAAGCACCATGCCGCCCCTCAATCCAATTTTGCCAAAGAGCCTTCCAATCCGTTCAACGCCCTCACGCCGAAGTAAGAATGTGCATTGTGCATGGAAACAGATAGGCTACTTCGCTAATACCCAGCTGCTAACAGCTGCTAAAACCCAACGGGGCTGATGCGTAGATAAGTTTTTATTTAGTATATTGGCAATAGTTTTAACGAGGGACAAGATGGCTGCTTCGAACTCCCCGTCGTTTTTTAGCAGCAGGCGTTAGCACTTATTTTATGATAAATGAGCATTGGGACATATATCTTAAGTTTGACTTTTGAAATGAAATCAATTAGAGAATCCAATTAAAAGACTAAGAATATGGAATATTTATTTTATCGACTTTGGCAATTACTTATTGGGAAATCGGAAGAAGATATTCCACCTTTTGGTTCCATGATGATTTTTAGTATGCTTTTATTATTCAATATAGGAACAATAGAGAATTTAATCCATCACTTTTATAATATTGGTTATACTCCAAAAGATAGAGATGAAGTAATCCTTTATTCATTAATTCCAATTTTATCGATACTAATCTTTAATATTTTTTATTTATTCAGGAGAAGAAATAAGATAAAAATGAAATACGAAAACGAGACTAAGTCGCAGAAATTAATTGGGAACATTTTTTTATTTACTTATGGTATTTTATCAATAATAATTTTTTTTGTCGTAGGAAATGCCTACCCAATAAGATAGGTTTATATATACAATAAATTAATATAGTGAAAATCAGATGGAATTGAAAAGAAAAAAACAAGTGCTAACATCGGGTATATTTCATACCGGTTTTCGTTCGTTGTTGTAGCTTTTTGTAATTTGCGTATTTCAACACTTTTATTTACTTTAGTGGTGTTGTTTCCGGTACGAAGCATACCCGTAGCGTTAGCAGCAAGCCAAGTAGTCAATAAAATTAAATATCTTTAATGAAAATTAATGGAGTTACCTGAAAATCCATTTAAAGAGTAAGGGAAACTAAAAGGAATTACAAAAATGAAAAAAGTATTTGTTGTTATTTTATTGTCAACTGCTTATTTATCATCTTTTAGCCAAAATTTGAGCAAAGAAGAAACTGTTGATTATATTAAAACGAAATTTACAAAGTCCGCAGACATCTTCCTTGAATGTTTAGGTGATAAAGATGGTAAAGAAGTAGGCATTGAGGATATTTTGGATGTTAAGTATACAGATAACAAACTGTTTCTTACAGTAAATCATAATTTTAGACATACAGACTTTGTAATGGAATTGGGTAAAAACTTTGTTGCAACCCCAACAAGTTATTGTGGTGATAAAGTTTTCGAAATTGGAGGATTTAAATTAGTTATTAGCAAAGATGATGCTGAAAGTTTAGTTAAGGCATTAAATTATTTGAATAAGATTTGTGTTGATCCATTCAAATAAAGGTGTTGATTCGATACTGTTAATGAATCTTTTTAAAACATATATGTTTTAGGCTTAGTTTGCAGCAAACTGATAATACAATGAGAAAATTAATGGAGGTACCCGAAAATCCATTTAAAGAGTAGGGAGTAATCGATTTTACTTGATAAAATTATGAAAGCAAAAATGTTATTTTTAGGGTTTTTTATTTCATCTTCTATTATGGTGTCAGCTCAGCTGAATGGAGAATTCACAAAAGGAAGATTTTTTTACGGTGAAAACTACAAACAAAAAACCATTGAGAGTTTAACTGTAAAATGGAGTTTTAGCACTTTGTATGGAGAACCCGTGCTTAATGGCTCATTTAAATGGGAAGCTGGTTATGACACACCATCCGATTTCTTAAAGTATAATGACGTAATAATATTAGAGCTGGACAATACATATGGCAGGAATTGCAAATGCATTAAACTCAATCCAACTGTGCCTAAGGCAGGTGAAGGTTTTGGGTATAATGTTTCAGGTTCGCCTTCATGGAGCAACGTATTTTGCGATTACGATGGAGAAAGTTTAGGCCTAACTGCTGCCGAAGCAAAAGCTTATTGGGAAAAGGGATTTCGCATCACAGGGGTCCATCTTGTGAGAGTAGATAACTGAGACATTAGAGATAAAAAGTAGAATACATTCGGAACAACCCGAAAATCCGAATAAAAGAGTAGAGCTAACTAAATTCACTTACAAAAATGAAAAAAGTATTTGTTATTTTTTTATTATCAATTGCTTATGTATCATCTTTTAGCCAAACATTAAGCAAACAAGAGACTGTTGATTACATAAAAACAAGGCTTACAAAATCAACCTCATACTTCCTCGAATGTCATGAGGATTACTATGGAAGAAAAGCACCTTGTATTGAGGATATCTTGGATGTTAAGTATGCTGATAACAAACTGTTTCTTACAATAAATCATAAATTTAGACATACAGACTTTGTAATGGAATTGGGTAAAGACTTTGTTGCAACCCCAACAAGTGATTGTGATAATAGAGTTTACGAAATAGGAGGATTTAAATTTGTTATTAGCAAAGATGATGCTGAAAGTTTAGTTAAGGCTTTAAATTATTTGAATAAGATTTGTGTTGATCCGTTCAAGTAAAGATTAATGCGATATAAGCAACAAATATGAAGTTACAATAAAAAGAGAAATGGCCATGCTGCTAACAGCTGCTAAATTCCATTGGGGCAGATAGTTAGATAAGATTTATTTTTGTATATTGGCAACTATTTTAGCGGGGGACAAGTCCGCTGCTTCGAACTCCCCAACGAAATTTAGCAGCAAACGTTAGCAACAAGGTATCTTGACGACACGAATAGACAAATCCCTAGACAACAAAGATGAAAAAAGAATCCCGCTCACAAAAGCAGAGTATGTCAGCCCTTTCCCTGCATGCCTCCCTTCGCTGCCATACACAACTTTTTCTAGGATTCAACTAATTGATAGGATTACTTTGTTTCACGCTACCTATTTAATATTTCGTTCTTTATATTTGGTGAAAATTTGCTATTTTTAAATATTAAATTTACATTGGTGTAAAAATATGTTATTTTACAACAAATTTTTAACTCAAAATTTTAAATTATGAGACTTGCTAATGTTACCAGTTTGGCACTAACAGGACTTGTGTTGATTTCTCTTACAACCTGCAAAAAAGATAATCATGTACCTTCAGTTGAAAGCATAATTATTGATGAAAAAGTAAAGGTTATAGATAACCAAACCTTCAATAACAATTTGTTATCTCTGGATTCTACAAATTATACATTAACCTTTACTGGTAATATGTTGAATAGCATTAAACCTGACGAAATAATTGTATCTTCTGTTGGTGAAGGGTTGTTAAGAAAAATAAAATCGGTGTCAACCACAACCGATGGCAAAGTTATAGTTCAGACTGACCCGGCCTACATAACAGATATAATTAAGCAAGGGGTAATTGAATACAATCAACCTTTAACCTTAGGGATGGTTAACAAAATAGAGTATTATTATGATGGAATTAAATTGAAATCCTCCAATTCTAAAGGTATTATGCAAGCACCAATCGAATGGGAAATTAATACTGTACTTTATGATAATGACAATAACTTATCCACTACTGCCGATCAAATACGTATTGAAGGAGCATTAGCTTGTGATTGGAAATTTGCTACAAGAATTGATGTTGGTTGGAATGTGGGACTAAAAGAGGCAAAATTCGGATTTGAGTCCTCTGAAACGCTTGATTTAAAACTTATAGCCGGTTTACAGTATAATTTCGAAAAAAAATACACCCTTGCCACTGTTAACTTTTCACCCATTATTATTACGGTTGGAGCAGTACCTGTGGTTTTTACTCCACAATTGAAAATTACAGTTGGTGTTAATGGCTACGCAAATGCATCGATTACTACAGGGATTAATGAGAACCTATCATTTAACGCTGGGATGCAATACATTAAAGATAAAGGATGGTCTCCGTTCAAAGATTTTTCAAAAAGTTTTACTTTTAATCCTCCTCAATTAAATATGAATGCAGGAGCAGAAGTTTATTTGAAACCTGAACTTACAGTTAACGTTTACGGCGTTGCTGGGCCTTATGCCAACTTAAAATTGTATTCAAAACTCGATGCAGATCTTTTGCAGAACCCATGGTGGAAACTATATGGCGGATTACAAATGAATGCTGGAGTTAAAGTTGATATTCTTGATAAATTTCTTTTAGAGTATACAATTAGTGATCTACTGAAATATGAAGAACTTTTAGCCCAATCAACAAATCCCCCCACCTATGCACCAACAGTGACCACCAACACTATTTCAAGCATCACTGCCACAACTGCTACAGGAGGAGGTAATGTAGCCAATGATGGCGGTGCCACTGTAACGGCAAGGGGAGTTTGCTGGAGCACCACCCAAAACCCGACAACTGCAAATAGCAAAACCTCGGACGGGGCAGGTGCTGGAGTGTTCACGAGCAATATAACTGGACTTACTGAGAATTCAACCTACTACCTGAGGGCATATGCCACAAATAGCGCAGGAACAAGTTATGGTGGCCAGGTTAACTTTACAACTTCAACCAGCGCAACAATTCCAACTATTACAACTGCAACCGTGTCTACCATTACCACAACAACCGCAGAAGTTGGAGGAAATGTTACCTCTGATGGCGGAGCGACGATAACCGATCGTGGCATTTACTGGGGTACAAATGCAAATCCTAAAGTTACTGGAACTAAACTGCAAATAAACTCTAGCACAGATACCTATTCGACAATTCTTACTGGGTTAACAGCATCCACCCAGTACTATGTTGTTGCCTACGCTGTAAATAGCCTCGGTGAGGCTTTAGGGTCTGAGCTAAGTTTTACCACCTCCTCTGGTGGCCAAACAGGAAGCGTAACCGATGTCGATGGCAACACCTACAATACTGTTACTATTGGCACCCAAATCTGGATGGTTGAAAACCTAAAAACTACCAAGTACGCTGATGGCACTGCAATAACCAATGTGTCCGACAACTCCGAATGGACCACCCAAACAGAAGGAGCGTACTGCTGGTATAATAATGACATAAATAACAAATCTACTTATGGGGCATTATACAACTTTTTCACCGTGGTGGATAGCCATAAATTATGCCCTACTGGTTGGCATGTACCCACTGATGCCGATTGGACAACATTAACTAATTACCTTGGAGGAGAAAGCGTTGCAGGCGGAAAACTGAAAGAAACTGGCACTACCCACTGGTATAGCCCAAACACCGCCGCCACCAACGAAACTGGCTTTACAGCGCTTCCGGGCGGCTTACGTTCCGGCCTCTATGGTTCATTCTCTTACATTGGGGGCTACGGGTACTGGTGGATTTATAACGCGGGCTATACAGACGGTGCCCTTGACCGGAGCATGCGCTACGATTACGGCGATTTTTACAAGAGCTTCTATCATAAGCAAACGGGCTTTTCTATTCGTTGCGTTAGGGATTAGTGGGCTACTTGTCAATTTGGCTGGGTCATGGTCGCAGCCCCAACGTATTTTAGTTTTTATCAGCCTTCCCCTCCCTGCGCTGTCAGGTACATTTGCAGTTCGCATGTGCCCCCCCTTAATCCAAAAACTGGAAAAGAACCTTCCAGCCCTTTCACCGCACAACACCACTCGTAAGAATGTGCATTGTGCATGGAAACAGATAGACTACTTCGCTAATACCCAGTTGCTAACAGCGTATTTATACTATTTGGGTTTTGATGTTTTGGAAAGCTCAACGCTTTTTGCTTACTTTACTATCGTGGGATAAGAAAACGTTTCAAACTCCCAAACATTACAAATACGCAAACCGTTAGCAAAAATTAGGTACGTTAAAGGGACATCCTTTACAAAGTTAAAGGGACATAGCTTACACTTTTT
>CAYMII010000050.1:0-19229 GCA_964390565.1 uncultured Rikenellaceae bacterium
GCATCCATATCGAGCACCATGATGGTGCCTTTGCCATGTCCCATGGCATTTACAACCGAATCGGAAAGGCGTTTTCGATCCTGTTCCGATACCTTCATCTTATCAATAACCAACTCAATATGATGAGTTTTGTATCGATCCAATTTAAACCCAGGGCGCATTTCAATTATCTCGCCATTTACTCTTGCATATATGTAACCCTTTTTACGAAGTTGCTCAAACAGCTCCTTATAATGCCCTTTACGACCACGCACAATAGGGGCGAGGATCCCCGTTTTTTTATCAGCAAAAGTTTCAAGGATAAGGTTTACAATCTTCTCATCGGTATATCGAACCATTTCCTCACCTGTGTTGTACGAATAGGCTGTTGAGGCACGTGCGAAAAGCAATCGAAGGAAATCGTAAATCTCAGTTATGGTGCCTACTGTTGAGCGCGGATTTTTGCTTGTAGTTTTCTGTTCTATGGAAATTACAGGACTTAAGCCCGATATTTTATCAACATCGGGGCGTTCCATTGCTCCAATGAATTGGCGTGCGTATGCCGACATGGTATCGATATACCTACGCTGCCCTTCGGCATAAATGGTATCGAATGCTAATGAAGATTTTCCGCTACCGCTAAGGCCTGTGATTACCGTTAGCTTATTCCTAGGGATATTCACATCGATATTCTTCAGGTTGTGCACCCTTGCACCCTGAACCGAAACCTCTGCTGCTTCTCCCTTTAGGATTTTCATTTTTTCTTTTTAGATACTAGAATTTAGACTCTAGATACCAGATTCTTAAGTTGGAATCTTTATTCGTAAGCGTTTTCCCTAAAACCTTTCTCAGGAATATGAATTGTATACTTCTTTTTAGTAATGTTTGGTAACATATTGCTTCTCAACCATGGATTCATGGTTTTCAACATCTTATAGTTTGTTTCGAAATGCTCAGCAAATCGGGCAATATTGTTAATTGTTGTATCAACAACTACATCGTAGTGTTTTAATGGTGGGTACAAATCGTTTTTATCAAGAATAAATCCATATTTCTTAGGGTTTTCGAAGATAACTTTAAAAGCTATAATTCTATATAAGTACCTACCAGTCTCCTCACCAAGCACAAGGTTGTAGTAGCTCTGATTATTCTGACGATCAATTTGTTTGTCGATTCCATTACTCCCATAATTGTATGATGCTGCAGCCAAAGTCCAATTGCCATATTTTGCATAACTTTTTAGAAGGTAGTTGCAGGCAGCTATTGTTGATTTTTCGATGTTGTATCTTTCATCAACATCTTTATTAATTTCTAATCCAAGTTCCTTCCCAGTTTTTTCAAGAATTTGCCAATAGCCAACCGCTTTTGAAGGCGATATTTCGTTTGCTAGAGCGCTTTCGGCAACAGCAAGGTATTTAAAATCGTCGGGAACACCTTTTTCTTTAAGAATGGTTTCAATTATAGGAAAAAAACGATTTGCTCTCTTTAAAAGTAAAAGAGTTTGTGAATGCCAGTAGGTGTTAAGCTGAAGCTCGCGATCTAAACTTTCACGTACATCAAAGTATTTAAGCGGAACCTCTTCGTTAGCAAACTTAAGCGTATCGGGTAATGATATTTGGTAAGCTAAGTTTCTTGATGGTAGACTATCGTGTTTATCGATACTCATATTTGGAAGCTCGCTGCAACCTGCAACATCAGCCGTTAGCGTTATGTAAATTATAATTAAAAGAGAAAATGATGAAATAGCTCCAATAACTGAAAACCTCTTCCACTTTGTGCAATCCAATTTCATAAAACGATTTTTTTTAAGCAACAATACTTTCAACCCTTTTGTTTCTGAAAATCGCGCAAAGGTAGTAATTTTTTAGGCTTTAACTGATGAAGTTTTGTGCAAATCAAATTGGTACCTCAACCCCAAATTTGATATATGATGAGAAGGGGTAACTCTTAGTCTTTGAATTTTCAAGGGGTTTAAGCCCTAGTTTGAATGATGGCTCAATTATAAAATTGAATTTTCGCAAAAGAGGTACTGAAACGCCAAATGATGTTAAAGCGGTTGTTATATATTTATCAACGCCTCTGGTTTTACCATTTATGCTGATATTTGAACCCTTTACATCGAGAAGGTTTTGAACAAGGAAACCTGCTGATAAACCTCCTTTAACGAATAAATTTAATTTCTTGAAATTAAATCTTTTAGCGATGATTATTGGTATTTCAAGGTATCTGAATTTTTGGTAAACATCTATTTTGTCTAAATTGCTTGCAACATCATATGAGAGCCTATTTTCAACTGGTGCTTCAATAATTGTATAGTTTGAGCTGGTTGTGGTCAATGTCCCATAGTTATTGGTATACTCATTACTACTTAACACAGCAAAACTATGACTCTTTGAGTTGAGCAGGAAAAGATTCTTTTCTTTTTGACCCATAAAACCTAGCGATAAGCCTGACTCAATCGATATTCTATTAGCAAACTCATATCGAAAAGAAATTGAACCACCCATCGATACAATACCTGCTTGTTGCTCAGTTCCTGATTTATTAGTTGCTCCTGCCGAATGATAAGAGTAAACAGGAAATCCCGATGCAGAGAGATACCAATTACCTTTAGGTTTACTTTCCTTAATTTCTGATACCGCTAGATATGCTGATTTTTTATCCTCAATACTTGTGTTTAGATATAATCTTTCTTGAACAACTCCTTGTTCCTTAAGCGTAGTTTTTTCTGTTAAAACAATTTTTTGTAGAATTTCGGATTTTTCTTGTTCAGCATGGGAAATCTTTTGAATTGAATCAGCTGATGAATTGGCCGAAGGAATAGAATTTGGTGTTAATATGGCTCTTGATTTCTTAACCTTATTTTGGGTATTAGAGGCAGGTTTATTTATAGCTAGTTCCTTTTTAATTGTAGTAATGCTCGTTTGATTTTTTGAAGGTAAAGTAGTGGGTTTGGTTTGGGTTAATACATTGGCATCTTTCTGAAGAGTAAGGTAACCACCAACTGAGACGAGTAAAGCAATAGTAGCTGCAGAAGCCCACGAAGTCATTACCAAAATTCGTTTGCGGCTACGTGCTTTAAGGGTAGAGTCAATTTCGTTCCATAAACCGCTTGGAGGATTTACCTCAAACGATTTAAGTTCGCGAATCATTTCATCCTCTTTCTTACTCATGTAAAAACTCTTCATATTTAAACTCAGTCACTTTTTCCAATTTTTCTCGAATAATTGCTTTTGCCCTCGAATAGTTCGATTTGCTAGTTGATTCCGTTATATCAAGCATAGCCGCTATTTCACTATGAGAATATTCATCAATAGCATATAGGTTAAAAACCGTTCTATATTGAGGGGGTAGCTCTGCAACTATCCCTAAGAAAAAATTCAAATCGTGCTCATTATTAACAACCTTTGCAACACTGCTTTTGGCAAATTCAATATCAACTTCAAGGTAATCTTTACGTTGCCTAATAAATTCAAGCGCCGTGTTAACAATTATTTTTCTAATCCATCCTTCAAAAGAACCTTCGTTTCGATACGACTTTATTGATGTAAAAACCTTTACAAAGCCATCATGTAATATATCCTTGGCAATTTCGTGGTTGTTTACATAGCGTAAACAAACACCATACATCTTTGCCGAACAATGCTCGTAAAGGGTACGCTGTGAATTTCGATCCTCTTTTTTTAGCCTTTCAATAAACTCCCTCGAAAAATCCACTTGAAAATAGTTGAGTACTTAATTTTCACAAATATAGTACCAACTAAGAAAAAGATGCAAGTTGGTACTAAAAGGTTGCGTAATTTAACAAAGCATTTTCGCAACCTTTTTATTATTAAATACATCTAGTACAAAAAGGTTTAATATGAAAACACTATTAACAGTTGCGTTATCACTTCTGATTTCTACTTCGTTCATTGGATGTAAGAAAGATGAAACCAAGCTACCAACAACTCCAAAGGAGATTAAACTTCCAGCCCAATCAGTACAAATTATTTCTTATGGTAATAAGTTTGGTTTAGACCTATTTACAAAAGTTGCTAAGGTTGATGATATAAACCTAATGCTTTCGCCTCTTAGTGCAAAAATCGCTTTAACCATGTTACTTAATGGTTCCAATAGCAATACTTATCTACAGATAAGGGATATGCTTGGTTATAACGACTTAACAGTTGAGCAAATAAATGATGTTTACAAAAGTTTAGTATCACAGCTGTTAAGCGTTGATCCATCGGTTAAGTTGGCAATTGCAAATGCAGTTTGGGTTAAGAAGGATTTCGAAATAAAAGTTCCTTTTAAGGAAAGCATGACTAATACTTTTGATGCGCGTATTCAAAGTTTGGATTTTAGCTTGCCATCATCGTTAGCGACCATAAATAAATGGGCAAGCGATAATACTTTTGGAAAGATTCCAAAAGTGTTGGATGAAATCTCCCCTGAGATGGTTATGTTTTTAATGAATGCCCTATATTTTAAAGGAAATTGGTCGTATCAGTTCGATGAATCTAAAACGCAAAGTGATGTTTTCCATTTGAACGATGCCAACCAGATCAATGTACCAATGATGCAAATTACATCTGATGCAAGTGTTTATGATTGTGTTAACTTTAAAGCATTAGAACTTTATTATGGGCGCAAGAATTTTTCAATGATATTAATCCTTCCAAATGGCAGTATTGGCGATTTCTACGATAATTTTACTTTGGAATCATGGAATGATTTGTCAAACTATTTTACCACTTCAACTCCCATAAGAGAATTGCAAATTTCTCTACCAAAGTTTAAGTTTTCTTACGAGAAGAAACTAAACGATGAGTTGATAGCCTTGGGCATGCAAGATGCATTCGATGCCTCATTGGCTAATTTATCTAGTATTTCCGATAATGACCTTTATGTCGATTTTGTTAAGCAGAACACCTTCGTTGAGGTTAATGAGTCTGGTACTGAGGCTGCAGCTGTTACAACCGTAGGGGTAGGCGAAACGAGCATAGGGGATGATAAAGTGTTTGCAGTGAATAAGCCTTTTGTTTTTGTTATTCGAGAAAGAACCACCAATACAATTCTCTTTATTGGGAAGGTGATTAACCCTAATCTATGAAAAAAAGAGAGCCAGAAGTATTTCTGGCTCTCTTTGAATATTCTATTCAGATTCTATTAGATTGACTGTTTGCTTTCTGCAACAGCATTTCTATCTACTTTCTTAATTAAACCTTGAAGGACATTGCCTGGACCAAGTTCAACGAAACTTGTAGCGCCATCAGCAAGCATGTTTTTAACGGTTTGAGTCCAACTAACTGGAGCAGTTAGTTGGGCTACAAGGTTTCTTTTAATCTCTTCGGGATCGGTAACCTTGCTTGCATTAACATTCTGATAGATTGGGCAGATTGGTTTCTGGATGGTTGTTTTGTTAATAGCTGCTTCAAGTTCAACCCTTGCAGGCTCCATAAGTGGTGAGTGGAAAGCACCACCAACCATCAGTTTTAATGCGCGTTTTGCACCTGCTGCAGATAGCTTTTCGCAAGCAATCTCGATACCCTTAATCGAACCTGAAATAACAAGTTGACTTGGGCAGTTATAGTTAGCGCAAACAACAACCTCATCGATTGATTTGCAGATTTCCTCAACTTTTTCATCTTCTAAGCCTAGAATTGCGGCCATTGTAGATGGTTCTTTCTCACATGCTTTTTGCATTGCTTGTGCACGAGCCGAAACTAGCCTTAGTCCATCCTCGAAGCTAAGCGCACCCGATGCAACTAATGCTGAGAATTCACCTAATGAGTGACCAGCAACCATTTCGGGTTTGAAATCGTTTCCTAAAACTTTTGCAAGAATAACTGAGTGAAGGAAAATAGCTGGTTGTGTAACTTTTGTTTGCTTTAGATCCTCATCGGTTCCTGCAAACATTAAGTCGGTTATTCTGAAGCCTAAAATTTCATTAGCTTTTTCAAACATCTCCTTTGCCAAGGGTGAGTTATCGTAGAGGTCTTTACCCATGCCTACAAATTGTGCACCCTGACCGGGGAATACGAATGCTTTCATAAATTATCATTTTGATTAAACTTGGCAAAAATAAAAAAAACATTCCAGCCTATACTCATTTGACTAAAAAAGAAGCTTAATGTATTGATTTGTAGGATTTAATCTATACTATTCCAAAACCAGCTCGCGAATAGGCATATTGTTCAAAAGAACCTTTTCTTTTGCAATTTCAACCTTTCCGTCGTCAGAAACTTTGATTACAACTTTTGCAACCGTATCGTCAAAAAGAAGCGTGGTTTTTATTTTATATGAACCATCTTCATGTTTGATTTTTGTTGTTCTTATTGATGATTCAATAAGTTCATATTGCTCTTTGGTGGGTTCTTGGCTAAAATAAATATCATCAATTGAGGTTACTAATCTAAACGAGTTATCGTTCTTTTGGGTGTTGCCTAGAACAAGCATAGCATATTGGAAAACATTATCCTCTGTAAGTGACAATGGAGACATGGCATTAACCTCATAAAATGGTTGTTGCGTTCCATCTAGAACAAATGATTTCGCACCATTATCAAGAAGTCGTATTTCAAGGTAAGGGCTAAAACTCAAATCAATGAATGTGATAAGTTTGAAATCAGTATAAAACGGAAGAGGCTTTATGTAGAATGTTGAATCAGATATCGATACAAGGTTACTATTGTTGTACTTATTAATAAATCCTGCTAATCTTTTTAGCATCGGATTAACCTCTTTTCCTTTTAGCGACCACATCATACAATAAAGTTTTATCTCGTTAATTAAAACTATTACCAGAAAGGGTTTACAATTCCTTTTCCCTTAAATAAACTGAAAATGTTTAAACCAATATAGGTTAATATGAAATTTAGTGCCGAGAGAATTGCTGAGAAAAGAAAAATTGCACCAAACATCCCAATCCATTTATTTATCGATAATGAATAGCTCTCCATTTTAACGTATTGCCACCAACTACCTAGGTGATTGCTAAAACCTAGCGTTTCAATTCCAATAACAATAAAGTTAATAGCAAGGAAAAGGATAATTATTGTTAGTAACCCTCGCCAAGCCCCTTTTATATCGGCAGGGCTAAGTTCCATGTGCGATGAGATGCAGAAAGCAATGTAGAGAAATATCCAAAATTTATAATTCGAAAAATTCTGTTTGCTGAGCAGTATATCAAATGTGTTAAA
The DNA here is from genome assembly GCA_964390565.1 of uncultured Rikenellaceae bacterium. GTDB lineage: Bacteria > Bacteroidota > Bacteroidia > Bacteroidales > Tenuifilaceae > UBA8529. The sequence goes on from CAYMII010000050.1 coordinate 7,164, forward strand.
ACTTGAGTAATATAAAGATTCCCATATACCATTGAATTTTCCATGGATACCCTTAACTAGAACCTTGCTTTGAGTATCAAGAGATGCAAATACATCGTTGGAGTTTGGCACTAAAAAGTAGAAAAGCCAATAGATTACAAATGATCCAAAAAGAATTGGTCCTATCCCAATGAAAAAGTTTCCAACTTTTTGATACAAACTCTTCGAATCGTAAGTGTGATTAACGTAACCCAGAGTACCATCGGCGGTATTAGGCGAGTATAGTTTAATCTCCGTTATTTGGTGTCTAAAAACTAGGCAAAGCATAGCATGGCCCAACTCATGGATTGGCGTTCCAATCCAACCCGTAACGAAAACATCAAATGTAGATCCTGTCGTTTTTACATAGGTTGTTCTTGTAAATCGGGCAAGGAGGTAAAGAATAAGTCCGAAAATGAAAAGGAGTCCAAATAGCCAGAAAAGCTGGCTAAATGTGCTGATTATAACAGTTTTTAAAAAAATAAGAAGTTTTTCGAATCCACCCATTGACCACCAACTTTAAAAGAAAGCAATTTAAATTATTAAGTTCTTAGCAATCAATACTTGTTAATTACTTTCGGGTGTTTGTGGATAACTTTAAAATCAATTTGATTTTGACCAATCAGCAAAAACTAGCTATGAATGAATGTGTGTTGTTTTTGTGATTTTGGCTGTTTAGCATAATTTTGTATCATAAGTTCTGTAAAAACTCAAACAATCAATTTATAAATTCAACAAATATGAAAAAGATTATTCTAATTCCATTACTGCTGATTTTTGCAATTTCTGCTAATGCTCAGGTGTTTAAGATTTTTGGACAAGATATTGGATATGTTTATGTAGGGCCAAAAGTTGGGGCATCATTTTCCAATATTTCTAATACAGACGATCAATTTGGTGCGACTAAAAGTAGACTTGGCTATCAATTTGGTGCTGTAGGTGAATTTGGAATTACAGATAATATTTCATTTCAGACGGAATTGTTATTCTATTCAAAAGGGGCTAAATATGATGATGTTGATGGTGGAATTAAAATGAACTATATAGGATTGCCCTTGCTTGCCAAATATGCGTTTAAAGCTTTTGGGTTAACTAAAATTTATGCAATGGGAGGTACTTATACCGACATTAGAACAAAAGGAGAGTTTTACTATGATAATGGCGATTCCTTTGAGTTAGGGGATGGTTTTAGAAAATATGATTGGGGTTTTAGTTTTGGTTGTGGTGCCGAGTATCCAACAGAAAAAGGTATTTGGGGTTTAGATCTTCGTTATAATTTAGGTATGACTGATTTACACGATGATGTTGGTGATAACACAAAAACCAAAAGTCGATCGTTTGGAGTTGCTCTTACCTACAAGTACGATTTAACCAAATTGCTTCCTAAAAACAGAAAGAAAGAGAAGAAATAATCATATACTAATAAAACAAACAAAGGCTGCTTCAATAGAGGCAGCCTTTGTTTGTTTTATTAATTTTGGTTATAGGGTTTGAGCAACATCCTGCATCTCATTTGATTTAGCCTTACCGAGGTAAGTATCAATAATTTTATGCATCAGGTAAATAAACGGCGTAAAGAGGATTGCAAGGGCTATTTTGTAGATATACTGTATAAGCCCAACGGCAAGTACTTGCTCTAGTGACCAATTCCCTAAGAAATAGAAAGCGATTAGCAAAATCAAAAAGCTATCAATTAATTGAGAGACTACTGTTGATCCAGTGGCTCTTAGCCACAAATGTTTGTGCTGTGTTAATTTTCTAATATACTTAAAAACGTAGGCATCAACGATCTGTCCTACAAGAAATGCGGTAATTGAACCAATTATAATACCCATTCCCTGACTAAATATTAAGCTATAGGCATAGTTAATATCAAATGAATTTCCATTTGGGTCAACAGAATTATTCTTTAACCAAAAATCGGCAGGTGGCGATTGAGTGGCAAAATACATAATAACAAATGCGTATGCAATCATTCCAGCACCAATAAAGCTGATACGTTTTACCCCGCTAGTACCAAAATATTCGTTAATGATATCCGATAGAATAAAAACGATTGGCCAAATAATTACACCTACGCTCATGTTTAGGCTGAGGCTGGTATCGCCAATAAAGTCAAGTGCCATGGGGGCTAGCCCAAATACCTTTTCGAACGATAAAATCTTTGCACCAATTACCTCGGCGATTAAAGCGTTTGTAAGGAAAAGCGTGGAAAGTATAATAAAAAGGTTTTGCTTTTTATTCGTATTAATTTGGGAGCTATCCATTAATTATTCTTTAAGTCAAGTAATAACCAAAGTTATTAAAAAATAATTAACAATCAACTTTTTTTAAATGTTGCAAAAAAAGGGGTTTAAACGTAAGGGAGGCTTCAAGGTTTTTTTTCAAATGACTTTTTAGTCAAAACAATTTAGTTGTTTGTCAAATTGGATGACGCTGTTTAATATTTTATACCCTCCGCCATTGGTGGCTTAAAAAATTAGTTCTATCTTTATAGATTAAGACATATAGTGTTATAATTAATAGCTTATGAGGATTTATGAAGCGCTCAACGTAAGACGTGACGAGGTTTTACCTGTCTCTTTATTTATTTTTCAATCTGTCTTTTTGGGCATTTTCTTAGGCGCTTTTGATGTTGGCGCAAATACGCTATTTCTTCAAGCCTTCGATTCTTCGATGATTTCGAAGGCTTTTGCTATTTCGGGCCTTGCTGGTATTATTTTGACTTCACTCTACTCTTACTTTCAAGGACGAATCATTTTTTCACGTTTATCAGAAATAAACCTATTTGTAGTTTTTTTAATTACATTTTTTCTTGGATTTGGTTATCTTTTTACTGACTCAAAGTGGCTCGCTTTTGGACTATTTGTAATGATGGGCCCACTTAATATCGTTGCACTAGTAGGGTTTTGGGGCACAGTAAGCCGTATTTTCGATCTTCGACAAGGGAAACGAGTATTTGGTATAATTGATGGAGGACAGGTTATTGGGGTTATTCTCAGTAGTTGGGCCGTTCCTTTTCTCGTTGCTAATGGCTTCAATACTCATAACCTGTTATATATCAGTGCATTTAGTATTTTTTCAGCCTTTTTTATACAGCTATTTATTAGCCGATTATTTCCAACGCAGCTAAAAGCAAAAGTTACTACAGAGCAAAAGGCAAGCCGTTTTATTGATACCGTTAAAATCCCATATGTTAGAACTATGGCAATTTTCGTAGTTCTTTCAATGCTTGTAGCGTTTTTTGTACATTACCTTTTCTTGTCAGTAGCCAAAACTCGTTTTGAGAACCCCGACGAGCTCGCAAAATTCCTTGGTGGTTTAATGGGTACGCTCACATTTGTAAGTATTCTTATAAAAAGTTTTGTTTACGGAACATTGATGAAGAACTACGGGTTAAAGGTAACGCTGCTGGTTTCGCCTGTAATTATGGCATTATTAACAGTAGGTGCCGCCTTTGTTGGTTCATTTTTTGGGTATACTCTTGAGTCGGCTTCCTTCACATTCCTTTTCTTGCTTATTTCATTAAGTAAACTGTTCCAAACGGCGCTTAAAGGCTCGGTGGAAGGGCCATCATTAAAAATGATTTACCAATCGTTGGATCCTTCAATTCGTTACGAGGTACAAGCACGTGTTGATGGAACTGTTAATGAGATGGCAGCCCTCTTCTCAGGGATTCTACTAACCCTGTTTAGCTTACTATCATTCTTTACGCTAATACATTACACCTATGTACTTTTAATCATAATAGGTTTTTGGGCGCTAATAACAATATATCTTTATAAAGGCTATCGAAAAACATTACAGCTAACTCTGTTACGAACTGTACGTCGCGATAGCAAAACGAAGAAAACGGTTGAGATATCATCAGGTTTAAGCCTTGACATTTTATCAGAACAAATGTCGATTATCGAAAGGAGTAAGCCATGGAACCTCGTGGCCTACATTAAAGATAAACTATTTGAATTGGATAGTTCAAAATACTCTGTTCTCCTTGACAAAATTAAGGATCTTGGCAATACAAGTTTCATCAATCACCTTAATAAATTGAAGGCACGGGTTGATGATAAAGAGGCGCTTAAAATAATTGATTCTACTATCGATTATTTAGCCCAAATAAATAAAGATTGTGAAGATTTAAATAAGATTAAAGGCTTTATTAGCTCTAAAAATTTTGAAGATCGTAAGTACGGTGCTATGCTGATTGGCGCATCAACCAGTTTAGAGGTAAAGAATAACCTAACATTTTTGATGCGCGATTTAGTTCCTGTTGTAAAAAAGCAAGCCATATGGGCAGCCAAGGGTACAAAATCAAAAGAGATAATCATCTTTTTAATCGATTTTCTTGACAAGGATCAGTATGCCCCTCTTGCTCACTATGCTTTAATGGGTTCTGGAGAGACTGGGCTCGAAATGCTTGAACTAGCATTCCAAAGAACCAACGTTTCGGATATATTCAAAGAAAGGATTATCCGAGTTATCCCCGATACTGGCAGTGTAATTGCACCTTCGGTGCTTTTTAGTAAGTTATCCATTAAATCAAGTTATCGCCCCTTGATTATCGATGGGCTATTGAGGATTAATTTTGTGGCTGATGATAAGGATAAGCTAAACCTAAACCATAAGCTAATTGAGCAGGCCGGAATTTGCGCATGGAATCTGAATGCTTTCTACTATTGTCCTTCAGACGATAAGTTTCAACAGCTAAAAGACGAGTTAGATAACGAGTTCCATAAGAGCATTCATCATCTATTCGATTTACTTAAGTTGGCATACGACAAGAACTCAATTGAGGCTGTTCTTGAAAATCTTGAAGCTGGCACAGGTGAGAGTATTGCTTTTGCTGTTGAACTAATTGATACTTTTGTTGAAGAGGATATAAAGCCTTATATCGTTCCGCTTTTGGAAGATAATAGTATTTCGAATAAGATTTGGGCTCTTCAAAACTATTTTCCACTTCGAGAGCTCGACAGCGAAGGTTTGCTTAAGGCGGTTATCAATCGCGATAATAACCTCCTCGGCAAACAAGCAAAGATATATGCGCTCAACGCATTTCAATATCTTGGAGACTTTAGCATCAGCGCCGATCTTGTGGCTCAAATGTTTAATACCGACAAGATTTTACGCCAAATTTCAGCTCAATTGGTTGAGCAAATCGATAACTCTCAGTATTTAAAAGCTAAAAAGCGATTGGGCGACAAGCTTAGGGTTGAGCTCGATAGGCAGCTAAGCAATTTGAATACAACGGGATTAACAGCAAACGATAAAATCAATTTTTACAAAACATGTTTTAATGGCACTGCTGAGGCCGAGGATATTTTGTTTTTGCTTTACCAATCAAATGTAATACGGCTTTCTAACCAAAATATTCTTGAATTAGAACTATTTAAGGATAAGCCATATGTGTTGTTTATCGAAACGGGAGCTATTAAACTTTATAAAGGTGATAAGTACGAAAATATTTTTGGTATTGGAAAATCAATGAATACCAGAGGCTTTATCGGTAAGAACTGGAAGTTGATCCCTGAGCAGGGAACCGTTATTCATTATATCGACTACGATAGGATTGCAAACAGTATTTACGATAACGATTTTTTGATTAAATATATTGAAAAACAACCGATTAACTCATAAAGAATAGAGATAAAGTATTTTAATTATGAAACAAACAACAGTATTTCGTCAGTTAATTTACAATATTGTTTTCCCTGTAGTTATTGCTTTAATTGCGTTGGGTGTGTGGAATTTTCGTAATACACGCATTATTCTTCGCGAGGGTAGTCAGATAAGAAACTTTCTTATTTCCGACGAAATCACACAGGTGTTGAAATTTCAAGATGTTACGCTGCTTGTTCTTGAGGATAATCTTAATCCTATGCTTGGACAGGTAAGCAATAAGTTGATTGTTAACTATTTTGCATCAACAAAAAACATCGATAAAGCAAATCTGAATCAAATTCGCGAAGAGCTAAAACTCGATCCAGATCTTTACGACATCTATATAATTGATACCAATGGTGTAGTTGTTAATACAACATTTACAAAAGATCTTGGAATAAATTTTTTCAATTTCGGCGAAGAGCATAAAGCACTGATTAAGAAAATATTTAAAGAAGGGGAGTTTAAAAGCGAGAAATTTACCATTGAAGGTTCAACTCGTAGGTTGAAAAAGTATACATATGAACCTACAATTGATGGCAATTATATTATCGAACTTGGCGTTTACTCATCAACTGCCGATGAAATTGTCAATATAATTAAGGGTACGCTTGATGAACTGAATAAAAAAGAAAAATCAATCGTTTCGGCGGAACTATTTATGAATGCCGACAACCCATTTTCTCTAACTAGAACGGAGGAAATTGCTTCTGAGGAAAAGGAATTTATAAAGCAGCGTTTCGAAAAAAGGGATAGCGCACTTATTGAGAAAAAGGTAGATAGGCGCCATCTTTCGTACCAATACTTTTTCATGGATTCGCGTAATTCAGAACTTTATAAAGGCTCAGTAATTAAAATTGTTTCGGATAGAACTAGCGAAATTAGAGATGAATATTTTAGGTTATTCAGCTATGTTTTAATCTTTATTCTAGTACTGATTACAATTATAACGCTTATCTATCGTAAAACAAGGAATATTACCAATCCAATTCGAAAGTTGGTTACTAATGTTAATCGAATAGCCGATGGAAATCTAAGTGAACGAGCCGAGGTTGCAGGGAACAACGAAATTACAACCCTTTCGCAGAAGTTTAACGTAATGATTGAGCAGCTCGAAGAGCTATATACCGATTTGGATAAAAAGGTAAAGGAGCGTACAGCGCAGGTAGTTGCTCAGAAAGAGGAGATTGAAACGCAACGCGATGAACTTGAGAAACATCGTGATCAGCTAGCCGAACAGCAAAAGCACATTATGGATAGTATAACCTATGCAAAGCGTTTGCAAACGGCTATTCTTCCAACTCATGAATATATCAACGATTTATTCCCTGAGCACTTTATTGTTTTCCATCCAAAGGATGTTGTAAGTGGCGATATATACTGGTTTAATCAGCTTAACGGGAAACGCTATTTTTCAGCAATCGACTGTACAGGACATGGAGTTCCTGGCGCAATGGTATCGATGGTAGGTCATAACTGGTTGGAGTATGCCGTTAAGGATCTTAAACTAGAACGTCCTGTTGATATTCTTGGCGCATTGAACGAAGGGGTTACATCAACATTCAAGGAAAAGGACGAGGACGGTGCCGTTAAGGATGGTATGGATTTGGCTCTTTGCTGTGTTGACTATAAGGCAATGAAACTTCAATTTGCAGGAGCCTATAATCCCGCAATTATTGTTCGTAACGGTGAGCTAATTCAACTTAAAGGCGATAAATGCCCCATTGGTGCATTCTCAAGAAGAGCGGTTGCTGGATTTACTCATCAGGAAATTGATATCGAGAAAGGTGATATGGTTTATGTATTTTCTGATGGATATGCTGATCAGTTTGGAGGTGACGATGGCAGAAAATTCTTGATTGCAAATTTCAAAAAGCTACTTGTTGATGTTCATACACTTCCTGTTGAGAAGCAGAAAGATGTTCTTGAGCAAACATTCTTTGAATGGATGAAGTACGAAAATCAGCTCGACGATATATTAGTTGTCGGGGTTAGAATATAATATTATGGATAAATCGATTAGCCTAAGTTTTCGTTTTAAAAAGGAGAATAAATCAGTTGCATCGTTTACTGACAACTTCTTTTCTGATATTAGTAAGTGTTTTTCAAGGTTTAAGATCTCTGTTAATCTCTCGGATAAGGAACCAAACGCAGATGATTACATATTTATCTTCTTATCTAAACGAGATTTGGATGACTCGCAGTTTATTAATAGTATTCTACCATATGCCGATAATTCCAAAGTATTATTAATTAGTATTGACGACATTAAGGTTGCTGATAAGGGATTCCCAATTCATAGGTTTAGAATTTTTAGATTCTGGGATGAAATAAAAGAAACAGCCGAACTTCGTCTTTTCCGAAGAGGAACTAATGAAAACAATGCGCTTTACTGGGAAAAGATTACTGATATTACACTTGAGATAGTCGAGAAAGTAAGCAAAATAAACGATAAAAAGCGAGGTAAAATCTTTCTTGCTCAAACTGATAATGCTCAATCAGCCGATAGAGATAACTTAAGAAGAGATCTTATCGAACTTGGTTATGAAGTAGTTCCAAACAATCTTTTTAGCCTCGATTATACTGACTGTACCAATGAGATTGAAAAGCAGCTTAAGGATTCAAATCTTATAATACATTCAATCCCTCTCGTTTACACAAAGTATTTTACCGATAAACAAATTTCGATAGTTGAGCATCAGTGCAATTTATCATCGAAAATAGCAGCTGAAAGAAAGAATGAAGTAAACCGAATTATTTGGATCCCTTCGGATTTTGATATAACCGATGAGGAGAATCAAATATTTGTTGAGAAAATTCAGCGCGATGTTGATCAAGCCAATAATACCTTGGTATTAAAGGTAACGCTTGAGGAACTTAAGAAGATTTACCGTAAACTCCTTTCAGGGGAGTATCAGTATAAAGTAGATAAAAACCTTCCCGATGTTTATGTTGTTGCCGATGATGATGATGAAAAGCGTAGCGAGAAACTCATTAAATCGACAAATAGCCCAAATATGGCTATTAAAACAAATTTCAAGGGCATCACCTACAATCAGCACCTTAACTATTTAGCAAACTCACAGGTTGTAGTAATTAATTATACATCGGAAAATGAGCCTTGGCTTACCATGAAGGTGAACGATATATACAAATCAAAAGGGTTAGGCGATTCAAAGCCTTTCAAGAAAATTATTCTTGTTAAGGAAAATAAAGATTTGAATACAAAAGCATTCGAGGAGCGTTTCTCGGAAGTACATGTGTGTTCGATTGATGATTTGAAATTGAATTTGACAATTAGTAACAACTAATATCATACGTTTATGGTTACATTAACCGAACAGGGATCCGTTTCAACTAAGTTGATAAATCCATTCCCTGGGTTAAGGCCCTTCCATACTAGTGAAGCACATCTTTTCTTTGGTAGGGAAGGACAAAGTGAGGAAGTTTTATCGAACCTTTCACGCAATAAATTTGCTGCAATTCTCGGTGCATCAGGCACTGGTAAATCATCGCTTATATATTGCGGTCTACTACCTATTTTATATGGTGGCTTTTTGCACAACGGACGTTCTAAGTGGAAGGTAGTGATTACCCATCCGGGCTCAAGTCCCATTAATAACCTTGCTCATGCAATTGCTCAAACTTTTAGCGATTCAGCTGATGAAGCTAAGATTGAAACGGATTCATTAATCAATCGAGCATTAATTAAGCGCTCATCATCGGGGATAACCAACGTTATTAATCAGTATGGTGTTAGTTCAAAGGAGAATGTGCTTATTCTTGTCGACCAGTTTGAAGAACTTTTCAGGTATCAATTCTCAAGCAAGGATGCCGATGCTTCAAACCAAGTTGACCATTTTATCAATTTATTGGTAAATACAGTAAGACAGTCAGAGTTACCTATATATATAGTGGTAACCATGCGATCAGATTTTATTGGGGAATGTTCTCCATATCAAGATCTTACTCGCCTTATAAATGATAGCCACTACCTAATTCCACGTATGACTCGTGATGACTTTCAGAAAGCCATTACTGGTCCTATTGCAGTTGGAGGAGGTAAAATAACAGATCAACTTGTTCAACTTCTACTTAATGAGATGGGGAACAACCCCGACGAACTTCCAATATTGCAGCACTCTTTAATGCGTACATGGGATTATTGGATGCACAATACGGATGGCACAACTCCTTTAAGTTTAGTTGAGTACGAAGCAATTGGTAGGCTTGAACGTGCATTATCAAATCACGCCAATGAAGCTTATGACGAGTTAAACTTTGAGCAGAAACATATTTGCGAGATTATCTTTAAATCTCTGACCGAGAAAGGTGCTGATAACCGTGGCGTGCGAAGACCAACTAGCGTTGCTGAATTAGCTAGAATAGCAGAGACAAACGAAAGTGAAGTAAAAAAGATTGTTGAAATATTTCGTCAAAAGGGAAGAACATTCTTAACCCCTCCACCAAGCATATCATTGAATTCAGAATCGATGATTGATATCTCGCACGAGAGCTTGATGCGAGTTTGGGATAAGCTTAAGGCTTGGGTTGAGGACGAATCGGCTGCAGTAAAGATGTATCTTAGATTAGCCGAATCGGCAGAGCAATTTCATCAAGGTAAAACAGGGCTTTGGGGACCACCAGATTTGCAGCTAGCAATTAATTGGCGCGAGAAACAAAATCCAAATTTGAATTGGGCTGTACGATATAATCCTGCGTTTGAGCGTACCATGGTGTACCTCAAGACTAGTGAAGAGGAGTATATTGCTGAGGAAGAAAACAAAATTCGATTACAGAAACGTGCCTTAAGACGTGCCCGTATTGTAATGGTTATTATTGGTACTGCAGCAATGATATCAATTGGACTTGGTATACTTGCATTAATACAAAGACAGGATGCTTTAAAATCTGAGTCAAAAGCTGTTGAGCAGAGTAAGATTGCTAAAGAGAATGAGTTGAAAGCGAAAGAACAAAAAGCATTAGCCGATTCAAGCGCAGCAGATGCGATTAAACAAAAAAATCTTGCCGATCAGGAAAGACAAAGAGCAGAAATTCAAAGGCAATTGGCAGTACAAAACGAAACCGAAGCAAAAATACAAAGAACAGAAGCGCTTAAGCAGACTGATATTGCTCGTGAAAACCAAAAGAAAGCTAATGAGAATGAGGAGCGAGCAAAACAGCAACAAAAACTTGCTGAGGAAGCAAAAAAAGAAGCAGATAAGCGTAAAATGATAACAATAGCCCAATCAATGGCTGTTAAAAGTGACCAAATGCTTACTGATACATTGCTCAAAGGGTTGTTAGCATTTCAAGCATTTGCAATTAACAAAGAGCAAGAAGGTCTTTCATACGATCCTGATATTTACAAATCAATTTATTCGAGTTTAAAATTCTTTAAGGGATCTGATTTTAATGCATTTAAAGGGCACACTGAAACAGTTAATACTTTTGTTCAGCAGGGTGATTTATTAATTTCAGGAAGTAGTGATGGGAATATAATTAAGTTGAACTTGAATGATAAGACACCTACTGTATTAGCATCTAACCTTCAAATTGTTAGCAAATTACTTGTTAGTGGTTCTAACCTTATCGCCCTAACAGCTACGGATATAATCAAGATTGATGGTAATGGTGTTATGGATGTTTTTAAATTGACCAGTACCTTAAAAAACATATTTGTTACAAGTTCAAACAAATATATTCTTGTCAGTAATCAAAGCATATCTCTTACTGATGACTATAAAATTACAGGTATTGAGTTTTTTAAAAGCGATATTAAAATTAATGCTGCTGGATACGATGAAAAGTCAGGTTTTCTATTTGCTACATTAGCCAATGGTAAGATCATTTATTGGAAAAATATTCAAACAGGTCAAGAACCTTACACAGAACTTGATCATATTACCAATGTTGAATGGACGGCAATAAAATATAATTCATCTAAAGGAATTGTAGCTGTAGGAAATAGGAGTGGTGCCATCTACTTATGGAATCTTTCAACTGGAGATAAACAACAGCTTAGGGGTCATACAGGGCGAATTACAAGCATTGATTTTTCGAGTACAGGGTCATTAATGGCTACATCAAGTTATGATAATTCAGTCAGGATTTGGACTGTAGATGATTTAAAAACGCTACCCATAAATGTTAAAGATAATACCACTTGGGTTACATCAGTTAAGTTTACAAAAGATGACAAATACTTGATTAGCGGTGATAAAGAGGGTAGAATTCGAATGCTGCCAACTAGTGTTACTACTTTAATTGACGGTTTCTGCGGATTCTTAACTCGCGAACTAACCCAGAGCGAATGGGCAAACTATGTAGGTGCCGATATACCATATAAACCAACTAAATGCAATAATTAGCAATGAAGAAATTTTTACT
>CAYMII010000051.1:0-18309 GCA_964390565.1 uncultured Rikenellaceae bacterium
AAACATAAGTTATAGAATAATAGGGAATTACAAGTAAAATGAATTTTTTTAAATCGGTTCTATCAGATTTATGTCTACTTTTTAAACAACCTTTTTGCCATTATAGGTTTTCCATACTTATAACACCATCTCTTTTAATTGATATTTAAAGAGGGTTACAAGCCTTTATTGTTGTAAATTCATGGTGCAAGATTCCTTTATTGTAAAAAGTGCAATGAATGCTCAATCCAATCTCAGAGTTTTAGCAGTTTTGATGATGATTAATATGAGTTTCACTTGTCACTAATACAACAACCCGCAGAAATGCGGGTTGTTTGTTTCTATGATTAAAAAAACTGTAAAAATGATGTTTAATAATCCAATTTTTCATAAATTGGTGAAAACATTGAATTTAACGGAAATAAAATCAAAACCATGACAAATCTATTTAATGAGAGAAGAATCGAAGATTACTTCACTCAAATTGAAAAAGAAATATATGAGGAAATAGGATATATTGAAGAAAGCAAGGCGTTATTTCTGGATATAGAGGATACTACAAACAATTTGATTAAAAGGAATAAGATTGAGAAGCTTAAATTAGATAAGGGGAAAATATCAACAGATATAGTAACTCAAAAAGTTGATGCCTCTCAATTACCTGCGGGCACACCAATTCAATTGGGGAGAATATATGAAATAGAAGTTGTCAAATACAAAATTCCATTCATTGGAGATATTGAATTGTTAAGGTGCATACCATCAAACTTTTCATATAATAATTTTGTAGTAAAAATAATTGGGAATTCAATAGAAATAACTATTACTAAATTTGGAAAAATAAATGGAAATGAAATAGTGATTGAAGAGCTTAAAAAGGAGTTCTTAAGAAGACTTGATGTAATTGAAAATAATATTAATTCAATCAATAATGACATTGATAAATTCTTACCAATACTTAAGGATAGGATTATTAAGCATTTAGAAAAAAGAATTAAACAGATTAGAGAAAAAGAACAAAGCAAGGATAAATTGAACCCATTTAAGTGAAATATCAGTAAAACCTAACCTCTTGAAAGATGAAAAAGTTTGTTGTATTTTTATAGTTGGATTAATATTTCCTCTTTCTCTTATTGCTCAAGAATCGGCAAAAGAAAAATCTGAGGATATTACAGTTTTTATTACAAAGTCTGGTAAAAAATACCACTCTCAAAATTGCACTTATTTGAAAGGAGGAGGCATCTCTAAAAAATTGTCAGAAGTAAAAGATAGTTACTCCCCTTGTAGCAAATGTAATCCATTAAGTCAGCAGGCGACTAACACAACGTCCACAACACAGCAAAAAGAGAAGTCGACTACTACACAAACATCCACTGAAACAAATTCTAAAGAGCAAACTATTTACACTGGTCCAAGAGGAGGGAAATATCATTATAGCAAATCAGGTAAAAAAGTTTATGAAAAAAAGAAGAAATAAAGTGTTTAGAATTAAAATGTATCTTAATTATGTTAACAAGTTTGAGAAATTATCTAAAATTTAAACCTAGAGAATTGAGAAGTTTTAGGTTAGTAATCCTAATTCTTGGAATATCAATAATTATAGCATTAATTTATATGCTTTCGTACTGTTTATCAAATAATTTGACAGAGTCTATAAAATTGACAACTGATATTGTAAGAACTATTTCAACAATTTTAACTCTAATAATTGCTTTAATATTATTTGATAAATTTGGTTTGAGGAAAGTAGGTGTTGAAAAGCAAACAAATGCTGTTATAAAATTAATTGAGGACTTAAGGCAAACATGTGCAGTAATTAATTGTGGAAAATATAAATATTTTGTTTGGTTCACAAGTGACCTTAATGTATTTAAAGCTAATGCTGTATTTGAAAAGGATAAAATTAAAAAAATAATTTTCAAACATGGCGAAAATATTATGATTCCAACTGGAGTTAATGATGCTTTGAATAATTTATGGATACCTCCAACAATTAAAGACAAACTTAAGTTCCTAGATTTTCATATGGCAATGGTATTGGACTCTAAAGACATAGACTTAAGTATTCATGCAATAGTTGAGTTTGAGAAAAAAAATCAAAATATGTATTTCTTAAAAGAAACTCAAACGTTTGAAGAATTTTTAATAAAAATACAGGTATTGATGAAATCTCTTAAAGAATGGGTTGATAAACATGCTGATATAGAATTAAACTTAACTCCTACATCTGAAAAGACAAACAGTCCCCTGTAGTGTCCCCTTAAAAAACAATCCCTCTCTAATCAATTGATTTAAAGAGGGATTTTTAATTGCTTTAAAATTCTATTATGAATCTAGATTAGTCAGATCCCTGAATTCAAGAATATCACCTGGTTGACAGTTTAAGGCTTTGCATATTGAATCGAGCGTAGTTAGCTTAATTGCTTTTGCTTTACCCTGCTTTAATATTGATAGATTTGACATTGTGATGTCAACCTTTTCGCATAATTCATTAAGCCTCATCTTCCTTTTTGCAAGCATTACGTCAAGGTTTATTATTATTGCCATACTCTTAGATTGTTAGGTTAGACTGTTCCTGCAATTCACAACCCCTTTTAAATACTTGTGAAATTATATAGATAAAGGCTGAAATGAAAAGCATCTTAAAATCAACTCCATCAAATACAGTTAATAATCTATAGTTGTTTGTTCCAGTTGTCGGAATAATGGAATGAAAAATCCAACTTGATAAAAAATATAATAAAAATAAGTACGAAATATTTTTCAACCATTTTACTATTCTAAAATCGAAAAGAATCTCATTTTTAAAACTATTAATTATTTTTCTTAGTTGGATTGTAACTAAAAATGCAATTGACCAAAAGAGTATTTGTGATAATCGGATATTCAGTAGTTCTTCATAATAAGGATCTTTTGATGGTTGAACAAAAATTGATACAATAAACCCGATTATTGTTAATAATTCTAACCCTAAAGTAATGTCTATAACCCATTTTAGAGATGACGTGAAAGAGTTTTTTCCAAAAGTTTTCATGGTTTATTTTTTTAATTTGACATATCGTTAAATAAAATGATACGCAAATATAATATATATTTATTGTAATTCAATATATTTTTATTATTTTAAATATATTATTTTATATTTTACTTAGTTTTTAATGACTTGGAAATAAAAAACCCTCTCTAGCAATTCCTAAAGAGGGTTTTATTTATGTTGTCCTTCAAGGGGTCGAACCTCGAGTCTTCTGAGCCAGAGTCAGACGTGTTGCCAATTACACTAAAGGACAGTTCTATGACTGTAAAGATATACGAAGTTGTTTAATTTTTCAAAGGGTTTTGTTAGAAAAAGTGACAAGTGGTAAGTGACAAGTGGCTAGAGCACTACAGCCTAGCGACTTATCACTTTACTTTTTTAACAACAAACAATTACTGTGCTGATATTTTAGCCCAAGTATCTTTAAGAGTAACCGTACGGTTAAACACCATTGCTCCGGGTTTTGAATCGTAATCGACGCTGAAGTAACCCATTCGCTCGAACTGGAACTTATCTAGCGCTTTAGCGCTAGCAAGAGCAGGCTCTAAATAGCCATAAATCACCTTTAGCGACTCAGGGTTGATTCCCGATTTCCAATCCTGTCCTTCGGGTACATCATCTGGATTTTCGCGTGAGAATAATCTATCAAATAGCCTAATCTCGGTTTTAACTGCGTGTTGTGCCGATACCCAGTGAATAGTTCCTTGAACCTTACGCCCATCGGGTGATTGACCGCCTTTTGATGCAGGATCGTAGGTGCAACGTAGCTCAACCACATTGCCTGCGGCATCCTTAATAACCTCGTTGCACTTGATGAAATACGCGTAGCGTAATCTTACCTCCTGCCCTGGTGCCAAACGGAAGAACTTTTTAGGAGGGTTCTCCATAAAGTCTTCTTGCTCTATATAAAGTTCGCGCGAGAATGGAACCATGCGTTTTCCTGCCGATTCATCCTCGGGGTTATTAACTGCTTCAAGCTCCTCGGTTTGTCCTTCGGGATAGTTAGTGATAACCACTTTAAGCGGATTAAGCACTGCCATACGGCGCTCGGCACGTTTATTCAAATCCTCGCGAAGACCGAACTCAAGCAGCGAGATATCAATAACATTATCGCGTTTAGCAACACCAACCCTCTCGGCAAAAGCACGAATCGACTCTGGCGTATAACCCCTGCGGCGTAATCCGCAGATGGTAGGCATGCGAGGATCGTCCCAGCCCATAACCACTTTCTCCTGAACAAGCTGTAATAGCTTACGTTTGCTCATCATGGTGTAGGTCATGTTTAAACGGGCAAACTCGTATTGGTGCGATGGAAAAATCTCGAGTTTTTCAATAAACCAGTCATAAAGCGGACGGTGAACATCGAACTCAAGGGTACATATTGAGTGTGTAATCTGCTCAATTGAATCGCTTTGCCCATGGGCATAGTCGTACATTGGGTAGATACACCATTTGTCGCCAGTGCGATGATGATCGGAGTGGATAATACGATAAAGAATTGGGTCGCGCATAAGCATGTTAGGGTGCGCCATATCGAGCTTTGCTCGAAGAACTTTTTCGCCATCCTTAAACTCGCCAGCACGCATTCTGCGGAATAGATCGAGGTTCTCCTCAACCGAACGGTTTCTGAAAGGGCTATCTTTTCCCGCTTGGTTAACGGTACCCCTGTTTAAACGAATCTCCTCTTGGGTTTGATCATCGACATAGGCTAAACCTTTTTGAATAAGCACTTCGGCCCATAGGTATAGCTGCTCAAAATAATCGGAAGCGTAGAACTCGTTAGCCCAATCGAATCCAAGCCAACGAACATCCTCCTTAATGGAATCAACATACTCAACATCCTCCTTTACAGGGTTGGTATCGTCGAACCTGAGGTTTGTTTTACCGCCGTAACGCTGGGCAAGACCGAAGTTTAGGCATATCGACTTGGCATGTCCAATATGCAGGTAACCATTGGGCTCTGGGGGGAAACGTGTGAGTACACGACCAGCGTGTTTGCCCGATTTAAGATCCTCTTCGATAATCTCCTCAAGAAAGTTTTTTGATTTCTCTTCCAAACCTTCGTTTTTAAGCGGTTCGCGTTCCATTTTTGAATTATTGATTGAATGAATCGCAAAATTAGAATTTTAATGGATAATTGTACTGTATTGAGGATTACTTTTTTAAAGACCAGATACAATGTTGCTTATTTAAAATGATTTGAAAGGTTGACCGAAGTGAAACATCTTATAATAAGATTCTTCACTTCGGTCAGTATGACAACAGCATTTAGCTTAAAATAGCAATAAAAAGGCATTGTTGCTAGATTCCTGCGTTCGCAGGAATAAAACTTGAAATTTATTGAATTGTAAAGTTAAGATCGTAAGCGGTAAAGTTAAGCTCGCATTTAGCATCAGCGCTGGTGCTGCAATCGAGTTCGGTTTTGCTATCCTTCTCAATGTAAACAAATGGACGGTTTTTAAAGCGATCCTTTGGATAGTTGATGTGCCCATAAGTGCTATTGCATAGTAAACGATAATTTAGGGTAGGATCGGCATTAAGGGTAACTGAACCATACTTAAAATCGCCTTTGAAACTCACGAATGTTGGGGTGATTTTCTTTACAGTAACCTCTGAATCGTAACAAATGCCTAAGTTTATTGAGCCACTAACCGTTCCTAATCGAAACTTGTTATATTTCGAATCATCGCATGAAAGGTTTGCAATTTCGCTAACAGAGTAGGTATCGTTATAGGTAGTCTTTATCTCGAAATTACTGATACTTGCGGCTGTAAACTCGCTATACTTTGAGTCGTACTCTACTTTGGCAAAGTTCTCAACCTCAACGTTACAATTGTAAAGATTAAACTTACCTAGATTTGAATTGCCTTTGGCATTAAGTGTGGTGTACTTTGCATCAATATCAATTCCTCTGAGGTTATCTATAATATATGTGTCGTTATAGGAATCGAGAACAAGTAGGTTTATCGATTTGCTATTAAACTTAGAGTACTTTGATGTAACAATCACCTTGTTAAGCTCATCGAAAGTGAACTTACTGTCGTAGATGTCAAACTTTACATCCTTACCTTTCCCTGCATTTACGGTTGAATACTTAGCGTTGAAAACGCTTTTATCGCCAAAGTCGCCCATTGTAAGATCAACATTGTACAAATCAAAATCGATACTTCCGAGCAAGTTTGAAGCTTTGATATTATTGTATTTGCTATTAAGTTCTAAAGCAATGCTTTCGGGTACCCAAATTGAATATGTGGCCTTAAATGAAGAGGTTGAAACAGATTCGCCAGTTGTCAACTTAGTTTTTTCATAAAACCCAAAAATCTTCATTGTTCCTTCAGCAAAAACAGTACTTATTTCGATTGAACCACTACCCTGCTCTACCTTTGGGTTTTTGAAAGCGGCTAGAATCTTATCAACATCCTCCTTGCTTCCGCCAGATATAAGAATTTCACCAGTTAGCTTAATCTCACTATTTTTCCATGTATTTATCTGAAGATCGGAATCATACATATTAAGGATAAGCTTATCATTAGCAGATACCTTATAGGTTTGCTCAAAACGATCCTTTACCTCATCCTTACTTGCAAAAAGTGGCTTGGTACCATACGCTAGTAGTGCGATTATCGCAAATATTCTAAATATTGATTTGACGTTTTTCATAATCTTGATTTTTTTCAATTTCGTTTAACATACGTTCTAATAGCATTATTTTTTTTCGGTATAAATCCATCAAAGAGCTAATCAGCTTTGGATTTGGGCCCTTCTCCTTTAAATCTTCGGAGTAATGGGTAATAAGATCATCGAGGTACTGAATCTCATTATTGCTTGTTGCAAGCGCTTCTTTATTATAAGATGCTTGTTGAATGAGCTTTGAGTAATTATTTATTTGATTTTTGAACTCCACTTCCTGATTAGCAAGCTTAGGGTCGATGTTTACAAAAATTAGCTGCTGCTTATTTCTATCACTATAATAAAAGGTAACAGCCAACGAAACCAAAAGAATTACAGATGCCGCAGCAACTGAGCGCCAAAGGACTATATGCTTTCGTTTGTGCGAACCCTGCATAGCCTGCGATATGCCCGTCCACAGATACTCCTCGTCAGGTTTATCGACATCCAGCTTTGCACGATTGTTTCGTATGTATGACTCCAAATTCATAACCAAAAATTTACATTACTTCAATTCTCTTCTATCAGCTTAAGTTTAAGCTCCGCTTTAACCTTCTCCTGAAGCAAGCCTTTTGCTCGCTGGTATTGCGATTTTGACGTCGATTCTGAAATATCAAGCATCTCAGCAATCTCCCGGTGCATATAACCTTCGAGTAGGTAAAGGTTTAGGATAACTCGTGCCTTATCGGGGAGCGATTTTATGGCCTCATGAATAATTTCAGGTGTAACCTCAGGAAAATCCTCATCGTGATTGGCATCCGCAATGTTCACATTATCCAACTCGGCAAATGTCTCCTTTTTCTTTCTTAAAGCGTTAAGCGATTTGTTTATTACTATCCGCTTTAACCAACCCCCGAAAGAAGCCTCTCCTTTGAAAGAACTCAAGCTATTGAAAGCGCTTAAAAATGATTCTTGAATAATATCCTCAGCATCAAACTGATTGCTTACAATTCGAATGCAAGTATTGTACATAGCCTGCACGTGCATTTTGTATAGCCTGTACATCGCCTGCTGGTCGCCTTGCTTTGCGCGCTCAACCAAATTTGCGCTGATATCTACCGATTCTAAGCCCAATTCAAATTCTTTATATTAAAGACACAGCTATTTGAGAAAAGACGGAATAATTTTGAAAAAAAATTAATCTATACAAACTTAAGGAATTGGAATGACAAGATTATCAGTAAAATGAATGATATTTTGATGATTCTAATCAATCTAGTGAAATAGAGTTTAAATTTGCAGTCGATAAAAATAAAACGATGGCATTAATAGAAATTGAGAATATGGAGTTCCATGCCAACCATGGACACTTTGCCGAGGAACAGGTTATTGGAAATACTTTTCTTGTGGATTTGAAGATTGAGTACAACTCCGAAAACGCCCAAAAAAGCGATAACCTGAAAGATACTGTTAACTACCAGCGAG
The DNA here is from genome assembly GCA_964390565.1 of uncultured Rikenellaceae bacterium. Taxonomy (GTDB): domain Bacteria; phylum Bacteroidota; class Bacteroidia; order Bacteroidales; family Tenuifilaceae; genus UBA8529. The sequence goes on from CAYMII010000051.1 coordinate 8,108, forward strand.
CCTTTGAGATAGTGAAGCGCGAGATGAAAGTTTGCTCGCATTTGCTAGAGCATGTTGGCGCTCGGATTATCGATTCGATTATCGCTGAACTTCCCGGTGTTGATATGGCACAAGTTAAGGTTTCAAAAGTGAATCCACCTATGGGAGGAAAGATTCAAAAGGTAAGTGTTACGCTGCGAAAAACAGTAAAATAAGTACAAAGATTTGCTAGATTGAATTTTTTAATATCTTTGCAATCCGTTTAGCCGAAATGGTACCGTGGCCGAGTGGCTAGGCAGCGGTCTGCAAAACCGTGTACAGCGGTTCGACTCCGCTCGGTACCTCAACGAAAAAGCCCCTTTAAAAAGGGGCTTTTTTTATTTCTTACGGTTATGTAATCCACACTCTTTGCTTTCGGGGCTCTCCCACCACCATCGCCCAGCACGAACATCCTCGCCTGGGAAAATGGCTCTTGTGCATGGCTGACAACCAATGCTAGGATAACCCTTATCGTGCAAGCTATTATATGGAACATTATTTTGCTTGATATAATCCCAAACCTGTTGCTCTGTCCAATCAATTAGCGGGTTAAGTTTGATCATTTGATTAGCCTCATCCCATTCAATTAGCTTATTATCGGTACGAGTAACCGATTGCTCTCGTCGTAAGCCGCAAATCCAAACATCCGAACCAGCAAAAGCCCTTTTTAAAGGATTTATTTTGCGAATACGGCAACACTCCTTTCGATTCTCAACGCTTTGGTAAAAAAGATTGATCCCCTTTTGCATAACCATCTGCTCAACCTCTTTCTGGTCGGGCGAGTAAACCTCCATCTTAATTTTATAGCGCAAGCAGGTTTTCTCAATCAATTCGTATGTTTCATAAAATAATCGACCAGTATCGAGAGTAAATATTCTGGTTTCGGGGGCAATCTTAACAACCATATCTGTCAAAACTTGATCCTCTAAACCAAGACTTGAAGATAAAATAATCCTGTTTTTAAACTCTGCCAAAAACCATTTAAGAACATCTTCTGGGCTTTTCCCATTAAGGGTTAGACTCAATTCCTCAAACTTAAATTTATCCATATATTTATCAAATAATTGGCGTCAAAAATCAACGTCCGAAATTAAACAATAAAACAAAACTTATTATCCATCAAAAAAAATTGCATAGTTATTGTTAAAAAGTTTAAATTTACTTTCTACATTTTGTTAACATTTTTTTAAATCATTTGTTGTTAACTTTAAACTTTGAAAAAAATAAAAATCATGAAAAAGATTTTTACCCTAATACTTAGTTTAGCCCTTGTGCAAGCATTTGGGCAAACACCCGAAATTGTTATGCAAGTTGTTGCATCAGCTGGTGGAACACAAACTAATGGTAGTATAACAATTGACTGGACGCTTGGCGAACCTGTAATCGGTGATGTTTCAGGTGGTAGTATAATCTTAACTCAAGGCTTCCAGCAAGGGAATCTCTTAGGTACAGATATTCCTGAGAATCCTGAAGAAATGAATACTTCTTTTAGGATGTTTCCAAACCCTGCAAATGATAAAGTTCAATTTGTAGTTAATAACAAAGAAGCGAAGGGTGACTTTATGGTAGATGTATTTGATATTACTGGACGAAAAATATTAAGCCAAAAGTTAGGCCAATACACTCCTTTAGAAACAGTTTCGTTGCCTGTATCATCATTAAAAGCCGGAGTATATCTAGTTAAAGTATCAGTTGGTGGCTTTACAAGTGAACTTCTCAAGTTAATTAAGGAATAGAATAATTTTTTAAGTTATAGTAAAAGTCGTATAAGCTTCTTATACGACTTTTTTAATTTTATCCCTATTGTTTTTTGTTTAAAATTGGAAAGTATTATTTTTGAATAATATCTTTAACTATTTAAAAATGAAAAAAATAATACTATTAATTTTCACGCTTGTTTATAGTGTCACTTATGCTCAAACGCCACAAGGATTCTCATATCAAGCAATTGTTCATAACAGTTCTGGGACGCCTATAGCTAGTAAAAAAATTGGCGTTAAAGTTACCCTTGAGGATGCCTCACACCTTGCCCTTTATATTGAGACCCATACTCCAGACACCAATCCAAAAGGAGTTTTCTCAATCACAATTGGTAATGGAGCCCGATTAAGCAATGAACTTTTCGAAAGCATTCCATGGTCTAAAGGCGAAATCTTTCTAAAACTTGAAGTTGATGCAGATGGGGGAACAAATTATACCCAATTGGGCAATCCCACAAAACTTCAGGCGGTACCATACGCACTTTATGCTGAGAATACAAAAGAAGTTGTTAGTCAACCCAATGCAACCGACGATGAACCAATTTTTGTTGTCAAAAACAAAGAAGGTCAGATAGTTTTTGCCGTTTACCAAACCGGAGTCCGGGTTTATGTAGAAGACTCTCCCATAGTAAAAGGGGCAAGAGGTGGATTTGCCGTTGGTGGCCTTTCGCAAACAAAAGGCAACACAACTGAATATTTTAGAATTACCCCTGATAGCGCACGTATTTACACCAATAAAACGAATTCAAAGGGCGCAAGAGGCGGTTTTGCCGTGGGAGGACTTTCTCAAACCAAAATGGTAGCTGAAGATTATTTGCAAATTACACCCGATAGTGCAAGAATCTATATCGAGAATTCATTGACAAAGGGTGCAAGGGGAGGTTTTGCTGTAGGAGGCCTTTCACAAACAAAGGCAGGTAAAACAAGTTTCTTCAATATCGAAACAAATAATACAAGTATTATTTATCCTAGTCAAGCTCGCATACTTTGGTATCCTTTAAAAAATGCTTTTCTTGTTGGCCAAGTAATTGTTGAGAAGCCCGATAGTGTTGGGACAAACTCAATGTCTTCAGGTTACGAATCTAAAGCCATCGGAAATTGGAGCCAAGCGTTAGGATATAAATCTATTTCAAAAGGGAATTATTCAACAGCAATTGGAAATTCAGCAATTGCAAAAAATGAGAATGCTTTTGCATTCGGAGTCAATGCAATTGCTCAAGGGGTTACAAGCTTCTCCTTTGGTGAAAATACTCAATCAATAGGGAACTCATCGTTTGCAATAGGGTATTACAGCAAAGCCAATGGGGATTATTCAATAGCAATGGGGTTTAATGCAACCTCAGGGTATAAATCATTTGCAGTAGGTCACAACACAACAGCTACAGGATTAAAATCAGTAGCAATAGGTTCTTCAAATCTAGCATCAGGAGAGACCTCAATAGCTATTGGGCATGCAGCACATTCTACCGAAAATTCAACTGTAGCGATTGGTCGAAACTCAAATGCCGCAGGATATCATTCAATGGCATTAGGTATTTCAGACGATAGTGGCTCTGAGGTAACTTCAGCAAACGGCATGTTCTCATACGCTTTTGGAAAGTTTGCTGTTGCAAATGGAAATTACGCTACAGCTATTGGTTATCGAGTTAAAAGCGATAGTTACCAAGGGTATGCAATAGGTAGATGGAACATTGGTGGTGGAGATGCCTATACGTGGAGAGATGCCGATCCATTGTTTGAAATTGGAAATGGTAGCGCTGGCAATTCAAGAAAAAATGCGCTAACTGTCTATAAAAGCGGGGATATTAATATAGGAGGAAAAGCAACTGTAAACGGTTCTGTTGAACTACCCATTGTAACTACATCAATTAATATGACGCTAAATGCTACTCACTATACTGTATTAGTAGAAGCTTCTGGTGTAAATATTTATCTACCATCAGCAACATCTTGCCAAGGAAGAATATATGTAATAAAATATGCAAATGTATCGGCAGGTGTCGTAAATGTATCAGCTATTGCAAACGAAAAGATTGATGCTAATCAAATACAAAGTTTAAACACTCCTTGGCAAAAAATGGTTATTCAGTCAAATGGTGCAAATTGGTTCATAATTAACTAATATGCGTTAGATTCTCATTGTAAGGTTTTTCGATTTACTTAGGTTTCGCTAGTTTTAATATTAATGTATTGAGCAAGATTTACTTATCATCAGGGATCAATTAAAAGCCATTTAGAAAAACTAAATGGCTTTTTTATCAAATTTTGGCTCAAAATATGTTATGCTAATGCTCAATGATCTACTTTTAAGGATTGATTAACTAATAGATACGATGATGAAACGGTTACTATTCTTAATCCTAATGCTTGCATCGGCCTTTGCCATAGCTCAAGCCCCTCTAGGATTTTCATATCAAACGGTTATCCGTAACTCTAATGGACAGCCAATTGCAAATCAGAGCGTTAAGGTACATATCCTTTTAACGGATAATATGGCAACCACCACATATTACGAAGAGCAGCATACGTCACTTACTACAAATGCACAAGGGGTTGCTATCCTTACTATTGGGGAGGGTACGCTTAAGCAAGGAACATTGGATGCCGTACCTTGGCAAAACGGAGAAGTATATATCAAGGTTGAGGTTGATCCTACAGGAACTAGTGGCTATCAAGCAATGGGGCAACCTGTAAAACTGTACTCAGTCCCTTATGCCCTTTTTGCTGAAAACGCAAAAGAGGTGGTAAGCCAACCAACAGCTCTTGACGAGGACCCAATTTTTGTTGTCAAGAATAAAGTAGGTCAGATCGTTTTCGCGGTTTACCAAACTGGCGTTAGGGTATACGTTGAGGATACGCCAATTATCAAGGGCTCTCGCGGCGGGTTTGCCGTGGGCGGTCTATCGCAAACAAAAGCAGGTAGCGCTACAGAATACTTTAGAATTACCGCCGATAGCGCACGCATTTACACTAATAAGACCACAACCAAGGGTGCAAGAGGTGGATTTGCCGTTGGCGGGCTTTCTCAAACCAAAATGGTTGCTGAAGATTATTTACAAATTACCCCTGATAGCACAAGGATTTATATCGATAACTCAACTACCAAGGGTTCAAGAGGTGGTTTTGCGGTGGGTGGAATGTCGCAAACAAAAGCGGCTAAAACAAGCTTCTTCAATATCGAGACAAGTAACACAAGCATAATATATCCTAGCCAACCTCGAATACTTTGGTATCCCCTTAAAAATGCTTTCCTTGTAGGACAGGTCATTGTGGAAAAACCCGATAGCGTTGGGTTAAACTCATTTGCAACAGGATACGAATCGAAATCGAAAGGGAAATACTCGCAAGCAATGGGATATATGGCTAAATCGGGTGGCGATTACTCAACTGCCATTGGTAAAAAAGCTTTTTCGCTTGGAATAAACTCATTTGCCTTCGGAGATTCAGCAATTGCATCGGGTACAAATAGCTACGCATTAGGAAACAGAGCAAGAGCGGCTGGCAATCAAAGTTTTGCAATTGGGTCTTGGACACGCGAAAGCCCAGTCTCAAGTATCCTTCAAACAGAATCAACAGGTACTAATAGCATCGCGATTGGAATTGGAACCAAGGCGAAAGGCGATAATGCAATATCAATTGGTTCAGTTGGAACATATACAATTCCGCCATACCCAATGCCTGTTTACAGCACAAATAACGCCAATGGCAATAGCTCAATGACGCTAGGCTATGGGAATACTGCAGAAAACTCTTACAGCATATTAGTTGGTAGAGGCAATAAGTCGTTGGCCGATAATGGCATGGCATTCGGTTATGGGAATAGTGCCAAAGGAACCTACTCCTATGCTTTCGGGCATGGAAATCATACCATTGGAAGCTATTCTACGGCTATTGGTTACTTTACTATTGCAAAAGATAATCAATCCACCGTTGTTGGCGCATATAATGATACCACGTTAACCGACGTACAATTTGCCGTTGGCTATGGTACGCGAGTTGTGAATACCGTTAATAGACGAAATGCCTTTACTGTTTTCAAAAATGGAACATTACGGATGGTTAACACCATGCTATACTCCGATTATTTGGAACTAAACCAAAATGGAACTGGAAACCGTACTACAGGAATTGATTTCCATGGCGACGATACATACACCGATTTTGCGCTAAGAATTCTAAGAAATAATACTGGGGCAAATGCATCGTCACAAATCCACCATAGAGGAACTGGGAACTTTGAACTATACGCACAGGAAGCCGCAGCAATGAGGTTTTATACATCTGGTGTTGAACGTCTTACAATACTGAGCAATGGCAATGTTGGTGTTGGAAATTCAAATCCTTCATCCTATGATCTTGATGTAACAGGAACTGGTAGATTTACCACTTCTACTTATTTTGCAACTTCAAGCGGCAGAGTTGGAATTGGTTTAACCAATCCAAGTTATAAACTTGATGTTTACGAAAACTCAACAACTGAGATTTGGGCTGCGAGAATTTTTAAAGATGATAATAACAGTGCAAATGGAGGCCTTATGATACAAGCTGGAGCTGATAATGGATCGGGTACAAATTTTATGGTAGGCTGTTACAATGGCGCTGGAACATATAAAGGCGGGCTTGCTATTGTAAGCAATGGAAATGTATCTTTAGCAACCCCTTCAGACATTAAGCTTAAAAAGAATGTTGTAAATACTAGCATTAGCGGTTTAAGCATTCTTAACAGGCTTCGCGTTGTTGATTTTGAATACAAGGATAGCCCCGGAATAAAGCAAACAGGTTACATTGCCCAAGAGGTAAAAGAGGTCTTTCCCGAAATGGTTTCCTATAACCAGCAGGAGGATATCCTACAAATTAGTCAGCAGCATTTAATCCCAATTATTAATAAAGCAATTCAAGAGCAACAATCCATAATCGAAACCCAAAGGAATGAAATAAAAGAACTTAAAGCAGAAAACATAGAGTTAATAAAACGTCTTGAAAAGATTGAAAAGCTTATCCAAGGGATGTCAAAATAATTTAAAATAATCCTTGTTTACGAGCCGCTTGGAAAAACCCAAGCGGCTTTTTTATCAAATTTTGGTACAAAATATGTTATATTCTCATTCAATAACCTATTTTTAAAAATTGATTACTTAACAGATATGATGATGAAACGTTTACTATTCTTAATCTTAATGCTTGCCTCGGCTTTTGCCATAGCCCAAGCCCCGCAAGGTTTTTCTTATCAAGCGGTTATTCGCAATGGATCAGGAAGTCCTATTGCTGATAAAACAGTTGGTCTTAGAATAACCCTTCAAAATGCTTCTGAAGTTGCATATTATACCGAAACCCAATCTAAGCAGACCAACTCGCAGGGGGTTGTTTCAATTATAATTGGAGGAGGAACACAAGCTGGTGGTAATACCTTTTCAAGCATCCCATGGTCAAATGGAGATGTTCATCTTAAAATTGAAATCGACCCCGACAATGCTGCAAACTATACTGTAATGGGCGAAGCAACTAAACTTCAATCGGTACCATACTCACTATTTGCTCCAAACGGAATGGCTACTGGTAACGCCGGGCAAACCCTATATCATAATGGATCAACATGGGCATCAAACAGCATATTGGTTAATAATGGAACTAATATTGGTATTGGGTCGGCAATGTTTACACCAAGCACAAAGCTTGATGTAAATGGTGGTATCCGATTAAGAAACGCTTTGTACGATAATTCAGCATCTCTAAATGCGGGAACAAACAACCAAATCCTTACAAGTACCGGAAGCGGAGTGCTATGGAAATCACCATCAGCAGTAGGTATAACAACAGGAACCGGAACCGACAAGCAGCTTGCAGTTTGGTCGGGAACAAACAGTGTTAAAGGGGTAACCAATTTAACATGGGGAACAAGCCTGCAAGTAGCAAGCTTACCAACCGCAGGAGTTGACGACGCAATCTTCGAGGTGAAAAACAAAGATGGTAAAGTAGTTTTTGGTGTTTATCAAGGTGGTGTAGTCGTTAACTTTGATGACTCTGGTTTTAAAGGCGCTCGCGGTGGATTTGCTGTTGGTGGGCTTTCGCAAACTAAAGCAGGGACAAATCCACAATACTTTAGAATAACAACGGATAGCGCCCGCATATACTTAAAAGACGTTGCCAAAGGGGCACGTGGAGGGTTTGCTGTTGGCGGAATGTCGCAAACTAAAGGGGTTAATAACTATTTGCAACTTACTCCAGAAAATTATTTAATAGGACAAGACGCTGGTAAAAATATTATCGATGCTAAATACAATGTTTTTATAGGTTATCAAGCTGGCATGAACACCACTGGCGCCCAAACAAATGAAGAGCCGACTATTGGTAACAATAATATATTTCTAGGTTATCACTCAGGATATAATAATTCCAATGGTGAACAAAATATATATATTGGAGCATTCAGTGGTGAAAGTAATGTAAATGGGGAATCGAATACTTTTGTTGGAGCTCAATCTGGTCAATATAATACCGGATTTGGAAACACTTTTCTAGGCGCACTAACAGGAAATGCGGCTCAAAGCAATAATTCAGGGAGTAAAAACACATTTATTGGTCACTGGTGTGGAACCAATAATACTTCAGGTACAGGTAACGTATTTATTGGACGTGAGTGCGGCATAGGTAATACTTCCGGTAATAATAATGTTTACATTGGCCATTTAGCCGGAAATACGAACTCAACTGGTAACGGTAATGTTTTTATTGGACCATTTGCAGGCTGGTATTCTAACCAAAGCAATAAACTTATTATTCATAATAATGGCGATGCTCAGGCAGATATTCCAACCAACTCATTGATTTATGGTGATTTTGCGGCAAAAACGCTCAGAATTAACGGGAATATGGGTATAAACTATAATGGTGTTTCAGGCTATGGGCTAATAGTAGAAACTCCATCTACACAATCTGAGGTTTATGCTCTCTATGTTATGGGAAATGCCTATTCTACAGGAACTTGGAGCACATCTGATGAGCGTTATAAAACAAATATCCTACCCGTCAAAAACGCGTTACAAAACATTGTAAAACTAAATGGTGTAACTTATGATTGGAATCTGGAAAAGTTCCCAAGTAAAGGGTTTGATAAAAAGAAGCAGATTGGTTTGATTGCACAAGATGTTGAAAAGTTATTCCCTGAAATGGTTAAAGCTGATGAGCATGGGTATAAAGCAATTAATTATAGCGCTTTTGTTCCCATATTAATTGAATCAATCAAAGAGCAGCAAAAAAAGATTGAACAACTTGAAGAAAAGGTAAAAGAGGTTGATGCGCTTAAAGCAGAAATCGAAGCAATAAAAGCGTTATTGAAAAAATAGGTAATTGCTTTATCGCTCCCAAAGCCCTGTGGAATTAAAATCTCCACAGGGCTTTTTCATTTATAAAAAAATAAAATAAACCTTTTCGTTAAACGGTTGTTTAACTCTGGTGCAAAAGCATCTTCCACCCAAAGATAATAAGCTATGAAACAAAAAGCGTTAGCCCAAAGAATAGTATTAAGCATAATGTTGATGCTAGCTATTCAAACATTTAGTTACCCTCAAACCCCACAGGGCTTTTCGTACCAAGCAGTTGTTCGCAATGCAGCAGGAGCACCAATTGGCGGTAAAACCGTTGGAGTACAAATAACCCTTGAGGACGCAAACCACATTGTCTACTACACCGAAACTCATAATCCAACAACCAACGCCCAAGGCGTATTATCAATAACCATTGGCTTAGGAACAATTGTTGGAAATAATGCTTTCGAGAACATTCCTTGGTCCAAAGGCGATGTTTACTTAAAACTAGAGGTAGACCCAGAAGGGGGAATTAACTATATCCAAGCGGGTAATGCAACCAAACTGCAAGCCGTTCCTTATGCCCTATATGCCGAAAATACAAAGGAAGTTGTAAGTCAACCAACGGCCCTTGATGATGATCCAATATTTGTTGTAAAAAATAAGGCTGGTCAAATCGTTTTTGCAGTTTACCAAACAGGTGTAAGGGTTTACGTTGAAGATGCTCCTGTCGTAAAAGGTGCACGTGGCGGGTTTGCTGTTGGAGGATTATCACAATCAAAGGCAGGAACTAGCGATGAATTTCTTAGAATTACTTCGGATAGCGCACGAATATATGTTAAAAATTCTGTTACCAAAGGGGCACGTGGAGGATTTGCTGTTGGGGGGCTCTCTCAAAGTAAAAGTTCAGCGAATAACTACATGCTGCTTAATCCCGATAACTATTCAATTGGGCAAGATGCTGGTAAATCAATCACTAGTGGATTATACAACTCATTTACTGGCTATCAAGCTGGTATGAAAACTACAACAGGTAATAAAAATGTGTTTATAGGCTATAGAAGTGGTATAGCTAATACAAGTGGTTCTAGTAACGTTTTTATAGGAGATAGCGCAGGTG
>CAYMII010000052.1:0-18000 GCA_964390565.1 uncultured Rikenellaceae bacterium
CTTATCATAACATCAAAAGAGGATAGCCTTAGGTACCATTTCGACAAATTTAACTCGGAAGGACAACTTGCCTACCTTCAGCTAACATCGCTCATCAATGGGTATAACCCAAAAATACAGCAGGCTGAGATAAAACCGATGACCGAAAAAGGCACGAGGTATATTGATTTTCTTATCCCAGGGCTTCTTGCAATGAATGTTATGATGTCGACGATGTGGGGTGTTGGCTATACAATCATTGAGGCTCGCACCAAGAAACTTCTTCGAAGAATGGTTGCAACACCAATGCCAAAATGGGAGTATATCTCATCGTTAATTGTTGCAAGGGTATTACTATGCTTTGTTGAAGCAGCAATTGTTTTCACCTTTGCCCACTTCTATTTCAATATAGTAATTGAAGGAAGCATTCTGGCCTTTATTGCACTCTTTTTATCAGGGATTGTCTGTTTCTCAGGCATTGCTGTTATTTTCGCATCAAGAACCGCAAAAACACAAGTTGGCAATGGCCTTATCAACCTAATTGTAATGCCCATGATGCTTTTGTCCGGAATTTACTTTAGTTACCACAATTTTCCTGATGCAGTAATCCCAATGATTCAAGCACTGCCATTAACAATGCTTGCTGATGGAGTAAAAGCAATATTCAACGAAAGTGCTGGCTTTGCTGAAGTATGGAAGTATATCATTGCGCTTAACGCAATAGGCCTAACAACCTTTTTTGTAGGATTGAAGATTTACAAATGGTATTAAAAAGTTAGCACTTTATCACTAGATATTACCCAAGAAGAGAGTTCAGCAAGATTGCTTCGAACAGCACCCTCAATAAACTTCATCTCCGCTAAACCACGAGCATCGATGCATGTTCCGCAAAGTTTTACTGGGCAGTTTTTAGCTAACAATCCTTTTAAAAACCGCTCGATATTGTAATAGCCATCTGGTGTTTTCTGATTTGGGATAGCACAGGTAACGGCATCAGCCATTAAGAATATTCGCACTTCAGTATCGGGCGAATCTTTTTTAACCTGATTTGCCAGCCTTAAGGCATTATAAGCCTTTTCTGTTCCGTAAGGAGCATCGTTTATGATGAAAAGAATTGCCATGGCTACTTTTTTAAGTTATCTAATGCTGCAAATATAGAAATCAATGAAGCAAATCCGCCAAAGCCCTATCGATATCTTCAAATTCAAAAACAAAACCTTTATCCATCAACCTTTTGGGGACAACTGACTGACTGGATAGTAAAACCTCATTGGCCATTTCACCAAAAATAAGCCTCATCAAAAAAGCAGGAATTGGCACCCAAACTGGACGTTTTAACGCTTTACCGACCTTCTTCAATAAAAGCTTCATCTCCATAGGATTTGGAGAAACAAGATTATAAGCGCCATTACAACTACGATTCTCTAATAAATAGCAAACTGCTTTGGCATGGTCTTCAATATGAATCCACGATACTTTTTGCTTTCCCGAGCCAAACCAGCCTCCAGCAAAACTTTTAATGGAAGGTAAAACCTCTTTTAAAAAGCCTCCTTGGGTTGACAATACAACACCAGTTCGAATAGCGATATGCCTAACTTTACTATCAACTCCCTTTGATGCCTGCTCCCAATTCGAAACTAATTTTGATAAAAACCCAGTACCAGAATTACTATCCTCATTGAACAGTTCATTGCTATTGTGTGGATAAAATCCAGTTGCAGATGCTTGAATATATACCTCAGGAGGAAATGGAGAAGCATTGATAGCTTGAACGATTGAATTTGTAATATCAATTCGGCTATTGATAATTAGCTCCTTATTTTTTTTAGTCCATCGTTTTGCAATCGATTCACCCGAAAGGTTTATCACTGCTTTAGTCGAGCTAATAATCTCTTTTAATAGATCAGCATCTCGCCCATTCCACTCACAAAAATCCACATTTTCATCAAATACTTTTTTGGCCTTTAAAGGGTTTCGCGTAAGCACTAAAGGCTTATAACCGCTTACCTTTAGCTGCGCTACTAATTTTCGGCCTAAAAGGCCTGTGGCACCAATGACTACGACTGTATTTGATTTTTCAGACATTATATATGAATCAAAACTCAACAATTATACCTATAGTTGGTAGAATACTCGAACCACCCTCACTTTCAACGTATTTTAGTTTATATCTAGTTGGATCAAGCGGATCAACCTCATTTATTAAGCGGCTTACCTCATCAGCCTTAAAGTTATAAACGTTTTGAACATCGACGTAGAAGTTTAGCGTCCACTTCTTCTTATAAAACATCTTATCAATCCGAACATCAAGCTGATGAAAAGGCTTAAGCCTTAAACTATTGTATTGACTGTAATCAAGATAACCTCTAGGATTCACATCCCAAGCAACTTTCAAACTCGATTTATCTAAATCGTAAGGAGTATAAGGAGCACCACCAACATAACGCCATTTGAAACCAAAATTCCAAGTTTTATTTACAACCTTGGTTGCTGTTAATGTGAAAAGATTTCGATTATCCCAAGCAGTTGGAATGTAAGAGTTGGTTACATGAAGGTTCTTGTCCATCTTATTTGCCTCGCTCCAAACCAATGTATATGAGGCTATCACGTTTATCCCAAATAAATTTTTATTCCTATAAAGCAGTTCTAAACCATATGAACGTCCCTTCCCAATTGATAACACCTCTTCATCACCATAAGTTCCAAAATCAGCACCCTTACTTGCAAGAGATATTGAATCTCTTACAGAGAACGGGTAACCAGAATAGATTTTGTAAAAGCCCTCAACAGTAACTTTACTATTAGGGTTTGGAAGCCATTCAATACCGGCAACATAGTGATTGCTTCGGATATAGGTTAACTTATTTTTTTTATTGACAAGATTTCCATTAGTGTCGCCAAAACCAAGGGTGGTATATGGTGGTTGTTGGTAGTAAATTCCAGTATTAAAATTGAGAAAGAAGTCTGGAATAAACTCATAAGATAATGAGAATCTAGGGCTAATCTGTTTAAACATATTATTCATCTGCGAAGAATAGCTGTTAGCATCGGCCCTAACACCTAAAGATAATGTAAGCGATTGCTTAAACAACGATTTGCTAACCTGTCCGAAAGTATTCCATTTAAACAAATCGAGATTTGTGTTATATGATACAGATGATGGTAATCCATTATCGAAATATGCCCTATAAGTATCATTCGTGTAATGCGCATACTCTAACCCAGCCCCAAAATCGATATTAAAGTTATTTTTGGTCTTAATCTCGCGCTCATAGCGAAACTTATTTTCAGCCTCTTGGGATGTGTAATCAAGTAATTTATTAGTATTGGTCTCAATATTATCCCTATACTTATATTGCCTGTTATTAAGCATACTGCGACTTACTACCCAAGTATCGAAGCCATTTTCGTGATAATGCTTATAAACAACCCCTAAAGTATAGTTCCATTGAGTATTAACTGGCACATTACTCAAAATATAACGTTGGTCCTCGGTTGGATTTTTCAATCCAGTATTGAGCGAGAATTGGTCAATTGCACCAAGACCAATAACGGTAATCTCATTGCGTTTCCCAATATTGGTATGTGTTTTAAACTGAAAATCGTTGTATGTCGGTAAGAATGGCAAACCTAATGCATCAAAAAGAAATTGTAAGTAAGATCGTCGTGCCGAGAAGATAAAGTTTGAATTCTTGCTCATTGGTCCATCGAGCGTTAATGCAAGATCAGATGCACCAAGGGCTGCTTTAACCTTTAAACGCTCATCATTTCCTTCAATCTGTTTGAAATCGAGAATAGAGCTTAACGCATTTCCTTTATTTGAGGGAAAGGCTCCTGAATAGAAATTCACCTCACGAATAAAGTCAACATTGATTATACCTACTGGACCTCCAGAAGTACCTTGTGTTGCAAAATGGTTGATATTAGGAATCTCAACGCCATCGAGGTAAAAGCGATTCTCGCCCGAGCCTCCTCCCCTAACGATTACATCGTTTCGGTAAGCAGGAGTTGAAGCAACTCCAGGTAATGACTGAATAATCTTACTAATATCTCGATTGCCTCCTGGATTCTTCTCTATCTCATCAATATTTATTCGCCTAAGCGAAAGCGGACTGTCGGAACTTTTTCGAAAAGCCGAGGCTTTTACAACGAGTTCATCAATTTGAACCGACTCTTCCTCAAGCTGAACTTCGAAATATGCAGGTCTTGCATTTGTTATAAATATTGCCTCCGACACATAAGGCTTAAAGCCAACTGAAGATACTCTAATCTCAATGTAACCAGGCACAATTCCCTTTATTTCATAATTACCATCAATATCAGAAGTAGTTCCTTTAGGTGTATTCCAAACCACTATATTTGCAAATGGAACGGGCTCATTATTTTTTTTATCAAAAACTCGACCTCTCAAAGTTCCGTTTTCTTGGGCAACCGCAGACAAATTATGCGAAACAAGATAAACTATAAAATATCTAAAGAGATTTTTCATTTCAATATTTTTATTACAAAACAGTTAATAGGCACAAAATGTTCATGAAAATTCTAATTTAATTAAACAATGCCGATTATAATAAAAAGGGATGCTGAAGTTTTCAGCATCCCTTGAACTATTTATTAATTAAATCTAATTATTCAACTCAATCTCCCAATCGCCACGCTCTTTAATTACAATTTCAAATTCGCAAATAATTCGAGCAGTATGCATTGGGTTAAAAGAATTGTAGGAAATTTTCAAAGTTACAGGAAACTCAACTCTTTCGAATCCTTGCTTTGGTCCAATAGAATAAGTATTACCACTAGATGAATAAAAAAAAGTTATTGAGGCACTCCCATTTATTACACCATTTTGATAAATTGACAACATTACTTTTTCACCATCGCCTATGCGTCTTACTGAATATCTAGCAATATTATTCGATCTTAAAACTGAATAGGGATTAAGAATTTTTTTTCTAACAAACATATCATTTTTCCATACGCCAATTCTAATACTATCTACTCCATTGACATTAAAAAAAAGTTTCCCGTCTCCATCTCGCTTGCCTTTAACCCAAAAACCTTCAAACACGACACCATTTGACCAAGTATATTTTCCATATCCTTCAGGTAGCCCATTCTTAAATCTACCCTCATACTTATCAACTCCTTCAGCAATTCCTTTACCATGAGCTAATCCCTTCTTACACTTACCTACATAACTATCGGATATGCTTTGCATTAACACTTTACAAGGTTCTTGGGAAAACAAATTTGAACAGAAGAAAAATAAAGTTGATAAAAAGACTATTGCTACTATTTTTTTCATACTTTTTGATATTATGTTATTTTACATCAAGATTACTACTAACCAATATAACAAAACCTTTTGTATTTATCATATTCGATCTTAAAGAACAATAAAGGTTTAATTAAAAACTAATTACCCACCTTCTTTCTTTCAAGTTCACTCATAATATAATATTTTATTGCTCCAATATATGCTTTAGCCTTTATATGAAGTTCATCCAAACTATCGTTTTGAGCTACTGACTCTAACGACCCTTTTGAATCAGATGTCCATCGATAAAATAATGGTTTGCTTTGAAAATCAACACAACCATATGAATTCATTGCAACTCCACAATTATAAACCCCGAAATTATTACAGCCATTTTCTGCAAAAAGGTTAAAGCCTGTGTTAACCACCCACTTTCTTGCTTTTCAACTCATTCATTATAAAAAATTTCATCGAGGCAACATACGCTTTGGCTTTGTTATAAAGGCTATCTAATTGCTCATTACTTTGTGAACCCAACGGCAATAGAACCTTTGTAGAATCGTTTTCCCACTTATAGGATAGTTTTGAACCTTGAAAATCAACACAACCATTATGGTTCATCACAAAGTTATAGCAATAGATTCCGAAATCGTTTGATTTATCGAGCGAAAGTAGGTTATTTCCAGTTTTTAGATATTTAGCATTAGAGAGCGCTAGGTTGAAAACTGTTGGAAATATGTCCTTATGAGCTCCATACCTATTTATATCGACTTGATGTTTCACTTTATATTTCTCTGGTACATAAAGAATTAAAGGAACTGCATATTTTTTCAGCAAATCCTTATCAGTAAATTCAAATAGCTGATTATTTGTATGATCACCAGTAGCAACAACTATTGTATTCTCACCTAAAGGTGAGTTCTTAACATCTTCAATAAACTGCCCTAAACAATTATTTGCATACTGATATGCCAAAAGATTACTCCGAGCCATTTCGGGGCTAACCTTAAGTTTCCCGGCAACCTCTTGAGAAAGAGTTAATGGGTATTTGTTATAACTATCGGGTGTTTCGTAGGGTGTATGATTTGATATTGTAAACCCAACAATGAATTGAGGAATGCTATCGGCATTTTTCAATGTCTCAAAAACCCTTTTAAACGTAAATTCATCGTGAACACCCCACTCACACGATGACGCATCGGCATATAACTTCTTTAATGTTGAGCCACCCTCAACATTATCGAAATACTGATTATAAATAAATTTATCCAGACTGCGCCAGCCCATTTGGCCTCCAGTTATAAAGGATGTAGAATATCCATTATCTTTAAAGGGCTTTGCAACCGAAGAGGAAAGTGTTCTATTCTGATATACAGATTGCGATATCGGAGCCAAAGGGGTTCCAGCCAATATACCCTCAAGTGAAAAAATTGTTCCTTTTGACGCTGATAAGAAATTATGATAAACATAACAATATGGCAAAACAGAATCAAGTTTACCTAGCACATTGGCTTCAGGGGTATTTAAACTAAAATAGTAATCGTTCATGCTTTCCATCAATATAAATACAACGTGTGGAGGGTTTGACTCTAAAAATGTATCCAGCGGTGTTGTTTCAAACAAATTGTTAGTGAGCCCAATGGAATCGACCACCTCGCGTCCTAAGTATTGCTTAATGGCTTCGTCAGGAGTAGAGAAACCATACTTTTTGAGCATCGCAGGAATATCAGTATTAATTCTAGATTCTTTTTTATCACTATAAGCATTGCTTAGTGAGAATAGCCCATTCAAAGTAAGTGTATTAATAAATGTGTTTTTTGATATGGTTGCATGCCTCACACCAAGAGGTTTCATTCCTGTACTACCTCTTAATCCAAGAAAATAAACTCCTAAAAAAATAAACACGACAAAAGCTCTCAACAACGAGCTTTGTATGTAAACCCATTTTATCTCTCTTTTAAATAAAAACCTAAGTAGCAAATAAACAAGAATCGATAAAACTATCAAAGACAAAACAATAAGAACAACAGGATAATCAGTCCACACTGACTTTAAAACAGCTTTTGTATCATCTTCTATCACTCCAAAAAACAAAACGCTAATACGAGTGTTAAAAAATTTATAGAAATAAAAATCGATAATTGATATTAATGTAAGAAAAATCAGGGCAAATATCCCATATAACAAGGCGAAACGATAATAAAATCCATAAACTAATCTAACACCATTATTAAACAGCTGAAGCAAACATAAAAATGCAACAGGCAATAGTAAAATTAAAACGACTTTAAAGTCAAACTTAAATCCAACCAGAAAAGCCCGAGAAACATCAGATAGACTACTACTTAAATCCGATAAATTCCCAAAAGCGAATAGAAAGACTACTCGAGAAACAAACAAAAGGGTAACCCCAATAAACACAAGAAGTATAAGATACTTAAGTGAAGACAAGAAATTTCTATATCGATTATCCATTAGAAATGTTTTAGAGTGGTTACAAAGGTATATTTTGACAACTTAATACAAAACTCAAAAATAGGTTTAATGCATAATTATTCAACAAAAATGCTAATAAAAAAAGGGTGACTCCGCGAGTCACCCTTACAAAAAGTTCTATAATCTATCAGAAATCAATACCGTATCGCTTACATTTAAGGTATAGCGTATTTCGGCTAACACCTAATTTACGTGCAGCTTTGCTCATATTCCCCTTCATTATGGCTAAAGCCTCAACAATGGCCTCCTTCTCAATATCCTCAATAGATTTTATGCTATTTACAGCTTCGCGTTGTTGGCTAAATAGATATTTCTTCTTAAACTCGCGTTCATTCTTAACATCATTCCCGATATTACCATCAACGCTAACAACATATTCTATAAACTTTGCCAGCTCACGAACGTTTTGAGGCCATTCATAACGAGCCAAAATCCTTATTATCTTTTTTGGTAAAACAGGTTCAGCCTTACCTAACTCACGCGACTTAACCTGCATGTAATGCTTAATAAACAAAGGGACATCATGTCTGCGTTCTCTCAGCGGGGGTATTGTTAAAGGATTTTCTGTTAAAACATAGAATAAATCTAGTTTAAATTTTCCTTCTTGAATTAACCCTTTCAAATCCTTACTGGAAGCAGCAAAAACTCGAACATCAACTTTAATCGGCTTACTCCCACCCACACGAGTAATAATACCTTTCCTAATTGCAGACAGTAATTTTTCTTGAAGTTCCAGAGGAAGATTCCCAACCTCATCAATGTATAAAGTCCCTCCGTGCGCCAATTCGAATTTACCAGGCTGAGCTGCTTTTTTAACTCCAGGGAACACTCCTTCCTCAAAACCAAACAACTCACATTCTATCTCGTTTTGCGGAACTGACTGTAACGATATCTTAACAAAACCATTCTCCGCTCTAGAACTTTCATTATGAATCGCTTGTGCAAAGACTTCTTTTCCAATACCCACTTCTCCAGAAATCATAACTGGTGAGGTTTCCGAAGCAATTTTCTTAGCCAACTCAACGGTTTTTTTGAAAAGAACCGAAACGCCGATTATATCTTCAAAAGTATAGGATGCCCAGTTACCTGTAAAGCGGTTTACGACATTGTTCACCTTTTTCAAATCGCGAAAGGCAAGGATTGCACCATTCACTGTAGCATCGGGAAGAACAACTGGAGCAACACTTAAAAGATAATCTGAAACTCCTGAAACATTTGCCAAGAAAACATTTATATTCTCAACCCGATTTCCCAATCTCACTTTTTGCCATAAACTTTCCCAAACTGGCAGAATATGCGAAATGCTTGTACCAACAATTTCATTCTCAATTACACCAAAATAGGTTGCGGCTTGCCTGCTGATATTTACTATTTCCCCATTATTATCAACAGTTAAATTTGCAAATGGATGCTGATTAAATACTGCATTATGATACTCTTTAGCATTAAGAAAATCACGCTCTCTTTTGCTACAAGCAACATTCTGATTAACTAGGCCTGTAGCCATTTTAACAAACTGTACAGAATGTTCACATACCGATGATTTTGGGATAACAAATCCAAATGCACCTATCGACTCTTCATTTATTTCACGAATAGGTGAGAATATTGCAGTCCACTCATCACCGCTGGGTTTGAAAATACTAGTTCCATCAATCTTAACAAGTTCATTCCCTATAATGGCACCCCCAATTGCTTTGGCTAATATTGAATCCTCATCAGGAAAAGTTCCTGGGATAATATAATTTTCTTTAATTTTCAAAAGCAGCTGTTTGTTCCCGAAAATATTAATCAAGCATCCCTCGGCATCAGCGATGAAGAAAACCTGATTTGAATTCTCCATCAATGAGGATAACTCTTTCGAAAGATTTTCTGTAACGCTCAAAAGGAATGTAGAATTTTCAAGTTTTTCTTGTACTTCCTTCCCAGTCAAAATCTTTTTAGCAAACACTCTTTTAAATTTCTCTTCTCGGCTAAATCTCTCGTTCGTCACATCAGCCTCAAAATTTTTCTTTCGTCGTCCCATCTGAAAATTCGTTTACTGAACAATAAAACATTAGTATTTAAAATTGAAATAAAACAATCGAAGTTTTAAATATTATACATTAAAACTAAACTTATGTGTCGAATAATGCTTTTAATTTGACAAATCGAATTTAAAACTGGATTAACTATTCAGATATTAGGGATAAATAAAGGGGACTTTCAATTCTGATAAAACGGATATAAAAAAAGATACAATCCTAAGCGCTTTCTCAGACATGACCTAATTATCAAACCATTAGTGTTGGATATTAAAACAATATTAAGAAAATCAAACGGCCTAAAGTTGTCTCTTTTCAAAAAAAGCAGCCCGAACAACAGCCTCAACATCCACACTAGCAATATCTTGCATCTCAAACATGGCCATGTATTCAATATTCTTTTTAATATCAACAATAGGAATTGAAGTAAGTTTTGATAAATGAAGCCCTGCAATCCTTGCCTCTTCAGCAACGTCATTTATCGCTTTAACGTGTGCTTTTGGGTTGTTAACAATTCCACCTTTATCTATATTCTTGACTCCTACTTCAAATTGAGGTTTTATAAGAAGAATGGCATATCCATTGGAATCTAGAAACTTAGGAATATGCTTTAAGATGTGCTTAAGAGAAATAAAAGATAGGTCTCCTACAATAAAATCAACAAATTTACCTATGGATTTTGGGTTTAGATCTCTAAAATCGGTATTCTCGATTGAACAAACTCTCTCGTCAGCCTTAAGCTCATCAACTAGCTGTGCATTCCCAACATCTATAGCCCATACAAATTCAGCACCATGCTTAATTGCACAATCAGTAAAACCTCCTGTAGAGGCGCCAATATCAAGGATGTATTTCCCTCTAAAATCTAACTTAAAACAATCAATTGCCTTCTTAAGTTTCAGCCCACCTTTGCTTACATAAGGCATTAAAGCATCTTTTTTAACTGTTACTATATCATTTTCAGAAACTAAATGTGATGGTTTGACTATATCCACACCATTAACCTTGACACCACAATTAAGCAATAACTCTTTTGCTTTACTTCGCGAGCTACAAAAACCTTTATCGACTAAATAAACATCAATTCTCATGTTAACATTCTTTATTACTACAAATTTGAAAAATCTTTGGTAAAAGGCATCAATATTTTTTACTTTTGTTTCCTTTCAAACAATGGGAGATATTAAAATAATCGATACCGCAGATGGCTCAAACACCTTGTTCTCACAAGCACACAACGCGCATTACCATTCATTAAACGGAGCATTGCAAGAATCGCAACATATATTTATCAAAAACGGGTATAATTATTTTTCAAACAAGCGGATAAGCATTCTTGAGGTTGGATTAGGAACTGGACTCAATGCAGCATTAACTGCATCGGAAGCTGAAAATAAAAAAATTACAACAGAATATACTGGTATTGAACTATATCCATTAGACAATGGGATACTCGAAAAATTAAACTTCCAATCCGTTTTATCAATAAATGAATACAAACTCTGGGAAAAAATAAACCAAGCCCAATGGGAAAAAGAAAATTTAATTTCAGAATTTTTTAGAATTGAGAAGTTGAACACGGATATCTGCTCAACAAATATCTCTAAATCCTTCGACCTTATTTACTTTGATGCCTTTGCACCTGAAGATCAACCAGAAGTTTGGGCTTTAAGTATTTTCGAAAAAATTTTCAATGCTACAAACCCTCATGGAGCTCTTGTAACATACTGCTCTAAAGGAATTGTAAAACAAACTCTCCGAAATGTGGGTTATAAAGTCGAACGTTTGCCAGGTCCTATTGGGAAAAGACATATCGTAAGAGCCTTAAAGGAAAACTAGCACAAGAAACAGCATCCTTTTATTCATAATTTTTATTAAAATCTAATTAAAAAGTTATTGTTCAAATCCAAATAAGTATATTCGCAAATTGTCTTGAATGAATTAAAGTAAAAACATAAAATTTAACAAACAGATTATGAGATTTCTAAAACCAACCCTAGCCATTTTTGGCGTTGCCCTAATCGTTTCGGGCTGTAATAGTCAAATCAAAAAGGTTGATCTTAAAACTGAAACCGACAGCCTTAGTTATGCTATCGGCATCAACATGGGATTCAACTTAAAGAACAATAAAATTGACGATATAAACATCATTGCAATTGCTAACGGCATGCAAGATGTGAAAGAGGATAAAAAAGACTTAATGACACCTGAGAAGTCTATGGAACTAATTCAAAAATTCTTAACAAAACAAAAAGATGCCGAAGGCAAGAAGAATCTTGAGGATGGCAAAAAATTCATGGAAGAGAATGCTAAGAATGAAGGTGTTATTTCTGACCCACAAGGGTTTCAATATAAAGTTATCCAAGAAGGCACTGGTGCTAACCCCATTGAAACAGATGTAGTAAAAGTTCATTACAAAGGTTCGTTCATCGATGGTAAAGAATTCGATTCATCTTACAAGAATAACCAGCCTGCCGAATTCCCACTGAATGGTGTTATTCGAGGATGGACTTTAGGTTTACAAAAAATGAAGGTTGGAGGGAAAATGATGCTTTACCTACCATCTGAACTAGCTTATGGCCCTGGAGGTCCACTAGGTCCAAACCAAACCCTAATCTTCGAAGTAGAATTACTTGAGATTGTAAAGCAAGAAGCAAAGAAATAGTTTTTATAAAATAAAAGTACAACTCAGCCAGACGCATTAGCGATCTGGCTGTTTTTTCAAATGAACAATAAAACAATGAGCTTAGATATTACAGGTAAATTAGTAAACAAACTACCTCAACAGAGCGGTCAAGGGAAAAATGGGACTTGGATAAAACAAGATTTCATTATTGAGACCCAAGAGCAATTTCCTAAAAAGGTATGCATTTCGCTTTGGGGTGATAAAGCCAAAGAACTTGATTCAATAGCAATTGGAGAAACATTAAAATTAGGAATTAACATTGAATCACGTGAATTTAATGGCAAGTGGTACACGGATGTAAAGGCTTGGAAGATGGAAAAACAAGGAGCTAATCAAAAAAGCGATGCTCCAATGACTAATGATGACAGCCTTCCACCTTTCCTTGAGCCATCAAACACATTTGAACCAACGGATGATCTTCCATTCTAATAAAAACGGCAACCATATTTAGGTTGCCGTTTCGCTTTACATCAATATAGTTTACTTTGAATAATATTTCAGCATTTCCTCAATTGCACTAGCACATACCGTGCAAAACCCTTTTGGGCTATTGCTTCTCATACGACATTCCATCATTGGCCTATAAATACCTTTTTCGACATAACCACCTCCTTCAAATACTCCAAGTTTATTAAAATTTTCAGGTTTTGCTTGGGTTGGAATTTCTAAACCATTTTCTAGCTGACCCTTCCATTTTGCATCAAAATTAACAAGTGTTGTTAAATTAGGCTCCCATGGCTCAATATCTTTGGGATAGAAGTTCTCATTTGCCGAATCGATATATTCATCGCCTAAGCCTACAATTCCATGTCCTAGTTCATGAATAAATACTTTATCTGACAACTTATGGCTTGATGTGGTAACATTGTAATGATTATAAATTCCACCTCCCCCATAATCGCTTGAATTGATAATAATATAAACTAAATCACCTGGGGCATTTGATGCCACATTCATTACTGATTTGAACTTGGTTGTTGTTAAATACCTATCCATTCCAAAGGTATAGAAAGTCGAACCAACAGGTGTTCTACTCCAAATATTTTTACCGGGGTTATCGGGACCTTCTTGCTCAGATGGAGATTCAACTGCCCATACATTGATTTTATCTTTATATTTATCAAAGGGCTCTTGAGCAATAAGGTAATCATAAAAGTGTTTAACATCGGCCTTAAATTTATCCATTTGAGTTGTAGTATACCCTTCGGCAATAAAAGTGATATCTAACATCTGCGTTGGATTTCCATTATCTACAATTTGAGAAACGGGATAGGTAATATTTTTTTCTCGAACTATAAATATGCTATTGGGATCAACATCTAAACTATACAATGAAACAAATACGCCATTACGTTGTCTTCCAAAGAATTCAACTACTACAGGCTTCTTTGGGTAAGGGATTCGTGTAACTTGTTCAAAAGCTTTTGGAGTTACCTTAGCTTCTTCTATAGTCTGCCATTCCTGAAAAAGAGTGCAAAATCCTTTTGAATAGATTAGGTTGCCCGATTCCTTGTCCTTAACTTCAACTTTATAACTTCCATAATTAAACGGATCAATTAATGAATTAGGAGAACCGCTCCAATACTGTTCCTCACTAAGACCATCAAGAAAAATATACTGGGATTTCGCGTCGCCAGTTAAAAAATAATCAATTCTTAACGCTTTTGGTAAGAACCATTGGTTAAAATCAACTTGGCTGTATCCCAACATCGTGAATGTTGAGATTAGGAGAAAAAATATCGTTTTTTTCATTATAATGAATTTTAAATTATTTGTTAGACAAACCAACTCGCTGAAAGTTAAACACTCTGCAATATTATTCTTTTATTAGATGAAAAATTATAATAAATATCATACTTCAATGTGAGTTTGTTTTGTTGATATATAGTTTCGGCTTAACCTCACATCATCAAACTCTTTCCAAATAAATCAGGCCTTTAATAAAAAGGCCAACTCTTTGGATTTTTATCGCTGATTTATTTATTTTTGCGCCACTAAACTAAAAGTATATGTTAGCACAAGAAATTCAACAAGTTGAAGAGCAGGTTACTCAGAAATACCAAATGCTCGAAAACCTAGAGGCATGGCTATTAAACAATGGCATCAATGAATCGTTTGCCCAGTTCTTTAAAGTAGCTATTTCGCTTGCAGTTATTGCGCTATTGGCGTTTATTGCTGATTATGTAACACGTAAAATCTTTTTAGTGGTAGTTGCAAGAATGGCAAAGAAAACCGAGACCGACTGGGATGATATACTTTTAGAACGTAAGTTCTTTCATAAACTAGCTCACTTTGCTCCAGCAATTGTAATTTACCTAACTATTGGTATAGCTTTATACGATTATTCTCCAAAGCTCACTATTTTCTGTTATGATCTTACCAAAATTTATATGGTAATTGCAGCATTACTGGTCATTAACTCATTCCTTAATGCTGTTCACGACATATACCAAACTCTTCCTTTCGCGAAAAGTCGCCCGATAAAAGGTTACTTACAGGTTGTTAAAATTATTATCTATTTCTTTGGGGGCATCGTAATCATATCAATTCTTATCAATAAAAACCCGGCAAACCTTTTAGTTGGATTAGGTGCTTCAGCCGCAATCTTGTTATTAGTTTTTAAAGATACAATACTAGGATTAGTTGCCTCAATTCAACTCTCTGCAAACAACCTTGTTAAACCTGGCGATTGGATTGAAATGCCAGGCCGTAAGATTGATGGAACAGTTCTTGAAATTTCATTAAACACTGTAAAAGTTCAAAATTACGACCGCACAATTAACACAATTCCAACTTACGCACTCGTTTCCGAAAGTTTTCAAAACTGGCAAGGAATGGTTGATTCAGATGGGCGTTTAATTAAAAGGTCGATTCTTTTTGATATGAAAAGTATTTCATTCTGCACCAAAGAGCAGATTGAAAGGTTTAGTAAAATTAGTTACATCAAAGAATATATCGAATCAAAGAAAAGTTCTTCTGAAAATGCACTAGTTACAAATCATGGCATCACCAACTTTGGAATTTTTAGAAAGTATGTTGAATCTTATCTAAAGAACAACCCCAATGTAAATCAAGAGGCGACTCTAGTTGTCCGCCATCGTCAACCTTCGGAAAATGGGATGCCTCTTGAAATATATTGTTTTTCTAAAGAGAAATCGCTGGCTAGCTACGAAGAGGTTCAGTCTGAAATATTTGAACATATCCTATCGGTTATCCCTGAGTTTGGTCTTAAAGTATTCCAACGCCCATCGGGTGATGATATAAAAGGAGCATAATTTTTTATTTTCACAAACTGAAACCTCAATAGTTTTTGCTATTGAGGTTTTTTTTGGTGTTTTATTCGCTTTTTTCTAAGGCGGGATTTTAGTACATTTATTGAAATATTTTTTTCAAATGGAGAATAACGAAACATTAATGGATGAAGCCATCCAACTTGCCATTGACGGTGTGTTGGCAGCTAAAGGCGGCCCTTTTGGGGCAATTGTTGTTAAGGATGGCAAAATTATTGGTCGTGGTAACAACTCGGTTACCTCAACAGATGATCCTACAGCTCATGCTGAGGTAATGGCAATAAGGGACGCTTGCAAAAACCTTAAATCGTTTCAGTTAGACGGGTGCGAACTATACACATCTTGCGAGCCTTGCCCTATGTGCCTTGGTGCTATTTACTGGTCGAGAGTTGATAAGGTTTACTACTCAGCCACACGACACATGGCTTCTTATCACGGGTTTGACGACAGTTTTATCTATGATGAGGTAAACTTACCTTTCGAAAAACGCAAAATCCCTTTCATTCAGGTATCAGGCGATAAAGGAGTTGTACCTTTCAGAGAGTGGGATAAAAAGGATAATAGAATTGATTATTAGAACATAAGTTAACGGCATTAAACCCAATTTTTCAATGGCAAAAAGCACCTCAAAGAAAAGTATCGCGTTAGTTCTATCAAGTGGTGGCGCTCGAGGACTTGCACATATTGGGGTTATTGATGAGCTAGTTGAAAGGGGCTATCAAATCAACTCTATTGCAGGAAGTTCTATGGGCGCTTTGGTTGGTGGGCTTTACGCAACCAACAATCTCGATAAATTTAGGGATTGGATTGTTACCCTCGATAAACTCGCCATATTCAAATTAATCGACTTCACATTCAGCTCGCAGGGATTTGTCAAGGGCGAAAAGATTTTTCATAAAATGCACGAAATGGGCATGATTCCAGATATCAATATTGAAGATCTGCCCATAAAGTTTACTGCAATTGCCACCGATATTATCAAAAATCAAGAGGTAATCTTCGATTCAGGCAATCTCCATAAAGCAATTAGAGCATCCATATCTATTCCAAACGTTTTCACCCCAGTTGCAAGCACCGAAAGCGTTTTAGTTGATGGAGGAGTGCTGAACCCAATACCTATCAATAGAGTATCGAGAACAAAGAATGATATTCTTATTGCAGTTGATCTAAATTCCCTTGAACCATATATTAAGCCAAATTTACCGTCAAAGGAAAAAGCAAAGGTGGTTCATAGCGAACAAACCGCAAAACTTATCAAAAAGTGGGATGATTTTTTCGGCAATAGTCATGGCGAAAAGCCCATAAAGCCTAGTAAAAATCTAAAACTTAGTTACATTGATATTCTTGTACGCTCTGTTCAATTAATGCAATCAAAACTGTCGCTTCAGTCTATCGAATCATACCCGCCTGATGTTTTGATAAATATCTCAAAAAACTCATGCGCTGTATTTGAGTTCTATCGAGGCGAAGAGATGATTGCCTATGGTCGCGAAGCGTGTAAATTGGCACTTGATAAGGCAGGGTTATAAACTCCTCTGCCTTACAACTTCGTAAATTAGAACCCCAGCAGCGACTGACACATTAAGCGATCCTATTTTTCCATGAATGGGAATTCGAACTAAACCATCAGCAAGTTTAAAAAGATCGGGCGAAACGCCAGTATCCTCAGCACCCATTACAACAGCAATTGGACCTTTAAGGTCAACATCATACAATACCTCAGAGCCTTTATCGGCAGTAACGAAAGTTCTGAAACCGCTATTCTTAAGAAAATTCAGTGTCATCTTTAAACTTCCAACCTTGCAAATTGGGATATGATGTAAAGCCCCAGCAGAGGTCTTAACTGCATCGGAACCCATTTGGGCAGCACCTTTGGCTGGAACAATAATAGCATCGACTCCTGCACATTCGGCGGTGCGGACAATAGCCCCAAAGTTTCGGACATCAGTTACCCTATCGAGAATGAGCAGGAATGGGTCTTTCCCACTTTCGAAAATGGTTGGCACCAATGTCTCCAACTCCGCAAACTCAACTGGTGTAATAAAAGCCACAACCCCCTGATGATTTCTATTTCCGAACTTTGCAAAGCGCTCATAGGGAACAAACTGATAAGGGATACCCTTCTCGTTAAGCAACTTCATAAGTTCAGCAGCCAACTCGCCAACCAAACCCTGCTTAATTAAAAGTTTATCGATCTGTTTACCTGAGTTAATCGCCTCAATTACAGGGCGAATTCCGTATATCGAATCATCAAATTCTTTTGACATG
>CAYMII010000053.1:0-16592 GCA_964390565.1 uncultured Rikenellaceae bacterium
TGCTTTATAAACATAATCCTTGCTCCGATACATATAAATACCTTTTTGAAAATTCAAATGGAGCAATCTTTCTTGGTGGTCCCGATATCCCACCTGCCTGTTATGGGGAAAAAACGAATACTTTAACCGTTATTACAGATCCTTATAGGCATTACATGGAGATTTCGTTTCTATTTCACTTACTTGGAGGAAATCAAGATACAACCTTCATCCCATTGCTCAAACAACGCCCCGATTACCCTATCCTTGCAATTTGCCTTGGTATGCAAAGCATAAACGTAGCCACAGGTGGAACCCTATATCAAGATATTCCTTCGGAAATATATAACCTTACTTATGTTGAAGATATTCTTAAAACGCCTGAAAATCAAAAACACAGAAACTATAATGTAGATTATAGCCTAGATACTAATGTTACATATTACCATTATCACCAAATTGCTATCGAAAAGGGCTCCTTGTTATCAAGTTATATCTCATCCGATACAATTCAGCCTGTGGTTTGGAGTAGCCATCATCAAAGTATAGAAAAACTTGGAAAAGGATTGCAAATGGCCGCCAAATCGATGGATGGAAAGATAGTTGAGGCAATAACGCACACAAATTTCCCAAATTTATTGGGTGTTCAGTTTCATCCCGAAAAGAAAGAGCTTTATAACTCATCAGATAAGATAATGATAACCCCTTTAAAAGCAGGGGAATTCTCTTACCTCGATCTTTACAAGGGAGATAAGGGGGAAAACTTCCAAAGAGAAATTTGGAAAAGGTTTGCTGAGAAATTTAAATAGCTATTTCCTTTTGTAGATATGAAATAGCTCGTCCTCGCTTTTGTTTTGCTTAATTCCGTTTACAAGTAAGTTCAACAATTTCTCGGCTTCTTTCTCATCGAAGTTAGATGCTACGGCTAAGCGTTTAAACATTTTAATCTCATTAGTAAACATAACACCATCTGCTAATGCCATTGCAACAACATCGTAAAGTTGATGGAATCTATCTTCCATGCTATATGGTGGAATAAAAATCTTTGAGTCTTTTTTATCAATTAATTCATCTATTTCGGGATCGGTTAAACCAAGACGTTTCCCCATTTTATGGAGCATATCCAACTCCATTCTATCCATTACACCATCAGCCGTAGCAACTTGAATTAAATGCAAAAAGTGCTCTTTCCCAGCCTTTCTATCATGATGATCGAAATAGTTTATCATTGACATTTTGTATTGATTTTAGGTAATGTATCTTACTAATAACAATAATTGCTCATTCAAAGTTAAAAAACAAATGCAAAAAAAATTAATAAATAACTATTGATTTTCAAAAACACTTTATATTTGCATTGATATACGATTTACACCGATGAAAATTACTTACTCAAATCGATTTACCCCGATTGCCCTTGCCGTCTGCTAAGGGACTTCGCCTTTTTACACCTTTTTCAAGTTTTTTTAATTAACCAATTCACATTTACTAACAATTTAATTTTTGGAGGATTTCCTATGAAGCCTATTGTATTCAATTCTATCGTCGTGCGTTTTATGCCGACCAATTTGGCAATGCCATTAAACTATTCTAGCAAAAATCATGTTAAACATCGAAAACGAAAACGATATGAACCATAATAACTATAAACACTATTTAAGCAAGATAAAATCTTTTATAAAAGATATTTCCGATGCAATAAAGGGCACCGAGGCCGATTATACTTCTATAAGCCTTCGCAAAGCGCTGATGCTGCTTTCAATCCCAATGGTGCTCGAAATGTCGATGGAATCGGTATTTACCATTGTTGACATCTACTTCGTATCAAAACTAGGCTCCGATGCCACATCGATTGTTGGTTTAACCGAATCGATGCTAACCTTTGTTTATGCCTTTGGCATTGGCTTTGCCATGTCGGCTACTGCAATTGTGGCACGCCGTATAGGTGAAAAAGAGCCTCGCAAAGCAGCAAATGCAGCCTTTCAAACTCTTATTGTTGCAAGTATAACAACTCTACTTATATCAATTGTTGGTATCCTATTCAGCGATGATCTTTTAAAACTAATGGGCGCAAGTAGCGACGTAATTGCAAAGCACGGAGGCTATACTAAACTGATGCTTGGTGGCAACTTCACGATTATGTTCTTATTTATCCTTAATGGGATATTCCGTGGCGCTGGTGATGCTGCAATTGCATTTAAGGTTTTGTTCTTCTCGAACATCATCAACATCGTGCTCGACCCATTGTTGATATTTGGAATAGGGCCATTCCCCGAACTTGGTGTGGCCGGTGCTGCTTTAGCAACAAATATTGGTCGCGGATTAGGGGTTGCATTTCAACTTTACACGCTCTTTAATGGTAGTAGCAGAATTAAGTTATACCTAAATGATTTAAGGGTTGATTTTGAACAGATAGTTTCATTCCTAAAACTTTCATCATCTGGTATCTTTCAATTTCTAATTGGAACATCGAGTTGGGTTGTAATGGTTAGAATAATCTCCGAATTCGGCAGTATTGCCGTTGCAGGTTATACCATTGGTATAAGGATAATCATTTTTGCACTATTGCCTTCGGCTGGTTTAAGCAATGCTGCGGCTACGCTTGTAGGACAAAATCTTGGTGCAGGTAAGCCTCTTCAAGCTGAGAAATCGGTTTGGTCGACAGGGATTGCAAACGCAATCTTTTTGGGTGCAATTGGTCTATTTTTGATCATATTCCCAGAATCAACAATCCGTTTGCTAGTTCAGCAAGATGATGTAGTTGCAAAAAGCGTAGAATGTCTTAGGATAATAAGCATTGGATTTATAGCCTACGGCTTTGGAATGGTACTTGTTCACTCATTCAATGGAGCAGGTGATACGGTAACACCAATGTTTATAAATATCTTCTGCTTCTGGCTAATAGAGATCCCTTTGGCCTACATTTTAGCCATAAAGTTTGGGTTCAGGGAAAAGGGCGTTTACTATGCAATTGTAATTGCCGAAACAGCAATGACCTTAACTGCACTATTCTTCTTTATGCGAGGGAAGTGGAAACTGAAAAAAGTATAGTTGACAAATTAAACAAGGCTTCGTAATCTCTAATAGATTTTACGAAGCCTTTAATATTAAATCTTAGAAGATTACTTTAAAAGTCCAGATGATGTAAGTATCTCCTCCATCTCCTTTTGCAGCTGCCTTGCTTTTTGCCCAGCAACATCAGCAAAGCGTTCAGAATTATCGGCATAAATAATACCTCTTGAGGAGTTTACTAAAAGACCACACTTTTTATTTAGTCCATACTTAGCAACATCCTTAAGGCTACCGCCTTGTTCGCCAACGCCAGGAACTAAAAGGAAATGCTCAGGGGCAACTTTACGAATATCAATAAATAGCTCGGCACGGGTTGCGCCAACCACATACATTATATTATCGGGTGTTCCCCATTTCGATGATTTCTCAATTACTTCCTCAAATAGCCTTTTGCCTGACTCCTTGCTTTCTATCATCTGAAAATCAGAATAGCTCTCGTTTGAGGTTAAAGCAAGCAGAATTGCCCACTTGTTGTTATAGTCTAAGAATGGAGAAACTGAATCTTTGCCCATATAAGGCGAGATGGTAATTGAATCGCAATCGAGGGTTTGAAAGAATGTACGAGCATACATCTTTGCAGTACTAGTAATATCGCCCCTTTTTGCGTCAGCAATTAGAAACAGCTCAGGGTATTTCTTTCTGATGTACTTTAATGTTTTGGCAAGGCTATTCCAACCTGCAGCACCATGAACCTCATAAAAAGCTAAGTTCGGTTTAACGGCTACAACATACTCGGCTGTAGCATCAATAATGGCCTTATTAAACTCAAAAATGGGATCCTCGCAAGCGAGGATATGCTGAGGAATTTTTGATAAATCGGTATCAAGCCCGATGCAAAGAAAACTCTTCTTTTTCCGGATCTGCTCAAAAAGTTGGTCAGAGGTCATTGCTATTGCTTATTCTTGGCTTGCAGCCTTTAGCCTTTCGGCATTCTCAGCAAGCTGAAGTTTGTCAATTATTTCCTGAATATCGCCATCGATAATTGCCGACAAGTTGTACAAAGTCAAGTTAATACGATGATCGGTTACCCTACCCTGCTGGTAATTGTAAGTACGAATCTTTGCTGAGCGGTCGCCAGTTGAAACCATGGTTTTACGCTGCAACGAAATCTCATCGATATATTTCTGATACTCAAGATTATACAATCTAGTCCTAAGCTCAGCAAGCGCTTTATCGTAGTTTTTAAGTTGCGATTTCTGATCCTGACACTGAACCACAATTCCGCTTGGAATGTGAGTTAAGCGAATAGCTGAATAGGTAGTATTAACGCTCTGTCCACCAGGTCCCGAGGCGCAGAAAGTATCTTTACGAATATCCTCAACTCTCAGATCAATATCAAACTCTTCGGCCTCTGGCAAAACCGCAACAGTAGCCGCTGATGTGTGAACACGTCCTTGGGTTTCGGTTTGAGGTACACGTTGAACTCGATGAACACCCGATTCATACTTTAAGATTCCGTAAACGCCCTTGCCAGTGACACTCAACACAATCTCCTTATATCCACCAGCAGAACCTTCTGAAATGTTTGAAACCTCGTATTTCCAGCCTTTTGATTCGATATATTTGGTATACATTCTATACAAATCACCAGCAAAAATACTAGCCTCATCACCACCGGTACCGGCACGAATCTCGAGCACGGCATTTTTGCCATCCTGAGGATCGGCAGGAAGAAGTAGAACTTTAATTTCCTCCTCCAAATCAGCCTGTTGCTGAGTAAGCGTTTCAAGCTCCATTTTAGCCATCTCGCGCATCTCCTCATCCTTTTCGTTTGATAGAATTTCGCGTGAAGACTCGATATTGCTTAGGATATTTTTGAATTTATCGTATGCCTCAACTAAAGGCTCAAGTTCTCTATATTCCTTATTCAGGCTGACATATTTTTTCATATCAGCAATTACAGCGGGGTCGGTAATCTGCTGTCCAATCTCCTCGAATTTATGCCTCAACCCCTCTAATTTCCTTAAAATTGAATTTTCTTCCATGACTATTTATAAAATTGCGTGCAAAGGTAGCTATATTTTTGAAAATGGGATTTTTAAAGGCAACCTAGTAATTAAACTCGCCGAATGGGCTCTTAATTGTTAACTTATTACCGCTATGTTTTGTACAGTATCCAACAATTTGCGCGTCAACCCCAAACTCTTTAGATATTGCCATGATATCGTTGGCAAACTCAGGTTTAACGTAAATTTCAAATCGATGACCCATGTTGAATACCTTGTACATCTCCTGCCAATCGGTTCCAGAAGTCTCTTGAATAATTCTGAAAAGCGGTGGAACCTCGAAAAGGTTATCTTTTACGATATGTAAATCGTTAACAAAGTGCATCACCTTAGTTTGGGCACCACCAGAGCAGTGAACCAACCCATGAATAGCAGGATGATAATTTTCAAGGACCTCACTAATGATTGGAGCGTAAGTTCTGGTTGGAGAAAGTACCATTTTCCCAGCAGTAATTCCAATCTCCTCTATCATATCAGTTAAACGGAATTTACCGCTATAAACTAAGTCGCTTGGCACATTTGAATCGTAACTCTCGGGGTATTTTTTGGCAAGATAGTTGGCAAAAACATCGTGTCGTGCTGATGTTAGCCCATTGCTTCCCATTCCACCGTTGTACTCACTCTCGTATTTAGCTTGTCCAAACGAGCAAAGGCCAATAATAACATCGCCATCCTGAATATTCCCGTTGGATATTATTTTTGAACGTTTTGCCCTTGCAGTAACAGTTGAATCAACAATAATAGTTCGAACTAAGTCGCCTACATCGGCAGTTTCTCCACCTGTTAAAACAATACCTACACCTAAATCGCGTAGCTGCTGGCAAAGCTCTTCAGTTCCGTTTACAATTGCAGAAATTACCTCGCCTGGGATTAAGTTTTTGTTACGACCAATAGTTGATGAAAGTAAGATGTTATTGGTAATGCCAACACAAAGCAAGTCGTCGAGGTTCATTACAATTGCGTCCTGAGCGATGCCTTTCCAAACCGACATATCGCCAGTTTCCTTCCAGTACATGTAGGCCAAAGAGGATTTTGTACCTGCGCCGTCGGCGTGCATCACAGTGCAATATTCATCATCGCCTGTAAGAATATCGGGGACAACCTTGCAAAATGCTTTAGGAAACAAGCCTTTGTCGATGTTTTTTATAGCGGAATGCACATCCTCTTTCGAAGCAGAAACTCCACGCTGGTTATATCTTGAGGTATTAGTCATCTTTATTTTGTAAAGTCGTGCAAAAATATAAAAAGAAAAGTAATTGATAGTTAAAAATTGAAACTTGTCACCTGCCTATCGGCAGGCAAGCTTGCTTCTTGCCACTTATCTAAGTCACTCTATCTTAAACATATCCCTTTTCGACTCGTTCTTTAAACCTGCCTGTTCGGCAGCATCAACTAAGCAAATTTTGATATTGGCCTGTTTCTCATCATCAACAAAAATCAAGAAGAAATTTGCCTCCTTTTTATTTGACACCTGTAACCAAAGGCCAACCTTAGTTACATCCTTGGGTTCGTAAACGTAAAACACAAGCAAATCAGCATCCTCAGGTTTATCAACAGGAAATACCTTTACTTGAGCCGAATCGAGAGTGCTTACCTCAAAATACCTTTGTGCTTGACCTCTAAAGGTCAATGCAAAAAGCAAGAATAGAAGCAAACAAAAGCGATTCATCACAAAACTCTCCTAGCACTATATAAAAAAGGAGCTCGAAAGCTCCTTTAAGATTTTATACTGAAATAGTTATTGCTTACCAGAAACTTTATAGTCTGTACGTAAAACTTTGAATTCTGTTCTACGAGATATCTGGTAAACAATCTCTTTTTTGTCGTTATCTAATCCATCAATTAACTTTTGGTCAAGGCTAGCACCAGTAACCATAAATGGATACTGAGTTGCCAGTTGAGCATCAGCAACCTTTGGTTGCGATTGAGCATATCCCTTTGCCTTTAACCTGTCGGTTGCTATTCCCTTCTCAATAAGATAGTTAACAACTGATTGCGCACGTTTTTGTGAAAGTTCATAGTTGTATTCCAACGAACCACGGCTATCGGTATGAGAACCTAACTCAATGGTGATATTAGGGTTATCGTTAAGTATTTCAACTAACTTTTCAAGTGCTGTAATTGATTCAGGTCTAAGCTGCCAACTATCGTAATCATAGAAAATATTAGGTATTTCGATTGGTTTCTCAGTTGATGTTAAAGCAATTGTCGCTGTAAAATCTTTGCTTTGATTCAACCCACGTGTAGTCTCTTTAGCCTTATTATTCAAATAACCCTTTTTCGATGCAATTACAACATAATCAGTATTAGGGTTAAGCATAAACTTAAATGAACCATCGGTTCCCGTTTCTGATGTAGTAATAATACCATCGCTACCAACAAGTTTTACTGTTGATTGTGCAATTGGCTTTTGGGTTTTATCATCGTTAACCTGACCAATCATGTTGAAGATAATTGGAGGTAAATAGAAGAAGTAGATATCATCGGCACCTCTTCCACCAGCTCTACGAGATGAGAAATATCCTGCTTCACGATCTTTTTCAAAAACAATTCCAAAATCATCAGAAGGAGAATTAACTGGGAATCTCATATTCTCAACATTCCAACCATTCTTATCGTTTGGTTTGGCTCTGAAAACATCTAAGCCTCCAATTCCGGGTTGTCCATCGGATGAGAAGTAAAGCGTTCCATCAGAATGAATGAATGGGAACATGTCGTTACCCGAAGTATTTATATCGCCACCAAGGTTAATCGGCTCGCCCCAGTTATCAGTTTCGGTTGTACGAGTGACCTTCCAGATATCAATTCCACCAAATCCGTTAGGGATATTACTTGAAAAATAAAGAGTTAATCCATCGCTTGATAATGATGGATGTGCAATAATCATACTATCTGCGGTTAACTTTACAGGTTCAGGAGTAAGCCATCCTCCCTCACTTTTCTTAGAGGTCATAATCTCACAACCAAGTTTTTCTTTTTTACTTACCCTGCAACGGGTAAAATACAATGTATTGTAATCAGAACTTAATGAGCATGAGCCTTCATCGTATGCTGTGTTAACGGCGGCGTCAATCGGTTTTGGGCTACTCCAAATGCCCTTAGCATCACGTTCGGTATAGTAAATATCAGTAAAAAGTTCACCAGTAGCAGCAGAAACCTTACCCCCTGTTGATCCATCGCGAGATGAAGTAAAAAACAAAGAACTATAATCATCTGAGCCGTAAGCAGGGCTAAACTCGCTTTGCTTCGTGTTAATGCTCCTAACATTAGTTAACTCATAACCCGAAGGGGTTGCAATCCATTGTTTTGCTAGTTCGCATGAGCGAATACCAACATCTGCAAGTTTATCGTTTGGTACAAGTTGCTTATATTTTTGGTAGTTTTCAAGGGCAACATCATACTTTTCTCCCATTTTAAGCATCTCAGCATAGTAGTAATAAACCTTAGGATCGGAAGCATTACGAAGAATTGCTTTTTGATACCAAAGTTCAGCCTGACGTGCATTTCCAATTAATCTATAGCAAGTGGCTATTTTATTGAGATACTTTGAAAGTTCGGCTTTATCCTGTTGAATCTTATCGAGTTCTCCTTTGTAAATGTCAATTGCCTCGAAATAAGCACCCGCTTTGAAAAGGACATCCCCTTTCTGAAGTTTAGCATTTTGTGCTTGAACAACAGTAAACCCTGCTAAAATGAATACGAAACTTATTATGTACTTTTTCATTGCCAAAACTTTAGAATGGCTATTTATAAGATGATTATCAAGAACGGTGTAAACAATTTATTATTGTTTTACACAAACTGTGTAAAAGTAAGCAATATTTCGAAAATAAGAAATGGGTATAAAGTGTGGTTATAAAAAAGTTTCACACAACCCAACCTCAATAATGAGGCAAATTGTGTGAAACAATGTTGATTAAAAATCTATCTTACAAAAAGTAGTTCTCTATATTTAGGCAATGGCCACATCTCATCATCAACAATTAATTCAAGTTTATCGATGTGAGTCCTAATTTCCTCAAGGAAAGGCTTTACCCTTTTTGCGTATTCTTGAGCACGCTTTGGGAATTCTTCAATAAGATTTAACTCTTTACGCGTTTCATCCATCAATGGAACCAACTCACGAACAGCCTTTATATGCTCCGATAATCTTTTTAGCGTTTCAATTTGATTTTCGGCCATGGAGTAAAACTCTTTCTCGTCAGTGAAAATTTCTTTTAGCCCTTTTACATTGGCAATTAAGACATTCTGATATGCAATGGCTGTTGGGATGATGTGGTTTAATGATAAATCACCAAGTACTCGAGCTTCAATCTGAACCCTCTTAACGAATATTTCGTTGCGAATATCAAATCTAGCCTCAAGTTCACGTTCGGTAAGAATTTTGTTTTCAGTCATCAACTTTATGGTTGATGGGGTCAAGAATGTTTTAAATGCTTCTGTTGCATCAGGCATGTTTGATAAACCGCGCTTTGCAGCCTCATCAACCCACTCTTGGCTATATCCATTCCCTTCGAATCGAATCTTCTTAGATTCCATAATCGCTTTGCGAAGACACTGGAAGATAGCCTCATCCTTCTTAACCCCTTTTTCGATTAGCTTATCAACTTCAACCTTGAATTTATTGAGTTGATCGGCTACAGCGGTGTTTAGCACTATCATTGGCGATGCGCAGTTACCTGATGAACCAACTGCTCTAAACTCAAAACGGTTTCCTGTAAAAGCGAATGGCGATGTTCTGTTTCTATCAGTATTATCTAGAAGAATTTCAGGAATTTTTCCAATGATATCTAGCTTAAGTTCCGTTTTTTCATCGGGAGTCATTTTGCGATCCGAGATTCTTTGCTCCAGGTCATCCAAAACGCTGTTCAGCGTTTTACCAATGAAAACCGACATGATTGCTGGAGGCGCCTCGTGAGCACCAAGCCTGTGAGTATTGGGTTCGCTTGCGATACTTCCTAAAAGTAAATCGGCATGATCATGCACAGCCTTAACGGTATTAACCAAAAAGGTTAAGAATTGAAGGTTATTTTTTGGTGTACCTCCTGGCGAAAGTAAGTTGATACCAGAATCGCTCATCATCGACCAGTTGTTGTGCTTACCAGAGCCATTAATTCCTTTGAAAGGCTTTTCGTGGAAAAGCACTCTAAACTTATGCCTACGAGCAACCTTCTCCATCAACGACATAATCAGCTGATTGTGGTCAACCGCAAGGTTTGCCTCCTCAAATATTGGCGCACACTCAAATTGGTTTGGCGCAACCTCGTTATGCCTTGTCTTTACAGGGATACCTAATTTGTAGGCCTCCATCTCGAAGTTCTTCATAAAAGCTGAAACTCTCTCTGGAATTGAGCCAAAATAATGATCTTCTAACTGTTGATCCTTTGCTGCAGCATGACCCATAAGAGTTCTTCCACTTAAAGCCAAGTCAGGACGAGCATTAAAAAGAGATTCATCAACCAAGAAATACTCCTGCTCCCAACCGAGGGTAGCAAATACCTTTTTTACATCCTTATCGAAATATGAAAGCACTGAAACGGCAGCTTTATCGAGTGCATTTAGCGATTTTAGGTGCGGTGTTTTAAAATCTAAGGCTTCGCCTGTGTACGAAACAAAGATTGTTGGTATACAAAGCGTGTTCTCAAGAATAAAGGCTGGTGATGTTGGATCCCATGCTGAGTAACCTCTTGCCTCGAATGTATTACGAATACCACCACTTGGAAAGCTCGATGCATCAGGCTCCTGCTGTACAAGAAAATCGCCGCTAAAACTTTCAATGGCTTCGCCATTTTTATCTAGCGCAAAAAAAGCATCGTGCTTTTCGGCAGTAGCGCCATTCAAAGGATGAAACCAGTGCGAGTAGTGCGTAGCGCCCTTCTCAATTGCCCACGACTTCATTCCGGCTGCCACCTGCGATGCGATTTTTCGATCAATTCTGCGACCTTCATCAATTGCGCTTACAACGCTATCGTATGCCTCACGAGAGAGGTATCGCTTCATTTTAGCGCGATCAAACACATTGATCCCAAACACATCAGAGATACGATTCGAAGCAAAATCGACCGATACAGGGTTACGATTTAACGCTTCATCAATTGCCTTAAATCTTAAGTGTGCCATAATTATTATTTTTTGACAAAAATACATCTTTTTTTTTATCATACCCCATGCTTTTTACAAATTATTACAAATATTTATGTGTTTAAATTAATATTGCTATATATTTTAATGGGGTCATTTAAATATTTTTAACTTTTTCTTAAAAACCCTTAGATAAAAAGATTCATTATTCTCTTTTGAAGCTTAAATCTTTTTATTACTTTTGATATAAACCATTATCTAATAATTATTATGAACAAAAAACTTTTTTTATTCAACTTTTTATTGTGCATAGTCTTGATTTCAAATTCTTGCAAAAAAGACGATAATTCACCAGATTTTACTAATTCAATTACAATAACAGGAACCTTTACTGTTGGAGGTAAAGAATATATAAACCCTACCTTTGCCTTGGGTTCAGCCTCTGAGCATATTGGGTACTATATATATAACTCGAAATCAGCAACTGGCATAAAATTAGAGCCATGGGATATAGTAGAGCTTGGTAACAATACAGTATTAAATTACAATTTCGATATTTATGGTACAACCCCAAGTTCTAACCCTAAAGAATTATCTGGCTTTCTTAGTATTTACCAAAGAGGTGATGATTCGGATGAATTTACTCTAATGAATCAAAATGTATCCGCAGTTATAACAAAAGTCGAAGAGGTTGGCGGGTATATAGAAGGAACATATGAGGGTGATTTTCAAGACTTTTCAGGCAACACAACATACCACATTATAGGTGTATTTAAAGTTAAGCATTATAAAGATATTTAATTCATCTTTCTTTGAATAAACATCTTAAAACCAACTTTATTTGTTTCACTTTAAAAAGCATAATCACTTATAATTTGATTATGCTTTTTAATTTAAATCATGAGCATTGTTGTATAATTGTGTAATTCCTTTTATTATTCTTCTCTTAAAATAATAATAACCCCTTCTTCCTCTTTAATCTAAAAAACAAACCGCCCTTTCAATTTCTCTTCCTAAAAAAGGATAACTTTGTTGGTTTTTAAACCGAGAAGCTAAACTTTTAATAGCTTACATTGTTTTATCTAAAATGTTTTTTATCAATAATTTATGGAGAATAAATCGAAAGTTTTACTAATGATCCTCGACGGTTGGGGAATTGGAAACAAAGGAAAATCGGATGTAATATTCAACGCTAACCCAGAATATATCAACTCATTAACCAAGAACTATCCAAACGCTCAGCTGCTAACTAGTGGCGAGGATGTTGGTTTGCCCGAAGGGCAAATGGGGAACTCAGAGGTTGGACACCTTAATATTGGTGCAGGTAGAGTTGTTTACCAAGATTTGGTTCGCATCAATAAGGAGATAAAGGAGAATGTAATTGGCCAAAATCCTGTTTTGGTTAACGCATTTAACTATGCAAAGGAGAAAAACGTTAGCGTTCATTTTTTGGGATTGTTATCCGATGGTGGCGTTCACTCGCTCGATAAGCACCTTTATAAACTATGCGATCTTACTAAAGATTATGGGTTGAAAAAGGTTTACATCCATGCTCTAACCGATGGTAGAGACACCGATCCTGAGAGCGGACTTGGTTTTGTTAAAAATCTTGTAAATCATCTTAAAACCAGCAATGGCCAAATTGCCTCGTTGGTTGGCAGATATTACACTATGGATCGCGATAAGCGCTGGGAAAGAGTTAAAGTTGGTTACGATCTTTTAGTTGAAGGAAAAGGTCAACCTACAAAAAATATTGTTG
The DNA here is from genome assembly GCA_964390565.1 of uncultured Rikenellaceae bacterium. Lineage (GTDB taxonomy): Bacteria > Bacteroidota > Bacteroidia > Bacteroidales > Tenuifilaceae > UBA8529. Next base: position 12,898 of record CAYMII010000053.1, read on the forward strand.
CAGCAATCGAAGAGTCCTATAAAAATGGGGTAACCGATGAGTTTATCAAACCCATTGTTTGTGTTGATGATAAAGGAGCACCCATTGGCAATATTAAAGAGGGTGATGTGGTTATCTGCTTCAACTTCCGCACCGATAGGCTACGCGAGATTTCAATTGTTCTTACACAAAAGGATATGCCAGAGTTTGGCATGAAGACTTTACCGCTTCATTATGTTACAATGGCTCGCTACGACGATACTTTCAAGGATGTAAACATTATCTACGAAAAGGATAATCTTATCAATACACTTGGCGAAGTAGTTGCAAACGCAGGTTTAAATCAACTTCGTATTGCTGAAACCGAGAAGTATGCTCACGTAACATTCTTTTTCTCGGGTGGTCGCGAAGAGGTTTTTGCAAACGAGAAACGAATTCTTATCCAATCGCCTAAAGTTGCAACCTACGATTTGCAACCTGAAATGAGCGCTTACCTTGTAAAAGATGCAATAGTTGAGGAGCTGAAGAAGCAAACAAACGATTTCATCTGTCTGAACTTCGCCAATGGCGATATGGTTGGGCACACAGGAATCTATGAGGCAATAACCAAAGCCATAAAGGCTGTTGATAGCTGCGTTCACGAAGTGGTTGAAACGGCTAAGGCAAACGGATACACCGTTATTATTATTGCCGATCACGGCAATGCCGATTTTGCTGTAAATGCTGATGGGTCGCCAAACACAGCCCACTCGTTAAACCCTGTACCTATTATTCTTGTCTCAGATAAATATAAAAAGGTAGAAAACGGAATCCTTTCAGATGTGGCACCAACAGTGCTCTCGATTATGGGATTGCCAATTCCTTCGGAGATGAGCGGCAAAGTGCTATGCAATTAATTGGGATACAATGATTCAGATTGACGATAAGATTTTAAGTGCTGATATAATTGAAAAGCATTTCTGCTGCGATTTAGCAAAATGCCTTGGTGCTTGCTGCGTTCTTGGTGATTCTGGCGCACCAATGACTCAAGATGAGGCTTTAATCCTCGAAGACATTTTCGATGTAATAAAAAAGTACATGAAGTCTTCTGGGGTAAAGGCTGTAAAAGCACAGGGCGTTGCAGTTATTGATAGCGATGGAGATCTAGTTACCCCTTTAATAGATGGCAAAGAGTGCGCCTATTGTATCGAGGAAAAGGGCGTAAGCCTTTGTGCTATTGAAAAGGCTTGGCTCGATAAAAAGGTTGATTTTAGGAAACCTATTTCGTGTCACCTCTATCCAATTAGAGTTAAGGATTTTACTACCTTTAAAGGACTTAATTACGATCAGTGGCACATCTGTGAACCAGCACGACAATTAGGTAAAAGCCTAAATATGCCAGTTTATAAATGCTTGAAAGATGCCATCATTCGTGCTTACGGAGAGGAATTTTATGAGCAGATAGAAGAAGCGGCGAAGCTATTAGGAGATAAAAATGAGTAGTAAGTAGACAAAGAATAGAAATAATTAATCACAAGAATATGGATAACATTAAAAAGTACATTGACGAGAATAAGGATAGATTCCTTGAGGAACTTTTCGGGCTAATCCGAATCCCTTCAATTAGCTCGTTGAGCGAGAATAAGCCTGATATGATTAGGGCTGCTGAGTATTGGAAGAAAACCATACTTGCCGCAGGAGCCGATAAAGCCGAGGTTATGCCTACCGAGGCCAATCCAATTGTTTATGGCGAAAAGATTATCGACCCAAAACTTCCTACCGTCCTTATTTACGCTCATTACGATGTAATGCCTGTTGACCCAATTGATCTATGGAAATCAAAACCATTCGAACCTGAGGTTCGTGATGGCAGAATTTGGGCACGTGGCGCAAACGACGATAAAGGTCAATCGTTTATCCATGCAAAAGCTTTTGAGCTGATGGTGAAAACCAACACTCTTCCCTGTAACGTTAAATTTATGATTGAAGGTGAAGAGGAGATTGGTTCATCTAGCTTAACCAAATGGTGTGCTGTTCATAAAGATCTTTTAAAGGCTGATATTATCCTTGTTTCCGACACATCAATGATTGACAAAGATACTCCATCAATCACAACAGGATTAAGAGGTTTGGCTTATATGGAGGTTGAAGTAACTGGCCCAAATCATGATTTGCACTCAGGTCTTTTCGGCGGAGCAGTTGCCAACCCAGCAAACGTACTTGCAAAGATGATTGCATCGCTTCACGATGAGAATAACCATATAACCATTCCCGGTTTCTACGATGATGTGCTTGATGTTGATGCCGAGGAGCGCGCCGATATGGCAAAAGCACCATTCGATCTTGAGCAATACAAGAAAGCCCTTGACATAAATGAAATTCACGGCGAAAAGGGTTATTCAACCATTGAGCGTACAGGCATTCGCCCAACCCTAGATGTTAACGGTATTTGGGGAGGCTACACTGCCGAAGGCTCAAAAACAGTGCTTCCATCAAAAGCATTTGCAAAAATCTCAATGCGTCTTGTTCCAAATCAAGATCATAAGAAGATTTCCAAACTATTCCAAGATCATTTTAACGCCATTGCGCCAAAAAGCGTAAAGGTTAAAGTTAACGCGCACCATGGCGGACAAGGTTACGTCGCCCCAACAAAAACAGCGGGTTACAAGGCTGCAAGCCAAGCATTGGTTGAAGTTTTTGGAAAGAAACCAATTCCCTTCCGAAGTGGAGGAAGTATTCCAATTATCAGCACTTTCGAGAGTACATTGGGTATCAAATCAATCCTTTTAGGATTTGGACTTGAGTCGGATGCAATCCACTCACCCAACGAGAACTTCTCGTTAGACCTATTCTACAAAGGGATTGAGGTTGTACCTCGATTCTTTAAATATTTTGCTGAATACTCAAACAAATAGAAGTTTTAACCGCAAAGTTCACTGAGTTTACGCAGAGTTCGCAAAGATGTGATTACTATATCAACTCTTTGCGGTCTTTGCGTTTTTTCTTCGTGACCTTTGCGTTTGAATCTTGGGTATTATATTAACGTTCTTTCATTATAAGGTATAATTATTCAAGAAAGTATTATTTTTCATATATTCGTATCTCCATTAAATTAACTGCCATGAAAGCTTTAAAACTTAAAACCCTTTTGCTAGTTGGATTACCAATTTTAGCGTTACTACTTTCATGTTCCAAAGTGGAAAAGCCGAAGAGACCGGTTGACATTTCCGTTTTGCAGGAAAAAGCAAAGGTTAGCGTAAACAACTGGGTAAGAAAACATCCTGAGGATTTTGTAAAATACAAACCCATTGCATTCGAGGCATTTACTGCACGGTACGAGAGGACTGAGATGACCTCATACCTATCCGATAAACTTGAGGAAGAATTAGCAAAACCTAATATTAATAAGCAAAAAATTGACAGTTTAAAAACCCTACTTGAAAAGAATAAAGGGATTTTAATGGGTTATACTATCCTACATAAGTATCAAACAAAAACGGTTGCAGGCGAAGTTATTAAACATGAGGATTTAGTGTTTCTCGATTCTACTTTCCATGTTGCAACAGTTCTCGATCCGGATGCTTATGATATGATAATGGATCTTAAGCTGATATTCAAACCCGATTCTGTTGTAGGGAAGTAGAAAATAAAAAACCATCCTGTTACGGATGGTTTTTTTTGCGTGGTGCCACCAGGAATCGAACCGGGGACACAAGGATTTTCAGTCCTTTGCTCTA
>CAYMII010000054.1:0-15168 GCA_964390565.1 uncultured Rikenellaceae bacterium
CGAGAGGCAAAGCAATGATGCCCAAATGGCCTGATAAAGCAACCCGTTTGATGGAACACCCTTTGAGTTAAGAGTGCCAACCTTTTTGAAAAACAGATTATCATTGGCCATGGCGAAATAAACCCTTGCACCGGAAAGAATCATTCCATTATTACAGCCAAAAGTTGAAATTACCACCAAAACTGCCATTATTATTGCGGCATAACTCCCAAATAAGCCATAAATAGCAGCAGTTCCAAGCCTGTCGTCGGTAGCGAACTGCATTCCTCGCTCAAATACTGTTGCTCCATCAGGGTTGCCTCTTAATGGCAAAGCAAGCATGTATACATAATTTGCAAGCACATAAAGCGTAAGCACTATGAATGATCCAAAAAACAGGCTTAAAGGGATATTCTTTTTTGGATTTAGCGTTTCACCAGCGGTAAATGTAACGTTATTCCATGCATCGGCTGCAAAAAGAGCCCCAACCATAGCAGTTCCTAATGCAGCAATAAGAGCAAATCCTGAAAGATGAATTGATACACCATCTTTAACCTGAACCGCATCCCAAAAAACCTTAGAGTTTTGCTCAATGGCTCCTGTACTTTTTGCAAAAAAGAATCCAACAATAACAAGACCTATAAGTGCAATAATTTTAGTGATTGTAAAACTGTTCTGAACTAGTTTGCCAAACTTTATTCCCTGTGCATTGACCCAACTAAGTAAAATTATGCTTGAAATTGCTAGGGCATGAACTGTGCTTATCTTTATCAATCCTAAATCAAGCCAAATTCGCTGCTCCGAGAACCAAGGGAAAATAACCCCCATGAATTTAGCAAACGCCATACCAACTGCAGCAATTGAGCCAGTTTGAATTACCATAAAGAGCGTCCAACCAAATAGAAATCCACTTAAGGGGTTATACGCTTCGCGTAGGTAAACGTATTGTCCACCAGCTTGAGGCATCATCGAAGCAAGTTCGCCATAGCTCAGCGCTGCGATTAACGTTAAAACACCAGTAATAATCCAAACTACAAGCAACCAACCGGGAGAACCTAGTGTTCGGGCAATATCTGCACTTACAATGAATATCCCCGAACCAATCATGGTCCCTGCTACAATTGAAGTAGCATCGAAGAGATTTAAATTACGCCGAAATTCAGAGATGATATTACCCATAGCCTTTCAATTCATTAATTATAGAGCAACTCAAAAGTATAAGTAAGGAATTATTAATGGCTTATCAAATTTTATAAGCCATTTTTTCTTGTGAAGATAAATTTCTATAAAAAAACAGGACCGAAGTCCTGTTTACCTTTTTTATACTTTAAATGCTAAAAATAACTTGAACCGTCCCAACAATGGGTACAAAGTTTTTCCTTTGGTAACCCAATGGCATCAACTAAATCGTCGAGTTTTTGGAATTTAAGCGTTGTTAGATCAAGATTCTTTCTAATTTGCTCGACCATCTCAGTATACTTTGGATTATTTGGATCGGAGTACTCTTTCATATCAGGATGCTCCTTGCCTGTTAGCTGAAATACTGCAGTATGCGTTGCCAAATCAAGGTTTGAGCGAGAACGGCTAAAATTTAAGAATTCGCATGGGTATGTTAAAGGCGGACAAGCAATGCGCATATGAACCTCTTTAATACCTGCGGCATGAAGATCTTGGACATTATCTTTAAGCTGAGTACCACGGACAATGGAATCATCGAGGAAAACACCTCGTTTATCTTTAATCAACGCTTCGTTGGGAATTAGCTTCATTTTGGCAACAAGATCCCGCATTTTCTGATTTTGAGGCATAAAGCTACGTGGCCAAGTTGGGGTGTATTTTGCATAGGGTCTTGTGTGTGGAATACCTGTTGCATTGCTATAGCCAATGGCATGTCCAACTCCTGAATCGGGTATACCTGCTACAAAGTCGGCATTAACAAGATCGTTCTTAGCAAGAGCAGCGCCACATTTATAGCGGCTTTCGTCAACATTAATATTCTCATAGAATGAAGGTGGATAACCATAGTAAACCCAAAGAAACGAGCAAACCTGCATTTTTTCGTTTGGTTTACGAAGTTGCTTGTGACCATCGGCTGTAATTAGGACAATCTCACCTGGACCTAAATACTTTTCAATTTTATAATTAAGATTTGAAAACGAGCATGTTTCAAACGCTGCAGCAAAGGCTCCATCCTTTTTACCAATTATTATTGGCGTTCGACCAAGTTTATCACGACCAATAATAATTCCATCTTCGGTTAGGATCATAATTGAACAAGAACCTTTAACCTTATCATAAACATTATTGATTCCATCAACAAAGTTATCGCATTCTGATATAAGCATTCCTACCAACTCTGTTGGGTTTACACCACCCTGACTTGTTTCAGAGAATGTACGACGTTGCTTTATGAAGTACTCCTCTAACTCACTAATATTATTAATCTTGCTAACACTTGCAACCGCAAAACGACCTAAATGAGAGGTAAATACAATTGGCTGTGCCTCAGTATCGCTTATCACACCAATACCACTATTAGCAACGAAGTTCGCAACATCGCCCTGAAATTTATTACGAAAATAACCATCCTCGAGGCTATGGATAGCACGCTGAAAGCCTTTCTCCATCGAGTAAAAAGCAACACCTGCCCTTTTTGTGCCCAAGTGGGAATGATAGTCGGTGCCATAAAAAACATCAGCAACACAATCTACTTTTGAAATACACCCAAAAAAACCGCTCATAGTCTATATTTATTTGATATTTAATTGTTCCTTTTGCTCTAAATACAAAAAACCGCCATTAGAATATTTTTCTATTTAACACATCTTCCTTGCAAAGGAAAAGAAAATAATCACGTATATACATCTTCTTAAAGAATAAATATAAACGATTAATCAACAACATCAATCTGGATGGAAGAATTGTTCGATTTCGAACAAGCAATATACGTTAACGAACGCTAAAACACAACCTCATAATAACATATAAATCTAGTTATCATCCACTTAGATCATATGGTATGAATTATGGAAATAGTACAAGCGTTTGAAATGCTGAACCAAAAAGAAGGAAAAAAAATTTAAACATTGATGCAACAAATGAACCACTAAAAAGGTCTTTGAAAAAAAATGGAAGAGAGATTAAATAATACTTTAAAATTATATCAAAGATTACGCGCCTTCTTTTTTGTTTTTAAAATCATTTAAAATTCTATTTAATATGAATGCTAAACAACTAACCACAATGCTATTTGCCGCAATTCTGCTTACATTCAACGCTCAGGCAAATAAAACCTACGAGAGAAGATTTTACGAAACTACCACAACTAAAGATGTTCCTATCATTGATGGCTTTCTTACCGATGCAATATGGTTAAAAGGTCAATGGCAAGGCGGTTTTATTCAACGCGAACCACGATCTGGAGTTGAACCTTCACAAAAAACGGAATTCCAGATATTTTATGACAACGACTACTTATATATTGGGATAAAAGCATATGATAATGCACCCGACAGCATAATGCATAGAGTTTCACGTCGTGACGATATTGATGGTGACGCAGTAGGATTGGCAATTGACTCCTACCATGATAAGCAAACCGCCTTTGGTTTCTGGGTTAATGCTGCTGGTGTTAAAAAAGATTTTATTATCACCAATGATGGTGATAATGAGGATCAAAACTGGGATCCAATTTGGTGGGTTAAAACAGCAAAAAGCAACGAGGGTTGGACTGCTGAAATGAAAATCCCCCTTAACCAGCTTCGTTTTGCTGGACTCGACGATTTAACTTGGGGTTTACAGGTTGGAAGGTATTTCTTCCGAAAACAGGAATCATCATACTGGCAATATGTTCCTAAGGATGCATCAGGATGGGTTCATAATTTTGGAGAGATGAATGGTCTAAAAGGTCTTACACCAAAAAGGCAGATTGAAGTTGCTCCTTATGTGGTAACTAAAGCCGAAAGATATAAAAAAGAGGTTGGCAACCCTTTTATGACAGGTAATGAAAGAAGCATTAGCGTTGGAGCCGATGCAAAAATTGGTTTAACTAACAACTTTATTCTTGATTTAACAGTTAACCCCGATTTTGGGCAGGTTGAAGCAGACCCTTCGGTTGTAAACCTTACTGCTTTTGAAACATACTTCGAGGAAAAAAGGCCATTCTTTGTTGAAGGTCGAAACCTCTTCAACTTCAACCTAATGGGAGGCGATGGCGATGGTTCGTTAGAAAATCTTTTCTACTCGCGTAGAATTGGTCGTTCGCCACAACTTTATCCTGATGTCAGCGATAATGCATATGTTGAGATGCCATCAAACACCACAATACTTGGCGCTGCCAAGTTAAGCGGAAGAACAAATAATGGGTTATCGATTGGTGTAATGGAAAGTTTGACCCTAAATAGCTACGCAAATATCTCTGATGCTGGTAAACGCAGCACTGCAATAGTTGAACCTCTTACTAACTACTTTGTAGGAACGGCAAAAAAGGAGTTCAACAAAGGCAATACGATCATTAATAGTATTTTCACCTCAACCAATCGCCAACTTACCGAAGTAACAAAAGATTATCTTCATAAAGATGCTTTCTCAGGTGGGTTAGATTTGCAGCAATATTGGAATAATAAAAACTACTTCTTTAACTTAAAGATGTACTTTAGCAACGTTCAGGGCACTAAAAATGCTATTTCATCTACTCAGAATTCACCATTAAGATACTTCCAGCGCACAGATATAAAACATGTTTCGCTAGATTCAAACCGCACATCGTTAACTGGAACTGGAGGTTTAATGCAATTTGGAAAAGTTGGAGAGGGACATGTGCGCTATATGGGATTTCTATCTTGGAAATCGCCACAATTAGAAATTAATGATATTGGTTACTCACAAAGCGTTGATGATGTTTTTCAAGCACTCTGGCTAGGGATTAGATATTGGGAGCCTTTCTTTGTTTTCAGAAGTTTTAATATCAATTTCAACCAGTGGACTGGATGGAACTTTGCCAAAGAGAACACGTACAAGGGCGGAAATATTAATGTTCATTTCCAATTCAAAAACTATTGGGGTATTAGCGCAGGTATGAATCGCAATGGCGAAAGATTGTCGAATAGCGCTTTACGTGGTGGACCAATGCTTAAACTTCCCGGAAGTTGGAACAACTGGTACAACATCAGCTCTGATCAGCGCAAGAACTTAACTTTTACAATTGGTGGTTCTAACAATTGGGGCGATGAAGGTTATAATCGCAGTACAAACTATTTTGCATTCATCAACTATAAACCCTCGAAGAAAATATCGCTCTCCTTGGTGCCTGAGTATTCATACGGCTGGAATAAAATGCAATACGTTGCAAATACTGAAATGAATGGAGTGCCACGTTACATCAACGCTTCAATCAACAGAAAAAGCTATGAGATTTCTTTAAGGCTGGAGTATAGTGTTAACCCGGAGCTTACTTTCCAATACTATGCTCGCCCCTATTTATCAAGCGTAAGTTTCTTTGATTATAAATATGTAAATAGCCCAATGGCTAATAAATTTAAGGATAGATTTGTTATGCTGAATGACAACCAGCTAACATTCGATAAAGACGCTAATGTATGTTATGTTAACGAAAATGGGGGTGCTAATGATTACTCATTTGACTTATGGGATCAAAATTTTCTCGATTTTCAATCAACGTTTATTGCTCGTTGGGAGTATCGACCAGGCTCAACATTATTCTTTGTTTGGACAATGAATAAGCAAGATTACTATCAAGCCCCCAGTTCATCAATCAATAATGATATTAATAATTTATATGATACCAATCCTTACAGCGTGTTCCTAGTTAAGTTTGCATATCGATTTAACTAAGTTTCATTCTCACCAAAAGCCCATTTCAGTAAGTTTTATGGAGTGGGCTTTTTTATTTGTGCTTATTAATGCATAAATTAGCAATACAATAAAAACTGATATGCAAAAAATCAATTTAAAATCGATTGCAATATTCATAGTATTCGGATTGATAGTTGCAACACTAACTCTGTGCAAAAAGGAGAAGACGGATGACTTCGATAGCCTTGATATCTTCAGTAAATTAAAGACTTTAGATGGTGTAACGGTTACAGAAATTACTTCACAAACGGGTGCTCCTCGCGAATTCCAAATTGACATTACTCAACTTGTTGACCATAATAATCCTAATGGGCCAAAGTTTACTCAAAGGGCTTATTTATCACATGTCGACGAGTCAATGCCAATGATTTTTGCGCCAAATGGCTACCAATCATCTGCTAGGTCATCTCAAGAGTTAGCTGCCCTTCTCCAAACCAACTGTCTACATGTATCACATCGATATTTTCTCGACTCTAGACCTACTCCTACCAATTGGCAATATCTAACTATCAAACAATCGGCTGATGATCATCATCGAATTGTTTCGCTTTTCAAAAAGATATACAAAGGCAAATGGATTAGTAGTGGTGGCAGCAAAAGTGGCTTAACAGCCTTGTTTCATAAACGTTACTACCCCGATGATGTAGATGCTACCATTGCATATGTTGCTCCTTTTACTTTTGGAATAAAGGATAGCCGCTACCCCACATATTTAAGGAACATTGGAAGTAGCGATTGTTTTGAAAAATTAAAGATGGTTCAACTTTACGTGCTAAAACATAGAAGTGAATTTCTTGCATTGCTTAACAACTATATTGCGGCTGATCTTAGCAATACCTATTCAATGGATAAAGAACTAATATTAGAACTTGATGTAATGGATTACCCATTTACCTTTTGGCAATATTTTAAATACGATTGTTCATCTATACCCGATACCACTACAACAACTCCTTTAGATTTATTTAACCATATCAATAGCATTATTTCGTTCGATTTTTACTCAAATAGTTCGATTGCCTTCTATGAACCTTATTTTTATCAGTCATTAACAGAATTGGGACAAGTAGAATACGAAAACTACTACAACGGGCTTCTTAAAAAAGTCAACCTTAATACAACTGGAAATCCAAACGTTGAAGAACTAGCACCAAAAGGAATTACATATAACTATTTCAATTCTACAACAGTTCTTGAAATCTACAGTTGGCTACAAAATCATGGCAACCATATTATCTACATATATGGTAAAAACGATCCTTGGTCAGCAGGAGCTATTGAGCTAACAGGAGCTGCCGATGCACTATTTTTCATGGAAGAGGGTGAAAATCACGGAGCAAGAATTACTAGGCTAGCGAATCCTTCAGTTGTTTACAACAAACTTGAGGAATGGCTTGGAATACCTATCGTGCCAGCTAAATCACCCAGTCAACTTAACTTAAAGAATGAGGTTGGGTTTAGATTACATTTGCTTGAGTAGCCATTAACTCATCATTTAAACCAAAGCTTGCGATTACAATCAAATACAATTGTAATCGCAGGCTTAAATTTTCAAATATGTTTCAAACAAAACCATAACCAATGAAACGATTAAACCTATTACTTCTTTTCGTCTTTGCTTTGTTGCTGCAAAATAGCGCTAACGCTCAGTTTGGTCAGCGAAACGATGGACAACCAAAAATCACTGGCTGGGCAGATGATAACAACTACCTTCTCCAATCGATGGATAAAGACAAAAAGATAACCGTTCAGAAAGTTAACATCAAAACAGGGAAAAGCGAAATTGTGCCTTATCAGAAAACTGATAGGGAACTCATAACCGATGCATTACCCAAAGGGTACGCTCTATCACGAACAGATGTTCTTAGCCCTGATGGGAAAAGTGCAATTATCTCCAAGGATAATAACCTTTTCTATTTCACGTTAGGCACAACTGAGGTAATTAAACTTACTGATGATGCCAAACCTGAGATGAACCCAACTTTCTCAAACGATGTTAAAAAAATTGCTTACACAAAGAATAGCGACCTATACTATATTGATTTAGTTGCTAAAAAAGAGGTTCGGTTAACATTCGATGCTACAGATAAAATCTACAACGGATGGGCATCATGGGTTTACATGGAGGAAATTCTAGGAAGAGCAAGCCGTTATTCGGCTTTTTGGTGGTCGCCCGATGGTAATAAAATTGCGTATCTCAGAACCGACGATAGCGAGGTGCCACTATTTACTCTTAATAGACTCGATCAAGAGGATGGCATTCACGGCAAGCTAGAGGTTACTCCTTACCCAAAGCCAGGCGATCCTAACCCAAAAGTTAAAATGGGCATTGCTGATATTACAACAACTCAAACCACTTGGGTAAAAACCGACTATACCGTTGATCAGTATATCGCTTGGCCTTTCTGGTCGCCCGATAGCAAAAAGTTAGCTATTCAGGTCTTAAATCGCGACCAGAACGATATGCAATTCATAATTGCCGATCCAAACACAGGCGATTACTCACAAATCTATCGTGAAACGCGTAAATCCTGGGTTGATTTCTTCGAAGATATTTACGTGCTAAAAAATGGAACTGGCTTCATCATTCGCAGCTATCGAAGTGATTGGGATAATCTTTACTATCACGCTTGGGATGGAAAATTAATTACTCAGCTAACTAATGTAAACTGGAGAGTAACTGGTATCGAGAGGGTTGATGAGCAAGCTGGACTTGTCTATTTCACCGGAACAGGAACAGAACCGACAGATAAGCATTCGTTTAGAATTGGCTTGGATGGCAAGAACTTGCTCCAAATTACTAACGGCAGCGGCACACACAACGTATTGACTTCGCCTAAGGGTAGCTACTTTATTGATACTTGGAATAATGTATCAAGCGCAGGTGTAATCGTCGCAATTGACAAAAAAGGCAAAGTTGTGCGTGAAATCCAGAAACTGGAACAGCCAACATTTGATGTAACAAAGCATTCGCGAACCGAATTAGTAAAAATCACTACTACTGATGGCCTTTTCAATTTACCAGCAACCATTACTTATCCTGTTAACTTTGAGCAAAATAAAAAGTACCCCGTTGTATTCACCATTTATGGCGGTCCAAATGCAGGAACAGTCAGCAATCGTTGGGGTGGTGCAGAACCATCATGGTATGCACAAAATGGGATAATTCAAATTTCGGTAGATCATCGTGGTTCGGGTAAATTCGGTATGCGTGGAATCGATTACGTTCATCGTTGCCTTGGCAAATGGGAACTTTCGGATTACTCCGATGCTGTTAAATGGCTAAGAACCCAACCTTATGTTGATGCATCAAAGATTGGTATAACTGGTGGTTCATATGGAGGTTATATGACCTGCCTTGCATTAACAAAGGGCTCAGAGTATTGGACACATGGCATTGCCAGCTCATCTGTTACCGACTGGAGATTATACGACAACGTTTACACCGAGCGTTTTATGGATACCCCACAAGATAATCCTGAGGGCTATAAAGATGGTTCCACACTCAACTATGTAAACAATCTCAAAGGCAAACTTCTAATCACTCATGGCGATATGGACGATAACGTTCACATGCAAAACAGCATTCAAATCCTTTCAAAATTACAAGATGCTGGTAAAACCTTTGAGTTCATGCTTTATCCAAATGGTCGTCATGGTTGGGGAGGTGCAAAACGAACTCATTCAACTAATGAAGCGCGTAACTTCTGGTTACGAAACTTCTTTGGGAAGTAATAAAGTTTAATCCAATATTAAAAAGGCGAGAATAATCCTCGCCTTTTTAATTAATTATAGAAGTTCAGTAAAACAAAAAAGAAATTTAATCCATTAATTTTTATCTATCTTCTGGCAACCTGAACCATTGACCGCAATATAAAACCTCAAAATAATGATTAACGAAATACATCCAAATCAATTCAACAACTCCCTTCGGAGTAAAAAAACCGTTCCAATTTTTAATAAACTCTAAATAACGAATAAAAAAACACGCTACTTACGCCTTATATCACCATGCCCTTTGTAATATATAGTTTCGGAACTATCATAAAAAGTATAGTAAATCCTTAAATTCTTATTCCTAGGAAAATAAGAAGCCGAAAGGTTAATTGCACTTGAACCAACATTAAGCAGCAATCCGTGAACAAAATAAATTTTTAACGATTCATCAACAATAACAAAGCGGCAAACGGTTTTCTTAGAGCAACTCACTCTAAAGTATATATTACTTTCAAAAGGGTTAGGATAGCCATAAATCTCCAACGAGGCTACCTCAGAGATGGAATAATCTAAAGCTCCATGAAAATTTAAAAAATCTACTATTCTATCGGGGAATTCAGTATCGCTACTCCAATCAGTAATATCCTCGTTACCCAAAATATTGCCAATATTATCACGCTCGGTAATGCCTTTAATAGAAATAATTTCGTCGCTATCTTTTGAACAGCCAAACAAAATTGATGTAAGTAAAAATAAATAGTAAACTTTTCTCATATAATTAATCATAAAATTATTCTTTAATAGCAAACGGTTTCGTACTAGGAATTGCAGGGGAGTTAAGACTACAAATCTATCCACCGTGAGAAACTAAGTTAAAGGTAATAAAAATGCTGCATCTGCAATATCTAGCCCCAATATTTTTTGCCACGTGTTACCTGCTGGCATTTTTTCATTTCTTTAACTCATAATTTGTACTTCTTCCTCCTGCAGATTCCTTTTGCAGAATATCTTTGTCTATTAAATCGTTAATGTCACGTATCGCGGTATCTTTTGAACATTTTGCAATCTTTGCCCATTTAGATGAAGTCAGCTTTCCATCTATTCCATCTAATAACTTATTTAACAGTTTCTTTTGTCTCTCGTTTACCAATATTTTGGAATGCTTTGTCCAAAAGTCAGCTTTAAATAAAACTTTGACTAATACGACGTCAGATGATTTTAAAGAATTTATCAAACAGTTTAAAAACCACTTAATCCATTCGGTTATATCAAGATTTCCTTTTTGTGTTTTTTCGAGTATTTCATAATATTCTTTTCTTTCCAATCGTATTTGAGCCGACATACTATAAAAACGCTGATTACTTTTATCTGAACGTGCTAGAAGCATATCAGTCAAAGCTCTTGTTATCCTTCCATTACCATCTTCAAAAGGATGTATTGTAACAAACCATAGATGAACTATAGCTGCCTTTAATACTAAATCCGTTTTTTCATAATTATTGAACCAATCCAAAAAAAGGTTCATCTCCATTTCAACCAATGAAGAATTTGGTGCTTGAAAATGCACCTTTTCATTTCCCATAGCACCTGATACAACTTGCATTGGTCCAGTTGAATCCCTTCTCCAATCAGCTACGGTTATTTTGTACATTCCACTTCGACCAGTTGGAAATAGTGCCGCATGCCAATCAAAAAGTCTTTCGGTTGTTAATGGTTTAAAGCAATTTTGCGTAGCATCAAGCATCATTTCAACCACACCATCAACATTTCTATCAGATTCAACTGAACCTGCGATTTTCATTCCTAATCTTCTCGCGATGGATGAGCGAACTTGGTCAGGATTTAGGAACTCTCCTTCTATTTCTGAAGACTTTAATACATCAAGTGTTAATGTGTCAAGTAAGGCTTCATTTCTCAGATTGAATCCTAAAGACTCCATTTTTCCAATGAGTCTTCCTTGCAAATTTCTAGCTTCACTCAATAAGCTAACAATTTGTTCACTATTCCAATGAAAATTTGGCCAATCGTTTTGTTGATGTATAAAAGTCTTCATTCGTTGCGTATTTTGCAACGAAAATACATATTATTCGTCGCAATTAAAAATTATTCGTTGCATTTATTGCATCAAATAAGCCAATTATTCGTTGCATGGTGGCAATTCTTCATGCTTGCAGGTAACGTTTGCTGCTAAAAACCGACGGGGAGTTTGAAGCAGCGTCGTCGTCCCACGTTAAAATAAATGCAATATACAAAAATAAAACTTATCTAACCGTCTGCCCCAATGGATTTTAGCAGCTGTTACCTGCTGTGCTTTCTTTTCGGGTCGTTTATCTTGATTGGGTCTTGGCGTGTGTCGAAAACGTCAGAAATCAGGATTCCTTCTTTAACTTCTTTGTATACAATCTTGAAGTTTCCTTCGACTAAATATCGATGTCCTTCTTCTAGTTTCTCAAGTGTTTTTTCTATCTGTCCTGAATGTGGGTGCTTATCAAGTTGTCTTGTGGTGGAGAAAATTTTGGTTTTAATTTTTCTAGCAACATTTTCTCCTGCAACTTCTTTGTAATATTTATAGATTTCAGCAAGGGTATTAGAGGCGAAGTCTGTCCAAATAATCTTCATATCCTTACCAATTTTCAGATTCAAGCTCTAACTGTTTTTGGGTCTTAACTCTACCCGCATGATAGTCTTTATTAGATTGTTTCGCTCTGTCTATCAACTGTTTCTTTGTAAAAGGCTGTAAACTCCTTTTATCATGCTTTTGGAAATCGATAATCGTAGATTCGATTTTGCTGAATATCTTCTCGTCCTGAAGATTAATCAGGTATCCAATCGCATTCAGTTTTCGTGTTTGTAAATCCATGACTTCATAATATTTGATACAAATATACAAAAATCAGAAAGCAATCGTATCAGGAAAGTCAATGTTTATTTTCAAGCAGCCTTGCAGGTAACGGTCGGTGGTTTGGGCTGCTGGGGAGTTAATGGCCAGCGGCGTTATCCCACGTTAAAAACATACTAAAATACTAAAAACTTTCATATCTGCATCATCAGCCCCAGTAGGTTAAACCACCTGTTACCTGCTGTTTTTCTGATTTTCAAGATAGGCTAAAATGCTAAAATATTCTTTACCTTGCTTTATCCATTTTTCAATAACAAAGTCAATAAATTTGTTTTTGTCTGGATTATTTCTAAAAATATCAATTGATTCGGTTAGTTGACGTGAAATTACAAAGTCCCAATTTGTTCCATAAAGAGTATCGAAAATTTCATTTTCTCTAAGTTTAAAATCTTCAAATTTCATTTTTCCTAAATTTTCAATCATTTCTACACGACCAAATAATTTCGGCAATAATTCTTTGTTTACAAGACTTATAATTTCTGTGACATAATTGTCTGGGCGCATTGTTTTAGTTTTCTCAAACAAACTATCAAAAAGTCTGTTTTCGGAAACATAAAATTCAGCAGGTGTATAGTATTTTGAAAATGTAGATTTATGATGTTTAGGAATACAGTAGACATTTATATATCTGATGAAGTCCTTATTCATTTTTTCAATGCCGATATGAAGATCGTATTTCTCATTTTCGACAAATAAAAGATTCAAGTTATTTTGCCTTAATTGTTTCTCTGCAACCTGAACCCAATTCACTTTAGTCGTTTTTTCTGCTTTTTTTAAATCAGTCCAATAGCCATGGAAAAATGGATATTCGTTGCCAATCAGTTTATTGATTTGAGTTTTTACTTGCTCTGATATGGCATTTCTCGTATTAATAATTCTAAGTGCATAAATGATTTCAGATTTAATATCTAAACTTTTTGTCTTTTTGTACAAATCGAGTAAAAAAATTGCTGATTTTTCACTTCCATTCAGATGTAAACCTCTGATACACCTACATACAACAAAATTATCATTTTCAGATTCTGTTTTATTAATGAAAAAATCCTCTAATTCCTTATTGTTGTATCTCGAAAGCAATCCAATAGCGTCAATTTTAACTTCACGTACTTTGTTTGTAAGTTCTTTTAAATCCTCAATGTAGTTTTCGTCTGGTTTTATTTCCAAAAGCTGATTTAATAAATTTGATATCTTGTATTTATCTTTTGTAAGATTTATCTCTTTAAATACTTCGAGGTACATCATGGCGCAATGTTTTTTAAAATTGCAGGTAACGTTTGATGCTAACTTATGGCTGGGAGTTCGAAGCATCAATTCTATCCCCCGTTAATGCCAAAACGAAGGTAGGAAAAACTTGGTTATCAGCAAATCTGCCCGGCTGGAAGTTAGCATTTGTTATGTGTAGCCTTTTCTTTAATGTCAATGTTTTTTATACTTAATTTCAATTATTTCTTCTGCTTGTTTTTTTAAGGATTCCGTCATTTCGCTTTCTCTAAGTTCTTGAATTTCACTATTGTCAATTCTCCAAGCAAAAATACCAATGTCACTGCTATTCATGATAATTGTGTCACTTTTCGTTTCCCACGCTACCGCCCACTTATTTGAGTCTCCTACTTTTGTGTTAAATTTCGTAATCAATTGTCCGTCCGCACTAAATAGCGATAATACAACATAAGCATAATCGTCTTTTGATTTGTCTGTCCGATTAACATTTGATATAAAATAATATTTTCCACTAGGAGAAATCGTCTTGTCACTCGAATAATTGTCCATACAACTAGACAAAATGATAAATGCTAAAACTGTCAATATGCTAAGGTGTTTCTTCATTTTCTTAAGGTTACACATAACGCCTGCTGCTAAAAAACGCTGGGGAGTTCGAAGCAGTGTCTCTGTCCCACGTTAAAAATGAATGCCAATATACAAAATAAAGCCTTTTTAAACATCTGCCCTAGTGATTTTTAGCAGCTGTTAGGCTACGTAAATTATTTGACTTTCAATCTTTTCTTAAATATTGTCAAGGCGATAGAAGTAATCAAACATACTATCAAACCCACGAAAGTTATATAAAACAACATTCCATCATTAGGTCTTAAAGGATATAACAAAGCAAGAAAAACAATAGTTGCAGATAAAAATGTCCAATCTAATTTCTTGAAAGAACGGTCAACGCTTCCATTATACCAATTTTTGTACCTGTCATTATTTGGGAATTTATCAATTAGTTTCTTAAAGTCTTTAGTTGATTCTTTATATTTTTTTAAATTAAAATTGGCTAGGCCTCTATAAAAAATCGAGGTTTCGTAGATAGGTTCTTCAAACAAGTCAGAAATGTCAAGTTCCTTTTCGTTTTCCATTCTGACAATAGCATTATTTAAATTCTGCACAGCTTTAGAAAAATAACCAGTTTCGGCTAAAGCCGAACCATAGTCAGCAATAATTTTGGTTACTTTTACATATTCTTCTTTATCCTCATTCTTTGATTTTTCAACTAATTCAATTTTGTTCTCAAGCATTTTAATGAATATTCTAGGGTCTCTAGATGTTTCATTATATAATTCTTCATAAAGTTTTTGAAGTTCTTCAGTCATTTTTCAATTCAGTGTTAAAGTTTCTTGCTTGTAAAAATTTATGTAGCCTAACGGTCGGCTGTTGCTTACGCTGGGGAGTTAACCGTCAGCGGCGTTATCCGCCGTTAAAAA
>CAYMII010000055.1:0-15106 GCA_964390565.1 uncultured Rikenellaceae bacterium
GTCTATTCCGTTGATAAAGATTGTTCCTTCTGTTGGCTGTTCAATTCCCGAAAGCACATTAAGTAATGTCGTTTTACCAGCACCGCTGGCTCCCATGATGCCAATCAGTTTGCCTTGACCTTCGGAGAAGTTTATGTTGCGAAGCCCAATACCACCAGACTTAAAGCGATATTCTAAATTTTCAACTCTGTATGATATTCTAGTCGATGTAGAATCGGCTAGGAAATGGGCCACAACATCAGTGTAATACTTCGGCTTACCCTTAGGTAGCTTGATAGAACTACCACTTGCAAAAAGGTATATTCGGGTTTTGTTTACGGGTAAACCGTTGAGATTGATGTCTTCTGACCCAGTATAACGAAGGAAATATAGATCAACACTCTTTATTTGAAGGATAACAATAAAACCATCGAGGGCTTCTGTGTGGATGTGCTTGCAAAGTTGCCCAACCTCATTTTTATCATGTATAGTTAGGAAACTTGGCTGATCCAGTTCACTTAACTCGTTTTTGACTATAAATGTCTCAACATCTGTAATCTCTTCCTTTGTAAGTTTAAATACTTCAGCAACGGTATTGATAATTGCCATACGTTGCTCAGTAAACTTACGATCTGCATTGATTAGCTCGTATAAACGAACCAAAACAACGATCTTCTGCTTTTGAGTAAGGGTTTTGTTGATCTTTTTACATATACCCAAAATCTTAACAGAATCCTTTACCGATGTTAGCTTAACTTTTTTTGGTTCGCCAGTATCTTCCTCTTTCTCATCGAGAAGCCCTGCGTGCTCATCAAAAAGTTTAATATATTCCTTTACAGCCTCATCGTTAAGCTGTTGCGTGAGGAAATTGACAACGTATTCCCGTTCGTTAGTAACGACGCCTTCGTCCTGTTTTGCAATAATTGCAAAAAGTTGCATCAACGCTTTGAGAATCTCTTCACTCATCGCTTAGCTTATTATTACATTAAGGTATAAAAGTATTAGCTTAAAGTATAGCTAACCTGTTCAAAAGGAACATCAACGATGTCAGCATACTCTTCGCCTGCTTCTTGCATATCTTCGTCATCCTCTGGATAGTACCAGCGAATAAGCATTTCTTTACCATCCTCGTGCATCTGCTCAAGCTTCATAAGAATATCGAGCAAAAGTTTAGAACTAGCGGTATTGAAATACACCAATTTAAAAGTGAAGATAGTTTTTGCATTAGGACTTGTAGCGTAATCGTCTAACCAACGAATAATCGGCTCGTAGAAAGCGGTTACATCTTCGGGCAGAGAACGTCCAGAGATCTCAAAAACCTCATTCTCTGCATCTAGGATTACGGTAGGGGTGTCATCAGTCCCCATTATTTTTATAGTATTCATCGTAGGATTATTTACTCAGTTCTGGAAATGGTTGATGTAAGAATAAAGAATGAGTTTTCTTCGTCGATAGAAAGGAAGTGGAAATCGAGTTTACGTCCAGTTTTCCTAGCAATATCGATGAAACCTAACCCAGCACCACCCTTTTCGGAAAGCCTACCTTCACGCATTTGCGTTTTGTAAAGTTGTTTAAGGCCCTCTTTATCGAGAAGGTTTATGTGGTCGAGAATTCGGGTTAGCTCTTCAATTTTTGTATTCTCAATCACGTTACCAGTGGTTACGTGATACTCAACGTCTCCTTTGCTCACCATGAAAATTCCTCGTCCAGCAAACAAAAAGTCATCCGAACCAAAGCTGTCGGCATGTTTGCTGATGTTCTGAAGGCACTCTACCATTACATGGAAGACTTTCTTCTGAACAGTATTGGACTCTTCCTCCTTTGCCATGTTCGACTCGGTAAGGGAGGTGAAGGCTTTGGTGATTTGATGGGTAATTTCTCCCTCATAAACAAGGGTAATTTCATGAGCCTTCATCGATTTATAAAAATCGTAAACGAACTCAAGAAATCCTCTAACATTTTTTTTATCCATAGCCCGAATAGTTATATAATTTACAAATATATTAATCTTAATTAGAACTCGATACCAATTAGTAAAACGTCGTCAACTTGTTTGTTATTTCCTTTATACTCTTCAAAATCTTTTGCGAAGAGTTCGGCGTATTGAGGCATCGATAATGTTTGGTTACCCATAATAATATCTCTTATCCTCATAGGTCCATACTTTTTCTTCTCTTCACCACCTACTTGGTCAGGTAGCCCATCGGAGAAAAAGAATATTTTATCACCTGACTGAATGTCGATATGGTGGTTTGTAAACTCCTCTTCACCCTTTTTAGGATGAGGGATACCTCCAATTGCTTTACGGTCGCCTCTATATTCAAGTAATTCACCTTTACGAAGCAAGAATAATGGGCGGTGAGCACCTGCGTAATGCAAAATATTGTTTTTACTATCGATTTTACAAAGAGCAATATCCATACCATCACGAGCCTCAGCATCTGGTCTATCTTGCTTTAAGGTTCTACGTACTCCATAATGAAGTAAATCAAGAATCTTGCCAGCAGAGTATGATGAATCGTGGTCAACCACGTTGTTAAGCGTAAAATAGCCAATGAATGATAGTAACGCCCCAGGAACTCCATGTCCAGTACAGTCAACGGCTGCAATGTAGATAAAGTCATCCTTTAAGAAGAACCAAGGGAAGTCACCGCTAACGACGTCGCGTGGGTGATAGAATACAAACGATTTGGGCAGATGCTGCCTGATAAGCCTATTGTTTGGAAGTATAGAAGTTTGAATACGTTGTGCGTAGTTGATACTCTCGGTAATCTTACGGTTCTTATCCAAAATCTCCATCTCAATTCGCTTAGCCTCAGTGATATCGTGGCTAACGAAAAGGATGGTCTCCAGCTCATTCTCGTTCATCTCAGGTATTGCGTTGATGTGCATAATCCTTTGTCCCATAGGGGTTGGAAGGGTTAACTCGCCATCAAGTTTTTCCTTTGATGATTTAATCTGCTTAATCGAATCCTTAAAGAAGTTTGCAAGATCCTCGTTAAGTTGAATTGAACTTAAGGTTTGATTGATAAGTTCCTTAGCAGGAATGCTTAGATACTGCTCAACCATTGGGTTGGCATAGAAGAACTGGCCTGCAGTATTTAGACGGATGATAATATCGGTTGAGTTTTCTGAAAGCGATTGCATCTTACTGCGCATACGCTCCTCTTTCTCTGCACGTTTACGCTCAGTGATATCCTGCGAGTTAAGGATAATTCCATTAATGGCTGTATCATCGAGTAGATTTCGACCTGTAACTTCAAGGAATATCTTTTCACCATCCTTTTTCATAAAGGTGTACTGGATGGTGATCGGTACGCGTGGGTTTTGATTCAGACTTTCAAACATCTGATTTAAATCAATTTCTCCCTTTCGGGTTAATCGATCGATATCCTTACCTGCCATCATTTCTTGAGGTGTATAACCAAGAATCTTGGTAACCGATGGACTAACGTATGTTAATTTTAAATCCTGATTGTATATTGATATAATCTCAGATGCGTTTTCAAGTAATGAGTGTAACCTCTTTTGAGCGTTTTCAACTTCGAGAATTTTATCCTCAAGCTTTTCGTTGGACTTCTCGAGCTCATCATGCGTTGCACGCATCTCTTCAGCATTCTGACGTAGCTCTTCCTCATTCTCCTTGAGCTCTTGTGTCATCTGCTGAGCTTCCTGTAAAAGTTTCTCAGTTTTTTGATTAATGCTGAGGTTGAATACAGTACGTGCAATAATTTCACCAACTTCGCGAAGGAACTGAATTGTTAATTCGGGAATTTCATCATCGACAGATGCAAACTCAACAACACCTTGTAATTTCTCGTTAGTAATTAGAGGAATAAGCAATAAACTTTTAGGCTTTGTATCGCCTAAAATACCTGAGGTCATTGTTGCATAGTCATCGGGTATTTCGGTACGGTAAATAAAGTCCTTTTCGTAAGCGCACTGTCCGATTAAGCCTTTACCAATTCGGAATTCCTGATTAACAAATTTCTTTCGGTTATATGCATAGGTTGCAAGGTTAACCAAAACTTGCTTTTCCTCGTTGTAAATGTATAATGCACCCTGAACAACGTTGATATAATTGATTAGCTTAACCAATACATCGTACGAGAGTTCATGGAGGTTATTGTGAAGTCGAAGAATATAGGAGATATCTTCCTTTCCTTTTGCAATCCAGTTTAATTCTGCCTCTTTTTTCTGGTTGGCAAGCAGGTTGTCGCGCATTACAAGAAGCGACTTTCCTAGAACGTCATCATCATCGGTGGCAGCAAATGGTGCATTGTATTCGCCTTCACCAATCTTTTTTGCAAAAAGTGCATTTTTATTGATATCGAAGTCGCGTTGCTGCAATTCGCTTTCGAGGAAAATGGTTTTTTCGTAGTGTCTCTTTATTTGAAACCATGAGACTGTGGCGAAAAGAATAGGGATTATATCAATAAACCAATGGGTTGGGTTAATGCCATGAATTTTTGCAATACCCGAAAGCGAGAATGGAATATCCTTGATGGAAAAATCAATAATCCATGCAGTTATAGGGAAAAGTAATCCAAAGGCTGCAGCCAGAATAACTCTTTGGCGAATAACATTTCCGCTCGAAGTGTCTGATATTTTGCCGATAGATGTCATACTTTTTCTCTAAATTTTCGATGTTTGATCTAATTTCTCACCAAGTTTTTTACCAAGATAAGCAAAAAGTTCTTCAACTTCGCTGCTAAACGATTTAAACGATGCTAGTTCTACGATTCCTATGGTCTCATTGTTTTGTGAAATAATAGGAAATATCAATAAATGTTTAGGCGAACCTTCACCTAATCCAGACATTACTGCTATGTAGTTTTCGGGAACTTTGCTAAGGTTAAGAACTGTTTTATTTTTTGCAACTTGACCTGCAAGAGTTTCACCCTCACGATAAGTAATAGGTTGATTCTCGGAGTAGAAAGCGTATCCTGATTTAAAGGTAAATACCCCATCAACAGGATCTTTTAAATACATTAACCCTTGAACCAAATTGAATTTTTTGGCGCAATTCTGCAATAGCGCTTCGCCAAACTTTTCGATATCCTCGAGTAAACCTGGTATTATTGCTTTTGTTTCCTTTTCGAAATCGATTTTTTCTTTAACAACAGTCTCTTTTTTTATCTCTTTCTGTACTTTTGAGTCTTCGAACCTTTGAACCAACACTGCGATTTCACCCTCTAGAGATTTGGATCTATTGCTCCAATTTAAAGTTATTAAATAGTATGCAATCCCTAGTAATGCTATTAAAATAAGGAAAAATACGCCCCAACCTGATGTTGCTTTTGAACCAGCAGCCAAAAGGGCATTGTGAAACGACTTAAAAACCAATAATACCAACACAAACAGGAGGATTAATAAAATCCCTGGGATATGTTTTGAGTTTGGTTTGAACAGTCTCATAGAGCAGTAGTTTTTATGTTTTGTAAAAACTTAATTATCTCTTGAGTTGAGTAAATATGATCTACTTTAGTCAATTTTAATGAAGCTTCGGTCATGGTTTTAACCTGACATTCAGCAGGATCCTGAACAATTACAGTTCCGCCTAGATCTTTAATCTTCTTCAAGCCATAAGCACCATCCCTATTAGCACCTGAGAGAATAATTCCAACAAGTTTCTCACGATAAACTTGAGCTGCAGTTATAAACGATAAATCGATACTTGGTCTGGAATGATTAACCGATTCTTCTGTTGACAGAGCGATCTTATTGCCTAGCTCGATATACATATGGTAGTTTGCTGGAGCAAGGTATGCTTTACCAGGTTTGATTTGCTCTTTATCGAAAGGTTCGACAATTGGAATACCTGCTTTTATTGATAGCGCTTCAACGAATCCACTGCGAATGTGTTTAAGCCTATGCAAACTAAGTAGCACAGGTAGCGGGAAAGTAGGGGGTAGCGAGTGAAGGATTCGGGTTATAACCTGAAAACTCCCAGCGGAACCACCTATTATGACAGCTTTATAGTTCAATTTTATGTTGTTTTTTTCTTGTAAACCTTATCTATATCGTTAAACACACTAAATTTATTAATTGAGTTTGTGTTTTCCAAAGTTTCCTTAGCGCCTATTGCCAGATATCCGCCAGGAACAACGCTGTTTGAAAGTTGGTATAAAACCTTATCCTGAAGAATTTGATTATAGTAAATCATCTGATTCCTGAAAAGGATAAGCTTTATTCCTCCAGGGGCGCTATCGTAAACGGTATTCATTTTCAAAAAGTTAACCCCTTGAACTAAACTAGAATCTAGAACAATTTGACCGCCTTCATTCTTGTAGTAATCCGAGAAACTTTTTTTACCTATGAAACGTAGGTAATTTGCGTCATTAACCTCTAGCTCCTTAGCATCAATTCTTCCACTTTTTATCTTTTCGAGGGCTTTATCGGATATTACCGAAGCATAAAGTTGAACGTCTGATAAAATGCCCGACTCTTTTAGAATGATGGCTAATGAATAAAGTTCCTCTCCAGAGTCGAAGCTAGCAACCCAAAGCTTTGGTTTTGTTGGTCCTCCCTTCATCAGGTCGGGGAGAATCTCATCGCGTACCGATCTCCAAAGTGAAGGATCTCGAAACATCTCAGTTGTTTCGGGGGTTATCTCGTGAAGGAACGATTCAAAGTAATCTTTGTTGCTTGTAAGTCGATTAATAAGTCCATCAGCATCCTTGAATCCGTTATTCATTATAACCTGCTCAAGCCTACGCTTAAACGAGGTAAGAGCGTAATCCCTGAAATCATAACCATAGGTATCAAGGGTTGCTTTAATTACATTCCGGGTTTCAACTATGCCTATTTCGTATCTAATCATCATACAAAAAATCCCTTAGCTATTTTTTCTTTTTTAGAGTTTCAAGTTCCGCAATTAATGCGCTCATCTCTTTCTCTTTTCTCTTAATTTCTGATATGTCGAATCCAATATTGATAATCTTTATAACTTGACCATGCTCGTTTACAATTGGTGTGTAAACTTCTGATATCGTAACCTCTTTCCCGTCAATATTTAAAGCGAACTCACGGCTTTGCTTTTTCCCTTGGGATAAGTTATCCCAGAATTTCTTGAATTCTTTTGGGTTATTCTTAGCTACATAATCGATTTCAGTGATAATTAGACCTTCTATCTCCTCTTTCTGTCCTCCAAGAACTTCTGTGTTCTTATTATTAATATAGGTAATTGCTCCAGAAGGATCGAGTTCAGTAACTAAACAAGTATGATCAAGTGCTTGTAATAACGCCTTCATCTCATCCTCGCGCTGCTCGTTTAGCTCTTGCTCAACTTTGATTTCCAAAAGTGATTGCTCAAGCTCTTCAGCTTGCTTATGGGCTCTAATTTCAAGGAGTTTAGAGTCTGTTACATCCTGACCGAGATAGTAGATTTTGAAAATCATACCAAACTCATCGAATGCAGGGCTTATGCTAGATAGAATGTAGAACTCATTACCATTTCTATCAACCCAATGCAAGGTCGATTTGTGTGTACCACCCGAAAGCACATCAGCTAAGATGCCTTTAAACATTCCTTTTTCATCGGAATGAAGGAATTCTGTTAAATTCTCACCCTCAAGATCTGCTCGTGTGCAACTCAAAAGCGCAATAAGGTTATTATTCGGATTGCTAATGCTGCCGTCTTCAGTAAGTTCAAAGTAAAGAAGTGCCTCATTGATTGCAGCTGAAACGCCTTCCATCTCGAGCGATTTGCGAGCCATCTCCTCTTGGGTTGCTTGCATCTCCTCCATGTTTTGGCGCATCTCTTCTTCTTGAGCCGACATCTCTTCGCGCTGCTGTTGCGATTGCTCGAGAAGCTGGTTTGTACGAATGCTATTTTTAACCGATGAAAGAGTTGAGGATATGCTTACCCCAATCTTCTCAACAAAGTCAATCTCATAATCTTTAAACTCTTTAAATGATGCTAACTCAATTGCTCCGAAGATTGCATCCTCGAGTTTAAGTGGAACAATAAGCAATGACGTAGGAACTGCTTCGCCTAATCCAGACGTGATTCTGATATATTCGGTAGGAATTTCCTTAAGATGGATGGTTTCTTTCTCAACGGCACATGTGCCCACTAAACCTTCGCCCAAGGCGATTCTTTTTTCGAAATGTTTCTTGCGGTTATATGCAAATGCCGATAAAAGTTCGAGATGCTTGTATTCTGGATCATCATCGTTATAGATGAATAATCCACCCTGATTCGCATCGAGGTAATTAACTAAATTTTGAATAACGTTATCGGCAAGTCTATTAAGATTGTTGTTGTTTTGACGAAGTATATCGCCAAACATTGCAAGACCTGCTGTTGCCCAATTGCGTAATTCGTCTTCGGTTTTTCGCTTAGCCTCGTCGAGGTTAGCCTGTTTGAGGCTTTGCCTCATGTTAATTAGCGATGCACCAAGAACATCATTCTCACTAACCGCATTAAGCTCGGCATCGAGGTTGTTTTTGCCAATTTCATTAGCAAAGTCAGCCTTGCTTTTAAGGTTGTCGATTAACGAGTTGATGGAGTTGACAATTAGTCCTAACTCATTATTTTGGTCGAAGATAACTTTTTCGGTATTCTCACCTTTTGATAAACTTGTAACCGATTCGGTCAGCTGCTTTAGGAGTTTAACGATAGGTTTTAACACTAGCGTTATGGTAATGAAGAATATTATCGAGGCAAAAATTACCACAAAGATTAAAACGACTTTGTTTTGTGAAAGACTTTCGAGAATCTCTGCTTGGTTTACTGATATTCCAATGTAAGCATCATAAGTCTCGATGTGCTTATAGTAAAGAAGCATTTTTTGTTTAACTCCGTTCTTATAATCGATATAGTTTACGACCCCTTGCTTGCTAAATGTCGATTTTATTTGTTGAAGCGAACTGCTAGAAATTCTTTGCCCCTCTTTGTAAGCATGAACTATTAACTGCCCAGTCTTGTCAAATAGAAATGGGAAATCAGTTTTATAGTAAGCGTTTTGGCTAAAGAAAGGTTTTAGAAGTAGGTAGTCGGCATTACTATATCCAATGCCTGTTTGATTTTCGATAAGTTGGATAGAAGAGGCAAGGGTGTTAAGGTAAACATTCATCTCGCGTTGAGCCGAAAGCATTACCCTTTTTTTGGATAGAGTATAAACTGAAAAACCAGATGCTGCATACAAAATCACTACTATTGGGATGGTAAATAGCAGGATTTGTTTATTCAGGTTCAGGTTTTTGATGTACTTCATCTCAATTCAATTTTTAGTACTACTAAACTATTTTTTAACGTAAGCCTGTCCAATCTTCTCAAATTTATTTGCCCAAGGACCAAGAATTGTTTCATGCATACCAAGCAGTAAGCAACCTTTGGGGTATAAATTGGAATGGAACAGTTCAAAAACTTTATTTTGAAGGCTATAGTTAAAGTAAATAATTACGTTGCGGCAGAGAATTAGGTCAAACTTTGCAAAGAATAGATTGCCATCGTTCACCAAATCGTGTTTCCTGAAAATTGGACGCTCGGTGAGGTGTTTCTTCATGGTGATGGTATCCTTTAGTTTGTCAATATCAAAATATTTTTCGTAAGGGATATCATTATACTCCTCAAAGTTTAAAGGATTTTGCTTAATAACTTTGTCGAAATTATCGAGATATCCGATATTGAATCGATACTTGTAAACCCCTTTTTTGCAGGCATCAAGAACATCTGTATTTAAGTCGGTAGCAAAGATTTTGGCTTTATCGAGCATATCCATCTCGTTAAGCAAAATCATCATTGAATAGACTTCTTGTCCAGTTGAGCACCCGGCATGCCAGATATTTATTGTCTTGTTGTTCTTAAATCGTGGAAGGACTCTGGAACGGAGCAAATGCCAAACAGGAGGATCACGGAAGAGCTCAGTAGTATTAACGGTGATCTCTTTAACCACATTCTCGGCAAAGCAAGAGTCTTGCTTAACGTTGGACAGTAGGCCAACAAGGTCTAGGTTAAGATCGGTTAAAACTTTAAGTAAACGCCGCTTCAGTGATTTATCGGAATACTCCGAAAAATCATATTTAGTGACATTCTTGAGTGTTGTAACAAAGTATTGAAGATCCTGATCCGTTACATTCATAAATTCATCCTGAAATTCAATCAGGTTACCATCCCCTGATTCAATACTATTTTCCTAAAGCCTTAACAATTAAACCTCAAAAAAATGAAATTTGGTTTGGCTTTAACTTGCTAAAAATATAAATACTTTGCAAATCTGCAAAGGTCTTTGGTCGTTTATTTTAAAACGAGTGACTAATATCTCCTTAAATTGTTGTGAAACCTACTTTTGTTTTGATTAATGCTGTTAATTATTCTATTAAACAAAAGTTATTTACCCTTTTAATATTCAGAAAACCTAGTATTTCTATTGCTTTAGTTTAAATGTAAGCGATAATGGGTTATGATCGGAATTGGTGAAGTTTAAACTAAATGTTTGATTATCCATCGCTTCAACGTTAGGTGATAGAAGGAAAAAATCTATTATCGAGCTATACGTTTTTCCGGGTTTGTAACTTTCGTTCAGGTATCGATTGGTTGGAGACTTTGGGTCGTAAACCCATTTCCAATCGTTTGGCATGAAGTCTGTATCAATATTGGTGAGTTTAAAGAACTCAACTTTATAGTTTTCACCAAAAGTGTTAAGTTTGAAGGTAGGAGGAGCCTGATTCCAATCGCCACCAACAACAACATAGTTTCCCTTTGAATACTCGTTGAGTACAAACTCTTTTAAAAACTCCATCTCCTGCTTTTTTAAACTTCCATCATCAAAAGCTGAGTTATGTGTATTGATAAGGATAAACTCTTTGCCGTTATCGGTTGGGTATCGGTTTACAAGCATGCATCTACGAAGGTTGAATAGCCTTGTTGGCCAGCCAAACTGGCCAGGATATGCAAAACGGGTCGAAGAGGTTGGTTGATATTTACTCATGCTCATAACGCCAGAGTTAACCTTTCCCAGCGGCGAGGTTGGAGGAATTGGGACAAACTTAACCACATAGTTTGGGGCTAATGCTGTATGATATTCACCAATGGCTTTAAAACCCTCCATCTCGTTGATGCGGTAGCTTCGTTTTGATCGGATATCAACCTCTTGAAGGACTATAAATGGGTATGATGATTTTCGTTTTATGAATCTTGTAATTGAATCGAGGTTGATGACGGTGCGTTGATATGTATCACGAACGTTTTCTCCTTCGTCGTAAAAGAAATCCATATTATCACCTAAGCCGGCGTAGCCAATATTCCACGATAATAGATCTAACTCCTGATTACATTTGATTGTATCAGGCGTTGAAGATTGCGAGATGACAAGTTCTTTTGGAGGATCGTAGTAGGTGAGGGTTGCATAAACTATCAGAAGGCCTAAGGCAAGAAATAAAGCCAAAATGGCTAATCCCAAGTACTTTAATATCTTCATGAGAATTTTATTTTGATAAAGTTACGGAGAATCATCCTATCAGCAATCAAAAAAGGGAATAGAAAATTATCGAAAACTAGAGTTTTGTAGATACATGCCAATCTCAATAAGATGACAAAGTTTAGCATAATCACCACAGCCTATAGCCTAAAGACCTACAGTTTAATCTATGTTAATAACGGGTTGGTTACTTTGCTCGAACAGACCAAAACAACCTTTGGAAGCTAATTTTTTATATCTATCTTTGACCCGAAATTCAAAAAGCGACTATGAAACACCCATCTAGTAGAGCTTGCGCAAATACTAAAGAATAAACCATGGGTGTTCCATCCGAACGTTGAAGAATGCTAAAGGAGAGGTTGTAACCTAGTTACTATTAATAACATTAAAGTTTAGTACGGATGAAATTTGGCGTTGTAATATTTCCAGGTTCAAACTGCGACCGCGATACGGTCTACGTTTTGAGAAATGTCCTTGAGCAGGAAGTTGTTGAACTTTGGCATAAGGATACCGATATTCAGAATGTTGATGTAATTGTATTGCCCGGCGGATTTTCGTATGGCGATTACCTTCGTTCTGGAGCTTTGGCTCGTTTCTCGCCAATTATGAAGGAGGTGATTGAGTTTGCAAACAAAGGTGGGTATGTTTTTGGAATATGTAACGGTTTCCAAATCCTTTGCGAAGCGGGACTTCTTCCTGGTGCGCTACTTCATAACAACCATCGTAAGTTTTCGTGTAAGAATGTTTATCTAATTCCCGATAGCAAAACCGCTCCAATTACCTTTTACCTTCCACGTAACAGAGCGCTTAAGATTCCTATTGCACATGGCGAAGGCAAGTATTACGCCGATAAAGAGACCATTGCCGAGATGCGCTTGAACGGTCAAATTCTTTTCCGCTATAGCGATGAGAATGGAAATGTATCGGAATCGGTTAATCCTAATGGTTCGCTCGAGAACATTGCTGGTATTTGCAATAAAACGATGAACGTTTTTGGGATGATGCCTCACCCCGAGCGTGCTGCCGATGATGAACTTGGCAATACCGATGGTAGACTAATTCTTGAGTCGCTTATTCGCTCAATACAGGAGAAAGCCTAAGTTTACAGCGGCCTAACATCTAGGAGTACATCCCGATAGTTTTCGGGTTTATCAACCACATCAAGGATTTTCTTTGCTACAACCTCAGTTGAGGTTAGTTGACCTTTGGTTTTATAACCAATAAATTTTTCGAGATGCGGAAAATCTTTTGAGTCAACACTTCGAACTTGCTGCTGCATATTTGTATCGACTATCCCTGGGGCAATGGAAAAAATTCTCAGTTTTGGATTATCGAATCCGCTTTCGGCTTGATGCACCTGCGAGAACATATCAACCGCCGCCTTTGATGCACAGTAAGTTCCCCACGATTCAATTGAATGCCTTCCTGCTCCAGAGCTGATGTTGATTATAACCATCTGCACATCCGAATTCTTGTAGCATTGAATAAATTTATTTGTAAGGATAGCAGGACAAATGGTATTAAGGTTGAAAACCTTTACAATTGATTCGTTATTTAACTCCCCAATAGGCTTAACATCTCCTATGATCCCTGCATTGTTGATTAATACAATTTTGTAAGCATCTGAATGCTTTTCAAAATTGGTGTTTAATACTTCTTGGGTATTGCTTAAGTCGATTGCAGTATGTTTGTAGTTAGGATGCTCAATGCTGCAACTTCTCGAAAACCCATAAACCATTGAATCTTCGATTTGAAGTGCTTGTTCGGCAAGGGCCTTGCCAATCCCTGAACTTGTTCCGGTGATGTAGAAGGTGATCATTGAGTTAATTTTATAATAGTAGATGTTGATTTAAAATAATCAATCACCTATAAACTTAGTTTTAATCCACTTCGGAAAAACAATAGCGCCAACTAGCAGGTATGGGTAATAGCTTATCATTCGCCAAATAAGCGCCATGGCAATAGCAACTGAGCCTAACGTTGCTGCATCGACAGGAATAAACTCGCCCATATAGCGGGTGAACGCAAATTCGGAAAAACCACTTCCACCGGGAGTTGGGCTTACCAGCATAATTATCCACATGGCCAGTTGACGTGCAAATATTAGCATGTGATTGCCAACGGTGAAAAATGCTAAAAGCAACGCGTTCACAACTAAATATCGAGATGACCATGAAAGGAAAGTTGTCGCAAATGCCTTAAACCAAAACATAAAAGGCTTTTTACGATATTCAAGCGAGCTGTTAATTATATCGGTTCCGGCTCTGTTTGCCCCATGTTTCCAACGACGCAAAAGGGGTAACTTGAAAATGAGCATCAATAGCCATTTTAATCCTCTTGGATTAAAGAAGAGACCGTATGTAAGTAGCACTACCCAAAGAAATTTAACAATATAACCGATTAGGCAGAAAAGAAGAAGATCATTGGAAAAGTTAATTTCAGCCCCGGTTGTTATACCTAACCCAAATAGGGCATGAGGGGTAACTATCAGCAAAACAATTGGGAAAAAAAGGATGAAGTAGAGCTCATCAAGGAAGGAGGTGATCATCACCACTGCCGAGCTGCGCCCAACAGACAAACCCTCCTTATTAACGTATAGCGTTGCAACCGCTGTTCCTCCAACCGCCGAAGGCGTAATTGCTGAAGTAAACTCCCAAAGCATTATCACCCTAAACGATTGCCTGAAACTTAGCATGTTATCGGTTAAGATTCTGAGACGGAGCATATAGCCCAGATCGCGTAACGCCATGAAACAAAATGCGATAATCAACCAAAAAACAGACCATTTAGTGAAATGGATTACATCTAATGCGCTTGGGTTGAATTGCCTGTAAAAAAGGAAACCAACAACACCTAACCCAATGATAATTGGGTAAAATGCACTCCTAAGTTTTATTTTGGTTAGCGGATTTTCACCTATTGGGGCTTTTATCTTGTGCATTTTATATTTGGTTGAGTAACAAAAATAGGAATAAAATGTTACTCCAAAGTTAATTTAGGTTTAAACTATCTAATAGTTCAAAGGTCTTTTATTGGGACTAAATTTTTTAGATACTTTTGCCGGCTAGAAATTTGATTTATAATTATTTTAATGCTTAAAGACAAGATAGTAAAGGCTCACCTTTCCATTATAGGAGCAAACCTTTTTTTCGGAGTAAACTACGCAATAGCCAAGGGGATAATGCCCAATTTTTTAATGCCCAACGGCTTTACGCTAATGCGTATTATAACTGCTTTTACACTTTTTTACATTATTTCGCTTTTCACTAAACGTGAGGTAATTCAACGAAAAGATTACCCACGATTTATAGCCGCCGGGTTTCTTGGTGTTGCCTTTAACCAGTTCATCTTTTTAAATGGCTTAAACTTTACATCGCCAATCGATTCGGCGATTATTGTAACCATTAACCCAATTCTTGTAATGATTATTGCCTCATTGGCAATTGGCGAGCGCATTACCTTGATGAAGATTTTTGGGATGATCGTTGGTGCAACGGGTGCTTTGCTGATCATTTTAAATAGAGGCGTTATCAGCTTTAGCTCAGAGCATCTGCTTGGCAATCTGATGATTTTTATGAGTACTTTTGCCTACGCTGGTTATCTGGTTGTTGCAAAACCGCTGATGCAGCGATACGATCCTTTAACGGTTATGAGAGGCGTTTTCTTTGTAGGGTTGATATTTATTACTCCTTTAGGAATCG
>CAYMII010000056.1:0-12712 GCA_964390565.1 uncultured Rikenellaceae bacterium
GTTGGTTTTTATCCTACTAACAATTTAATATCCTCGTCAACAGTTGTAATACCTGCTATTCCGAAAGTATCAACTAATACTTTAGCCACATTTGGCGATAGGAATGCTGGCAATGTTGGGCCGAGGTGAATATTTTTTACGCCCAAATGAAGTAGCGCAAGTAGAACTATCACAGCCTTTTGCTCGTACCAAGCAATGTTGTAAGCAATTGGCAACTCGTTGATATCGTTTAGTTCAAACACCTCTTTCAGCTTAAGCGCGATAACTGCCAATGAGTATGAATCGTTACACTGACCAGCATCAAGAACGCGTGGAATACCACCAATATCGCCTAATGCTAATTTATTGTAACGGAACTTAGCACATCCAGCGGTTAGAATAACCGTATCGTTTGGTAGTTTTTGAGCAAAATTCGTATAGTACTCACGACCTTTCATACGACCATCGCAACCAGCCATTACAATGAATTTGCGAATTGCGCCGCTTTTAACAGCCGCAACAACTTTATCGGCAAGGGCAAAAACCTGAGCGTGAGCAAAACCACCGATAATCTCGCCCTTTTCAATTTCAATAGGCGATTTGCAAGTCTTTGCTAAAGCAATAATTTCAGAAAAATCTTTTTGCTTACCAGCTTCACGTTCTGCAATATGCCTGCTGCCGGGGTAACCAGCTGCGCCAGTTGTAAATACTCTATCTTTATAGGTAGATGTTGAAGTTGGAGGAACAATACAATTGGTAGTGAAAAGGATTGGGCCATTAAATGTTTCGAACTCCTCTTTCTGGCTCCACCAAGCACCACCATAATTACCTACAAAATGTTTGTATTTCTTGAACGCTGGGTAGTAGTTTGCTGGTAACATCTCGCTGTGAGTGTAAACATCAACGCCAGTTCCATCGGTTTGAGCAAGTAGCTCTTCCATATCCTTTAGGTCGTGACCGCTGATAAGAATGCCTGGATTGTTACGAACACCAATGTTTACTTTGGTTATCTCAGGATTACCGTACGAAGTTGTGTTTGCTTTATCGAGCAAAGCCATTGCGGTAACACCATTTTTCCCTGTCTCCATTACAAGACCGATATTCTCCTCAACAGAGAGATTATCGTTTGTAAGCTTTACAAGAGCCTCTTGTAAGAAGGTATATAACGATTTATCTTCGAAACCTAAGTTGTGAGCGTGTAAAACGTAAGCGGCTAATCCCTTAACTCCGTAAAGAGTAAGCGCACGCAGCGAACGAATATCCTCGTTTGGCGCATCAATCTTACTATCGATTGTGAATGCTTTGGCAACGATTTTCTCGTCGTTTTGCTCATTCCAAGTGTAGAACTCTTTTGATGTAAGGTCAACCTTAACACCTGCTTTTTGCAAGTTTGCCTTAATTGTTTCGCGAAGCGCGATTGTCTCTTTTACCTTTTTTACAAATACATCTTTAGAGAAATTGGCATTGGTAATGGTAGTGAATAACCCTTCGGTTACAAAAACATCTGCATTTGCGTAATCCACACCACTTTTCTTTGCTTCTAAAGCATAATACGAAACACCTTTTAAAAGATGAACGAATAAATCTTGAAGGTGTATAACCTCATCGCTAATTCCACATACACCCTTTGAACCTGTGCAACCTGTTCCTTTGGCTGCTTCTTGACATTGATAACAAAACATGCTCATTTTTTTTAAAGTTGATTGTTGTTAGTTAATAGTTTTAAGTTGATTTTATAGTTAAACGTGAGTCGTTAAACGTTTTACGATTAACGCTTAACGGATTATTACACCCAAGTACTCTCTAAAATATCTCCTTGAAGGCCAACTGTTGTAACCTTGATAGGCACTTTGCGAGTTGCTTTATCGGCAGCCATTTTTGCTAGCTGAACTAAACCACCGCAGCAAGGAACTTCCATTTTCATAATGGTTAGCGTATCGATTCCACCTTCATCAATAAGGGCAGTAAGCTTTTCAACATACGACTCCTTGTTAGAATCGAGCTTTGGACAAGCAATTGTTAAGGTTTTACCTTTTAGATAATCGCTATGGAATGCTCCCAGCGAAAATGCTACGCAATCGGCTGCAAGTAATAGGTTTGAACCTTTAAAGTGCGGTGCATAAGGATTGATAAGGTGCATCTGAATAGGCCAATGAGTTAACTCCGACTGTGCAGATACCATGTTTGGTGCTGCTTGTGGTTTCTCAAAAGAACGTTCTGCTGAACCGGGGCAGCCACAGGCGCCACCATGTCCGTGATTATGATTTGGCATAGCTGTAAAAATTTGTTTTGGTTGTTGTGGTTGTGGATTTTTCATTGCTCCGGGATTGTGGCTATGAACTGTTTGAATCACTTCGTCAACTTCGAATGGAATTTTATCTCTATTGGCAAGCATCCACTCAACACCTTGGCGCATATACTCTTTTTGTGCATGATCTTTAAGATGTTTAAGGTGAGCGATAACAGTATTTTTGCCATTATCGATCATTTTTGAAATTGTAAGAACCTCATCATAAGCAGCTGCTTCGCGAGATTCAATTTCAATAGCACCCTCAGGGCATTCGCCAATACAAGCACCGAGGCCATCGCACATCAATTCGCTAATCATTACGGCCTTGCCGTCAACAATTTGCAATGCGCCTTCGTGGCAACCTGTAACGCAAAGTCCACATCCTGTACACTTATCGCGGTCAATCTTAATAATGTCTCGTTTCATATCTTTAGTTATTAGTTATCGGTTATTGAGTTATTATTTTCTGAAATCTGAAGTCTAGAGTCTGATGTCTAAAACCTAGCGTCTGATTTTCGATACAAACATATGGCAACCTATCAGCATAGAATGTAACATATGTTACAAGTAAAAGTTTTTTTAAATTATTTTTAATTTTTCTCAAAAGCGTCAACAAATTCGACATCTTCATAAAAAGGTGATCTAAATCACTACTCACAAAAAACTACAACCCATTAATCTTCTTAACTTCGATACAAATTATTCAATCAAATACCCTTAATTCAAGAAATAGGAGGAGAAATCAATATGAAACCAACCAAACTTTTATGGTACATTACAGGAATATTGCTAACCGTAAACCTTATCTTTTACCTAGGGGGATTTAACGAGACCATTCTTCTTTACGTTAGCGATTTACTTCCAGTTATCAGCTCATTAATAGCCGTTATTTGTTTGTTTTATGCCTACAAGGAGTTTAAAGAGTTCGATCTGACAAAGATTTCATGGCTCATGATATTCCTTGGCATACTTCTTTCATTTGTAGCAGAGGCATTATATGGAATTCTTGAAGTTATTGTTGGTGCCGACATGAATGAGTTGTTCCCTTCAATTGCCGACTATTTTTGGTGCATCGGGTATATACCTTTATTCATTGGGTTGGCAATAATGTTTATCAACTATAAAAGGAGTGGCTTCCCACTAGGCAATACAAAAATTTATGTAGCTCTGATATTTCTATATTTATTACTTTTTTCGGCAGTTTCGTACTTCCTTTTAATACCAATCATTG
The DNA here is from genome assembly GCA_964390565.1 of uncultured Rikenellaceae bacterium. GTDB lineage: Bacteria > Bacteroidota > Bacteroidia > Bacteroidales > Tenuifilaceae > UBA8529. Next base: position 3,501 of record CAYMII010000056.1, read on the forward strand.
AAGATCCAGAAACAAATGGCATTCAAACATTCTTTTACCTATTCTACCCTATTGGTGATATTTTCCTTGTAATTCCCGCTGCAATACTGATGTATATAACCAGTTTATTTGGCAGAGGAATAATCTCACGTCCATGGAAATACCTAGCAATTGGCTTTTTGTGCTTCTCTTTTGCCGACCTACTTTACTCCTACCTTAGCTGGCAGGATAAATACCAAAGCGGTAACCTAATTGATGTTGCATGGCATATAGGCTACTTACTCATTGGCCTTGCAGGGCTCTACCAAAGAGAATTAATAAAAGAATATAATTAAGACAAACCATGATAACCTATAATAACCCATACGCTCAAAAGATCTACACATTGCTAATCCCATTGGTAGGCGATTTTGTGGCCCGCAGCATCCTCAAAACTCAAGCAACAAAACTTGGCTTAAACGAGGAAAGAATCACTAAGGCTGATCTGCCAAACCTTGCCGAAGGCATTCGAAAAGGAATGATGGCTTTCATTGGAGGAGATGGTGCAAAGCAGATCGCAAGCAAGATTACTTCGATAATCTAAGTAATTATTGCAAGCAAACTGATTTTTAAAATGATTTCGAGCGATAACGCATTCATTCCTTTTTTACTACTTTTATCAATCTAAAATGGAATGAAATGCATACCGAGAACAGACCTAATTCAGAAGTATTTATTGATCTTTTTACAGAAATTGAGCTAAAGCTCAAAGAGATTAGTGGAGATACTTATCATTCTAATTTCTTAGAACTGCTAGGCAAAGCGCGAAACACAAATCCCGTTATACGTCAATATGCCAACGATTTAAGGGAATACGCCCAGCTTCGCAATGCGATTACCCATACCCGAAGGGAGAATTTCATTATTGCCGAGCCACACGATGATGTTATTGTTGAGATAAGACGAATCAGAAACCTTCTTTACAATCCACCAAAAGTTTCGAAGGTGATGAAGGAAAAGCCCTTTTTTGCAACACCCCAAACACCTATCATGGAAATGCTCGAAACCTTTGCCAACAAAGGTTTTATGCGATGCCCAGTTATTGATAAAAACCGCATAGTTTGCTTGATAACTGCTAAAACGCTTTCGCGTTGGATTATTTCAAAACCTGCAAACTTTCAAGAAGCGTTAATCGAAACGCTTATCCCTTTTGCTGATCCAAACGATTATACAATCGTAAGTGAGAATATAGATATCGTTTCAATCGTAGGTCAATTTAGAAACTCAATGAAGAAGGGGAATTACCTGCAAGCTGTTTTAATAACTGCTAACGGTCAACCAAACAGCCCATTAACAGGAATCCTAACACCAAGCGATTTACCTAGTTTAATGGAGTTAATTTAGATTTCAGATGCTAGATATCAGACTTAAATAAAACGACAAACTACCATATAATAAACTGTCAACTTAAAACTGTCAACTGTCAACTAAAATGAGTACTCCATACTTCTCCATAATAGTCCCCACGTTCAATCGTCCCGATGAGGTTGATGAGCTGATGATGAGCCTTACAAAGCAAACGAACAAAGACTTTGAATTAATACTTGCCGATGGCACACCTGACGAAAAATTAGTTCCAATTATTGAAGGATATAAATCAAAAATAGATGTTCAACATCTACATAGGCCATACCTTGGAATTAGCGATTCTCGAAACCTTGGCTGCCAGCATGCAAAGGGACAATATTTCATCTTTTTAGATTCAGATTGTGTTCTTCCTGAGGAGTATCTTAACAATGTTTTAAAAGGACTGAAAGCAAATAGTTTTGATGCTTTTGGTGGTCCCGATGCTGCCGATGAATCGTTTACACCATTGCAAAAGGCAATCAGCTACTCAATGACATCGATACTAACAACCGGAGGGATAAGGGGAAAGAAGAATCATGTAGGACAATTTCACCCACGTGGGTTTAACATGGGGATATCGAGAGCTGTTTTCGAAAGAACAAACGGGTACTCAAGCCTAAAATGCGCCGAGGATATTGAGTTCAGCATCAGAATAATTAAACTTGGTTTTAAAACAGGGCTAATTCCTGAGGCCTATGTTTATCATAAACGACGTACAACCTTCAAAGCGTTCTTCCGTCAGGTTTTTAGGTTTGGAGCGGCTCGCATTAACATTTACAAACTATATCCCAACGAGCTAAAAATCACCCATTTCTTTCCAGCATTCTTTTTAATGGCAATTCTTTTGCTTATCATAAGTCCACTATTTAGCACAAAACTATTTACCGCTTGGTCAATAATGTTAGCAATATATATCGCTGCTATTTTTGTTGACTCCACCATAAAAAACAAAAGCCCCAAAGTTGGGGCTCTATCTATAATTGCTGTATTTACTCAGTTTGGTGGTTACGGAAGCGGGTTTATAGCCAACTTCGTTCAACTACTAATTCTCCGAAGATCAAAATCTTTGGTTTAGGTAGATAGGCTGTAGACTATAGGCTGTAGGTGAAAACCGTCAACAGTCAACTACACACTGTCAACCAATCTAGCACTCTTTCATCCTTGCTTCATACTTATCGCCCATTCCCGATGAGTTTGGGTTGATGGTGTTGATTAGATGCTGCTTAATTGCATGGAAACAAAGAAGATGCAAATCTTCAGTCATTTCCATGTCATTTACAGGAATGTGAATGCAGATATCAACTAAAGACTTGGCTTTACCTCCTGCAAATCCAACTAAACAGGCCGTTTCTACCTTACGTTCCTTAGCCAATTTCAATGCGCGAAGCACATTCTCGGAGTTTCCACTGCCTGAGATTCCAATAGCCAAATCACCAGGTTTGATAAAACTTTTAAGTTGCTCAACAAAAATATCATCGTACGACATATCGTTGGCAATGGCCATTAAGCCGGGAGTATTATCGCTTAGACAGATAATTTTAAGTCGCTTATCCATGCCAAGGGTTATGGCTTTTAGGTAATCGCCGGCAACATGCGAAGCAGTAGCTGCACTACCTCCGTTGCCAAAAATATAAATCATGCCATTGCGATTATAGCATTCTGTAATTGCGTTTGCAACTGATTCTAATTGCGAAGCATCAATCTTGGCTAGCACATCGCTAACCTGCTTGAAATAATCGTTATAGTGTTTAAGCCCACTCATCGCCAAAGTAAATTAATTTTGTTCCTTCTAAATCAAATTTAAAATCGAAATGCCTTGCAGGCATTGCCTTTATAAGCTTCTCCTGCTGCTCTTTTGGACAGTAGAATAGCATAAAACCGCCACCCCCTGCACCAAGAAGTTTACCTCCGGTTGCACCGTTCTTAATCCCTAACTGATAAAGTTCCGAAATATTGTCGTTGCTAATTTTAGAGGCTAACCTCTGCTTGAGCATCCAGTTCTGATGTAGTAACAATCCAAATTCATCGATTGTTCCCTTGTAAAGCACATCTTTTAAAGCATCAACGAGGGCAACCATATCCTTTAAAACCGAGAACTTATCGGCTTTAGCCATATTATCTTTCTGCTCAACAAGAATATCGGATGCCTTACGGGCATTGCCAATGTAAAAAAGCACAAGATTTTCTTGTAACTGCTGATAAACATCTTGTTTAAGGTAAAGCGGCTCAACGGTAACCGTTTCGTTAGCGTTAAACCTGAAGATATTTAGCCCACCAAATGCGGCAGCATACTGATCTTGCTTACCAATTGGTTCTTTCAATATATCAATCTCCATGCGGCAAGCCGATTCGGCAAGCATCTCCTTCGATAAATACTCCCTTTTGATTGCGCTAAGATTGTGTAGCAACCCAACTGTAAATGCTGACGAGGAGCCCATTCCTGTACCCGCTGGAATATCGGCAATTGAGCTAATCTCAACACCGCCCTTAATCTTAACCATTTTAAGCGCTTCGCGAATGATATCGTGCTTAAGATCCTCGATATTCTCAACTGTTTCAGTAATCGAGTACTTGGCTCTTATCTTATCCTCCTCGAAAAATCGATGAGATGAGATGTACATGTATTTATTGATGGATGTGCTTAGCACAGCACCCTGATGCTTGGAGTAGAACTCCCGCAAATCGGAGCCGCCGCCTACAAAGCTTATCCTAAATGGTGTTCGGGTAATTATCATTCAACAAACTTTTTTTTTACTTTTTCTAACACAGAGGACGCTGAGTTCACACAGAGTTTCACAGAGTATAGATTCCTTAGTGAGTCCTTTGCGCCCTTTGTGGTTAAATTATTAAACTACTATATCCGCAAAATCAATATCCTTATCAATTAGCTTATTCTCATCCGTTAAGCGAGATTCGAACAAGTAAAATATTTCGCTTTCGGTTTTGCCTCGCCAATGGTAGTAGTCGAAAAATCTTTGCTTATGTAATTCTGCATCAATCTTAACAAATAGTTTCTGATGGGTTAACTCCCTAATCTCTGGCATCGATAACGCAACAACGCCATCAAGAATTATTATCTCGAAGCCTGATGAATCGTAAACTACAGGTTCATGCACAGCCATTGGATCAATTGTATACCCCGGTGCTGTAACCTTTTTACCTTTAATGAGCGATTGCAAATCCTTTGTTAGCAAAGGTATTTGATACCTATCAAAAACATTTTTTGCGTTCACCCTTTGGGTTTGAGGCAAAATCCACTTATCGAGTTCGACATAAAGCACCTTTTTCCCTTGCCCCTCGAACCATTGCGCAATACTTTTGCTTAATGCACTTTTCCCTGAACGAGCCCTACCTCCAACAGCAATAACAAATGGCTTTACGCCATTTTTATCGACATGCTCATTAACTTTCGCTACAACTTTCTTATATGGATTGTCGATTATGAACGAAACTGCCTCGGTCAAATCCTCGAACCAGTAATCGGGATATAGCTTGCTTGTGTGCGTACTTCGACCCGTACGAACAGCAATTGTTCTACAACTCGCAGCGCGACCAGCCTTGATATCTCTATCTGAATCGCCAACCATCCACGATTTTTGCAAGTCGATATTGAACTCCTTTGCAGCATCGAGCAGCATGCCCGGCTTTGGCTTACGACAGGTACAATTCACCTTATAATTCACATTCTCGCCTGGAAAACCTCCATCGGGATGGTGAGGACAAAAATATATTCCTGTTAGGTAAGCACCTCGTTCGCCAAGAAGCGCTTCCATCTTATTATGTATAACCTTTACATCATCGTAAGTGCAAAGGTTTCGAGCCACCACGCTCTGGTTGGTGATAACTACAGAAAGATATTCCGATTGATTGATTCGCTTAACAGCCTCAGGAACAAACTCAAAGATATTTAAATCTTCGTGTCGTGAAATTAAATCAGTATCCTCATTGATTACGCCATCCCGATCAAGAAAAATACATGCACGTTTGTATTTATAGTTCGACCGTTCTATCCTTCCCGAAAGATAATCAGAACTTACCCTCTCGAGCCTCGATGGGGTGCCCATATCCTTTAAATATTCGGCTGTATTGTAGCCAAACATATTAATCTTTTTGCAGATATTAGGAAAAATATCGTGACCAAAATCAGCCTTTTTACCCTTTTTAATAAACCTAAGTATCGATGGACTCATAATGTAAAGCCCAGCATTTACAAGATTTCTGTAGAATTTGCCTTCGGCATGGGGTTTTGAGTGGAAAGCAGTAACTCGCCTATCATCATCTATCTCAACCAAATCGCTATCCTGCGGATGATCGTTTGGGTGAACAACAATGGTGCACTCGCTATTTTTTGCTTGATGAAAATTTATCAAACGGTTTAAATCCATATTGAGCATCACATCGCCATAAAGGAGAATAAAATCTTCGCATAAAATTCCCTCTAAATCCTTTAACCCACCAGCAGTTCCAAGAGGTTCACGCTCATTATAATAAGATATCTTTACACCGAACGCACTACCATCACCAAAATGCTCAACAATCGACTCGCTGAGGTGATTGACCAAAAAGGTGATATCGGTAATTCCGTAGCTTTTGAAAAGTTCGACCTGATGCTGCAAAACGGGCTTATCGCCAATTAGCAACATGGGCTTAGGCGTAAGATGTGTTTTTTCGCCCAAACGTGTACCTTTTCCTCCTGCTAGAATTAGAGCCTTCATTCAGTATTTATATGCTGTAAAGTAAGTAAAATTTTGTGAATTGTTGTTCGTTGCTTGTTGCTCGAGTTTGCTACTCCTTGCCAACATAGCTTTAGAAGTGTTTTGAATTCTCAACTCTCACTCCTAACTTCTACATTATAAATACTTCAACTTAGAGTCACAAAAACACAGAGTTCTCAACTCCTCTCACTTCTCATCTCTCACAACTCAACTCTTAGCCTTAACCTTTACCTCAAATTACTTAATCATCTCCACTAACTTATTCCTATTGATGATAGCAATCTCACGACGATCAACTGTAATTATTCCCTCGTCCTGCATCTCGGCAAAAACCCTAGCCAACGATGGACGTGTAACCCCAAAAAACTCAGCCAACTCCTGATGCGACTTAGGGAGAACAATATTTTTTCCAGTATCGTTTCGCGATAGGTTCAGCAGGTAATGAGCAACTTTCTCTTTGATAGTCCTGAACGACAAGAACCACAACTTATTCGATAGAAACTGAGCCCTATTTGATATGGCGTTAAGGTAATTTTTGAGAATCACATCACTATGCTGCAGCATACGAATCACATCTGGTTTAGGAATAAACAGGATTTTACAATCCTCTAAGGCAATAACATCGACTGGGTAACGATTGCGCTCGCCAAACAAAAAAGCATGTGCAATGGGATGCGGAGCATACATCTCCTCAATTTTTAGGATTTTACCTGAAAAATCAACCATTTCGCCCTTTACGCTGCCAGCAACCACAATACACAGGTTATTTACCTCCTCTTCGCGCTGAGCAATGGTCTGTCCTTTTGTAAACGATTTAACAGAGTGGGAAATTTTACCAAGAATAGCCTCTACCTCTTGTGGAGTCAAGCCTCTGAAAAAAGGCGAGTTAGCAATTATATTATACATTAATTACCCAAATTTGATTTATAAGCAAATCTAAGGGAAATTTCAAAACACTCCTACATTAAAACTAAAAACTAAGAGAAGCGTTAAAAATTGAAAGCCTGCCAACGGGTAGGCAGGCGACAAGAAACAATAGCAAGAAACTAAAAACCATCCAAAACCAGCAACTTCATCCTATTCCTTTCCTTCAAGGTAACCCTTTAGATAAGCATACCTTTCGGTTAGCTTACCATCTTTAAGAATTGTGGCACGTTCAATAACGCCATCGCAATCGTCGCAAAGGAAGTGGGGGAATACCTTTTCAACTAGCGTTTTCCCAAAATCCTCGCTAGCATCGCGTGGAAGTTCGCCGGGTAGATTATCAATAGACATTACTGTGATATTCTTCTCGTTCGAGAATGCAGGTTCCTCTTTCTCGGTATAAGGGTTAAAATCGAAGAAAGGATCTGCAATGGTTGAAGCCCTTAATGTTGAAGGTATTGGACCCGGTATATCGCAGCTAACATCGGCAACGATGGTAATCTTAAAATCAGGTTTGTGCATGTCCTCTTTGGTGAAGAAAACAGGCGAACGGTAATCCCAATAATGACAAGCAACTAGTATATCGGTAACTTTTGTATATGGTAGAAACGATGATTCATGGTCGGCAGGATTGCTAACCCAATAATCCCAATCGAAAGGCTTGCCATCCTTACGCTTTGCATAATGCCAAGGATCAATTCGGCAAACCACAGGTTCGTTAAAGGTTTTAGTAAGGAATTCTTCTGGACTAACCTCCTTTAAATGGATCTCCTTAAAAATTTCCATCGCCCCGCCAGCAACGCGTCCACCACCTGTAATTAAGATCTTTTTAGGATCGAGATTTACTCTTCGGAGTTCACCAATCATTTCTTTGTAATCGTGGCAATCGTGAGCGGCGGGTAAGCAATATCTTTTTGTTCTAATACCCCTTGCTCTAAGAGCATTATAGGCACCAACAACCCCAGCCCAATGTCCAAAGGCTACGAGTCTAATTCCATTTTTATCTGTTAAATATTCATGGTCTAAAAGTGTAATCCCCTTGTTGGCTATTGCTTGGATAAGGTCCTTGTTGTGAGGCTGCTTTTTTGCTACGTGAGCAAAAAATAGGTATTGCTTATTATTTTCAAGATATGGGATTTTAACCTCTTTTACGCCAAGCAAAAGGTCACAATCGCTAACATCATCGCTAAGTTTAATGCCAAGCGCTTCAAATTCAGAATCTTTATAACACCTAATATCACTGGGTTGGACAATAACTTCAACGTTTTGGAATCTTTTTGTTAGTTCAAGAGCCTGCATAGGAGGCAATGCAACACGTTTATCGGGTGGAGTCTTCGTTTCCTTCAATATTCCAATCTTGAACTTCTTAATCATAGCTGAAATCGTATAATAATTTACAAAAGTGAACTTTTGCGAATGTAATAATTTCAATTTATAATTAATAGGGTTTTTATGCAAAAAAAATCTTCATAGATAATTGATATATCTTACTGCACTTATGATGAAAATCATCGAGAAAGTTGAACTTGAATGTTAATTTTTTTCAATTGTAAAAGTCAGTATTTTAATGATATGCAATTATAGGAAAGGGTTTTGAAAATTAGAACCATTTCAAATTGTAATTGGGTTGGATAACCTATTTCTTTTTCTATTACCTTTGCTAGGTTTTTTTTAGGATTCATTTCATTTTCAATAAAATTCAAATATACAATGACAAAGAATAAGAAGTTTATTTCTTGTGATGGGAACTACGCTGCGGCGCACATTGCTTATATGTTTAGCGAAGTTGCTGCAATCTATCCTATCACCCCTTCATCCACCATGGCGGAGTATGTAGACGAGTGGTCTGCTTTTGGTAGGAAAAACATTTTTGGAGAAACAGTTAAAGTTGCTGAAATGCAATCTGAAGCTGGTGCTGCTGGTGCTGTTCATGGTTCATTACAGGCTGGTGCGTTGACAACAACCTACACTGCATCGCAAGGTTTATTGTTGATGATTCCTAACATGTACAAAATCTCTGGCGAGTTACTTCCAGGCGTTTTCCATGTTTCGGCTCGTAGTATTGCTGCCCAAGCACTATCAATCTTTGGCGATCATAGCGACGTAATGAGCACTCGCTCTTGCGGTTTTGCTATGTTAGCAACTGGTAGCGTTCAGGAAGTAATGGATCTTGCTGGTGTTGCTCACTTAACATCAATCAAAACAAGA
>CAYMII010000057.1:0-12391 GCA_964390565.1 uncultured Rikenellaceae bacterium
TACCCTATTCTTGGATACTTGAATGCTCTTCATACTAATACTTTTAGTAAAAATTACTGAGGTTTGTTAAAGCAAATTTAATTCATAAAACGAAATTTACACCCTTTTGGTTATATCATTTTAAATGATTTTGCTTAAAATTTGACCATACTGCATAGAGCTATGATAAACCTTGATTTTTGTTAACTCAACAAGAAAAATATCAAACACGAAATGCTATTACAGCTATATTTGTAATCAATAATCAAATCTTTTGAAAATGAAAACTCCCGATAAACTTAAGATGTTAAGAAGCTTGATGAGCGAAAATGCTATTGATTTATACATCGTTCCAAGTAGCGATCCACATATAAGTGAGTATTTACCCGATCATTGGAAATCGAGGAGTTGGATATCAGGATTCACAGGCTCGGCCGGTACATTTGCAATTACTCAAACAAAAGCAGCGCTTTGGACCGATTCGCGCTATTTCCTACAAGCCGAAAACGAGTTGGCCAATACTGGCATTGATCTTTGTAAGCAAGGCATGCCCGAAACGCCAACCCTAGATGGTTGGATAAAATCTCAACTTAACAAGGGTGATGTTGTCGGTATTGATGGTAATGTTTTTCAGGTGTTGCTTGCAAAATCTATTATTGAACAGCTTGATAAGTGCCATATAAAATGCAAGTCAAACGTTGATCTAATAAGCCCAATCTGGGAGAAGCGGCCTAAACTGCCAACAAATAAAGCATTCATTCAAGAGCTTAAATACGCAGGAAAAAGCGAAAGCGAAAAGGTTGCTGAAATACGTTCTCAGATGAAATCAAAGGGTGTGAACTCTTACCTTATGTGCGCATTGGATGAGGTTAACTGGGTTTTCAATATCCGAGGTAATGATATTAGCTATAACCCTGTTGTGCTTAGCTATGGCTATATAGACGAAAACGAAGCAATCCTATTTATCGATTTAAAAAAACTGACCGAGAAAACTGCAAATAGCCTTAACGAGCAAGGTGTTACCATAAAGCCTTATAGCAAAATTGTTAAACAACTCAGCAAACTTGGTAAAGACGATTCAATACTTATCGACCCAGCACGAACCAACTATAAACTCTATACTTCAATTCCAAAAAAGGCAAGGATCTTAGAGGCTACAGGCATTACAACAGAGCTAAAAGCGCATAAGAATAGCGTTGAACTTGAAGGTTTTAGAAATGCAATGGTTCAGGATGGCGTGGCTTTAACTGAGTTCTTCTATTGGCTTGAGAAAAACCTTGGCAAGAAGAAAATTACAGAGACATCGATTGCAGAGAAACTTGCCGAATTTAGGGGAAAACGAAATGAGTTTGTTAGTGAGTCGTTCAATTCCATTGTAGGCTATGCAGATCATGGGGCAATAGTTCACTACAGCGCAACAAAAGAATCGGAATACGAAATAAAGCCTAAAGGCTTTTTGCTAATCGATTCGGGAGGTCAATACCGAAACGGAACCACCGATATTACACGAACCATCCATCTTAGCGAGCCAACCGAGGAGGAGGAGGTTGATTTTACACTTGTACTAAAGGGGATGATTCAGCTTGCAATGATAAAGTTCCCTGTGGAAACTAGAGGCTCACAGCTCGATACGCTTGCCCGAATGGCCATGTGGAAGCTAAATATCAACTACGGACATGGAACAGGACATGGTGTTGGTAGCTTCATGAATGTTCACGAAGGGCCAATGCAAATTCGTCCTGATAACCACTTGCCAATTGAGGTCGGTGTGGTTCTTTCTAATGAGCCAGGGCTATACCGCCAAGGGAAACATGGGATTAGAACCGAAAACCTAATTGCCTGTACAACCGATACCGAAAACGAATTTGGAAAGTTCCTTAAATTCGAAACCCTTACCCTTTGTCCAATCGACACCAAACCAATAAAGGTTGACATGCTTCAGGCAGATGAAAAAGATTGGCTAAACAGCTATCATAAGATGGTTTTCGAAAGGCTGTCACCTCATCTCGACAAAGAGCATAAAGATTGGTTAAAAGAGAAAACAAAGAAGATTTAAACAGTGCTGAAAATCTTCAAAACTCTATATTATCATTTATCTTTGTAACTTATTTTAATTCAAACAATGGAAAGCATTCGTAATATTTACCGCATTGGATATGGCCCTTCGAGTAGCCATACCATGGGTCCTCGATCAGCTGCTGAAACATTTTTAGGACGATTCGGCGATGCATCAAAATACCAAGTCACCCTTTACGGAAGCCTTGCTGCCACAGGCAAAGGTCACTTAACCGATAAAGCGATAAATGAAGTTTTTGCTGGGAGAAATCTTCAAATCGTATGGAAGCCCGAAATCGTTTTACCACGTCATCCCAATGGGCTTAAATTCGAGGCCTTAAACGATAAATCGGAACTTTTGGGCGAATGGACTGCCTACAGTATTGGTGGTGGAGCAGTGGTTGATGATAATACTAAAACCGAGAGTGTTGAGGTTTATCCGTTTTCCAATCTTAACGATATTATTAAGTGGTGCAATAAGAATGGTCGTTCTTATTGGGAATTCGTTCAAGAATACGAAGAAAAGGATATAATGGATTACCTCAACGAGGTATGGAAAGTTATGAAAGAATCCATTCATCGTGGGCTCGAAAACGAAGGCGTGATGCCAGGGATTCTAAATCTACCAAGAAAAGCATCGAGTTACCATGTTAGAGCATCTAGTCTGACTGGGACTCTACGTAAAAGGGCATTGCTTTTCTCTTACGCGTTAGCAGTTAGTGAGGAAAATGCTTCGGGAGGAAAAATTGTAACAGCTCCTACTTGCGGTTCTTGCGGTGCGCTTCCTGCAGTTTTATATTACCAAAATACTGAACATAACTTTTCGGAATCTAAAATTATCAAAGCATTGGCAACAGCCGGCTTAATTGGAAACGTTGTTAAAAAGAATGCATCCATATCAGGTGCAGAATGCGGCTGTCAGGCCGAGATTGGTGTTGCTTGCGCTATGGCATCGGCAGCAACCACACAACTTTTTGGTGGAACAATATTCCAAATTGAATACTCAGCAGAGATGGGACTTGAGCATCACTTAGGGCTAACTTGCGATCCTGTTGCAGGACTAGTTCAGATTCCATGTATTGAGCGTAATGCGTTTGCTGCAGGAAGAGCATTGAATCATCACGTATTTGCTATTCTTTCAGATGGTAGACATCGTATAAACTTTGATAAGGTTGTAGAAACCATGAAACAGACTGGAAAGGATATTCCAAGTTTGTATAGAGAAACATCAATGGGTGGATTAGCACTTTTTGATGGACTAGCAGATGAATAAATTAACCTTAAAATATATCTAAAAAGCAGGAAGAATCCTGCTTTTTTTATTTAAATTCAATCTTTTAGCCTTACTTCATTATTCTGTTCAACATTTTTCAAAAAAAGTTGTTTTGTAGTATAACAATGTCAAGTTTGATTAGAAAGATAAAAGAAAAGGAGTAAAAATGAATAAATTCCTAAGCAATATAGATTCACAGGCCATTGAGGCCATGTTTAACGAATGGAAATCAAATCCAAAATCAGTTTCAGCTGAATGGCAGCGTTTTTTTGAAGGGTTTGAACTGGCTCGAACAAATTACAATCAGGGTGGTTCAGAGTTACTCGATACTGAATTTAAGGTTTTAAACCTTATTGATGGGTATCGCAAGCGTGGACATCTATTCACAAAAACAAATCCTGTTAGAGCAAGGCGAAAACACTCACCAAATCTTGCCCTCGATAATTTTGGGCTAACCGAAAAGGATTTAAATACTGTTTTCCAAGCTGGAAAAAGCATTGGAATTGGCCCTGCTTCACTTAAAGATATTATTAGGTTTCTTGAAGATACCTACTGCCATAGCGTTGGTGTTGAGTTTATGTATATTCGAAACCCGGAGATTGTGAGTTGGTTTGAAGGTAAGATTGAAAGCACTAGAAACAAAACTACTTTCACAAACGATCAGAAGAAGCACATACTTCATCATCTGAAACTGGCTGTGGGCTTTGAGCAGTTTATTCATAAAAAGTTTGTGGGACAAAAGCGATTTTCGCTCGAAGGGGCTGAATCGTTAGTTCCTGCACTCGATTCAGTCATTGAACATGGCGCATCGCTTGGCATTGAGGAGTTTGTTGTTGGTATGGCTCACCGGGGTCGACTTAACGTGCTTACGAATATCATGGGAAAGCCATATGAAGATATCTTTAGCGAGTTTCTTGGCGAAAAGTACGAAGGCGATATCGCCCTTGGCGATGTTAAGTACCATCTTAGCTACAACAATACTATTCACACCGATAATGGACAGGCTATAAAAATCAGCCTTGTGCCCAACCCATCGCATCTCGAAACGGTTGCTCCTGTTGCACAGGGTATTTCAAGAGCAAGAATCGATAATGAATACAAAGGCGATTACAACAAGTTAGCGCCAATCATTATTCATGGAGATGCCGCTGTGGCGGCACAAGGGGTTGTTTATGAAACAATCCAGATGTCTCAACTCGAAGGGTATAAAACAGGTGGAACGATACACATTGTAATTAACAACCAGGTTGGGTTTACCACCAATTATCTCGATGCTCGCAGTAGCACATACAGCACCGATATTGCAAAAGTAACCCTATCGCCTGTTTTCCATGTTAATGGCGATGATCCTGAAGCGCTGATTCATACCATAAAGATTGCCGTTGAATATCGCCAAAAGTTTCACACCGACGTATTTATTGACCTTCTGTGCTATAGAAGATATGGCCATAACGAAGGCGATGAGCCACGGTTTACTCAACCAACCCTTTACGAGATAATTGCAAACCATCCAAATGTTCGGGATTTATACGCCAAGTTACTTGTTGAACAAGGCATATTGCCAAGTGAAGAAGTAAAGCGACTTGAACAAGAATTTGAGAGTATACTCGATTCAAAGCTCCAGCATGCCAAGGAGAGCAATAAGGTAAAAGTACAACGATTCATGGCTGAATCGTGGAAAGGTTTGCGATACTCAAAGTCAGAAGATTTTGATAGTTCACCAAAAACAGGAGTCAAAAAAGAGATCCTCATCGATTTAGCAAAGCGAATAAATACGCTTCCTGCCGATAAACCATTCTTTAAAAAGTTGACAAAACTTGTTGAGGATCGAAATGAGATGGTTAATGGCAATCGGGTCGATTGGGCAATGGCTGAACTACTTGCCTATAGCACATTACTAAACGAAGGAAATGCAGTTCGATTGAGCGGACAAGACTCCGAGCGTGGAACATTCTCGCATCGACATTCGGCTTATAATGTTGAGAATAGTGATGAAAAGTATTACCCACTAAAGAATTTATCGAAGAATCAAGCACCGTTTAGTGTTTACAATAGCCTACTTTCAGAGTATGGCGTTATGGGTTTTGAATATGGATATTCAATTACTCAGCCCAATGCGCTTACCATTTGGGAGGCACAATTTGGAGATTTCAACAACGTTGCACAGGTTATTATCGACCAATATATCAGCTCTGCTGAGGATAAATGGGGTTTACGATCAGGTTTAACGCTACTCCTCCCCCATGGGTTTGAAGGTCAAGGGCCAGAGCACTCGAGTGCTAGGATTGAGCGTTTCCTAACCCTTGCAGCACGAAACAATATGCAGATAACCAACTGCACAACGCCTGCAAATCTATTCCACTTACTTCGTCGACAAGTTAAACGTGATTTTAGAGTACCTTTAATTGAGTTTACACCTAAGAGCTTACTTCGTCACCCCAAATGCATTTCGAGCATCGACGAACTTGCAAATGGCCATTTTAATGAAGTTATTGATGACTTCGAGAACGATGTTACCGAAGTTAAACGTGTTGTATTCTGTAGTGGTAAAATCTACTACGATTTACTTCAACGTAAAGAAGAATACAAAGCACGCGATATTGCATTGGTGAGGATTGAGCAGCTTTACCCATTCCCCAAAAAGCAGATTTTGGATATTATATCAAAATATCAAAATACTATTAAATGGCTATGGGTACAAGAAGAGCCTCAGAATATGGGTGCTTGGAACTTTATTCGCGATCAAATTACCGAGATTAAACTTGAACTCGTTAGTCGTGCAGCAAGCGGAAGTCCCGCTGTAGGTTTAAGCAAAATACATGCCCTCGAACAAGAAGATATTATTGGTAAAGTATACCGTAAATGCGATTGCGAGCTTAAGAATGTTTACTGCGGATTGCAATGCATGGTTGGATCGCGCAAATTTACTCGTAAAGCAGAACATGAGTACCTAGAATAATTCAAAAGACAAAACGATAACCGAACAACAATCAACGAATAACGAAATATATGACAATAGAAATCCGCATACCAAGTCCAGGTGAATCGATATCAGAAGTTGAACTAGCTCGTTGGCTAGTTGAAAATGGCTCATGGGTTGAAAAAGATCAGGAAATTGCCGAGGTTGAATCGGAAAAGGCAACCCTGCCCCTTATTGCTGCCGAAAGCGGCATTATCAGCATAGTTGTAAAAGGCGGAACAACCTTAAAAGTAAACGAAGTTGCCTGTACAATTGATACATCAGCAGCTAAACCTGCTGGGGCTCCCAAAAAAGAGGTAAAGCAACCAGAGCCTCAAAAACCAATTGAGATTTCACAAAAAGTTGAAGAACCCAAAAAGGTTGAAAAGAAAGCGGAATCGGATAAATCGATTAAAATCACCCCATTGGCATCGGCAAAGATGGAGGCTGAAAACATATCCGTTGATGATATCTTAAGTGGCTTAAAACGAATCTCTACCCATGAAGTAGATATGGTAAAGGGTAAAACAGGTTATGCTCCAATTTCTGTTAGAAGTGAGCGTAAAGAAGAGCGCGTAAAGATGTCGCAGCTAAGAAAGAAACTTAGCGAAAGATTGGTTTACGCAAAGAATCAAACCGCCATGCTTACTACCTTTAACGAGGTCGATATGAGTCGCGTTATGGAGATTAGAAAGACCTATCAGCAGGCTTTTCAAGAGAAATATGGAGTAAAACTTGGATTGATGTCGTTCTTTACAAAAGCAGCTGTAGAGGCTTTGAAGCAACATCCATTAACCAACTCTATTATCGATGGCGATGAAGTTGTAACGCCTAACTATATCGATATGGGCATTGCAGTTCAAACGCCCAAAGGGCTCATGGTTCCGGTGCTTAGAGATGCCGATAAGCTAACCCTTGCCGAAATGGAAAGGGGAATTGGGGAACTTGCTAACAAGGGTCGAATGGGAAAAATCACCATAGAAGAGCTAACTGGAGGAACATTTACCATTACAAACGGTGGTGTTTTTGGTTCGATGCTTTCTACACCAATTCTAAACGCCCCGCAATCTGCGATTCTTGGAATGCACAATATTGTCGATAGACCGGTTGCCGTGAACGGCAAGGTTGAAATCAGACCAATAATGTACGTTGCTCTTAGTTACGACCATCGCATTATCGATGGCAAAGACTCTGTAGCCTTTCTTGTTAAAGTAAAACAGATGGTTGAGCATCCAGAAACGATGCTTTTTGAAGGAAAGACTCTCGATAAGGTCTTAATTGGTTTATAACAAAAAAGCACTCTATTGAGTGCTTTTTTATTGTTAACTATTTTGTGTTATAAAAAATCCTCCAATTCATACGACAACTTCATAACTTTAACTACATGTCCCTCGCCATCAGTAATTGGTGAATACGTTTCGATGAAATTGGTGGTTTTTCCATCCCAAAAGATACTTGATTTCACTTTTTTACTTTGTCCTGAACGTAAATCAGACCAAAATTTAGCATAATCATTCTTTTGCTGATCGTTCATTTCAACATTATCGGAATGGTGTTTTCCTAAAATCTCGTGACGAGAAATGCCTAGTTTTTTAAGGAAAGCATCATTTACGTTGATAATTGTGCCATTCATATCGTACTCAACCATATACGATGAGGCGCTAAGCGAATTAAGCAAACCTTCAATTTCACCAGATCTTCGGGCAGCTTCTTCCTGAGTAGCCTGTAATTCCTCCATATTCTGTCGCATCTCTTCCTCTTGTGCAGCCATCTCCTCCGATTGCTGCTGCGATTGCTCGAGCAAAAACTTTGTTTTTGCATTTATTCTAACAGATGATATGGTTGAAGCGATATTCTCTCCTACTCTCTCAAGAAATTCGATTTGATATTTTTCAACGGTATTGAAAGAGGCCATCTCAATTACACCTAAAACCTTATTCTCCGACTTCAAAGGTACAAGAATAACGCATCTAGGGTTTGAACTGCCAAGCCCCGATGTTATATCAACATAATCCTTAGGAACTGTTTTTAAGAAAATGGTTTCTTTTTCCATCGCACAAGCGCCAACAAGTCCTTCACCCTTTTCAATTCGTTTTGTAACAAACTTTTTTCGATCCCAGGCGTATGCTGACATCAGCTCAAAATAAGAATCATTCCTGTCCTCTTCGTTCGAAATGAATATTCCACCCTGATTTGCTCCAAGATATTTTACAACATTCCTAATTACCTCATCGCTTAGCTGCTGCAGATCATCACTATTCTGGCGAAGAATATCTGCAAATTTGGCAAACCCCTCAGTTGTCCAATTACGCTTTTGATCATCTAACTTCCGTTTCTCCTCCTCATCGTGCGCTTTCTTTAGACTATCTCGCATTTCTATAAGCGATTTTCCTAAAACATCTTTTTCGCTTAAAAGATGAATCTCAGAATTAAAATTACCCTGTCCTATTTGAGTTGCTGCAACCGCCTTATTATTTAACCCTTCTACAGAAATATTAAGAGCATTTGACATCTCTTCAATCTCGTCACCTGTATTGACATCAATTCTTAAATCAGAGGATATTTCGCCATCAGCCATCCTCTTTAGTATTGCTGTAATTCGACGAATTGGCTTTGTTAATTTGCCCGAAACGAAGTAAAGAACAATAACGATTAATAACAGGCCAACTATTCCAACTCCAAGTGATACGTATAGTTCATGATTTGCCTCGTCGGTAATAACTGAAAATGGAGTTGAAAGCACTAAAGCCCATGGATATTTATTTCTACCTGCATTTATGGGTGCAAAGCAAATTAGCTGTTTAATACCATTGCTTTCATCAGTAAAATAAAACTCCTTTCCTGCTTGAACCTTTGCCAGCAAATCCTCTTTCGTTATGCTTTCAGGAAAAATGTCCTTTAACTGTTTGTTTAATAAATCCTTATTAGGATGACCCGCAATAATACCACCATTAGACACTAAAAAAGCATAACTTCCTTGAACAGGTTTGATACTTGCAACAATCTCCTGCAACATCACAAGGTCAACATCAGTAGCAATCTCTCCTACAAATTTACCATTAATCAAAACTGGTGATTGAAAACTTACCATTAGTTTAGCCTGTGCTTTTCCAGTAGTAAACTCATCTTGATATGGCTCAGCAATAGTCTCCTCTGCCCTACTTTTATCCAAAGCATATAATTCCGAATCACCAGTCAAGCTTCTATCACTAAATTGCCATTTAATCTGCTCACCTTCTCGCCATGTTGTAATAGCAAACCGACCATAATCCTTAGTATAACCAGGTATAAAACCCTTGTACTCCCAACTATCCCACAATGAATAAATCTGAGGATTATCCTTCAGAACGGGCATATACATGTTAAGGAATAAATTCTTCCATTGATTTTCAGGCATTGACTTATATACAGTAAATGCTTGTGAAAGAGTCCTAACTAGTGATAACTCCCTTTCAAATATTCTTTCAACCTTATCGGCAGAGATCCTTGAAGTTTGCTGTGCTTTGATTATAGCATCGCGCGATATTACTTTTCTCGAGCTTAAAACTACATATCCAATAGCAACAACATAAAGAAATGCGGAAATGGTAAGTATGTAAAGTAGAATCTTTTGTCTAATTTTTAGTTTAATCTTCATAATCAAAAAAGGGTTAAAGAATAATAATGCGCAATATTAACTTTACGAGAAAATGAGCGTTTTTGCTTTAGACAAAGGCGAACAAACTTGGTTTAAAAAAGAAAGGCGCTTATAAAGCGCCTTTACTTAAATTATATTAAACGAACTCTTCAAGTTCATGGGAAAGCTTCATAACCTTATAAAAATGCCCTTCGCTATCGGCTATAGGGAAATAGGTTTCCATCATGGTAACCGTTTTTCCCTCCCATGTAATTTTTGACTTTACTTTTTTATTGCTGCCTGCCCGCAACTCATCCCAGAAACGACCATATTCCTTTTTCTGTTTTTCAGATAGTTCTATATTGCCAGAATGGTGTGTGCCGACCAATTGTTGACGTGATATGCCTAATCGCTGTAAGAAAGCATCATTTGCATTGATAATGTTGCCACTCATATCGTACTCAACAATATACGAGGCTGCATTTAATGAGGTTAGTAAACCTTCGATTTCTCCTGACTTGCGAGCAGCCTCTTCTTGAGTTGCTTGAAGTTCCTCCATATTTTGGCGCATCTCCTCTTCTTGAGCAGCCATCTCCTCGGCTTGCTGCTGCGATTGCTCTAGGAGCGCCTTTGTTTTCTCATTTATTCTAACCGATAATATTGTTGAAGCAATGCTCTCGGCAATTTTCTCAAAGAATTCGATTTGGTATCTTTCCATAACCTTGAATGATGCCATCTCGATAACGCCTAATACAATATTTTCATGCTTTAGCGGTACAAGAATAACGCATCGTGGGTTTGCGCTTCCCAAACCAGAGGTAATGGCAACGTAGTCTTCAGGAACATCGGTAATAAAGATTGTTTCCTTTTCCAAAGCACATGCACCAACCAATCCCTCTCCTTTTTCTAAACGTTTTGAAACATATTTTTTTCTATCCCAAGCAAATGTCGATACCAATTCAAAGTATTGATCGTTTTTATCCTCCTCATTCCATAGGAATATTCCGGCTTGATTAGCATCAAGGTATTTAACAAGATTTTTAATAACGTTATCGCAAAGGAGTTGGAAATCGTTGTTATTCTGACGAAGAATTTCAGCAAATTTTGCAAATCCTTCGTTTGCCCATGTCCGCTTTTCGTCATCAAGTTTACGTTTTTGCTCCTCGATATAAGCCTTTTTTAAACTATCACGCATATCAATTAATGACTTACCAAGTGTATCCTTTTCGCTAAGTAAATCTATCTCAGAGTCATAGTTTCCTTCTCCAATATTTGTGGCAGAAACGGCTTTTTTATTTAATCCTTCAACAGAAGTATTTAGAGCAAGTGACATCTCTTCAATCTCGTCACCTGTATCAAGAATAATTTTAAGATCATCTGAGATTTCACCGTTAGCAAGTCGTTTTAAACTAGAAGTAATTTTCCTTATAGGTCTTGTTAGATTGTCGGAAACAAAGATTAAAACAATTATTATTAGTATAAGTCCTGCAAAACCAACAAACATTGAAATATAAAGAGATCTATCTGCTTTTTGAGTTAATACCTTTACAGGTGTTGAAATTACTAGTGACCATGGGGTAGGTATTTCACTAACTTTTATTGGGGCATAACTTATATAATATTTATTACCAATTGAATCTGTATGGAAATAAGCAAACTCTTCACCTTTAGAAATTCGTTCCCCTAACCTCTCGGTTTTAAAGTCTGTCTTATATAAATCACTTAAATTCTTGTATATTAAATTTTTATTAGGGTGAGCAGCAATAATTGATGTATTTGAGACTAGAAACGCAACACTACCTTCGAATGGTTTGATTTTTGAAACATTTTCTTGTAAAGTTGTTAATACAACATCAACCCCAACCATACCAACAAATTTACCATTTACCATTACAGGGGAACCTATAGTTGTTAGCAACCTTCGCTCCATATTTCCAAAAATAAAATTATCGTAATAGGGTTCCCATAAGGCTTCAACGGCATTCTTTTTAAAACCACCATAAAGCGCTGGATCTCCGGTCATACTTCGAGGAGCGATATCCCAATTAACCTCATTACCTGATCTATTTATTGTAATACAAATCCTCCCATAATCCTTATCATACCCAGGAACAAATGCTTTGTACTCCCAACTATCCCATAATGAATAAATATGTGGATTGGCTTTAAATACAGGTTTATACATTTCAACCCATAGTTTTTGCCATTTTTCAGGTGGCATAGTATTATAGATTGAGAATGCATTTGAAAGTGTTCTTACCAATGATAAATCTTTCTCAAAAAATATCTTTACATCACTAGCAGCTAATTTTGTTGCTAACTTTGAATTATTTAACGATTCTTCCAATAATCCTTTACGCGAATCAACCACTATGTACCCAATTGCTACAACATATAGTAAAGCAGAAACAGATAGAATATAAAGCAATATTTTTTGCCTTATTTTTAGCTTTATTTTCATAGTTCGAAGGGTTTTAAACACGCTAAACTTAACCTTTTTTTAGTAAAC
>CAYMII010000058.1:0-12154 GCA_964390565.1 uncultured Rikenellaceae bacterium
TCGATTTTAGCATATTTTAGATCTGTATAGTTAGTATATCTCTCGAATCACCTCTCAAGAAGACATTCTTTCTACTTCACTAGTTTACGCTGAATAATATTTACGCCAAAGAAACATTACCCCTTTGAACAGATACGCGGTTAGTGTTAGCATCAGCGGCATTAACTAATAATTTTTAAATGGAAAACAGACGACCTCTGAACAACAGAGGACAACGAAATTTTGATCCCAAAAGAACATCAAGGTTTAAATCATCAAGCAATGGTCAAAGCAAAACGAAATCGCTCGACCCAAAACTATTTGTAAAAAAAGCAGTTGCAACAGAAGTAATTAAGCATACGCCCACGCAACTTATTGAGGATTTACAAGTTAATCCTAAAATAGTAAGCAATTTATTGAAAAAGGGGTTTAAAACTCCTACCGAAATCCAAGAAAAAACCCTCGATGCAATTCTTGAGGGCAGAAATCTTATGGGTTTAGCACAAACAGGAACTGGTAAAACAGCCGCTTTCTTAGTGCCAATTATTCATAACCTTATAAATCAAAGGCCTAATTTTCAGGTCTTAATCGTTTCGCCAACTCGCGAACTTGCACTTCAAATTGATGATGAGTTCAAAAGTATTAGCAAAGATCTCAACCTGTCTTGTATTAGCCTAATTGGTGGCACAAGCGTAAGCCGTGATATAAACAATTTAAGAAGGCCAAGCCATCTAATAATTGGAACACCAGGCCGTATTTCCGACATGATTCGCCAAAGAGCGTTAAATCTAAAAAACTTCTCAATTCTTGTACTTGACGAGTTTGATAGGTTACTAGATATGGGATTCTCTAACGACATTCAGTTCTTTGTTGATGGCATGATCAATCGTAAGCAAACGATACTCTTCTCAGCAACAGAGGAGAAAGGTCAAAAAGCCTTAATCAACAACCTACTCGAAAATCCTGTTGAAGTTCGTGTTCGCTCAGGAAATGTTAGTCCAGACTCAATTGAACAAGATATTGTTGTGGTTAAAAATGGCGAAAAGAAGATGGATGTGCTTGTAAACATGGTTCGCGATAAATCGTTTGAAAAGGTTTTGGTATTTGCCGAAACAAAACGATGGGTCAGCCGAATTTGCAAGGATCTTAGAATGGCCGGTATTAAAGCCGATGAAATACATGGCAATAAATCGCAGAATTACCGAATTAATGCCTTAAATTCGTTTAAAAACAAAAAGATACAAGTGCTTGTAGCTACTGATGTAGCCGCTAGAGGTCTTGATATCTCTCATGTTTCGCACGTAATCAATTATCAACAGCCTAAAAATATTGACAGCTACATCCACCGCATTGGGAGAACTGGCAGGGCTGGCGAAAGCGGAAAGGCGTTTACTTTTATCAACTAATAAATCAGCATATGGCAAAATCAAACAATAGCTTCATTAAGAAGCAAAAGACTGAAAAGCGTCTAAAGAAGAGGAAAGAGAAAGAGAAAAAAATGATTGAAAGGAAAGAGCACTCTCCTGCAAGTAACTTTGAAAGCATGATTGCCTATGTTGACAAGTTCGGAAATATTACCTCTGAGCCACCGGTTGAGCAACCAGATGAAAAAGAAGAAGAGGAAGTTA
Source organism: uncultured Rikenellaceae bacterium (assembly GCA_964390565.1). GTDB lineage: Bacteria > Bacteroidota > Bacteroidia > Bacteroidales > Tenuifilaceae > UBA8529. The sequence goes on from CAYMII010000058.1 coordinate 1,608, forward strand.
AGTAATAAAAAATCCCCAAGTTATTGTACTTGGGGATTTTTGTTTTAATGCGTTTTAGTTAAATCAATTTTTCAATAATCGCTCTCACCACCTTTACTTTCTCATCCAACATCTCTTTGGTCTTTGCCTCCGCAATAAACCTTAAATAAGGCTCAGTATTTGAAGGACGAATATTGAACCACCAATCGGGGAACTCAACACGATAACCATCAAAATCGAATGAAGCGGTTGGTTTCTCTTTGCTGATAAAGTAATCCCTAACAGTATCCATAGCCTCCTTCTTCTTTTCAATCTTGAAGTTAATTTCACCAGAGTTGGCATAAGCCTCAATCTTCGATATGAGCTGCGAAAGGGTTATGCCCTTTTCTTTCATCTTGCTAATAACATTAAGAATGATTAAACAAGCCATTAAACCTGAATCGGAGTAATAGAAATCGCGGAAGTAATAGTGACCAGCCAATTCGCCTCCAAAAATCCCATTAATCTCACGAAGTTTTGGTGCTGCAAAAGCCCTTCCAACGCGCCATGTTTGAGTTGTACCACCAAGCGGAGCAAGGTATTCGCCTACAGCCTTTGATGTTCTTATATCCTGCAAAACTATACCCTTTTGGTTTTTCTCTTCGAGGAAATAGTGACCAAGCACAGCAATCATCAAATCGGGGGAAATGAATTTTGAGTTTTCGTCAACAAACATCACCCTATCGCCATCGCCATCGAAGATAATACCAACATCGCATTTATTATCCTTCACCAACTTTTGTAGGTCCACAATATTTTCGGCTACAAGCGGATTTGCTTCGTGATTTGGGAATGTACCATCCAGCTCATCGTAAATGTAAAGAGGCTCATTTCCTAAGATTTCTTTGATAAGCAACGCTGCCATACCGTTTGAGCAATCGATACCAATCTTTAGCTTTGAATAGTTGCCTCTGTATCCATTGAGAAACTTGAGGTAATCGGCCTTAACATCTAAATCAACTATCTTTCCTTTTTTTGAAACTGGCACTACCTGCTCAGTTTTAACTTTGGTCTCAATTTCTTTTAGCCCTGTATCATAACCTACTGGGAGAGCATTCTCGCGCGAAACCTTCATGCCATTATACTCGCGTGGGTTGTGTGATGCAGTAATCTGCACCGATGCGTTAAAGCCATGCTTTGCAGTTGCAAAGTAAACCATTGGGGTTGTAGCCAAACCTAAATTAAATACATCAGCACCTGCATCTGTGATACCGTTAGTTAGGTATTCATAAATCTCATCGGATGATACACGCGCATCGCGCCCAACAAGCACTTTATCTGTTTTAAGCAAACCAACTAAAAAGAATCCGATTTTGTATGCATCGTCCTTATTAAAATCCTTATTGTAGATGCCTCGGATATCGTATGCGTGAAACGCTCCCATAGTAATTTGTTTTAATATTTTGAGCGTAAATGTAGCAATTTGATTTTTTATGAAGCAATATCATCAAACTCAACTTAAAAGATTAGAATATTCTACTTTTATTAACAATAAAAAAAACATCCAAAGAGGTTTTCAACACCCAATCACTCTTTAAGTATTTTTTTGTTCTTTTGTATCCTTAAATAATTCAACGATGGATTTAGTTAATATCAACAAGCATATAGATCTTATATCGAAAGAGCTGAACCTCAACTCTCGACAAGTATCAAACACTATTAGATTGATAGATGAGGGGGGCACAGTACCATTCATTAGTCGATATAGAAAAGAGCAAACAGGAAATCTTGATGAAGTTCAGATTACATCTATTAAGGAATTATCTGCTAAATATGTTGAACTCGACAAACGTAAAGAGACCGTTCTTACTACAATCGAAGAGCAAGGAAAACTTACCGACGATCTTAAGAAAAGGATTATTGAATGCTATGATCCAACCGAACTTGAGGATATATACCTACCATACAAGCCAAAACGCAGAACAAAAGCAACTATTGCCAAGGAAAAAGGCCTTGAGCCATTGGCCGAGCTAATCATGAGGCAACAGGACAGGGATATATACAGCAAAGCTGAGAAATTCGTTAACGATCAGGTTGAAGATGTTGAAAATGCCCTGCAAGGCGCTAGAGATATCATTGCCGAGTGGATAAATGAGAATGAAAAGGCTCGTAATGTTGCCCGTCGCCATTTTAAGCGTGGTGCAATAATCCGCTCCAAAGTAGTTAAGGGAAAAGAGGAAGAGGGCATAAAATACAAAGATTATTTTGGCTTTGAGGAAGAAGTTCGTCGTTGCGCATCGCATCGTTTTTTGGCTATGCGCCGTGGCCAGGATGAGGGATTTCTTAAGGTGAGCATAACTCCTCCTGAAGAAAATCTCATTGAGGAGATTGAAAGGTTTATGGTTAAAGGTTCAGGCGAACCTCAAACTCAGGTTGCAATGGCAATTAAAGATTGTTATAAACGACTACTCGAGCCATCAATAGAGAATGAGTACACAGCAGAGCTAAAGGAGAAAGCCGATGAGGAGGCAATTAGAGTATTTGCCGAAAACCTTCGTCAGCTCTTGCTATCCGCACCGCTAGGGCCAAAAATGGTGCTTGCGCTTGATCCAGGTTATAAAAGTGGATGTAAACTAGTTTGTATCGATCAGCAAGGGAATCTGTTACATAACGAAACCATCTACCCGCACCCACCGCAAAGCGAGTCGGGAAAGGCTATGAGCAAGGTTTCAGGTCTTGTGGATACCTATAAGATTGATGCCATTGCCATTGGCAATGGAACGGCTAGCCGCGAAACTGAAAGTTTCGTTAAGCATATACGCTTTAACCGCGATGTTAGGGTTTATGTTGTTAGCGAGGATGGGGCATCAGTATATTCAGCATCATCGGTTGCAAGGGAAGAGTTTCCTGAGTACGACGTAACCGTTAGGGGTGCTGTATCCATTGGCCGTCGATTGCTCGATCCGCTAGCAGAGCTAGTTAAAATCGATCCCAAATCCATTGGCGTAGGGCAATATCAGCACGACGTTGATCAAGCAAAGCTAAAAGGTGGCCTTGATGGTGTTGTTGAGAGCTGCGTAAACCATGTTGGTGTAAACGTGAATACTGCAAGTAAGCACTTATTAACCTACGTTTCAGGACTTGGCCCTCAACTAGCCAAAAACATAGTTGAGTATCGTAAGGAGAATGGTGCATTCAATAGTCGTAGTGAATTAAAGAAGATACCTCGTTTAGGCGATAAAGCCTTTGAGCAAAGTGCCGGCTTCCTTCGAATACCTGAGGCTAAGAATCCATTAGATAATAGCGCTGTTCACCCAGAGAGTTACCATATTGTTGAAAAGATGGCGAAAGACCTCGGTTGTGAAGTTGCCGACCTAATGAAAGATGAGGTTTTGCGAAGCAAAATCAAACTAGAGAAATACGTTACCGAAAAAATTGGTTTGCCTACACTTAACGATATCATGCAAGAACTTTCTAAGCCCGGTCGCGATCCACGTAAAGCCATTAAAGTTTTTGATTTTGCAGAGGGTATTTATAAAATTGATGATTTAGTTCCCGGCATGGTTCTACCCGGCATTGTAACAAACATAACCAACTTTGGAGCCTTTGTTGATGTTGGGGTTAAGCAGGATGGCTTGGTTCACATTTCGCAACTAGCTAACAAATTTATCTCGAATCCAAATGATGTGGTTAAACTTCACCAACACGTTAAGGTTAAAGTAACCGAGGTTGATGTTGCAAGGAAAAGGATTCAGCTAACCATGAAAGATGTTGAGCAATAAAAAAAGCCCTTTTTAGGGCTTTTTATTTATATCTGGATAGTTGCTCTCAATATCTCTTTTAAACCAAGGTTTTACATCGGTAAGGGTTAAATCTAGCCCTTTAGGAATTATATCAAACTTACTCTTTGGTCGTATATTATCCAACCAACGGAAACCTTTTAGAGTAACCTCTTCGTAATCGACCTTTTCAATTGGGTAAAAAATGGAGATGGGTTTTACTTTAAATGAGATCCGAGAAGGCTTTCTATTCTTAAAAAAAACAACTAAATCGGAACTTTCAGCCTTATTTACTGCTGCAATAACCCCTTCGTCGCGAAGGTAGTAAACGGCTTGCCCATTCCCTTTAACATCTAACCGGCTAAATTGCCCGTTTGAAAAATAGGCTATCATTGATTTGCCTCTAATCTGGTTATAGTGTATCGAATCCTCCTTGGCGGCACTAAAAGCATTTCCCTCAAAATCCATCCTTCGGATTTTATTATTTTTCGATGAGTATGCCTTAATGGAATCAGCCGTCATTTGGTTATTTTCGCTCCAAAGCACTGGCTCCACATAGAAACTGGCTGTAGAATCCTTTGTGTTATAAATAATAGAATCGCAACGTCCCTGTAAATCCTTTTTATAATAGGCAACCTTTCCTACTGCCTTAACAATTCGATAAACTGAATCGGGTAAGCTGTTATCGGCATAAGAATTTAGTAGCATCTCTTCGCTTCGAAGGAACAAAGTATCACCTTCTGAAACTGTCATAAGCATAGGGTTTTGCTCTACAATAGCCCTTTTATCAACATCCCAATATCTTGCTTTGCCGCCAAAAACAGTTATTTTATTCGTTGTGTCAGCTATTACTACATTTTTGACAATTCGGATAAATCCATTCGGCTTATCGTAAAAGATATCCTCACCATAGACTTTATTGGCTTTTTGGTGCATAAAAGCATTGTTGAAGAAATTTGATTGTCCATTCTTTCGATTATACCATCCTTTTTCGCAGTAAACATAGTTCTCTTTATTGTAAATACGGGTTGGTCCATGAAAAGAAACTACTTCATTTTGAGTATCATACTCGAGTGAATCAGTAAAAATCCTGCCATCCTTCCCTTCCATTTCTACATTTCCTGCAAAAAAATAGCTTTTGAGCTTTGAAAAATAATAACCATGTTTACTAATCAGCCTATTTTCAGGATTAGTTAAAACGCCTTTAGTAAGGTAATAGGCTGAATTTGACTTTGTATTGAAGTAAATTACATCAGTTACCAAGGTTGCATCTTTCTGAACAAGTTTAACCTCTTTCCCTGAAACCTTTCCTGATGAGGTCTTTCCATCGTAATGAAGATAATCGCCATACAATGTATTTTCTTCTTTAATAATTACAACATGGCCATATGCTTCAAGAATATTTTGCTTTCTAATAAGATATGCACTATCACATTCCATTGTAGCACCTTCATGCACAGCGGTTACACCGCCAAGATACCTTGCAACCTGCTGACCATCACGGACAAGGCTCTTCATCGACTCTGCTTTAACTTGAATGCCTTTTTCAGTCTGTCCAAATGATGCAAGCCCGAAAAAGAGAAGCATTGCAAATACTGCAAACCAATGCTTATCGTTTAACATTCCCATTGACTTATAATCATTCAATTGATGCAAAAACTATTTAATCCAGCCTTCAGATGTAAACTTGCATCTCTTATACTCTGAATCAATTTTAATGTAAGTTATCAACTGCTTTTCTTTAATCCACTTCATAAAAATCTCATACTCTCGACCCTGCTTAGTCATACGTTGAATAACATCATAGTCATCGGTAAGGTTTGCTTTGTGAGAAGGGACAATCCTTTTAACTTTTACAATTTTAAAAATAACATTAGCATGCTCGTCTCTCGATTCGAAAGGTTCACTAATCACGCCAGCTGTCAGTTTTTTAATTATATAATAATCAGATGGCTGTATTTGCTCTTTTTGGAAATACTTAGTGTTATCCTCAGAATTTACAACCAACCCTCCATTTAACCTCGATTTCTTGTCCTCTGAAAATCGCAAGCAGGCATGTTCAAAAGTTAAACTATCACTCTTAATAAGACTTGCAATGCTATCAAGTTTATTTTTTGCTTCAACAATCATATCAGATGAAAACTGAGGTTTAAGCAAAATATGTCTAACGTTTACCTGATTGTTTCTTTTTTCGATCATTTGAATTATATGGAAGCCATATTCAGATTCAACAATCTGGCTAACTTGCCCGTCAGCTAAATTAAAAGCTGCATCAGCAAAAGATTTCACATATTCTTCTCTTGTCCTAAACCCTAGTTCGCCACCTCTTTTTGCTGATCCTAAGTCTTCTGAATATGCTACTGCTAAAGAAGAAAAACGTTCTCCTTTAAGAATTCGACTTCTAAGTTCAAGTAATTTTTCTTTAACCCTAAACTTTGCTTGCGCAGATGAAGGAGGATAAATTGCAATTTGCTGAAGTTCGTATTGCTCAGGTATCATGGGCAAACTATCAGTCGGAATAGTTTTATAAAATGCTTTTACTTCTGAGGGTGTAACGGCGATTTCGTCAACAACTTTTTGCCTCATTTGCTGTGTTAGATGCTGCTCTCGAATTACATCTCTCAAATCACTCCTAATCTCATATAATGATTTGTGGAAGTAATTCTCAAGTGCTTTTTCGGAACCAATTTGATTTGTGAAATACCTAAGTCTTCTTTCAACCTCATTTTCAATAGATACTTCATTGGGTTGAATACTATCAATTCTTGATTGATGCAACAACAACTTTTGAACTAGTAGCTGTTCTAGAATCGTGCATTTAACATCACCTTCAGGCAATTCACCCTGCATTTTAAGGCGCATAACTTCCTGCTCAATATCTGAATTAAGTATCATATCTCCGCCAACCACAGCAACAACTTTATCTACTACCTCTTGGGAGAAAGATGTACTAACGGTTAAAAAGAAAGATAGAAAAAGAAAAACAGTGGGTTTAAAAAGATTATTTTTTTTCATTTGTAAAGCTAATTATTTGAATTAGAATGTTTGAAACTTTTTATGATTTAGCGCATCATTATAAACACTATTCTCAAGATCATTTAATAATTTCTGCTTTCGTTTATTAATAATAATACTCTTGATGTTCGACTCTTCATACTCCAGTGGAGAAGTTTGACCTTTAAACATTACTGAGCGTATGTAGATAAAGTATTGATAATTGCCATCCTCCATTTCAATACTACGTGAATTCCTTAAATATTCATCTACATTCTCTAATGGATATGGCAATTGACGTTGCAAGAGATTAAAAGGAAGCCATTTATCACCAAAGTAATCATATTTATCGGCCACTTGATAAACAATATTATCCAACGCTTTTACATCTTCCTCCCTACTTGACTTATATAACTCTTTAATTTTATTTACATAAGGAGTATCTTTACGAACCTTTATATATAGCGCCTTTACAACCGATTCATTTAGGGTAAAGTTTGACATATTGCTATTATAGAACGTTCTAATTTCATCGTATGACACTGCAGTATCAAGCCTTTGAAGTATATACTCCTGCTCATACTTAAAAATTAAAAGCGAAGAACGATAATCTTCGAGCTGTTTGCTAACATCTTTCTGTGTTTCAGTTAAATTCTCTTCCGAAAGCCTTAACATGAGTTTATGCCTAACCCATTGATCAACGTAGGCGTTTAATATCTTGATGCTATCCCCTTTAGTTAACCCTTGTGGAAATATTTCTGTAATATCCGATTTATACAAATATTTGTCATACACAACAGCCAATGGTCTTTGCTCTTTATCTCCACCTTTGTTACATGAGGTAAAAAGCAGAAGAATTGTTGCTACAACAAGGTTAATCTTGAAATAACTCTTATTTATTGTCATCGTTCCTTATGTTTACTATTTCTTGTTCAAACCTTCAACCAGTTGTTTAAGCACCTCTTTATCAATTGTTACGGGATACTTTTGTCGAAGTGATTTTACCCACTCCGCTTCGAGTGCAAGTTGATAGTCTGATATTACTTGACCTTTACAATCTGCTAAATCTTTGATTTCATTTGAAGTTTGCTTAACAATTCCAATAATACTATACTGACCATTATCTGGGGTGATAGGAGAAATACTATTTACCCAAGATTTGTAACCCAATATTTCCTTTTCGTCGATATTTGCAATCTTACTTGTAAAACTTACTTGCTGTTGTTTATCCTTATTCAACTTTGCAGCTATATCTTCTGGTTTAATACCTTTTGATTTACCACTTAACAACATTTTGCTAACTTTAGTAAGTTGCTTCTCATCTTTGCTTGTATAAACAATGTAATAAACCCTTTCGCCCCACCGGTAACTCTCCTTATTCTCGTTATAAAACTTTAAAAGGCCAATGCTATCGTTCGATGCCTTTGACCAAACATTGGAATCGCTAATATTGAAAAGCAAAATACCATCGTGGTACTCCTGCATCAAATTTTTAAATTCGGGGTACTTCTGATCGAGTATTGACTCTTGATAACTGTAAACGTTACTTTTAACCCAATCGCCATAGGCATTCTTAACAATTGAATATATCGAACCTTTTACACCTTTTAGCTGATACTGCTCTAAATACTTAGCAAATGATTGCTGGTTGTACTTTAGATTTGATAAAGTGAATAAAACTTTATTCTCTTTAATGCTACTTGAGGCCCACTTTCCCTTATAAATTGATGAATCGACAAGTGAAATAAACTGGATAAGATTTGTAGTATCTTCATTGAAGGAATTATCCTTTTTAATTTTTGAAACCATCTTATCAAAAGATATAGCGCTGCGCATATCAGATGATAACCTTTTCTTAATTTCAGGCAGCATGTCGTCTAATGAGCCAACCATCTTGCGACCAATACGCTTTGCAATATGCCAACCGTAAGCGGTTTGAAATGGCTCCGAAATTTGACCATCTTGATTAAATCCAAATGCAACTTGTTCAAATTCTGGAATAATATTACCGGTTCCAAGCCAAGGAAGTTCTCCCCCATTTTTAGACGAACCAGGATCCTGTGAATATTGTCCTGCCAACTTTCCGAAGTCCTCATTGTTAAGAACCTGCTTATAAATATCCTGAATTTTAGATTTTGCCTGAGCTTGTTGATCGGGATTAGCATCTTTGGGAACAGCAATCATAATATGAGCAACCTTTACTTGCCCTTTTGCTGGTCGTTTATCGTTTAATTTTATGATATGATATCCAAATCGTGTACGGATGGGCATGGATATTTCGCCCACTTTCAATCTATAAACAGCCGACTCAAAAGGGTAAACCATTTGAAAAGCTGTAAAATATCCAAGTTTACCGCTATTACTATTCACAGATGGGTCATCACTAGTTGCGCGAGCAACCGTTTCAAAAGGTTCGCCAGCAATAATTCTATTTCGAATTGATAGAGCCTTTTCGTACAATTTTAACGTATCGGATGGAAGTGCTTGCTCAGGAACGGCAATAAGGATATGGCTTGCATTAACCTCATACTTCATCCTTTCGTATGCTTCTGCAATAAGGGCTTGCTCGGTTTCTTTATCAACCATATATGGACGAGCTAGCTGTTGTCGGTAACCAGCCAATTCGTTCTTGAAAGCAGCCGATGTATCAAGTTTTGAATCAAGTGCATCAGCAACTTTAAGTTTGAAATTTACAAATAGGTTAAGATAGTCTTCTACTGATTTGCTATCAATGGCTTGCGCATCCGGATTATTCTTTAAGTAAATCCTTACAAATTCACTTACAGGAATCTTTTCATCACCAATAGTTAACAAAGTTTGATCTACTTTTTGCTGAGCGTTTACTGTGTAAACACCAACGAATACAACAAAAATGATAAATCGAGCAATTAACCTCATTATAGTATTTTTAGGGTTTAACTTAATCTATTCGTAAAAAATGAATTTATGCCTTTAGCTATCGGCTGTAGTTTGGTGCTTCGCGAGTAATTGAAACATCGTGAGGATGACTCTCGATCATACCTGCACTGGTTATTCTTACAAACTTAGCATTTTTTAATTCTGATATATTTCCAGCACCGCAATATCCCATACCGGCACGTAATCCACCAATCATTTGGTAGAATACTTCTGCCAATGTGCCTTTATAAGGAACACGAGCAGCAATACCTTCTGGTACAAGCTTTTTGATGTCATCCTCAACATCTTGGAAATATCTATCTTTCGATCCTTGCTGCATAGCCTCAATTGAGCCCATGCCACGATATACTTTAAACTTTCTTCCGTCAAAAATTATTGTCTCACCTGTTGATTCTTCAACACCAGCAAATAGTGAGCCTGCCATAATAGTATCGGCACCAGCGGCTAACGCCTTAACGATATCACCTGAATAGCGAATACCACCATCGGCAATAACTGGAACATTCTTTCCTTTAAGTTCATTTGAAACATCAAATATTGCATTCAATTGAGGCACACCAACGCCAGCAATGATACGAGTTGTACAAATTGAACCGGGTCCAATACCAACTTTAACGGCATCGGCACCAGCTTTATAAAGCATAAGGGCTGCTTCAGCTGTAGCAATATTTCCTACAACAACATCCAAATCGGGGAATTCGCCTTTAACTTTCTTAAGCATATCAACAACGCCCCTTGTGTGACCATGCGCAGTATCGATTACAACGGCATCTACTTTATTGCGATAAAGCGCTGCAACGCGCTCCATGGTATCGTAGGTAACCCCTACACCAGCGGCAACACGTAAACGACCCTTGCTATCCTTACTTGCAAATGGGTTATCCTTAACTTTGGTGA
>CAYMII010000059.1:0-11256 GCA_964390565.1 uncultured Rikenellaceae bacterium
GATTTAAGAAAGGATTTAGAGAAGACCGTGAAGATTCTTCGAGTATTTAAACTTCTTCGGTTCCTTGGACTTGTATTACTACTTCGTTGGGTATTCCGAGTGATAAATCCTGTTATTCGCCGTAGCTTGTGTAGCCGACACCCATCGCTAATTATGTTCGATGTTTACAAACTTGCCCTTTTAGCAAAGCTATATACCAAAGGCTGGATGGCTTCGCTATCGAAGTACTTCTAATTTAGTTGACAGTATTTAGTTGACAGTTCACAGTAAAAATTGAAAAAGTAAGCCTGTCAACCAACAACTGTAAACTGTCAACCAATATTATTTCTGTCTAAAGAATATCTGTAAAGGAACTCCCGAAAAATTGAAGTTCTCACGTAGTTTATTCTCGATATATCGCTTGTAAGGTTCCTTTATGTATTGTGGAAGATTACAGAAGAATGCAAACGATGGTGTATGCGTTGGCAGCTGGGTTGCAAACTTAATGCGAATGTATTTGCCCTTGAATGCTGGTGGTGGATAAGCATCAACAACCTCTTGAATGAAATCGTTTAGTTTCGAGGTCTGTATTTTCCTATTTCGATTTTCATTAACCTCCAACGCAGTTTCTAATACTTTAAGAAGGCGTTGTTTTGTAAGGGTTGATGTGAAAATGATAGGTACATCCTGGAATGGAGCAATTTCCTCCTTAATTAATTTGGTGAATTCAGTGGTTGTTTTATGTGTCTTCTCAACCAAATCCCACTTATTTACAACAATAACAACCCCTTTTCTATTCTTGTTGATAAGGTTGAAGATATTCTGATCCTGTCCCTCAAAACCTTGCGTTGCATCAATTAAAAGTAGACATACGTCCGCATTTTCAATTGCACGAATTGAGCGCATAACCGAGAAGAACTCCAAATCCTCGTGAACCTTAGTTTTCTTTCTGATGCCTGCAGTATCAACTAAGAAAAAGTCGTGACCAAATTTTGTGTATCGAGTATTAATCGAGTCGCGAGTGGTACCCGCAATTGGAGTAACGATATTTCTTTCTTCACCAACCAATGCATTGATAAGAGATGATTTTCCAACATTAGGTCTACCTACAATTGCAATTCTTGGAATTTCAGTTGCTTCTACAATTTCCTCTGGTTTATCAGGGAATGATTTTACGATATCATCAAGCAAATCGCCAGTACCCATGCCGCTTATTGATGATATGCAGTATGGATCGCCTAAGCCAAAATTATAGAACTCTGTGGCATCAAGCCTAAGGTTGTTATTATCAACTTTGTTGGCAACAACAAAAACTTTCTTCTTGCTTTTACGAAGTAGCTCAGCTACCTCAGTATCCATATCGGTAATGCCCGTCATTGTATCAACAAGGAAAAGCACAACATCAGCCTCCTCAACGGCAATCTTAACCTGTTTACGAATCTCCTCCTCAAAAATATCGTCGGAGTTGATTACAAAACCACCAGTATCGACAATTGAGAACTCAACGCCATTCCAGTCGGTTTTACCGTAAATCCTATCGCGGGTAACTCCTGCAGTTTCATCAACAATGGCATGTCTGCCACCAACCATACGGTTAAAAAAAGTTGACTTACCAACATTCGGACGTCCTACTATTGCTACTATATTGCTCATTTTCTTTGTTGCTGTTTAATGTGTTGCAGTAATGCTGTAATTGAGTCGATTACCCATTTTAATGAGAGTACCCAAATCGCTTTAACTTGCTAGCGTTATCGCGCCAATCGGGATCAACCTTAACGAAAAGCTCAAGGAAAACCTTCTTGTCGAGGAATTTCTCCAAATCGAGACGAGATTCGATGCCAACTTTCTTAAGCATCTTGCCACCTTGACCAATAACAATTGATTTTTGTGAATCGCGACTTACATAGATAATTGCTCTAATGCTATCGAGTTTTGGACTCTCTTTATACTCCTCAATATCAACCTCAATAGAATATGGAATCTCCTTTTGATAGTGAATAAGAATCTTTTCGCGAATAATCTCAGAGGCAAAAAACCTCATGGTTTTATCGGTTAAAGTATCTTTTGAGAAATACTCAGGACCTTCAGGCAATGCCTCTTTAATCATTGTAGTTAGCCCATCTGTATTGAAACCATGCAGAGCCGAAACGGGGAGGATGCGTGCCTTTGGCAACAGTTTGCTCCAAAGAGCAACCTTCTGCTCAACCATCTCCTGATTGGTTAAATCAACCTTATTGATAACTAGGATGATAGGTACACCAAGGTTTTGAATCCTATTTAGAAACTCTTGATTCTTGTTTGGCGATTCGTAGGTATCGGTGATGTATAGGATTACATCGGCATCATCCAATGCCGATTCCACAAATTTCATCATCGATTCCTGCAGTTTATATGCAGGTTTAAGTACACCTGGGGTATCGGAGTAAACGATTTGGTAATCGTCACCGTTAACGATACCCATAATACGATGCCTTGTAGTTTGCGCCTTTTTGGTGATAATAGATATCCTTTCGCCCACCAAAGCGTTCATTAGGGTCGATTTCCCAACGTTGGGATTCCCTATGATATTTACAAATCCTGATTTATGCGACATGGTGCAAATATCTATTCAAAACGGTTCATTTTAAGCATGTTGACTTCTGTTTGTGTAAGAAATCTCCATTTGCCACGGGGTAGATTCTTCTTGGTTAACCCAGCAAAGTAAACCCTATCGAGTCTCGATACTTTATAACCTAGTGAATCAAACATATTACGAACCACCCTATTTTGACCAGTGTGGATTTCAACGCCAACCTCTGAACCATCAGTATCTTCAATATACTCAACAGCATCAGCTTTAACTAATTCGCCTTCAAGATCAACCCCCGCAATCATTTTTTCCATATCCTCGCGGGTTAGCGGTTTATCTAAGCCAACATGGTAGATTTTTTTCTTCATGTGGCTAGGATGGGTGAGCCTTTTGGTCATTTCGCCATCATTGGTGAGAAGTAGTAGACCAGTACTGTTTCTATCCAAACGGCCTACAGGGTAAACACGCTCGGTGCATGCATCCTCAATTAGCTCCATAACGGTTCTTTTGGCGTTAGGATCTTCAACTGTGGTGATATAATCTTTCGGTTTATTTAAAAGGATATAAACTTTATGCTCTGCTTCCAGCTTACGCCCTTTAAAGCAAACCTCTGAATTTGGGTCAACCTTAGTTCCAACCAACGATACAACTTCACCATTAACGGTAATTAACCCATCTTGGATGAACTGATCGGCCTCGCGGCGACTGCAAAGTCCTGTGTTGGCAATGTATTTATTTAAACGGATTAGACCATCGTTATCTACCTCAAGGAAAGGTTTGTCATCGTACTCCCTTTTTGGTTTTGGAATAGGTTTATCTAAGTATTTTTTCTCGCCAGTAGAAGGTAATACAAGGCGTAGTTTTTCTGTTTTCTTTACTGAATCTGTAGCGTAAGGCTTCCTATCTCTGGTTCTATCTCTGCGTGTTGGATCATCAAAATGTCTATCGTCCTTCTCCTTAACAGTGCGTGATGAGATATAACCAGTAGATTTACCTGCAATGCTCCTTGAGGTTCTTCTTGGCTCCTCTTTCTTTGAACCAAAACGACTCTCCCTTTTCTCAAAAGGTTTGTCATCTGATTTTCTTTCGCGAGAGAAATCTCTATCGCTTGATTCCCTTTTTCTTTCAAAAGAGGGTTTCTCAATTCTGATGCGCTTCTCAGTCGATTCAGATTTTTTCTCAAACGAAGGTTTTTCTTCCCTTTTCCTTTCGGTTGGCTCTTTCTTTTTAATAACAACGGGAGCATCTTCGCTGCGTTCGATATGCGCCGAAAAATCATCATTGCTTACTTTGAAAGTCCCAGTGCGAGGCTTATAGGTCGATTTTACCTCAGCGCTATCGCTACTTTTCTTGTAGGGCTTTTTTTCGTTTGTACTGTCGTCAGAATGTTTTCCTTTGGGTTTTTCTGAATCGATGGGGGTTGTGTCATTTTCATCTGTCTCTTTGGTTGAAACAGGACGAGCCTTAAAGGTTCGTGGTTGGTAAACCTTGCTTGGTTCACTTTCGGAGTTGGTGCGCGTCTCGCGTTTAACTCCGACATTCTTCTTTATATCTGTCATACTACTAATTTAACTGCTATTTTGTTGTATGTAAGCAGTTTATTCAAAAAACGATTTATAAAATGGTTGGCAAAGATACACTTTATTTCTTGATAATCTATTTTGGGTAAAAATTTTATAATCAAAAGATTAAAGCAGAATAATTAATAGTTACTGGCTACTAGCTACTTGTTGTTAGTGGGTTCGTTTGAATTTGGACTTTTGTCTTTTGTGGTGTTTTCGTTAATATCCATCTCTTTTTTAACATCATCGGTTACCTTGCCTATTTCTTCTTTAATCTGATCGGCAGCTCGTTGGAATTCGCGATAGCCCTTTCCTAGCCCTTTTGCCACTTCGGGCAATTTTTTTGTGCCAAAAAGTAGAAATGCCACAAACCCAATGAATAGGATTTCGGTCATACTTATGAAGAGAAGGTGACTAATCATGATATACTAATTGATTATACAAATCTAAAAACAAATCGTTGGGTATAAACAAAAAATCCTGCCTTTTGGGCAGGATTTTTATATAATATTTCAAAAATCTATTTAACTGCTTTTTGAGCATTCTTTTTCTCACGCCATTTAATAATGTCGTAAGCAACTGGAGTTGCATTAAATACCGAAGAATATGTACCAACTCCGATACCAACTAGTAATGCGAAAATGAATCCTCTTAGGACATCACCACCAAAGATGAAGATTACAACCAGTACAACGATTGTTGTCATAGAGGTGTTAAATGTACGAGTCAACGTATGGTTAATAGCACCATTGATGCTGTCCTTCAAATCCCATTTTGGATGGATTATTCGATACTCACGAATCCTGTCAAAGATAATTACGGAGTCGTTAATTGAGTAACCAATAATTGTTAGAATTGCAGCAATAAATGCTTGGTCGACCTCGAGGTTAAAAGGTAACCAGCCGTAGAAGATTGAATACATTGATATTACAATCAACGAGTCGTGGAAAAGTGAAACAACACCACCCATACCCCATTGCCAGTTTTTGAAACGGATAGCAATGTAGATGAAGATACTTAGAAGTGCGAATACTAATGAAAGAACTGCACCCAGTTTAATATCTTCAGCAATAGTAGGTCCAACTTTTTGAGAACTTAGAATACCAGTATTCTGGTTTGATGTACTGAATTCATCAAAAGTTAGCGATTGAGGGTAATAGCTCTTTAATCCAGTAAATATTTTTCTTTCGATTAAACTATCAACCGATTCATCATTTTTATCGATCATGAATTTGGTTGTAATCTTTACCTGATTTGCTGAACCAAAGGTTTTTACCTCAGGAGCATCACCGAACTCTTGTGTTAATGATTGACGAACATCGGCAACCTTAACATCTTTATCGAAACGAACGATGTAGGTTCTACCTCCAGTAAAATCTATACCGTAGTTTAACCCTTTAGTCGCTAATGAAATGATACCTACTGCAATAATTACTCCTGATAAAATATATAATTTCTTTCTAATGCCAATGAAATCAATATTTACATTGGTAAGGAAGTTACGAGAAAACTTGTTATCGAAACGAATCTCAATATTCCTGCTTAACATCCATTCGAAGATTAACCTTGAGATAAGGATTGCTGAGAATAGAGAGGTTAGAATACCAATGATAAGTGTTGTAGCAAAACCTTGAATAGGACCAGAACCGAAAATGAAAAGTACGATACCTGTTAAAATTGTTGTAACGTTACCATCGATAATTGCTGATAGAGCGTGCTTGAAACCATCCGTTAACGCAAGTCGTGCCCCTTTACCGGCTCGCATCTCCTCTTTAATACGTTCGAAGATAATAACGTTCGCATCAACGGCCATACCCATGGTTAATACGATACCTGCAATACCTGGTAATGTAAGAACTGCACCCAATGAAGCAAGTACCCCGAAAAGGAAGAATAGGTTGGCAACAAGTGCAACGTTAGCAACCCAACCTGCATGGCTATAGAACAAAATCATGTAAGCAAGAACAACTAAAAAGGCAATGATAAAGGAAATCATACCCATGTTGATAGACTCTTTACCTAAAGATGGACCAACAACTTCTTCCTGAATAATTTTAGCAGGAGCAGGAAGTTTTCCCGACTTTAGAACGTTTGCTAAGTCTTTTGCTTCGTTGATTGAGAATCCGCCAGTAATCGAAGAGCGACCACCTTTAATTTCGCCATTAACTTTTGGCGCAGAGTAAACGTAGTTGTCCATTACAATAGCAATACAACGGTCAACGTTATCGGCAGTTAAGCGAGCCCAAACCCTTGAACCCTCAGCGTTCATTGACATTGAAACCTCAGCGCCGCCTTTTTGATCAGCAATTTCATCACGTGCATCGGTTATAACACCGCCATCAAGTGGAGGTTTAACTTTATTATAAGTTTTTATAGCATAAAGGGAATAGATACTTTCTGCTTTATCTTCAGCTTTTACACCCCAAAGTAATCTTAAATCACGTGGGAATAATGCTTTAACTTGTGGGAGATTTAAATATTGGTTAATTCTTGCTGTATCCTTATAATGTGCTCTACCAACCATTGAATAACCAAAAGGCTGACCGCTACGTGGGTCGATGCTTGGGTTTAAGATTGAGAATAATGGGAAATTGTTTGCAACATCTTTGTTAGCCAATGTTGAATCTTTACCCTCTTTCTCCTTAAGCATTTTAACAAGCTCGTCGCCTTTTTCTTCAGTTTTTACCTCTTTATTTTGAGCAACGGTAGTAGTTGATGGAGTTTCATTTAATTTTATCTCAGCATCTTTAATCTCTTTGATCTTGGCATTTGCTTGCTCAAGTAATGGGTAAATTTCAGTATTCTCATAAGTTTCCCAAAACTCCAAACTAGCTGTTCCTTGAAGAAGCTTTCTAACACGTTCAGGTTCTTTAACACCTGGAAGTTCAACTAAAATACGACCAGAATTTTCGAGTTGCTGGATGTTTGGTTGAGTAACACCAAATTTGTCGATACGAGTACGAATGATGTTGAAAGAGTTTTTGATTGCACCATCAGCTTCTTTGCTAATTACATCAAGAACCTCTTTATTGGTTGAGTTAAATGAAATTCTATCGCGAAGTTCAACAGTGTTGAATATTGAAGCAAGTTTAGCGTTTGGAGCAATTTGCTCAAATGCCTCGCCAAAACGAGTAATAAAATCCTTACGTGAATCCATTTTTTCGGCTTGTTTTAACGCCTGTAAAAATGAAGGATCTGTACTGTAGTTTGATAACGATTTGATCAAATCAACAACTGAAACCTCAAGGGTTACGTTCATACCACCTTTTAGGTCCAACCCAAGGTTAATCTCACGCTCTTTGCAATCTTTGTAGGTGTACTTACGGATCCAAAGGAAATTGTAAACAGTTTCTGTCGATATTGAGTCTAAGTAGCGAAACTCTTTTTTCGAATCACCTTTAGCAAAAGCTTTAGCCTTTTTCTCTTCCTGTTTAGTTACATAAGTAAACGATAGCTGGTAAATACATACCAGCGTTAATGCAAAAGCAATAAACTTTACTGCACCTTTATTACGCATTTGTTCTCTGTATTAATGAATTCAATATTTACTTTTTTCCAAAAAATATCGGGCAAATATATTACTTTTTTTCAGATATGATACAATAGCTTTTAAGCAGCTTTTTACTCTTTATGCGAAGAAAAGCTCCTTTTTTTACTACAGTAGTTCGTAACGATTTGAATAAAAGTATTATAACGCTTTCTTTTTTGTTTTAACAGTCATCACTTTCTTCTTGAAGTCGATGCTTCTCACTTTATCGAGTAAGAAATCACAACCTATTAGGCCACCAATCTTTTTGCCTGTAATATTCATGTATATTTCGTTAACTGCAGTTAAATCGGCAGCTAACGATTGAACATTCTTAAATTTAACATCGCTAAGTACTAGTTTGGATACATTATACAGTTCAACAGGAATTTGCTCCGACGAGATACCCGTTGCCATAGGGTTCTCAGTTCCAATTTTTAGTTTCTTTAGATTTTCTGCATAGCATTTATCTATAATTGTACGTGAGGCACCTGTGTCAATTATAAATGTAGACTCAAAATCTCCAATTTTCCCATCAATAACTATGTGATAGCTATCTGGCTCTAGCTCAATTACCCTAAAAGGGATTTTTACAATCATTTTTATCAAATCAATTCTCAAAAGTAGAATAATACTTGGGTTATAGTATCATGAATTTGAAAATTTGAAGATGAAACAATTTGATAATTATAGATTAACCCTTGACCTTTAATTTTCGGTATAAATCAGCAAAGATTAATGTGAAATTGCTAAATTGAAGAGCTGTATTTTAGAGTATTTGGATAGTGGGGAATTGGATTGTTTTACTAATCAATTTCATCTTAATGCGATACCAATCACTAAGAGTTAAACTGTTTTTCTACTCAATGATCTTCTGCTTTGCAGGAGTGGTGATGGTTGGAGCATATTCTTTTTTAACTTCACGAGAGGCGCTTATTCAGCGAACATATCAGCAGCTTATTTCGCTTAGGGAGGAGAAAAAAACGAGGATTATTTCATTCTTTCACGAACGCGAAAGGGATGTTAATCATCTTATCTCAAATGAAAAAATCCACAACCTGATTAAAGAACTTGAAAAGAGCAACAGATTTGAAATTCAGGAATTCACTTCTACAAATAAGCAAACATTGCAATACTTAGTTGATGCAAGGGTTTTTAGAGGTTTTTTTTTGTGCACCAATCAAAGCAATATCCATAGTTTTAAAATAGGGGCTGCTGGTGATTTATCAGCCTATTACTCTTCAAAACTGAAAAATACTTCATTGTTTGAAAACTATAAGACTGTAGTCCAAAAAAAAGGTATTGCTATTTTCGATATTACTCGAAACTCAATAAGTGATATATATTCAATAATAATAGGAGCACCAATATTTAATGCTGATAGTAGTGTTCAAGGTGTTCTATTCCTCGAAATATACGATGATGCCATCAATAGCATCATGGCTGAGCAGATATCTGAAAAGGGATTAGGAAATACTGGGGAAGTTTATTTGGTAGGGCAGGATAATTTACTTCGGAGCTCATCAAGATTTATCGAAAAATCAATACTTGCAACCAGCTATAGTTCTGATATTGTTGTTGATGCAAAACAAGGCATTTCAGGTGTTAAAAAAACGATAGATTATCGAAAACAAGAGGTTTTGAGTGCGTATGGTCCGGTTGGTCTTGCAGATTTAGGTTGGATTATTGTTGCTGAAATGGATTATCAAGAGGCTTTAGAGCCAATACATGTACTTGGAATTCGTATTCTGCTATTAAGTTTTATTGTGTTTATTTTCCTTACAACAGGGGTGTTTATTTTGAGTAAGAGGATTACTGCTCCCTTGGTTCGGCTAACTGAATCTGCTAAAAGGGTTGGCGATGGTCAGTTTGAGCAAACTTTGCCAATTATTAGCCACGATGAGACCGGCATACTTACTCAGGTGTTCAACAAGATGATTCTTCAAATTAAGCAAACCACTAGCAGTTTAAAGGAGCGCGAACAGCGATTGACCCATTTCTATAAAGCAACCATCGATGGTATTGTACTTCATAAATCTGGAACTCCAGTGCTGGTGAATCATGGGTTGGGGAATTTAACGGGGTATACAGAGGAGGAGTTAATGAAAAAATCTCCGCACGATTACCTAATCATCGAAGAGGATCTTTACATCGAAGCAAAACAGAATAAAATATTTTCGTTCGAGGCCATGCTACGCACCAAATGGGATAAACGGATTTATGTTGAAGTGCAGAAAAATAGCCTATTTTTCCATGGTCAAGAGGTTGAAGCCCTAGTTATCCGAGATATTACAAAACGAAAAGCTGTAGAGGAGGAGTTACAAACCGAAAGGTTAAGGCAAATGCGCTCAGTTATTGATGGGCAGGAGCAGGAACGACAACGCCTTTCGCGCGAGCTACACGATGGGCTTGGGCAAACATTAGTTGCAATTAAGCTAAAACTCGAGAGCATCCCATTGGATGAAGTGGGAAACCAACGCGCAAAGGTTGAGTCTGTTAAGGAGATGTTCAATCATACTATAGAAGAAACTAGGCGAATGTCGAATAATTTAATGCCAGCGGCATTAACGGAGTTTAGCTTGGCAGTTGTGTTGCGGAATTTGTGCATGGAGATTGAATCAAACTCGGGAATAAGCGTTTCGTTGGTAATTGGGGTTCTTCCCGAATCATTTAATCAGCTAATTAAAACGTATATTTATAGAATTGCGCAGGAGGCATTGAATAATATTGTTAAACACTCAGGGGCATCAAGGGCTGTTATCTCTATCTTTTCCGATATTTCTAAATTGTACTTGCATATCGAGGATAATGGAATTGGCTTTGACCCATCGAAGGGTTTTGAGTCAGGCAATGGGTTGTATAACATGAAAGAGAGAGCAATTCTACTGGGTGGTAAATTTGAAATAATTACCTCAAAGGGAAATGGGGTAAAGATTCAAGCAGAGTTTCCTATTATACAAAAGCAAAAGGTTTAAACAATGAGTGTTATTAAGGTTGCTTTAGTCGATGACCATCAAATTGTAAGGGATGGAATACGATCGTTACTTAGGGGTATTGATGATATTGAGGTAATTATCGAGGCTTGCGATGCCATGTGCATAATTGAAAGGCTGAAAATTGTTAGGCCTGAAGTTTTGATTCCCGATGTGATGATAGTAGATATCTCTCTTCCAGAGATATCAGGGATTGAACTAACTCGGATTGTTACGAGTCAGTACCCTTCAATTAAGATCATTATGCTTTCGATGTATACCAACCAGGAGTTTATTTTTAATGCCATAAAAGCCGGTGCAAAGGGTTACTTACCAAAGAATATTACTCGTGATGAACTACTGGAAGCAATTCGTGAGGTTTATAAAGGCAACGAGTATTTCAGCAAAGACGTATCAAACATCATTTTAAAGAGCTATTTAAAGCAAGTTAAAGATCCCGAAAGGTTTGATTCGCTTCAGGACGAGAAGCTAACCAATCGCGAAATGGAGATTCTTCGATTTGTAGCCGAAGGCTACTCAAATCAGCTGATAGCCGATAAACTTTTCATCAGCGTTCGAACTGTTGAATCGCACAAGAACCATATCATGCAAAAACTGGAACTCACAACAACTGTTGATTTGGTGAAG
>CAYMII010000060.1:0-4483 GCA_964390565.1 uncultured Rikenellaceae bacterium
ACTCACGGTCAGCACAACCGTCTTCGCGCTCCCGGTTCTATGGGTGCATCATCCTTTCCATCACGTGTTTTCCCAGGTAAGAGATTACCCGGACGTACAGGTGGTGACAAAGTAAAGATCACTAATCTTCGAGTTTTAAAAGTGATCCCCGAGAGCAACTTGCTACTCATTAAGGGTTCTATTCCAGGAGCTAAAGGTTCATATTTAATTATTGAGAAATAATGGAAATAAACGTACTAAATATAGCTGGAAAGGAAACCGGAAGAAAGATCGACCTCAATGATAGCATCTTTGCCATTGAACCTAACGATCACGCGATATACCTAGATGTTAAGCAATACCTTAACAATCAACGTCAAGGTACTCACAAATCTAAGGAGCGTAATGAAGTATCCGGGAGTACTCGCAAACTAAAGAAGCAAAAAGGTACTGGTACTGCACGTGCTGGTAGCATTAAATCGCCACTATTCCGTGGAGGTGGCCGTGTATTCGGTCCAAGACCACGTGACTATGAGTCAAAACTCAACAAGAAGGTTAAGCAGTTAGCCCGTAAGAGCGCTTTAGCTCACAAGGCAAGCGAGAACAAAATCATTGTTATTGAAGACTTCAACTTTGAGTCACCAAAAACAAAAGAATTTATCTCAATATGCAATAATCTTAACTTGAACGACAAAAAGTCTTTATTTGTGTTAAGTGAACCAAATAAAAATATATATTTGTCCTCCAGAAATTTACAGAAACAAAAGGTTTCATTAGCCTCATCTTTAAATACTTACGAAGTATTAGACGCTAATACCCTTATTCTGGTTGAGAGTTCGGTTGACGTATTACATAAGATGTTTAAAGTATCATAAACAAAAAGAGCGATGAACATTTTGATTAGGCCAATAGTAACTGAGAAGATGGAACGCTTAGGCGACAAGCTAAGCCAATACGGCTTTATTGTTGAAAAGAGTGCCAACAAGTTAGAAATTAAAAAGGCCATAGAAGAGTTATACGGTGTAACCGTCAATTCTATAAATACAATTCGTTACGCAGGTAAATTGAAATCACGCTATACAAAATCTGGATTTTTATCTGGACGTACAAATAGCATCAAGAAAGCCATTGTAACGTTAAAAGAAGGTGAAAAGATTGATTTTTATAGCAACATTTAAGTAAAATGGCTGTAAGGAAACTAAAACCTGTTACACCAGGACAGAGACATAAAGTTATAGGTGTTTTCGAAGAGATAACAACATCAACACCTGAGAAATCGTTACTACGTCCTATTAAAAGGACTGGTGGTAGGAACAACCAAGGCAAAATGACCATGCGCTACATTGGTGGTGGTCATAAACGTCGTTATAGACTTATCGATTTCATGCGTGAGCGCGATGGCGTACAAGCAGTTGTAAAAACTGTTGAGTACGATCCAAACCGTACCGCACGTATCGCGTTGGTTGAATACTCAGATGGTGAAAAACGTTACATCATTGCACCTAATGGCCTAAAAGTAGGTCAAGTTATTATGTCAGGTATGGGGGTTGCCCCCGAAATTGGCAACGCGCTATTCCTATCGGAGATTCCGATGGGTACTTTGATTCACAACATCGAGCTTCGCCCCGGACAAGGTGGCCAGTTGGCTCGTAGTGCTGGTTCTTATGCACAGCTTCTTGCTCGCGAGGGTAAGTACGCTATCATCAAGATGCCTAGCGGTGAAACTAGAATGATTCTCACAGAGTGTAAAGCTACCATCGGAGCAGTATCTAACTCAGATCATGCTCTTGAAAAATCAGGTAAAGCTGGTCGTACACGTTGGTTAGGACGCCGTCCACGCAACAGAGGGGTTGCTATGAACCCTGTTGATCACCCAATGGGTGGTGGCGAAGGTCGCGCTTCAGGAGGTCACCCACGCTCACGCAAGGGTATCCCAGCTAAGGGTTATAAGACACGCTCTCCGAAGAACAGCTCCAGCAAGTTTATTATTGAACGCAGGAAAAAGTAATTAGATAAAACGATTAATTATGAGTCGATCACTCAAAAAAGGTCCCTTTATTGACTATAAGCTAGAGAAGAAAGTTGTTGACATGAATGCAACAACCAAAAAGGCTGTTATTAAAACTTGGTCAAGAAGGTCGATGATAGCTCCTGATTTTGTTGGACACACCATAGCCGTTCACAATGGGAATAAGTTTATCCCTGTGTATGTTACTGAGAACATGGTAGGACATAAGCTTGGAGAATTTGCTCCAACTCGCACCTTCCGTGGACATTCTGGTAATAAGAGTAAATAAGTGAATTGATTTTAAAAGAAACTTAGCAATGGGTGCAAGAAAACAATTAATGGCCAACCAAATTAAGGAGGATAAAAAGAAGAAAGCTTTTGCAATACTTCGCAATTGCCCTTCATCTCCACGCAAAATGCGTTTGGTTGTAGATATGATACGCGGTAAAGAAGTAAATACTGCCCTTAATATTCTTAAGTTTACATCTAAAGAAGCATCAGTTAAGGTAGAAAAACTACTACTTTCAGCAGTAGCTAACTGGCAAGCAAAGAACGAAGGCGTTCGCCTTGAAGAAGCTAACCTTTTCGTAAAGGAAATCTTCGTTGACCAAGGTCGTCAGTTAAAGCGTATTAGAACCGCTCCTCAGGGACGTGCACATAGAATTCGTAAGCATTCTAACCACGTTACCGTTGTATTAGACAGTGCAGTTAATAACGATACAAAAAAGTAGCTAGATGGGAAATAAAGTAAATCCAATAGCAAATAGGTTAGGAATCATCAAAGGATGGGATTCTAACTGGTATGGTGGAAACAATTATGCTCAGAAAATCGTAGAGGACAGCAAAATTCGCGAGTACCTCACCGCGAGACTTGCTAAAGCCAGCATTTCTAAGATTGTGATTGAGCGTACTTTGAAACTGATCACTGTTACAGTTCATACTGCCCGACCAGGCATCATTATTGGTAAAGGCGGCCAAGAGGTTGATAAACTTAAGGAAGAACTTAAGAAAATCACCAAAAAAGAGATTCAAATCAATATTTATGAAGTGAAGCGTCCAGAACTTGATGCTGTTATCGTTGGTAACAACATCGCTCGCCAGCTTGAAGGACGTATATCTCACCGCCGTGCTATAAAGATGTCTATTGCTTCTACCATTAGAATGGGAGCTGAAGGTATTAAAGTCCAAATCTCTGGACGTTTAGGTGGAGCTGAAATGGCTCGTTCCGAAACTTACAAAGAAGGACGTATTCCTCTACACACATTCCGTGCCGATATCGACTACGCACTTGCCGAGGCTCACACCAAGGTTGGTTTAATTGGTATCAAAGTATGGATTTGCAATGGTGAGGTTTATGGAAAGCGCGATCTTGCTCCAAACATTGGAACAGCCGCTGCTAATACTCCAGCACCATCTAATCATCATCAAGGTAAGCAACAGCGCGGACCTAGAAAGAAAAAGAAATAGTTTTAAAGAACTTAAGAGACTATTAGGAAATGTTACAGCCAAAGAAAACAAAATTCAGAAGGCAGCAAAAGGGTCGCATGAAAGGTAATGCCCAACGTGGCAACCAATTAGCATTCGGCTCTTTCGGAATCAAGGCACTGGAATCACATTGGATTACCGGTCGTCAGATTGAGGCTGCTCGTCAGGCAGTGACCCGTTATATGAAACGTGAAGGTCAGATATGGATCCGTATATTCCCAGATAAACCTATTACCAAGAAACCAGCCGAAGTTCGTATGGGTAAAGGTAAAGGTGCACCTGAGGGATTTGTTGCTCCTATAACTCCAGGTAGAATCATTATTGAGGCCGAAGGAGTACCGTTCGAAGTAGCAAAAGAGGCTTTACGCTTAGCAGCGCAAAAGTTACCAATTGCAACTAAGTTCGTTGTTCGTAACGATTATTCAGAAACTACTATCTAACGAGCTATGAAAACAGCAGAGATAAGAGAACTATCAATTAAGGAGCTGCAGGAGCGCATTGAGAATGAGGAGGCACAGCTGCTAAAGCTGAAGCTTAACCACAGCATTTCGCCCCTCGATAACCCTACAAAGATTACAGTAACTCGCAAGAATATTACTCGCATGAAGACTATTCTTACTGAGCGTAATCGAAATGAGAACAAGAAAAGCTAAACTGCGATGGAAGAGAATACAAGAAATTTACGTAAAGAAAGAATTGGGATCGTTGTAAGCAACAAGATGCAGAAATCCATCGTAGTTGCCGTAAAACGTAAGGTAAAGCACCCAATCTACGGTAAGTTTGTTAACAGAACTACCAAATTCTATGCGCACGACGAAACCAACACATCAAATGTTGGTGATGTAGTTAGAATTATGGAAACCCGCCCTTTGAGTAAAACCAAAGGCTGGAGACTAGTTGAAATCATTGAAAGAGCTAAGTAGCCATGATACAACAAGAGAGTAGATTAACAGTTGCTGATAACAGCGGTGCAAAGGAAGTACTTTGCATCAGAGTACTTGGCGGTACAGC
>CAYMII010000060.1:4583-11064 GCA_964390565.1 uncultured Rikenellaceae bacterium
GGTGAATCCAAAGGCCAGCAGGGAAGAGTGCTAAGCGTTCTTGTTAAAGAAAGCCGTGCTATCGTTGAAGGCGTTAACATGGTATCGAAGCATACTAAACCCAATGCCAAACACCCACAAGGCGGAATTATTAAAAAGGAAGCACCGGTTCACATTTCGAACCTTATGCTAATTGACCCTACATCTGGCAAACCAACACGAATTGGCCGCAAGATGAACAGTGAAGGAAAATTAGTTCGCTTTTCTAAAAAATCAGGAGAGGAGATTAAGTAATGGAATACGTACCAAACCTCAAGAAAAAATACACCGAGGAGATTATTCCTGCGTTAATGAACGAGTTTAAGTACAAAAGCATTATGCAGGTTCCCCGTATTGAGAAGATTGTTATCAATCAGGGTGTAGGAGCAGCTGTTTCTGATAAGAAAATCATTGAGAACGCTCTAAACGAGCTAACTCAGATTGCTGGTCAGAAAGTTATCCAAACCAACTCAAGCAAGGATATCTCAAACTTCAAACTTCGTAAGGGCGTACCAATCGGGCTGAAGGTTACACTTCGTCGCGAGCGTATGTACGAGTTCCTCGAAAGATTGAACAACGTTTCCCTACCTCGCATTCGCGACTTTAAAGGGATTAGCGATAAGTTCGACGGACGTGGAAACTATACCCTAGGAGTTCAGGAGCAAATTATCTTCCCAGAAATCGATATCGATAAGATTAACAAGATTCTTGGAATGGAGATAACTATTGTTACCTCAGCGAAATCTGACGAAGAGGCATATGCCCTACTCCGCGAATTTGGATTACCATTTAAAAACGCTAAAAAGAACTAGTGTATGGCTAAAGAGTCGATGAAAGCGCGTGAAGTTAAACGTGCGAAACTCATTGCTAAGTATGCTGAAAAGCGTGCTAAACTAAAAGAAGAGGGTGACTATGTGGGTTTGCAAAAACTTCCACTTAACTCTAACCCTATTCGTTTACGCAATCGTTGCATGCTTACCGGAAGGCCACGCGGATATATGCGTCAGTTCGGTATAAGCAGGATCACCTTCAGAGAAATGGCTTCGAATGGTTTGATCCCAGGAGTTAAGAAAGCTAGTTGGTAAAACTTATAAATAATACTTGAAATGATTACCGACCCAATTGCAGATTATTTGACCCGAGTAAGGAACGCCATCATGGCGAACCACCGTGTGGTTGAAATTCCCGCTTCAAATATATTGAAGGATATCACCCGTATTCTTTTCGAAAAAGGGTATATCATCAACTATAAACTTGAAGAGGATGACAAGCAGGGATTGATTAAGATCGCGCTTAAGTATCACCCTGAAACAAAAAAGAATGCGATTAAGCATATCGAGCGCGTTAGTACTCCAGGTTTAAGACGTTACGTGGGTTCTGATGAACTGCCACGCGTTCTAAACGGATTAGGTATTGCTATTATCACCACTTCTAAAGGCGTTATGACCGATAAGGAAGCACGCGTTAAGAAAGTTGGTGGTGAAGTACTTTGCTATGTTTACTAATTTAAACAATAAACAAAATGTCTAGGATCGGAAAAAAACCTGTAAACTTACCTCAGGGTGTAAGCGTTAAAGTTAGCGCTGATAATGTGGTAAGCGTAAAAGGCCCTCTGGGGGAGTTATCCCAGAAAGTTGACCCTGACATCACAATTAACTTAGAGGGAGATTCTGTTGTTCTCACCAGACCAACAGACCAAAAGCGTCATCGTTCGATGCATGGTTTATACCGTGCACTCATCAATAATATGGTTATTGGTGTTTCGAAGGGGTGGGAGATCAACCAAGAGTTAGTGGGTGTCGGTTACAAGGCCGAAGCAAAAGGACAAGTTTTAGAACTTAGCCTTGGCTTCTCACACGATATTCATGTTTTACTTCCAAACGAAGTAAAAGTTGAAGCGAAAACAGAGCGTAGAGGTAATCCTACCATCACCCTACGAAGCATTGATAAGCAACTCATAGGAGTAGTAGCCGCAAAAATTCGCTCACTTAGGAAACCAGAGCCATACAAAGGTAAAGGTATTAAGTTTGTTGGCGAAGAATTACGTAGAAAAGCTGGTAAATCAGCTAATGCATAACCTGTTAAACTGTTAAGAAAATGGCTTTGACTAAATCAGAGAGAAGACTCCGAATCAAAAGGAGAATCCGCAAGAGAATTTCCGGCACAGCCGAGAAACCTCGTCTAACGGTTTTCAGAAGTAATGCAGATATCTATGTGCAAATGATTGACGATATTAAAGGTGTTACCTTGGCATCGGCCTCATCACTTGCTAAAGAGATTGCAGAGAAAACCAGTGTTAATAAAACAGAACAGGCTCGTCTTGTAGGACAACTTGCCGCTAAAGTAGCATTAGAAAAAGGTATCACCGAGGTTGTTTTCGACCGTAACGGATACTTATATCATGGCCGTGTTAAGGCTTTAGCTGATGCAGCAAGAGAAGGCGGACTAAAAATCTAGTAGATATGTCAGCAAATACGAATATAAGAAGAGTTAAATCCAGCGATCTTGAACTAAAAGATAGGTTGGTAAGCATTCAAAGGGTAACCAAGGTTACTAAAGGGGGTCGTACATTCAGTTTCTCAGCAATTGTTGTTGTTGGAAACGAAAATGGTATTGTAGGTTACGGTCTTGGTAAAGCAAGCGAGGTAACTACAGCAATATCTAAGGGTGTTGAAGACGCTAAGAAGAACTTGGTTAAGGTTCCCGTTTTCAAAGGAACTATACCTCATGAGCAGATAGCTAAATATGGTGGAGCAAGCGTATTCATTAAGCCTGCATCACACGGTACTGGTGTAAAAGCCGGAGGTGCGATGCGTGCAGTGCTTGAGAGCGTTGGCGTAACCGATGTGTTAGCGAAATCTAAGGGTTCATCGAACCCACACAACCTGGTAAAGGCAACCGTAATGGCACTTCTTGAACTAAGAGATGCTCAAAACATTGCAGATCACCGTGGGGTTTCTTTAAATAAAGTTTTTAACGGTTAGATTTTTAGAAACTATGGCTAAAGTAAAAATAACACAAATCAGGAGCAAAATAGGAAGTTCAAAGCGTCAGCGCTTAAACCTCGAATCTCTTGGCCTAAGACGTATCAATCATACCGTTGAGCACGAAGCAACTCCTCAAATACTAGGAATGATTGAAAAGGTTAAACACCTTGTACGCGTTGAATAATAGTTTGCATAAACAATATTAATGCAATTTCAACTATGAATTTGAATAATTTAACACCTGCTAAAGGGTCTACACACCGCGATAAGAGAATCGGTCGTGGTCAGGGTTCTGGTCACGGTGGTACCTCTACAAGAGGTCATAAAGGAGCTCAGTCGCGCTCTGGTTACTCCAGAAAGGCTGGCTTCGAAGGTGGTCAGATGCCTTTACAGCGTCGTCTTCCCAAATTTGGGTTTAAGAACAGATTTCGCAAGGAATATAAAGCCATCAATATTGATGTTTTACAATTGCTAGCTGAAAAGAATGGTCTTTCGATCATCGACGTACAAACTTTGGTTGATGCAGGCTTTGCATCCAAGAATGATAATATCAAGATTCTTGGCAACGGAGCTCTAACAATGAAACTTGACGTTAAAGCTCACGCTTTCTCAAAGAAAGCGATTGAAGCAATTGAAGCACAAAAAGGTACAGCTGTAAAACTATAGTTTGATGAAAGCTTTTATTAATACTATTAAGAATATTGCTAAGATAGAGGATCTGCGTCAGCGGATTCTCTATACTCTTGGTATTCTGTTGATTTATCGATTAGGTAGTTATGTGGTATTACCCGGTATCGATCCAACTCAACTTGCTAACCTTAAGCAACAAACTAGCGAGGGGATTTTGGGATTACTCGATATGTTCTCAGGTGGTGCATTTCACAATGCATCAATCTTTGCATTGGGTATTATGCCTTACATCTCAGCCTCAATCGTAATTCAGCTGCTAGGTATTGCTATCCCTTATTTCCAGCGTTTGCAGAAAGAGGGTGAAAGCGGTCGTCGCAAGATGAACCAGCTTACACGCTACTTAACTGTAATCATTCTTATGCTTCAGGCACCTGCATATTTAACAAATTTGCATTATCAATTGCCTGAGACTGCATTTGCACTTAACGGAACTTTCTTCACCATTTCATCAACCATTATACTTATAGCCGGTACAATGTTTGTTATGTGGCTTGGCGAGAAGATTACCGATAAGGGTATTGGTAACGGTATTTCGATGATTATCATGATTGGTATTATTGCTCGTTTGCCTTTTGCTTTAGCAGCAGAGTTCTTCTCAAGGATTGAAGAAGTAGCTGGTGGCGGATTAGTAATGTTCCTCTTTGAAATGGTATTGCTGTTTGCCGTATTTATGTTCTCAATTCTACTGATTCAAGGAACAAGGAAAATACCGGTACAATACGCAAAACGTATAGTTGGTAATAAGCAGTATGGTGGAGTTCGTCAGTATATCCCATTAAAGGTTAACGCTGCAGGGGTAATGCCAATCATCTTTGCTCAAGCATTGATGTTTGTACCAATGATGCTAACCAAATTTGATACTGAAGCAACTTCTGGAATAGCTGCAGCATACTCAAATCCATACGGATTTTGGTATAACTTCACATACGCAATTCTAATCATCGCGTTTACCTATTTCTATACTGCCATTACAATCAATCCTAACCAAATGGCTGAGGATATGAAAAAGAATGGTGGATTTATTCCAGGAGTAAAACCTGGTAAAAAAACAGTCGAGTACCTTGATACTATCATGTCAAGAATTACTCTACCTGGTTCAATCTTTTTAGCGATAGTTGCAATTTTACCTGCATTTGCAAGTTTAGTTGGAGTTAGCGGTCAATTTGCTCAATTTTTTGGTGGAACATCACTACTTATCCTTGTAGGTGTTGTGCTAGATACTCTACAGCAAATTGAAAGCCACCTTTTGATGAGGCATTATGATGGTCTTATGAAGAGTGGTAGAATAAAAGGAAGAACCGGCAATTAGGAAGATTTTCATAAGTTCTTTTAATAATGATATTGGCAAAAACGGAGGAGGAGATTGAACTATTGAGGCTAAACAACGAACTAGTTTCGAAGACATTAGCTGAGATAGCGAAAATAATCCGACCAGGCATAACCACCCTCGATCTCGATAAGAGAGCAGAGGAATATATCCGAGATAATGGTGCTAAACCAGGTTTTCTTGGTTATAATGGTTATCCAAATACTCTTTGTACTTCGGTTAACAGTGCTGTAGTACACGGCATTCCTAAAGGCGTAGCTTTAAAGGATGGCGATGTAGTATCCGTAGATTGCGGAACCTTTCTGCATGGGTTTTATGGTGACTCAGCTTTCACCTTTACCATTGGTGAAGTATCGCCAGAAGTGCAGCGGCTGATTAAGGTAACCCGCGAATGCTTGGAGCTAGGAATCGAAAAAGCCGTTGAAGGGCTAAGAGTAGGGGATATATCTAACGCAGTTCAGCACTACGCTGAAGTGAATGGATACTCCGTTGTTCGTGAGCTAGTAGGTCATGGTCTTGGGCGCAACATGCACGAGAAACCCGAAGTGCCCAATTATGGGAGTCGAGGGAGTGGCCCAAAGCTTATTAGTGGAATGGTAATCTGCATTGAACCGATGATTAACATGGGAACAAAGCAGGTAGTCCAAGATAAAGATGGATGGACCATTCGTACTGCAGATGGCAAACCATCGGCGCACTTCGAACTTGCCGTTGTTGTTAGAAAGGGAAAAGCTGAACGATTATCTACCTTTAAGTATATTGATGAAGTTTTAAAAGGCTAATTAGGAGAATAGGGAATATGTCAAAACAGACCGCAATTGAGAAGGACGGAACAATTATCGAGGCGCTATCGAACGCGATGTTCAGGGTAGAACTCGACAATGGACACGTAATTACCGCTCATATATCGGGGAAGATGAGGATGCATTATATCAAAATTCTTCCTGGCGATAAGGTTAGAGTTGAAATGTCACCTTATGATCTAACTAAAGGTAGAATTACTTTTAGGTATAAATAAATATTTGATAACACTTTGTTGCGATGAAAGTAAGAGTATCAATCAAAAAACGCAGTGCTGATTGTAAAATCGTAAGGCGAAATGGACGTTTGTATGTGATTAATAAAAAAAATCCAAAGTTTAAACAACGTCAAGGATAAATAAATTTAATTAACTTTGTACCCTAATTTTTTAAAGTAAAAATATGGCACGAATCGTTGGTGTAGACTTGCCAAAGAACAAAAGGGGAGAGGTTGCCCTAACATACATCTACGGTATAGCCCGTAGTAGTGCACGTAAAATCCTCGATGAAGCAGGCGTGGGCTACGACGTTAAGGTTAAAGATTGGAACGATGATAACATCAACGCAATCCGATCAATCCTAAACGAAGGTTATAAAGTAGAGGGTGAACTCCGATCAACTGTACAGCTTAACATCAAGAGATTGATGGATATTGGATG
>CAYMII010000061.1:0-8953 GCA_964390565.1 uncultured Rikenellaceae bacterium
GTTGATAGGGCAATCCATATCAGTTTTAATCTCTGTCCCGTAAATGGTGTTATTTGTGGTGATGTGGAAGTAATCTGCATCGGTTGGGATTTTATATCCTTTTGGAATATAAGTGTAGTTCTTGTCAGCCGATGAAGCAACAACATCTACCTCTCCGTATAGTTTTGCCTCTTTAGCAGCTTTTTTAGCCCAAACACCTGTTTCAAGGTAAGCAGCTTTTTTGTTAAGGAAGTTTGCAGCAACAGTGTAGAACTGGGTTGAAGCACCTCCACCTAAAAACATAACCGCATAATTATCAGGAATGTTTAACAAATCTCTCCAAAGCTGTTCTGTTTCAGCCATAACACGTTCCCAGCCTGGGGTACGATGAGAGATTTCTAAAAGGCCGATACCAGTATTATCAAAGTTACGAATTGCTTCAATTGTAGCCTCAATAGCTGGTTTTGGAAGGATGCAGGGACCTGCATTAAAATTATGTTTTCCCATGATCAGTTAACTTTTAATTTGCATTAAAAAATTTATTTCAAGGTCAAAATTCAAACTTATTTTTGATTTTTCCTAATTAATCCAAAGTGATATTAGCTTGATTCCAGTAAAATGATAAGTTTTAGCAAATTATAAATACCTATTCGAGTAAATTATATTGATTCTAAATAATTTAGCGTATTTCTAATGGAACAATATGTAAATCGTTAAGAATAGGTATAACTGTTGTAATATCTGATGTAAAGCAATAATCAATAACATCATCAAATCCTAACTTTTTAAGGCGATGTTTCTGTGCGATTTTTTCAATGTAAGTATCCATAGTATCTTTTGCTTGAGCCCACATATCCATCGAGGCGTTAACTGAATCGCATTTGGTAAAGAAGCTTCCTGATTTAATGAGGTTACCAGATATTGCTCCAGCTAATAGTGCATCTTCGATGCAGAACTTGCCTTTCCATCCTGAGCAAAGGATTAAAACATCTTTTGACTGAGATCTTAGGTATTCAGTAACTGCTGAAATATTTAGAAAAGATGCTATGATTGTTTGCTCAGCATCTCTGCCTACGTTTATTGCGTTTGTTCCGTTGGTTGTGCTATACACAATGGTTTTTCCATCAACAACCTCTTTAGTAAAAAGGAAAGGTGAATTGCCAAAATCGGCAAAATCGAGTTTTTCGCCATTGCGCTCTGCAACAACTAAAAAGCCTTTCTCTTTATATTCTTGAGCCTCTTCTATTGTACGCACAGGGATAATCTCCTTAACTCCATTCTTCATCATTGTACAAATAACTGATGTTGCTCGAAGCACATCAACGACAACGACAATTTTACCTTTGGCATCGTAAGCCTTAAAGAGTTCGGTGGAAAAGCAAACCTCAACTGTATTCATTATAATTCTCAATTATTGCCTGCAAATGTAGTAATTGTAAAATAAAAAGGACTCCATTTAGGAGTCCTTAACAATATGTTATTTGACACTCTATTTTGCTAAATGGAAAGGTGGTTTAACAACCTTTGCCTTTAGCTTTTTATCGCGGATGCCAATAAATATCTCTGTTCCTTCTTTCCAGAAACCTTTCTTTAGGTAACCCATACCAATACCTTGCTTGCTCATTGGAGACATGGTTCCTGAAGTTACCTCACCAATTTCAACACCTTGAGCATCAAAAATTGGGTAATGCTGACGAGGAATACCACGATCTATCATGATAAAACCTTTAAGCATCTTTTGAGTACCTTCAGTTTTATGTTTTTCCCAAATATCGCGGTTGATAAAGTTTTTACCATCAACAAATTTGGTAATCCAACCTAAACCAGCTTCGATTGAGGAAACCTCATCGTTCATATCATTACCATATAGGCAAAATCCCATCTCAAGGCGGAGAGTATCGCGAGCGCCAAGACCAATTGGCTTAATGCCAAACTCTTTACCTGCCTCAAATACTGCATGCCATAGCTTTTCAGCATCCTCATTTGCGCAGTAAATTTCGCATCCACCAGCACCAGTATAGCCAGTAGTAGCAAAAATAACCTCTTTGATTCCAGCAAAAGAAATCTTCTTAAAAGTATAATACTCCATATCCTCAACTGAAGCATCAGTAAGTTTTTGCATTGCTTTTAGGGCAAGAGGTCCTTGAATTGCAAGCTGAGCAATCTCATCTGATGCATTGTATAGCTCTTTACCAACAGTTAATCCAAATTTAGGAGCATGCTCGCAAAGCCATTTCCAATCCTTCTCGATGTTAGATGCATTAACGACAAGAAGATAAGTCAAATTATCAACTTTATAAACCAAAAGGTCATCAACGATACCACCCTTACCATTTGGGAAGCAGCTGTATTGTACTTTTCCATCGAAAAGAACTGAGGCATCGTTGCTAGTTACATACTGAATAAAATCTAACGCCTTTGGACCTTTCACCCAAATTTCACCCATGTGTGAAACGTCAAAAACGCCAAGTTTTTCGCGAACTGTAATGTGCTCATCATTGATTCCAGTATACTCAATAGGCATATTATAGCCAGCAAATTCAGCCATTTTTGCACCTAAAGCGATGTGGAACTTTGTAAATGCAGTATTTTTCATTGTAAATAATATTATTGAATTTGATTGATTAGAAAAAAAACATACAAAGCTACATTTTTTTATAATAAACTGAAGAAACTTAGCGAATAATTAAAGTGGGATCGAATATATCCAATATTCTTTTATGCCATAAATCATTGAAAACTAAAACATATGTAATGATTTAGATCATTATATTCTTTTTTCAAGGAACAAATGCAGTATTATTTAGAATGATCGATTATTTTTGTCTTAGGTTAAGTAACATCTATCAAAAAAAATTGACATTTACATTTAAAATGGAGAACTTTAAGCACATAAATATGGAATACCTCGATGAAATATCGGAGGGTAACCAAGATTTAGCGTGCGATTTAATAGAGATGTTTATTAAGCAAGTGCCCATTTTTACTGAGCAATTAGATACGCTTTATAGCAATGGTGATTATGTTTTGCTTGGCAAACTAGCTCATAAAATCAAGAGTTCTGTGTCAATGATGGGTATAAGTGAACTTGCCAGCGATATGAAAAATCTTGAATTTATTGCTAAAGAGGGGAAAGAGGTGGAGAAATACCCTATTTATATCTCAAGGTTTAAAAGCATTACCAGTGAAGCAGTGAATGAACTAAACGATATCCTTATAAAACTAAAATAAAACAAAGCGCTATGCTTAAAATAGATAAAATTGGAAATGTAATGGTTGTATCATTCGACCAAGATAATAAGATCAATGTTACCGTTTCGCAAAAGATTAAAGTCGAGGTAACTAAACTTATTACGCCACATTCAAAAATGATTTTAAACTTGGATGGTATCAACTACATCGACAGTACAGGTTTTGGAATGCTTCTATCCATCTTAAGAACTTGCAAAAACCATCAAAGTTTGCTTAAACTTTGCAACATTTCACCCGAGGTGATGGAGCTAGTGAAACTTCTTCAACTTCAAACTGTTTTTGATATCCGCAACAGCGTTGATGATTGTGTAAAGGGATTTGAATAAATATAAACTTGAGAATTTTAAAGATGGTGGTTAGTTAACCACCATCTTTTTTATATTTAAAACTCAACCTTATAGCTCAGCACAGGTAAAACCACAACCGATTTTGAGGATTCTATCCTACTAGTTTTGTAATTGTATGAATACCCATCGTCCATTGGTGAACCAAGAACATTCTTGACCTGTAAAGCCCAAACACCTGAATATCGCTTTTTATTTGCTCTGTAAGTAATTGTTATGTCTAAATTGTACGATGCTGAACTTTTGTTCTCAAAGGCTCTTGAGTCATCGTAAACAACTTCCTTTTGCTGAAGCGATTGTGGGTAAAGCACTGGGCTAATGCGCTCACCACCCATATAACTTAATCGGGCGTTAACTCCTAAAACCCTATTTTTTCGCATAAAATACTCTTTCCCTACAAGTAAATTAAACGCATAACCCTTATTGTACCTAGTGTTTCGCCAAACACCATCATCGGCCTTATACTTTGAACTGAACACTGATGCTGTAAATAGATAATAGAAGTTATTATTTAGAAATCGTTCAACCGTGAAATCAACACCATAGTTTCTTCCAACGCTATTATTTGCAAGCGAATCCCTAAAAGTCCAATCCTGCTTAAAGTTAATCATCGAATAAGAACTATCAGGTATTCCTGGTATATCATACAAATACTGAAAATATGGCTCAACCTTTATACGTAAATTCTTATTGATAAGCCAATCGTAACCGAGCACGAAGTGCTGTGCATGCGAGAAGTTTATATCTTTATTTGGATAATAGTCTTTACCAATTACAGTATGCTTAACAAGATATATCTTCAAGTCCTCAATCTGAGTATGCTTTCCATACCCAAAGCTGATGGATTGGTTCGAAGAAAAATCCCACTTTAAGCTAGCCCGAGGATCGATTGAGTAATCTTTATTCAAATTGAAGTAGCTGAAATTAATACCGCTATTGAGCGTTATGCTTGGCGTTATGCTATATTTTGATTGCGCGTAAATCTCTACTAAATTTCCATTACCTTTTTCCTTTACATAATTCTGGTAAGTTTCAGGAACATCTTCAATAGTGCTATTCAAATCAAGATTGTAGAAGAGTTTGCTAACATTTACTCCCGTTTTTACGGTATGCTTCGGGCTAAACTTATGATTGAAAAAGGTGTTAAGCGATAGTTTTGCCGATTTATCAACAAAATACCAATTTGGTCGAAGCGTCATGCTATTGTCGAACCGTTTGGAATCCATGTTGTTAGTTGTACCAGAGGCAACAACGGTGGTATTTATATATGAATTTGCGCCAAGCATCAGTTTATGAGAGGTACCAAATGCTCCCATGCTTAGACCCCAATCGTAGGTTATCCTATCCCAGCTAGTCTCCCATTTTGCAGAATCTTTCATTTCTGGTTGTCGATTAAAATCGATAGCGCCAATTCCCCAAACCGAAAATACCCCTGCCCTTTTGGTTGGAAAATTTAGTTTGAAAGACAAATCTTGGTATTTAGGTACTTGTGTTGAGGGAATTAAACCCATACTGCTTATCAAACTTAAGGTTGAATATCGATAGTTGAAAAGATAGCTCGACTTCCCTCCCATTTTAAAAGGTCCTTCGGATGCAAAATCGATTCCCATAATACCTATTTGAAATGTACTTTCGTGTTTCTCGTTATTACCGTTTCTTAACTTCATATCAAACACACCTGCAAGCGCATTTCCATACTCAGCAGGAAAAGCACCAGTGTAAAAATCAGAATTGGAGAGCAATTGGCTACTAAAAACAGTCACAACACCACCTCCAGCAACATTGCCCCCAGGAAAGTGATTTGGATTAGGAATCTCAACGCCTTCCAACCGCCATGAAACCCCTTTGGGAGAGTTGCCTCGAATGATTATGGCATTATCCTGTAAATTTCCAACCGTAACCCCTGCAAATGCTGATACCATACGAGCAGGATCATCTAATCCGCCAGCATAGCGACGAGTCTCTTCAACAGAAAAAGAACGTGCGCTAATACTCGCCATTGAATTAACAGGTTTATCCTTTCTAGAATAGGCAAGAACTTTAACCTCATCAATCTGGTTTTGAACCTGCTTTAAGCCAATATTTAAAACCACCTCCTTACCTGTGGTAATAAGTATTTCAGGGATAATTGTTGGCTCATAGCCAACAAAGCTAACCTGAATGCTGTACCTCCCAATGGGAACTCCTGCAATTTTAAAATTTCCCTGCGCATCGGTGTTTACACCAATTTGAGGAGTTGTTCCAAGCACTACCACAGTGGCAAACTCAAGTGATGATTCCGATTCTTTATCGAAAACCTTACCCTTTACTATTTGGGTTAAGCCTTGAGCACGAACACAATTTATTGATAATAAAAAGAATGCATAGATTGTTAAATAAATTGCTAATCGAATAATGATTTTGATTGTTGATTTCATAAGGGTTAATAATTTTTAGTTTATAACCCTATGACAACACAACTTAAATGTACCCCTACTCTATTTTGATGATTTTAAAAGAATCTGATTGCAAACCTAGCGCCTATCCAAGATTTTAAATTACTACTACCCGATGTTGAGTTAGATAATGTAAAGGGAACAAGTTCATTAAGCGACTTATTGAAACCTGTTTCATTGGTATTTGTATGCAATAAGTTATAAGATATGCCAAAGGCAATTGATGATTTTTTAGAGAATTTCCAATCAATTCCAGCATACAATTTATACAAAGCATTACTTGATGACCAATTACCATCCTTTACAAACTTATTCATTGAAATATCGAAATCCCAAAGAACCTTAGATTCATTACCAAGACTAGTCCCGAGGCCGTAACCTAAAGTCCAAAACTGTTGGTTGCTAAACAACGTGGATGTCCCAGCCAAGAAATTATTGTGAAAATACTTTACCCCTGTGCGATATGCCACATTAATAAAGCGCATCTCATCAACAGAAAACTCTAACTTGTGGTAACCTTTCTTAACAATGCTAACAAAGCCAAACGGTACACCATGGCATGAATCGGCAATATTGATAAAACCGATCTGACTGCCATCAACGTAGGATGCAATGTTTACTATACCTGCAATTTGAGTTCCATCAACTGTTTTGGCGATGTTTGTTATCCCAGCAACTTGATATCCTGTAAAGTCTTTGGAAGTATTCATTATACCTGATAGTTGCAAACCATCACCAACTCTCGACTCGCCCCAAATTCCTGAGATTTGGGCTCCATCAAATTTCGATGTATAATTAAAAAGACCAGCAATTTGAACACCCTCGAAAGTATTACAAACATTGAAACTCCCTCCCATCTGCAATCCGTTTACTGAACCTCCTACAATATTAA
Source organism: uncultured Rikenellaceae bacterium (assembly GCA_964390565.1). Classification (GTDB taxonomy): domain Bacteria; phylum Bacteroidota; class Bacteroidia; order Bacteroidales; family Tenuifilaceae; genus UBA8529. The sequence continues at coordinate 6,903 of CAYMII010000061.1, forward strand.
AAACACCGCCAAGTTGAACCTTGCCAACATCACCGCGAACAATATTGAATGTTCCAGCAGCCTGCACTCCTCGAGCCGAACCACCGACAATATTACCTACACCTGAGAATTGAGCTGATTTCACATCTTTTCGAACAATGTTAAGAATACCCCCAACCTCAAATTTTCGCACCTCCTGAGTATAACCAGCCAAAACATTAAATGATATATCGTTGGCAGTATTGGCTGTAAGCAGTTTATTGGTACTGATAAATGGTAAAAACGATATCTGAACCCTTTTGAATAGCGTATCCGAAACGTTGCGCACGTGTGCCCTAATTGGCTGTGTAAGCAGCCATTTGGGAATCCATGCTTTTTTCTTTAAACTATCGGAAAGTGGCGATTTTATTAAATCTTCAAAAGTGGTACTTGCTCCATCAAAAATCTGCTTGGAAATAAGCTTAATATTGAAGAAGTTGTTTTTTCCCTTTGATGTCAAAAGTGTTGTATCGGAATAGCCTTGCTTGCTAAGATATAGCCTAGGTACTTCGGCATTCTTAGGAATTTCTATCTGAAAATAACCATACTTATTGGTAATTGCCGACAGCATCTGCTCCTTATCGTAAATACTAGCATTTGCAATCCTTGCACCGGTAATTGAATCAATTAAATAACCCTCAACAAACTTCTTCTCGTCGTCAGATTTTACAATGCTCTTCTTAAGAATGATATACTTACCTCTGATACTATAATCAATTGCGCCATTGAATAATGTATTTAACACCAATCTTACTGGTTGATGCTCAATACAAATGGTTACATTCCCTTCGGGAAGTACCAATGGGCTATAGGAAAACACAAAATTTCCTTGCTGAGATATTGCTGAAAGAACCGACTGAGGAGTTACTCCATTTGCGCAAATGGTAATATCGCGCTCAAGCAAAGGAATATCCTGAGTTTGAGAAAACAATCCTACCGGAATGAATAGAAATAATATGATGTTTAGTTTTCGTAGCATCAGCAAAATTAGGGATTATTACATTTTTCACCATCAAGGGCAAATCCATCATTGGTCTTAACCGATTTAAGGTTAAGCGTTTCGGCAATAACGCTTACAACGGTATCGATGCTCTCATTCTCGAAGGTTACAGTAATAGTACAATTGCCGAGTTCACTATTTCTAAGTGATATTTGAGGTGCATAAACGCTGTTTAGCTGCCTAATTATATCTGATAGTTTAGCATTGATAAAGGTGAACGACTTTGTCTTATATGAAAGGACATTGGCCTCAACGGTTTGTTTACGACTGAAAGTATTACTCTTTTTGCTGTAAACACCAACATCTCCTTTAACAAGGGTTAAACCAGTATCAACTTCTGAGTAAAATATCACTTTACCAATCTCTACGTAAACCTCAATTATATCCTCATCGGGGTATGCCTTTATATTGAATGCTGTTCCAATATCTTTAATAAATGTATTTTCCGCTTTTACGGTTAAAGGCTTGTCGTCTGAATGGGTAGCATTGAAATATGCCTCACCAACAAGCGTAACTTCACGGTTTCTCTTTCCGTAATCGGGGTTATAGGAAAGTTTTGTGTTTTTATTTAGATAAACTTGTGTACTATCAGGTAGTTTCTGGTTTACAAGACTATCTTTCGATGCTATTGCAATGGCATTGGTAACTATTTGGGTGGTCTCGGTGCGAACACTTAAATAGATAATCACCGTGATTCCTAATATGGCAAAAATTGACGCGGCAACCCTCATCCATCCCCACTGCGGTTTTTGTATTTTCAGTTCAACCTTGGGAGTGAATTTCATCTTACCCTTAACATCTCCCCATGCCTTATCAACATTGAAATCGATATCTGGATAAGTTTTGCTTGCCTTATCGTAAATAAACTTAATCTGATTGAAATACTTTTGATTAGCATCCGATTCGGCAAGCCATTGCTCAAGCAAAAGCCTTTCGTTATCCGAAGCCTCACCCGATAGATATCGAGTAATCAGTAGATCGATATGTTTACTTACCTTATCCAATCTATTTTCTCATAAATAGTAACCAAATC
>CAYMII010000062.1:0-8114 GCA_964390565.1 uncultured Rikenellaceae bacterium
AAGGCTGAGTCTGGATGCCCCATTTTATCACAAAGGTCGCCTAAAATGAAATATGCGTTTGCTTGATGTTTAATACTATCCTTTTCTGAAGCAAGTAATAATAGTTGATTGGCAGTTTTTTTTGCAAGATCAAGTGAGTCAAGATCAAGGTAGAATTCAGAGATTGCCCTTAATGCTCTGAATTTTCCTGTAAGGTAGTTCGATTTATCGCTTATTTCGAGCGATTTATTAAAACCGAGTAACGCTTTTTCATTATTTTCTTGGCTTCTATATGTGAATGCAAGGTTATACTCAGCATCAGATTTTGCTTTATCATCTAGTTTTTTTGCAACATCAATGGCATCCTTAGCGTATTCAATACCTTCAGCGTCTGTCTCTCTTAATTCAGAGAGTTTGAAAAGGATTTGTAGTTTTTCATTATCCTTGGAGTTTTTAAGAAGCCTTTTAAGGCTATCCTCTTGGCTAACCTGCGCAAATAGAAGTTGCGCAAAGACTAGAATGCTGATGATTGTAAATAATTTCTTTGAGGGCATATTGAAAACTTTTACTTCTATAGCAAATTAACAAAAGATTAGATGATTCAACAAGTATTATGATGTGTTTTTAACAGTTTAAAGAAATTGTTTTTTTCCAATGCTTATGCTTATTAGTTGATCTAGTGGTTTTAAAGATATTTCTCGAGAATAATTGCGGTTTGCTTAACTGCGTTATCGCATACTCTGTCAAATATTCCAGCCGCTTTAGCTTCCGCTTTTTCAATTGGGTTTGATAAATCAATATTGAGAAGTTCCTTGCATGTAATTTTTCCCAGCTTTTGCTCACATTCGGTAACAAAATTACCAACCATTTCAGCCGTTTTATCTTTCGATTCAGCATCGCCTGAAATTCCGCTACTGTGTTTTAAACCTATAATAATTGCTCCTGCATTAATTGCCCCACAAATGCTCTGTTTACGACCAACGCCTCCGCCCAAACCAGCACCAATACTAACTGCTAAACGAGGGTTGATGTTTACTCTGTCGGCATAACCTTCAAGGATTGCTTGTGCACAGCTGTTGCCGTTTTTGAATAGTTCTAGAGATTTATCAATATTATTCATAACGTTGGTTTTTACAAAAATAGAAAAATCAACTTAAGCCCCTAGTAATCGATAATAATAAATTGTTGAAAAATTATGTGTTGGCAATTATTTCGAAACGTCTTTGGAACTTTTCAAATATTTTGCTGTTATCCTTTTCTTAGGTATTTTTGAACAATATTTAAAAATCCATATGAGAAATGTATTCTTCGTTTTAACAATACCAATTGCACTATGGTTTTTGGGTTGTCAATCTGGTAATAAGACCGAAAGCGGGAAAACCACTGTTTCTGTTAGTATTTTACCTCAGAAATATATTGTTGATAGGCTTTCTGATAATACAATAGAGGTAAATGTTATGGTGCCTCCAGGGACTAGCCCTGAAATGTATGAACCATCGCCAATTCAAATGAAGGATGTGTCAAACTCATCGATTTATTTTGCCGTTGGGCCACTTGAGTTTGAAGGGACAATCCTCCCAAGGATTAAGGAGTTAAATCCAAACATTCGATTCGTTAACCTGTCGGATGGGCTAAACTTGATTGAAGGTCATAATCATCACGAAATAATGGGTGAGCATAATCATTCAACATGCTACGATCCTCATATCTGGACATCAACAAAAGAGTTTAAACAGATGGCTACTAATACTTGCAACGAACTTTGCAATGTTTTTCCCGATAAAAAGGCTTCTTTTTCAATCAACCTCGAGAAACTCCAGAAGGAGGTTGATGCGCTTGATTCCATGATGCTGAAAGTTGTTGAAACTGCCGAGACTAAAAAGTTTCTTATTTATCATCCAGCATTATCCTACTTTGCTCGTGAATATGGGCTTAGTCAGATTGCCATTGAGGAGGATGGGAAAAATCCATCTGCTCAGCATTTAACCCAGCTTGTTCAGCTGGCTAAGGCTGAAAAATTAAATTCTGTTTTTATCCAGTCACAGTTTGATTCACGAAATGCTGAAATGCTATCCATGGAGATTGGCGGTGATGTTATTACCATTGATCCTTTAGGATATGATTGGATAACCATTATGACCGACTTGAAGAATAAGATGGCTAAAGCATTAAGATCGAAAGTTAGTGAGCAAGGAAATGAGTAAAATTCTCGATATAGTTGGCGTAACAGCAGGATATGGCTCCGATGTTGTACTAAAGGATGTTAATTTTGAGGTTAATGACAACGATTTCATTGGAGTAATAGGACCTAATGGTGGCGGCAAAACCACGCTGCTTAAGCTTATTTTAGGTGAGATATTCCCTTTCCAAGGAAATATTAAATTTTACCCTTCAGGTAAAGATGAAACTTTATTTGGCTACTTGCCTCAGGTTTCGACCATCGATAGGGAGTTTCCAATTAAGGTTATTGATATTGTTCTGTCTGGATTGATGCATAATCGGGGATTATGGGGATGGAGTAGAAACCAGAATAGAAAAAAAGCGCTTGATATTCTTGCAACTGCAGGAGTCGATCATCTTTGGAATAATAGCGTTGGCGAGTTATCTGGAGGGCAATTGCAACGAGTGTTCCTTTGTCGGGCGCTTATATCAAAGCCTCGCTTGTTAATTCTCGATGAACCAAATACTTATGTTGATAATAAGTTTGAGAAAGAGCTTTATGCTCTTTTGAAAGATCTGAATAAAAGTATGGCAATAGTTATGGTATCGCATGATGTTGGAACAATAACATCTTACGTTAAAACTATTGCCTGTGTGAACCGACATCTGCATTATCATCGTTCAAACAGGATTACTCCCGAGCAACTTGCTGCCTATGAATGCCCAATTCAAATTATATCACACGGCAAAGTGCCTCACACTGTTTTGCTTGATCATCGAAAGGAGGAGGCGCAATGATTAATATTATTAATGATATTTTCAAATATCAATTTCTTACCAACGCTGTAATTGCTGCTTTGCTCGTGTCAATTGTGGCTGGGATTATTGGGACTTACATTACCTCTCGTAGATTGGTGTTTTTGAGCGGAGGCATTACTCATGCTTCTTTTGGCGGGATAGGCATTGCATACTATTTGGGGATTAGTCCGGTTATTGGGGCTATTGTATTTTCGGTGCTTTCTGCTTTTGGCATTGAGGCTCTTTCGCATCGAAAGAATATGCGCGAGGATTCGGCCATTGGAATCCTTTGGGCATTTGGAATGGCCGTTGGTATTATATTTATCTTTTTAACACCTGGTTATGCCCCTAATTTGCTGGGATTTCTGTTTGGAAGTATTTTAACTGTGACCAATGGGGATTTACTATCGTTGATTGCACTTGATATTACAGTTATTATATTCTTTATCCTGCTTTATAGACCGATCCTTTATATTGCATTTGATCAAGATTTTGCTCGCACACAGAAGATACCAGTTACCCTGCTGAACTATGTGCTTATTACTTTTATTGCTATATCTATAGTGCTGAGTATAAGAGTTGTTGGGATTATTTTATTGATATCCCTTTTTACAATTCCACCGGCAACGGCAAATATCTTCTCTAAAAATTTTGGGAGAATAATATTTTGGTCAATTTTGCTTAGCTTTTTGGGCTGTTTTTTAGGCCTTTTGTTTTCGTATGGAATGAATATTCCAAGCGGAGCTGCCATTGTGGTTGTTCTTGTGGTGATGTTTGGTGTTGTTAAACTTATGCACGTTGTTGTGAACTGGCTGAAAAGACGTTCATCAATGGCGCAAATGCAATAAATATTAATATTTAATAATAATTCTGTTTAGCTATGAACTTCGATCTAATAGTAATAGGAAGTGGCCCGGGTGGCTATGTTGCGGCGATTAGAGCTAGTCAACTAGGTTTAAAGGTTGGTGTTGTTGAGAAGGAAAATCTTGGTGGCATCTGCCTTAACTGGGGATGTATTCCAACAAAAGCGTTACTCAAAAGTGCACAGGTATTTGAGTATGCATCGCATGCTGCTGAGTATGGAGTAATTGCTGCTGATGTTAAACCCGATTTCGAAAAGATGATTGCGCGTAGCCGTGGCGTTGCTGATACAATGAGCAAGGGTATTCAGTTTCTTTTCAAAAAGAATAAAATTGAAGTGATTAACGGTTTTGGTAAACTTAAGGATAACCATACTGTAACTGTAACCGCTGCCGATGGCACAACTGCAGATTATACTGCAAGCCACATCATTCTAGCTACTGGAGCTCGCTCACGCGAACTTCCAAACCTTAAGCAAGATGGTGTAAAAGTCATTGGCTATCGCCAAGCGTTAACTTTACCTAAACAGCCAAAGTCGATGGTTGTGGTTGGTTCTGGTGCAATTGGTAGTGAGTTTGCTTACTTCTATAATGCGGTTGGAACAAAGGTTACCCTAGTTGAGTTTTTACCTAATATCGTTCCTTTAGAGGATGAGGAGGTGAGCAAAACGCTTGAGAGATCATTCAAGAGGGTTGGTATTACTGTTATGACAAACTCTACTGTTGAATCTGTTGATACATCTGGCGAACTTTGTAAAGTTAAGATTCAAACCAAAAAAGGTTTAGAGGAGGTTGAGGCAGAAATTGTTCTTTCGGCCGTTGGCGTAACTACAAACCTTGAAGGTATTGGATTAGAGGCTGTAGGAGTTGAGGTTGAAAAAGGAAAAATTAAAGTTGACGATTTCTATAAAACCAATATTGAAGGTGTATACGCCATTGGCGATATCGTTCATGGTCCTGCTTTAGCACATGTGGCTTCTGCCGAGGGTATTGTATGTGTTGAGAAGATTGCTGGTCAGAACCCACACCCAGTAAATTACAAGAATATTCCAGGTTGTACTTATACAACCCCAGAGGTTGCATCGGTTGGAATGAGCGAAAAGGCTGCTATTGAGGCTGGCTACGAGATTAAAGTTGGAAAATTTCCATTTACCGCATCGGGCAAAGCAACTGCTACTGGTGCAAGAGATGGTTTTATCAAACTAATTTTCGATGCAAAATATGGTGAACTGCTCGGTGCGCATATGATTGGTGCCAATGTAACAGAGATGATTGCCGAACTTGTTGTTGCACGTAATCTCGAAACAACGGGACATGAGCTAATCAAGAGTATTCACCCTCACCCAACTATGAGCGAAGCAATTATGGAAGCCGCTGCTGCTGCTTACGGTGAGGTTATTCATGTGTAGTTGAGAGTTAAGATAAAACGAAAGCCGGGTTAATCCCGGCTTTTTTATTGTTATAACCACCTAAACTCAATGTTAGTAGATGATTGCCCCGTCGAAATGTGGCTGGTAATACGGTAGGTAATGTTTTTCTTATTACAAAATTCTAATGCTTTGATAATCCATCCTGCAAATCGGTACTCAAGCACTTTTGTAAGCCCATCGAATTTTTTAATCTTCAGTACCGCACTATTAGGTGCAATTTCAACGACCTCAACTTCGGATGGGATATAAAAGGTTTCCATCATTTTTGAAGCACGTTTTACTAAGTATTGTGGCGATGCAACGAGTAAAAATACTTTATAAATCCCTGTTAGGGCCACCTTTGCACTATACTTCCCCAGATCTTCCCCAGCCTTTTGGGCATTGTAGTTGAAGAATTTGTCAACTATAGAATCCATGGGAATGTAATAGGCTGTTTCAATATCATACCATTCACTTACTTTTACAACCCCTTCGTATATCTTTCTCGATTCACTAGGAAGTGACTTCACCCAGTCGTTAAACCTCTCAGGATAAAATTCTTTAACGAAATCTCTAGTAGTGATAATACTTGTCCCTTTGACTTGCATATAAAAAATGCTTACTTATTCGCAAAATAAACAATATTGTTGAATTTTGGTTCAGAAGTATTAAATTTATTTAAATTTTGCTCAGAGGGTAAATAATTAAAAGATTTATATAATTGATATACAGAGAGTGAAATTGTTTGTAGGTAATAGTTAATTCTAATATTTCTATAATATTAAATGATTTTTAGCCATGGTTCCTTTGGAATTGATATTTTTGCGGGATAAAATTTTAGTTTGATGATCTCTGTAAATCAGGTAACTGTAAGTTTTGGCGGATACCAGCTTTTTAAGGATATTAATTTTCTAATTACTCCGCGCGATAGGATAGGTCTTGTTGGTCGTAATGGCGCAGGAAAATCAACGCTGTTGAAGTTGATTGTTGGCGAAATGATACCCTCTTCGGGTGGTATCTCGGTCCCTAATGATGTACGTGTTGGCTATCTTCCTCAACAGATGAAGATTACCGATGGAAGAACTGTAATGGCTGAAACCCTAATGGCTTTTAATGAGACTATTGAACTAAAGAAGGAGATTGATCGGCTAGGGAAAGAGATTGCCGAAAGAACTGATTATGAGAGCGAATCGTATATCAAACTTCTTAACCTATTAACTGATAAAACCGATCATTATAATATAATTGGTGGAGGTAATGTTGAGTCGCAGGTTGAGCAAACGCTTACAGGGCTTGGGTTTAAACGTAGCGATTTTGAGCGTCAAACGTCAGAGTTTAGCGGTGGATGGCGAATGCGAATTGAACTTGCAAAGCTTTTGCTCCGTAAACCTGAGGCGTTGCTTCTCGATGAGCCTACTAACCACTTAGATATTGAGTCTATCCAATGGCTCGAGGATTACCTTAAAGATTTCCCTGGAGCCATAATGTTGATATCGCACGATAGGGCTTTTCTCGATAATATCACACAGCGCACAATAGAACTATCGCTTGGTGTAGCATACGATTACAAGGTTCCCTATTCAAAATATGTTGAACTTCATCGCGAGCGAAGGGAGCAACAGCTGGCAGCATATCGAAATCAGCAAAAGCTGATTGAGGATACTCAGGATTTTATTGAACGATTTAGGTATAAATCAACCAAGGCTGTTCAAGTTCAGTCGCGCATTAAGCAGCTCGATAAACTCGATATTATTGAGGTTGACGATGAGGATATGTCGGCAATGAATATCAAATTTCCACCAGCACCACGCTCAGGCGATACAGTGGTTGAAGCGAAAGAGGTTGCGAAAAGTTTTGGAAGTCGACTAATCTTTAGCGGAGCAAATATCAACGTTCAGCGTGGCGAAAAGGTGGCTTTTGTTGGTAGGAATGGTGAGGGAAAAACAACCATGAGCCGCATTATCATTGGTGAACTCGATTACGATGGGCATAACCGTATTGGTCATAACGTGAGTGTTGGGTATTTTGCTCAAAATCAGGATGAACTGCTAAATAATTCGTTGACGGTACTTGAAACGATTGATAAAGTTGCCGTTGGTGATGTTCGTACAAAAATGCGCGATATCCTAGGCGCCTTTCTTTTCCGTGGCGATGATGTGGATAAAAAGGTTGGCGTTCTCTCAGGTGGCGAGCGCAATAGGTTGGCCATGGCCAAGCTGATGTTGCAACCATACAATTTGCTTGTGCTCGACGAGCCTACCAACCATCTCGATATGCGCTCAAAGGATATTCTTAAGGATGCTTTGCTTAAATTTGATGGAACTTTGATTCTTGTTTCGCATGATAGGGAATTCCTTAATGGTTTGGTAAATAAAGTATATGAGTTTAGCGATGGCAAGGTAAAGGAACATCTTGGAGGTATTTACGATTTTCTTCGTCGACGTAAATTGGCAAACCTAAAGGAGCTTGAACGGAAAAAAGAGGAGGTGCGTGATGCTGAATCAAGGTCGGAATCGGAGCAAAAGCAGGCTTGGCTCGAACGTAAAGAGTTCGATAAGCAAATTCGTAAAGTGGTTTCGCAGTTAGAAGAAACAGAAACTAAAATCGAATCGCTTGAGGCTGAAATCGCTCGGCTAGATGCTAAATTTGCAAGCGATGCTTCTGGTGCAGATATGGAGGCTTTCTCAAACTACCAAAAGATCAAAGATGAACTGAGTAGTCTTATGAAACGTTGGGAAGAGCTATCGCTTGAGGTTGAGGAATTGAAGGAGAAAAGAAATAAATTGTAATAAGATAGACAGTAGGCTGTAGGCATTAGACAGTAGGTTGAACCAAGTAATAAACAAAAGATAACATGTCAAAAGAATTTGATGATTCGATATACGGAATTCGCCCTGTAATTGAGGCG
>CAYMII010000063.1:0-7409 GCA_964390565.1 uncultured Rikenellaceae bacterium
GATGATGGATTTGGCTTCCAACCTGGGTATCCACCAGAAAAAACAATCTCAGCACCAGATAATTCAAACACAGAAGCAACCTTATCTGCTAACGCATCTTTTGCACTATCAACAGAACTACGAAGCAAACATGAGGCATGAATAAAGTTACCTTCGCTATATACACGAGCCAAATTGTTAGAAGTTTCAACTAAGCCATGAACAGCATCGCTCATACGAACTACACCATTTGGACATCCAAACGCAGCGCGGGTTAAGTTGAATTGTGTTTTCTCGTCAATTAACGTTGAAGGCATAGCGGTTTTCTCGACAGAGAATGACAAATCAGGTTCAGTCATTGAGAATTCAGACCTATATATATTAAGGTATGCTTTTACCTCATTCTCGAAATCGGTAGCCTTTGCTGCAGGAACAACAACAACAGCAATAGCTTCGCGGGGGATAGCATTGCGTAAACTACCACCATCAACAGAAGCTAGGCGAGCACCAAACTTCTTCTCAGCAACATACATGAAACGGAAAAGAAGTTTTATAGAATTACCTCTACCTAAAATAATGTCAAGACCAGAGTGACCACCTTTCAACCCTTTTATAGTGAGTTTGTATGCAGAAGCACCTGCAGGAACCTGTGAAGGAGTGTAGGTATACTTAATATTTGCATCGAGACCACCAGCGCAACCAACATAAAGTTCGCCTTCGTCCTCAGAATCGAGGTTCATAAGGATATCACCTTTTAACAAACCTCCTTTAAGACCAAAAGCGCCTGTCATTCCGGTTTCCTCATCGATAGTGAAAAGAGCTTCGATTGGACCATGGGCTATATCTTTCGACTCAAGCACAGCTAATGCTGCAGCAACACCGATACCATTATCGGCACCTAGTGTAGTACCACGAGCTTTAACCCACTCGCCATCAACATAAGCATCAATTGGATCTTTCTCGAAATCGTGCTGTTTATCGCTATTCTTTTGTGGAACCATATCAACATGGCCCTGAAGAACGATACCTTTTCTATCTTCCATTCCTGGAGTAGCAGGCTTACGAACAATAATGTTACCTACCTCATCGATTATTGTTTCAAGTTTTAAATCTTGGGCAAACTTTTTGATAAACTCAACAGAGGCTTTCTCATGACCTGATGGACGTGGAATTTGAGTTAAACTATAAAAGTGCTTCCAAAGTAACTCGGGTTTTAGGTTTAGAATCTCTTTACTCATAGTTATATATATAATATTAGTACTAATTTTTTCAGCCAAAAGGCCACTAAAGATATTGCTAATTTAGAGAAAACACAAAAGATAAGAGATGTTATATAAGCTAAATAGAGTTTAAATTGTTTAAGTAATAAAGGTTGAAACAACACTATATTTATATATTTGCAATCATTATTAATATTATCGTATATGAAAAGATTATTTATCTCCATTGTGCTTGTTGCATTTGCTATGAATGTTTACTCTCAAGCTGAAGTTAAACTGGTTAAATGGTATACCATAGAGGAGGCATTAAAACTCAATGAAAAGACTCCAAAGAAGATTTTTATTGATGTTTATACTGATTGGTGTGGCTGGTGTAAAACAATGGACAAGAACACTTTTAATCAAACCCAGATAGCTGAATACCTTAACAAATATTACTATCCTGTAAAACTTAATGCTGAACAAAAGGAAGACATCACCTTTAAAGGAACAATCTATAAAAACAAAGGGACAGAACCTCGCTCACCTCACGACTTTGCAGCTGCTTTGCTAAGTGGTAAGATGTCGTATCCTTCAGTTGTTTATCTCGATGGAGAAAATAATCTGCTTACAGCAGTTGCAGGCTACTATCCTCCAGAGGAGATGGAACCAATCCTTGTTTTCTTTGGTGAGGATCATTACAAAACAACTAAATGGGAAGATTTTAAAGCTAAGTTTGTAAGCAACCTCAAAAAATAACAAACAAGCCCCTCTGATGAGGGGCTTTTCATTTACTTAGGTTGGAATTCTATCAATCCGGAATCCTTAACTACCATATTTAATGGCATTCGCACAATCTTACCATATTGACAAACAGAAATTCGGCGATTTGCCAATTCGTTTTTGCCATCGGAAATGCTAAAAACGGCAGTGATTGGTACCCTATAGTAGATTACTTCCTTTATTGGCTTCTCTTTTTCAATACTCAAACCTTGAAAGAATGTATTAAATGTGTTAGGCAAAGTTTCGACCGTTGACTTTAGAAGATACGGATTACCACTTAAATCGGAAGATGGCAAAACACCTTTTGTTGCTGATAATCGAAATATAATGGTAGACTCACCATCGGCTTCGGTTGGTATATACTCAAATTGGTGAGTAGCTGATTCGGTAAAAGATTTACCAATAAATAAACTAAGATACTCCTGCTCCAATCGAGTAATCTCATCCAAAGCAATTTTTAGGCCTTCGCCATTTAGGTTATGGTCGGCATCAACGGAGAGGAAATCGGAGCGACGTTTGCGAAGCAAAAAAATGTAATCGGCAGCATCGCGAGCCTTCTCCTCAATATTCTTCTCAACAATCATCTCCTTTTGAATTGGAACACGAACGAAAACGCTATCCTTCATAACTCTTGAATAGATAGTATTCTTCTCCGCAGCAATGAACGGTGAAGTTGAGAGATCTGTAAAGGTTACTTTCCCATCTACCTCAGTTGGCTTAATATTAACGTTATTAATGGCATTAACGCCAAAACCCGAAATTGGAATAATAAGCCCGTTTTGGCAAATCTTCAAAAAATCAATTTTAGAGTCTTTGCTTGGTGTTGCTGCAAATAAAGAGGAAGGATCTGATTCAAGAACAGAGTTAATCTCAACGTTAGCGATCTTCCATTCCTCAATTTTCTTTGATGGAACATCTGCAATTCCTAAGTATTTTTGAGCAAAACGGCTATATGGTCCAGGAACAACAACAGTTTTAATAGCATCAACCTTTACTCTAATTACGGTGCGTGGCAAGGAATAAACCAAACCGTTGGTGTTTAAAGTAGTAGTACTCTCAACAGGAGTAACTTGAATCGGTTTTTTACTACACGAAACAAATAGTGCAACTACTACTATTACAATAAGTTTTTTATTCATCTGTTTTAAATTTATTATATGGCAATTTATCAATGATATACATCTTGCAATTTAAGTATCCTCTACAGAAGACTCAGATGGAATGTCCGTATTTTAATCATTGCTTTTGGTATAATTTATTACATGGACATTTCATTGTTTTATATATCAATTAATTTATATGCATTTCCTATGTTATCGATGATATCTGATGCGATTAACGCATCAACACCAAATTTGTTTGCGGCTAGATCTCCAGCAAGTCCATGTAGGTATACTGCAAATATAACTGCAGATGTTGATTCATATCCTTGTGCAAGCAGAGATCCAATCATACCGGTAAGAACATCGCCACCACCAGCCGTTGCCATTCCTGCGTTTCCTGTTGAATTAAAGTAAACATGACTATCTGGGCAAATAACTTGAGTGTATGCACCCTTCAATACAATGACAATGCCATATTTAGCAGAAGACTCAACCGCCTTAATTAACCTATCATATCCACAATCAGATTTACCAAATAGACGATCAAATTCGCCTGGATGAGGTGTAATAATAGTTCCTTGTGGCAGTTTATTCAAAAGTTCAGGATTCTCAGCAATTATGTTTAACCCATCGGCATCGATTATTAATGGTTTATCAACTTTATCTAAGAGTTTTGATAGCCCTAAAATAGTCTTGGGCGATTTTCCTAAACCTGGACCAATTGCAATTGCAGAATATTTTGAGATTGAAGCGATATCGGTAAAGAAGTTTTCATCAATATCCTCATCAACCATAACTTCGGGAACTGATTGCTGCAAGATTGAATACCCAACCTTTGGAACATGCGTTGAAACAAGCCCTGCTCCTGCCGTTATGCATGATTTGGATGCAAGCATAGCAGCACCAATCATTCCCTTACTCCCAGCAATAATTAAACAATGTCCAAAAACTCCTTTATGGCTAAACTTTTCGCGATGTTTATAAATAGCCTTAACATCATCTATATCAACAAAATGATAATTTGATTCTGTTTTTTCAATGGCAAATTGACTTAATCCTATTGGAAGGATGATGAAATCACCAGTATACTTGCTGTTCTCAGCAAAAAAGAAACTGAGTTTTGGGAATTGTAACGTAAGCGTTTTTGAAGCCTTGATGATAGGATTTGTGTTTGGATAAGGATTGGCCTCGCCTAATAATCCCGAAGGAATATCAATGGAAATAACCTTTGCATTACTTAAATTGATGTGATTAACAAGTGATGCAGCAATTCCTGATAATGGGCGAGTTAAACCCGAGCCAAAAAGCGCATCAACAACTATAGAATCAGATTTTATTTTTGGAAAATCTTCTTCACCATTTATAATTTGAGCTTCTACAATACTTTGCCTTTTGAGTCTATTGAAATTTTCAAGGCAATCGGGAGAAAGAGTCGATGTTTTGAGTAAAAAAACATCAACAGAATAGCCAACTTCGATAAGCATTCGTGCTAAAGCTAGTCCATCGCCACCATTATTGCCATGACCAGCAAAAATAACAACCGTTTGATTCGATTTAACATTCTGAAGGAACCAATAAAAAATATTACCCGCAGCTCGTTCCATAAGATCGATGGATGAAATAGGCTTATTCTCGATAGTTAGCCTATCAATTTCTTTTATTTGCGATGTTGCGAAAAACTTCATAAAGGGTTATTACTTCTAAGCAAATATAAGCTTTTACAAATATTTTATCGATACTAAATAAGCTTTATTACTTTTAGGGTATCAAAACGTTCGACTTGATTTTTTTTCTATATTTGTCAACTTGGAAAAAAAAGTACAATTAAATAATTACCCACAAAAACCAATAAACTATGTTTAAAAATCACCCTAAAGGATTAATCGCGGCAGCGCTAGCAAATATGGGCGAACGTTTTGGCTTTTATACAATGATGGCTATTTTATCGTTGTTTTTAATGTCAAAATTCGGCTTAGATGAAACCAACTCAGGTATTATCTATTCTATCTTTTACTTTTCAATTTATATCCTAGCCTTTGTTGGCGGTTTAATCGCTGATAGAACAAGAAATTACAAAGGAACGATCCTAATCGGTCTTATCTTAATGGCAATTGGTTATTTCTTAATTGCTATTCCAACCCAAACACCTGTTCCTACCAATTCTTTTGCATTCTATTTAACAATGACCTGCTTAGGATTATTTGTTATAGCGTTTGGTAATGGATTATTTAAAGGTAACCTACAAGCGTTAGTAGGTCAAATGTATGATAACCCTGAATACTCAAAATTACGCGACTCAGGGTTTTCAATTTTCTATATGTTTATTAATGTAGGTGCTATATTTGCTCCTCTGGCTGCTGTAGGTGTTAGAAACTGGTGGGTTAGTTCGCATGGGTTTCAATACAATCCAGATCTCCCAACACTTTGCCATGAACATTTGGGAGGTAAAATTTCAGCAGAGGCTGCAATTCGTCTTCAAGAACTAGCAACTTCAGTTGGTTTTCAAGGTACTGATTTAACAACCTTTGCAAAAGAGTATTTAAATGTTTTTGCAACAGGATTCCATTATGCTTTTGGTGTAGCAATTTTCGCAATGATTATCTCATTAGTTATCTACTTAACAAACAAAAGTAAATTCCCTGATCCATCTAATAAATCAAAGGCTGCTGGCTCATCCGCCACAGAAATGGATATTAAAGAAGTTAAACAACGACTTTATGCACTATATGCAGTATTTGCCGTTGTTATCTTTTTCTGGTTCTCGTTCCATCAAAATGGATTAACCTTAACTTTTTTTGCTAAAGATTATACTAATTTAAGTAACATTAATATCAATTTGGGATTTACAACACTTAGAGGAGCAGAGCTTTTCCAATCGATCAACCCTTTCTTTGTTGTATTCCTTACGCCAGTTGTAATGGCAGTATTTGGTGCATTAAGAGCTAGAGGTTTAGAACCATCTACCCCTAAAAAAATAGCTATTGGTATGGGTATTGCTGCAACAGCCTACGTTTTAATGGCAGTTGGTTCTATGGGACTTCCAAGTAAAAGTACTATTACAGAAATGGGTGGTCTTCCAGATGCTCAACGAGTAACCCCATTCCTACTCATTGGTACTTATTTAATTCTTACAATTGCTGAATTATTTATTTCTCCACTGGGTATTTCCTTTGTATCAAAAGTTGCTCCTCCAAAATATCAAGGTATGATGCAAGGGCTTTGGTTATGTGCTACAGCTGTTGGAAACTCTTTGCTATTCATCGGGGCAATATTCTACACAAACATATCACTTTCATTAACTTGGACAATTTTTGTAGTTGCTTGTATAATATCGATGTTAACGATGTGGATTATGCTAAAATGGCTTGAAAGAATTGCAAAATAACAAATCATATATTCTAAATAAAAACCACTCTTCGGGGTGGTTTTTTTGTAACTTGACATAAATTAATTTAAATGAAAACATTTAAAATTAAAGAGGAATATATTCAACTCGACCAACTTCTTAAGGCGCTTAGATTAGCAAATTCAGGAGGTATGGCGCACCTTATGGTAGATGATGGTTTGGTGAAAGTTAATGGGTTTATCGAAACTCGTCGCAGAGCAAAAATTCGACCAGGAGATATAGTTGATGTGGAAGGAGTAAAAGTAAAGGTTATAACTGATGATCTATTAGGGGATTGATTCCTCGATTAGTTTAAACGTTTCAGAGTTACAGTGTTGCAGAGTTAAAGAATTGCAGGGTTGCAGAGTTACATCAGGGTAATTGATTTGACTACTTTATCTTCAAATATTATAACCAATTAATTAGCAAGATTATGAGAAATGGAATTATAGCTATACTCCTATTTTTAGCATTTACAGTAAGCTGTAAATCGAATAAGAACAATCAGGTGATGAGCAAGATGAGTTCTGAATTTGAGGCGACTGATGCTTTAAAAGAGGTAATAGCATCACCTGCCCCACCATCTCAAACAGGAGGTAATGCAACGATTGATAAAAAAATAATTAAAACAGCCTATATCAACATTGAGGTTGAGAATATTGCCGTTAGCCGCAAACTTATCGATACAACCATTAAGGCTTTTAACGGGTACGTTATTAGCGAGAATATGCAGAACACCGAATCGCAGCTAAGCAGCAATATCAATATAAAAGTACCGGCCATGCAGTTCGACAAAATGCTTGCAAGGCTAGCATCGATAGCCAAAAAGGTTGACTATCAAAATATCGAAACGCAGGATGTTACCGAGGAGTATATCGATGTTGAAACTAGGCTTAGCAATAGCCGAAAGGTTGAACAATCATACATCAAACTATTGCAAAGAGCAAAAACAATTGAGGA
>CAYMII010000064.1:0-7365 GCA_964390565.1 uncultured Rikenellaceae bacterium
GATATGGCAAACGTTCCATTTTTCTACGTTGAGACTAAAAGAGAATAATACCAAAATATAGCAAAAAGCCCCACTAAATCAGTGGGGTTTTTTATTTTCACCTTATTTAATAAAGAGATGCTAAAAATCTTTTTCCAATCCAACCAAAGTAAATATCTTTGTGCTTAATTAGATTAATTCTACATTAGATTTGATAATTACATTTTTCAACAAACATTAAATAGTTCTGTTTGTTAATTAACAAACAACACAAAGTTTTACGAAATGGCTAACGATCAAGATAAAATATTAGACGAGGTCACATCGGGCGATTACAAATACGGATTTGTAACAGACATAGAAACAGATATCATACCCAAAGGGCTCAGCGAGGATGTTGTTAGGTTGATTTCTGCTAAAAAGGAGGAGCCCGAGTGGATGCTCGAGTTTCGATTAAAAGCATACAGGCACTGGCTTACCATGGAGATGCCCCAATGGGCGCATCTTAATGTCCCCGAAATTGACTATCAGGAGATAATCTTCTATGCCGCTCCTCGAAAGAAAGATCCTAATAGCAGCGAAGAGATCGACCCTGAACTTAAGGAAACATTCGAGAAACTTGGTATTCCACTAAATGAGCAAAAAATGCTTTCAGGAGTGGCAGTTGATGCCGTTATGGATAGTTCATCGGTTAAAACAACATTTAGCGAAACCCTTTCGGAGCATGGAATTATCTTTTGCTCCATGAGCGAAGCAATCAAAAATCACCCAGATCTTATTAAAAAGTATTTAGCATCAGTTGTTCCTTATACCGATAACTACTTTGCAACGCTTAACTGTGCTGTATTTAGCGATGGTTCTTTCTGCTATATCCCCAAAGGCGTTCGTTGTCCAATGGAGTTGAGCACATACTTCAGGATTAATGCAAAAAATACAGGTCAATTTGAGCGCACGCTCATAGTTGCCGAAGCAGATAGCTATGTTAGTTATCTAGAGGGTTGCACTGCACCCATGCGCGATGAGAATCAGCTTCACGCTGCAGTAGTTGAAATTGTAGCTCTCGATAACGCTGAGGTTAAATACTCAACCGTTCAAAACTGGTATCCTGGCGATAAGAATGGCAAAGGTGGTATTTACAATTTTGTAACCAAGCGCGGTATTTGTCGTGGTAAGAATAGCAAAATATCGTGGACTCAGGTTGAGACCGGTTCTGCAATTACATGGAAATACCCAAGTTGTATTCTTTTAGGCGACAACTCTTATGGTGAGTTTTATTCTGTTGCTGTTACAAATAATCATCAGCAGGCTGATACTGGG
Organism: uncultured Rikenellaceae bacterium; assembly: GCA_964390565.1. Taxonomy (GTDB): domain Bacteria; phylum Bacteroidota; class Bacteroidia; order Bacteroidales; family Tenuifilaceae; genus UBA8529. The sequence goes on from CAYMII010000064.1 coordinate 1,297, forward strand.
ACAAAGATGATCCACATTGGGAAAAACACTCGAAGCAGGATTGTATCAAAAGGTATTTCAGCGGGTGTAAGCAATAATAGCTACCGAGGTTTAGTAAAAGTCCTTAAAGGCAGCGAAAATGCTCGCAACTTCTCACAATGCGACTCATTGCTTTTAGGCAGTAACTGTGGTGCTCATACATTCCCTTATATTGAGGTAGATAATCCCACGGCTGTAGTAGAGCACGAAGCAACAACCTCAAAGATAGGTGAAGATCAGATTTTCTATTGCAATCAACGTGGTCTATCCACCGAAGATGCTGTTGGGCTTATTATCAATGGCTATGCCAAGGAGGTGCTAAATAAACTGCCCATGGAATTTGCTGTTGAAGCGCAAAAGCTTTTGCAAATTAGCCTTGAGGGAAGCGTAGGATAAATAACTGAAAATTAGATTATAAAGATAATTTACGATAAGATGCTTAAAATAAAAGACTTACATGCCAATATAAAAGGCAAAGAGATATTAAGAGGAATTAACCTTGAAATTAACGCTGGCGAAGTTCATGCAATTATGGGCCCAAATGGTTCAGGCAAAAGCACTTTGGCAGCAGTACTTGCAGGAAAAGAAATCTTTGAGGTAACTCATGGCGAGGTTACTTTTAATGGGAAAAATCTACTCGAGCTTTCACCTGAAGATCGCTCTCGCGAAGGGCTATTCCTAAGTTTTCAATATCCAATCGAAATACCAGGCGTAAGCATGGTAAACTTCATGAAGGCCGCTGTAAACGAGCAACGTAAATATAGAGGTTTCGAACCTTTATCTCCTGCAGACTTTCTAAAGATGATGCGCGAGAAAAAGGAACTGGTTGAAATCGATTCAGCACTTACCAACCGTTCGGTTAACGAAGGGTTTTCAGGTGGGGAGAAAAAGAAGAACGAGATCTTCCAAATGGCAATGCTTGATCCTAAGCTCTCAATTCTTGATGAAACCGACTCGGGATTAGATATCGATGCGCTTCGTATTGTTGCTAATGGGGTTAACAAGTTAAAAACTGCCAATAACGCATCAATAGTGATAACACACTATCAGCGCTTACTCGATTATATCGTTCCTGATTATGTACACATCTTATATAACGGACGTATTGTGAAGAGTGCAGGTAAAGAGCTTGCTCTTGAATTGGAGGAGAAGGGTTACGATTGGATTAAAAATGGAGAATAGGCACCTTCATTTGTCTATTTAACATTAAAACGAATTGATATGAGTAAGACAACAACAATATCGGTCAAGGAGGAATTGGTAGATCTCTACCTAAGCAACCTTGATCTTATTACCGATAGATCGTCTGCAATCTTAAATAGAGGGCGTCAAGCCGCTATTGAGAACTTCAATCTGCTTGGATTACCCGAGGCAAAGAGCGAAAAGTATAAGTATTCGAAAATCGAACCTCTTTTCACACAGGATCTTGAGAAGTACTTCTCGCCAAAGGATATAACCTTTAAGATTGATGATATATTCCGTTGTGATATCCCTGAAATCGGAACCGATTTAGCTCTTGTTCTAAATGGTTTTTATCTACCAAAAGGAGATAAACTCAAGAGACTTGACAATGGCGTTATTTATGGAAGTTTGGCCGAAGCATCGGTGAAATATCCCGAAATCGTTTCGAAGCACTACAACACCGTAGCCGATAATACAAGCGAAGGCTTAGTTGCGCTAAATACGGCTTTTATTCAAGATGGAGTATTTATCTATGTTCCCAAGGGGGTTGAGATGGATAGACCAATTCAGATTATCAACCTGTTGATGTCTGACGAGAACCTTTTTGTGCAGTATCGCAATTTGGTTGTGATGGAGGAGTCGAGCAAAGCGAGTATTGTGATTTGCGATCATACCTTATCCGCTCAAAAGTTTTTATCGAATGTGGTAACAGAGGTGGTTGCAAAACCAAACTCTAACGTGGAGTTGATTAAGATGCAGAATGAGCATAACGATTCGGCACAGTTATCGCATATCTATGTTCATCAGCAAAGGGATTCGAAGGTTACAACGAACACCATTTCGCTGCATGGCGGTTTTATTCGCAACAACCTTAACGTTTTACTCGATGATGTTGGTTGTGAGAACAATTCTTACGGGTTACATCTAACTGATAGGACGCAGCATATCGATAATTACTCTTTTATCGATCACGCAAAGCCAAACTGTACAAGTAATGAGCTTTTTAAGGGTATTATGGACGATCAGGCTACTGGCGCTTTCAATGGTCGAATCCTTGTTCGTAGAGATGCTCAGCAAACACAGGCTTTTCAATCGAATAATAACCTTCTGCTTACTGCTGATGCTAAGATGAATACCAAGCCTCAGCTCGAGATTTATGCCGATGATGTAAAGTGTAGCCACGGTGCAACCGTTGGACAGCTCGATATGGAGGCTAAATTCTACATGCAAGCTAGAGGTATTGGCGAGAAAGAGGCTAAACTCCTTTTGATGATTGGTTTTGCTCACGATGTTGTTAAAAAGATTAGCATTGAACCGCTTCGCGAACGTATTGACGAACTAGTTAATAAGCGCTTGCGCGGTGAACTTTCGAGATGTCATAACTGTCCAATGCATTGCTGCTAGATTAGTTCACTGTTGACAGTTTTGAGTTAACAGTTTTTTAATAAAAAAATTATGTCATTAGATATAAGCAAGATACGACAAGATTTTCCAATTCTAAATCAATCGATTTATGGCAAACCCTTGGCGTACTTCGACAATGGGGCTACTACGCAAAAACCTCAGGTAGTTTTAGATACCATTAATCATTTTCATAATAGTATCAATGCCAACATACATCGAGGGGTGCATAAGTTGAGCGAGGAATCGACCAAGGCTTACGAAGAGGCTCGCGAAACAGTTCGCAGTTTTATCAATGCAAAAAAGAGCAGCGAGATAATTTTCACATCAGGTGCAACTGCATCCATTAACCTTGTTGCTTTCTCGTTTGGTGAAACCTTTGTTCATGAGGGTGATGAGGTAATTGTTTCGGAGATGGAACATCACTCCAATATTGTGCCTTGGCAAATGCTATGCGAGCGAAAGAAAGCAATTTTAAAAGTGCTTCCCTTCGATGATAATGGAGAGCTGATTCTATCTAAGTTAGATGAGCTAATAACCCCAAAAACGAAGATTCTTGCGGTTACACATGTGTCAAATACTTTAGGAACAGTTAATCCGATTAAAGAGATCATTGCAAAAGCTCATAAACATAACGTTCCTGTATTGATAGATGGGGCTCAAGGTGTTAAGCACGGAATTATTGATGTTCAGGATTTAGATGTTGATTTTTATGTCATTGCTGGACACAAGGTCTACGGACCCACTGGTATTGGTGTTTTATATGGGAAAGAGAAGCTACTTAATGAGATGTATCCCTGGCAGGGCGGGGGAGATATGATAGCAACCGTATCGTTCGAGAAGACAACCTATAACGAGTTGCCTTTTAAATTCGAGGCCGGTACAGCAAACTATATTGGTGCTGCAGGGCTAGCAACTGCTTTGAAATATTACAAATCAATTGGGATTGATGCTGCAACCAACTATGAGACTGAACTTTTAAACTATGCTACTTCAAAGTTGAAGGCAATTGATGGGGTAAGAATTATTGGCAATGCCAAAAATAAAGCGGCTATCATCTCATTTTTAATTGAAAATATTCACCCATACGATACCGGCATGATTCTCGACAAGATGGGCATTGCGGTTCGTACTGGCAACCACTGCACACAGCCTATTATGACTCATTTTGGAATTGATGGTACAGTTCGAGCATCATTTGCATTCTACAACACATTCGAGGAGATTGATAGGCTAGTTGAGGGAGTTAAGAAGGTTAAAGAGATGTTTGGGTAGTTTATTAAAACAAAATTCAAAGGTCAAAAATAGATAGAAATGACACTTAACGAAGTACAAGATAGAATAGTTGAAGATTTTAGCATGTTCGACGATTGGATGGATCGCTATCAACAGTTAATAGAACTTGGTAAAGATTTACCTCCAATCGATGAAAAGAAACGCACCGAATCCTATTTGATTAAAGGCTGCCAGAGTAAGGTTTGGCTCGATGCTGACCTTAAAGATGGCAAAATATACTTTTCAGCCGATAGCGATGCGATTATTACAAAAGGTATTGTTGCTTTGCTTATACAAGTGCTTAACGAGCGAACTCCAAAGGAGATTTTAGATGTTGATTTGTATTTTATTGATAAAATTGGACTAAAGGAGAATCTTTCACCAACTCGATCAAATGGCCTTGTGGCAATGGTTAAGCAGATGAGGATGTTTGCATTGGCTTATCAAACGAAGCTTAATAGTTAAGATTATGGAAACAAAAAGAGATATACTAGCAATAGAGGCCGATATAGTAAAGGTTCTAAAGAACGTATTCGACCCCGAAATACCCGTTAACATTTATGATCTAGGTCTTATCTATGAGATAGATGTTGACGATGATAGAAAAGTTAAGGTTACAATGACCTTAACTGCACCAAACTGCCCAATGGCAGATGAAATGCTCGAAGAGATTCACGATAAGGTAGGTAAAGTTGAAGGTGTAACCGATGCGATTGTCAACTTAACTTTCGATCCTCCTTGGGAAAAGGAACGCATGAGCGAAGAGGCTATGCTTCAGCTCGGATTCTTATAATGTTGACAGTATTAAGTTGACAGATGGCAGAAAAACAATTTGATAAGAGCGATGAATTCTCTCGACACGAAGCTGTCAACCGTCAACTATTAACTATCAACTCCCTTGCCCTTCAAGTTGGATTTGATGATTGTGGCATAAGTAAAGCGGAACATCTACCTGAACAAGAAACGCATTTTAGGAGTTGGCTATCGGAAGGGTATAACGGTGAAATGTCTTTCCTCGAGCGCAATATCGATAAGCGTTTCGACCCAAGGGAACTTGTTCCAAATGCAAAATCAGTAATTTCCGTTATTCTCAGCTATTATCCAGGAAATCCAGATATCACAGCAAAACCACCAAGGATTTCTAGGTATGCTCTATGCCCTGATTACCATCAGGTTTTAAAGGATAAACTCCATCAACTACTTGAACTTATTCGTAATGAATATGGAATGGTTGAGGGTAGAGCGTTTGTTGATTCGGCTCCAGTTCTTGAAAAAACATGGGCAGCGAGAGCCGGATTGGGATGGATTGGAAAGAATTCCCTATTAGTCAACCCTGAATTTGGAACATTTGTTTTCATTGGAGAGCTAATAATCGATCTTGAACTAAACCCAACAGTTGAAAAGATTGAGGATAGATGTGGTACCTGTACTCGTTGTATTGATGCATGTCCAACTAAAGCCATTGTATCTCCAAGAGTGATTAACACAAATAAATGCATTGCATATTTGACAATCGAGAAAGAATCACCTTTGTCGATTGAAGAAAAAAGTTCCTTGAACGGCTGGGCTTATGGTTGTGATATTTGCCAAGAGGCTTGTCCTTGGAATGGTAAAATTCCCCTTTCAATCATTAAGGAACTCCAACCTGATCAGGAAATAATTAACTTAAGTGGTGCGAATCTATCGGAAATTTCCGAGGATGAGTTTAAACGAGTTTTTAATACGAGTCCAATTTTACGCGCTGGCTTTACAAAATTTAAGTCGAATATGGGTGGTTGTTGAGCGATTTTCGATCAGAATCCAAAAATTCCATATAATCATCTAGCTAATAATCTATTATTATTCAACCTTCAGTATTTCTTAATTTACTATATTGGCAGTAAATTTCGAATATTATGGCACCTGTTGAACGCCTTTGGGTAACTCCACGTCACCATAAGCTGTTTGCTTGGTATTTATCACCCGAAACAACTCCAAAAGCCATTATAGTGCTGGTTCATGGGCATGGCGAACACTCTAAAAGATATCTCCCTTGGGCCGAAAAATTTGTTGATAAAGGATTTGGCTTTGTTACTTGGGATCATATTGGGCATGGGCATTCCGATGGGCAACGCGGGCACATTCATCACTTTGAGCAGCTTTTGTTCGAAATAGACTTAGCTGTAAACAAAACCCAAGAGTATTTTCCAAATG
>CAYMII010000065.1:0-6390 GCA_964390565.1 uncultured Rikenellaceae bacterium
AATTCGGGGTGTAGCGCAGTCCGGTTAGCGCATCTGGTTTGGGACCAGAGGGTCGGGAGTTCGAATCTCTCCACCCCGACAATGAAAAGCCTTACTTGAAAAAGTAAGGCTTTTTTTATTTGGCTTGACGCAAGCTGGCTTGCAAGTCAACGCCAAATAAAAAAGACAACACGCGCGAAGCGTGAAGGCTTTTCATTGGATTTACCCCCTAAGAGATCACCGCAGGTAATCTCTTTATCCCCACAAAAAAACCTTCTAGGAAGCGTTAATGTTTTTTTTAACGATGGCTCAATCAATGTCACTCTTAAACTCTAAGTGTTTTAAAACGAGCTTCAGTTCAAAGTAGCTAACCTTATCGCCTAATTCTTCTTTTGCGTTGGAAAGCAACTTTGTTTTATTGATGATAAAGTAATTGGATATTAGGTCGATTTTGTCTTGTGAAATTAATTTGGTTAAATCTATTTCTCCTGTACCAACAAAATGTGCAATATGGCCCTCTATGGTCATTTTCGACATGCTGCGCTCTTTTGCAATGTCATCAATAGATTTTCCTTTTGTGTAAAGTTCGAAGCTGATTTTCTTTGTGTCAATTTTCTCGATTTTCTTAGATGGTATTAACTCAGCTTCTGTTTGTGGCATCTCGATGCCATTATCAATGCGATATTCTATAATAATATCAAGTATTTCACTTCCGAACTGTTCAATCTTTTTCTTGCCAAGTCCCTTAATAGACTTAAGTTCTGCAAGATTGTAAGGCAGTTGATTTGCGAGTAAAAGCAAAGTTTTTTGTGGAAGAACTAGGTATTGTGCCACGTTTAGCTCATCGGCTTTATCATCACGCCAAGCCTTTAAAGTAGCGTATGGCTCTGATGATTTTTTTTGATTTATTGAGTGCTCACTTTTAACTTTAGTTTTTTGCTCCACCTTTTCAATTGCTGCTTTAGCACGAGTATCAAGATAATCTTTGGTATTAAATCCATTTAGGCAACTTTTTAAGCACTTCAGTTTAACAGAGAATTCCTCTTTTAGGCGATCTATCTGATCGGTAATTTGCTTTCTAATCGCTTTATTATCGGTTTCAACAGCTATTTCATTTAAAGCATTGATAATTATAGATTCAACTTTCTCGGAGAAGTAGCTATTGGCTTTTATAAGACGCTCTTGTAGAGGTTTGTTCTCTTCAGCAGAGTATTCAGATATTAATAGCTGTTGAACTTGGATTTTGAACTTCTCTGAAATTTCAACCAGTTCAGATTTAAGGGCAGAATCCATTTTGATAAAAGGATCGCTAACGGTTCGATGAAAACTCTCCTGATGGTTGTTTAGTAGTTTTATCAGGTAGCTCAAGCGCCTTTGGATAACATTGAAATCGAAAAGCTCAAGGATTAATGTTTTTTCATACTCTTTTTTGGAATCCTCAAGAAGTTCTTTTTTTGGAGGATTTTGTTCAATATCATGAACGAATTGGGAAACGGTTGAATCGCTTTTGATACTTTTATTTGCGATTGGCGTACTAAGAACCATCCCTTCAAGGGTTTTGCAACGACTTAGGGCAACATAAACCTGCCCATGAGCGAAGGCAGAATTGGCATCAATTATTGCCTTTTCGAAGGTTAATCCTTGACTTTTATGAATGGTTATAGCCCATGCCAACTTCAGCGGGTATTGAGTGAACGTGCCTGCTATCTTTTCGGTTATCTCCTTGGTTTCCGAATCGATTGAATACTTTGTATTGTGCCAATCGACTTTTTGGGTAGGAATAGCACTTTTTTCGTTGGGGCATTTCACATAGATGATGTCATCATCAATATCGGTAACAGTTCCAATTTTCCCGTTGTAGTAGAGTTTTTCGTATGAGCTATCATTCTTAACAAACATAACCTGTGCGCCAACTTTTAGGGTTAGCTCAAACTCGGTTGGGTAGGTGCCTTCAGGGAAATCTCCATCAACCTTTGCCTTGAAGGTTTCAGCCTTTCCTTTTAACTTGTTCAGTTTTGCCTCATTGATTCCCTGAGCCTGGTAGTTATGCGTGGTAAGCGTGATATAGCCTTCATCGTCATGCGGATCGAAATTGGGAATATGCCTTTTATTCAGCTCTTTCAGCGTTTCATCATCGAGTATATTCTCGCGAACTTTATTAAGTATTTGGATAAAATGGTAGTCGCTTTGGCGATAAATATGTTTTAGTTCAATGCTGATGTATCGTGTTTTTTGAAGGGATTTGCTTGAAAAGAAAAAGGTGTTCTCATAGTAATCCTTTAGAATACCCCATTCATACTCCTTTGCAATGGGAGCAAGCTGTTGTAGGTCGCCAATCATCAGGAGCTGAACTCCTCCAAAGGGCTCGAAACGATTTTTGTATTTACGAAGCACCTCATCAATGGCATCGAGAATATCGGCTCTTACCATGCTTATCTCATCAATGACAAGTAGGTCAAGGCTTTTGATGATGTTGATTTTTTCGCGGCTGAACCGTTTTATGCCCTCCGATGAAGTTTTATCCTCGAATTCGTGAAATGGGTTTTCAGAACTCTTCTGAACAGGAACATATGGTCCGAAGGGTAGTTGAAAAAATGAATGGATTGTAACACCCCCCGCATTTATTGCTGCAACACCTGTTGGTGCAACAACTATCATTCGTTTGGGCGATTTGAGTTTAAGGTTGTGTAGAAAGGTTGTTTTTCCGGTACCCGCTTTGCCTGTAAGGAATATATTCTTGTTTGTAAATTGGACAAAATCAAATGCTAGATCAAGCTGAGGGTTGTAAATCGGTTCCATTTTTTGGTGCAATCGGTTGATTGTTTAAAGGTAATAAAAAATGAGTTTTTTATGTTACGAATTGCCTATTTCCTAACTTTGGATTGATTTCTTTTACTCATAATAATTCCTACTATATGAATAGATTAATAAGTATGCTCAACCTCGCATTCATCTGTATTTTGATGCTAAGTTGTAATACAAACCCAATTAGTAAGGTTGAGGGTAATGTCCGTAAAATGGTTGATACCGTTGGATTTGCCCATCTCAATTGGCAGGTAGACTCCGTAGTGAATAGGATTAATAAGGTTTACTCTAAAGAGTTATCAGCAATTAATGTTGAGCCAAGCGCTGCTTGGCGAGTTGCCATTTGCCCACATGACGATTATACCTATGCTAGCTGGCAATATCCTGCTTTGCTAAAGAATCTAAAGGCTAAAACGGTTATTATTTTGGGGGTTGCCCATAAAGCACGGCAAATAAATGTGGCAGATCAGATAGTTTTTGATAGCTTTTCGCATTGGCATGGACCTTATAAGAATATTAAAGTTTCATCAATTCGAGAAGAGTTGATGGCAAATATGCCAAAGGAACTTTATCAGGTTAATGATAGTTTGCAAGAACTAGAACATTCTGTTGAGAGCATGCTACCCTTCGTACAGCATTTTAATCGCGATTTTGAGATCGTTTCGATTCTGGTTCCTTTTATGGATAGCGAGCGTATGAGCGAGATCTCAAAGTCACTTTCCTCTGCTATTGTTCAATCGATGAAAACCCACAATATGGAGTGGGGAAGGGATTTAGCATTGCTTATCACTACCGATGCAGTTCACTACGGTGATGAGGATTGGGGCGGTAAGAATATGGCCCCTTTTGGTGTTGATAGCCTTGGCTATAAAAAGGCTGTTGCTCATGAGCATGGGATAATCGATAGCTGCCTAGTTGGCGATATGGGCTTAGAGAAAATTCAACTATTCATAAACAATACTGTCCAGCCCAATAATTACAAGGAGTATAAGTGGACTTGGTGTGGCAGATATAGCGTTCCGCTAGGCTTAATGACTGCAATGAATTTAAACGATGAAGTTAAAGGCGAGCCTTTAATTGGATCTTATATTGGTTATTCCACAAGTATCGACCACAAACCATTACCCGTTGATGATTTACGAATGGGGAAAACCGCCATTGCCACAATCAGGCACTGGGTTGGGTACGCTTCGGTGGGTTTTAGGTAGATTATAATCTTTTTATATCGCTAATTAGCCAGCCAGAGTTGTTTGTTGATCTTACAAACTCTTCAACTACAATTTCCCATCCTGTAAAAGAGATGCGAAAAGTAATCTTTTCGGTGTTATTTATTGTGATGTTTCTCTTTTCAATCTCATTTATAAAAAGCAACGTTGATGCTGTTGATTTTGATAGGAGATAGGTAGGGTCCGAAACGCTAGTAAGTTTTTTTATGTTGATAAAGTTCGTCTCGTGGCTATTTGGCGCAATGAAATGCTTCAGGAGACTGTCTGAGTTCATAGAAAAGCAGTCTGTTTCAACACTATTGATTACCCACTTTGCGGAACGATCTGGAAGCACCTCGGGTATTAGCTCGAGCTTTGCATTCTTTTTTACTCCTTTATACAAAATCTGAGCATCAACATATGCCTTAACCTGGCCACTGAAAAGGTTGATGGTTTGAGGATTTTTCGCATCATCGATAAAAGCAATGAAATCACTGCATAATGCCCTGAATGATGAATCTTTTGGATGGATTAACCTAGAGTCTTCGTTGTTAACTAGATATAAAATGTAGTTTCTACGTGGGACAGCCTTTTTAAACTCATCGGTTATTAGGTTGCCTCTCCAATCGCTCATGTAGTTAAATCTATCGATAAACTCGCCAAACTGCTTTACTTGAAGGTAATACTCCTTTGGAGTAATTAGCGTATTGCTAAGAATATCCTTTTGCTGCCCATATGAACTACCTGTAGAAACAATAAGCAGCAAAAGGATATATTGGAGTTGGGCAAATTTCATGTGTTAAACTTTCTTCGTTTCGGTGGCTTTGATGTTACCAAGGAATACTTTCCATTTCTTCTCGTTAAAGAACTTATCCTCAACAAGATCAATCACAATCTCTATTTCCTTTTTGGTAACATCTTTATAGGAAATGTTATCGCCTGTAAAGCCTGTAAATTCCTGAATAACTGTTGCTGAAGAGTAGTAACGACCATCAGGCCCTTTGGTGAAGCTTGATATATAAACCAGATCGTAGAATTTGATTACAACTGCTGTAAAAGGTAGCGATTTTAATCTGGCAAGGTATTTCTCCATTGGGCGAGATTGTATTGCTACCGAGCCATCAGGAGAGATTACTGAGGTTTGCATCTCGGCACCTTTAAAGAAAAGTTTTAACGCTTCTTTCTCTGCCATATTGCGCTTTTCGGCAGGTTGATCCTTGCTGCCAATGGTAATGATATGCTGTTGAAACTCATCAACTTTCTGTTTGGTTTGCTCTTTGAATACCTCAATATCGGCATCGGATAGGTTGATCTCATCAACAATTTTTGCCTCTTTGCTGCTTGCAGCTGTTTTGGTTGGCTCTTGAGCGCTCACTGAAATAAAAAGGCTGATTAAAAGCGATGTTAATAAATATCTCATCTTCATATACATATTGTTCTTAAACTAGAATTTGTAGCTAATCCCAAACTTAATACCATATTTCGATAATCCAATTTTTTTAGCCGATGATGTATTGCCGAATCCATCGGTATAGGTATTATCTTTTGAAATATTTGTTAGCCCCCAAATCATCTCGGGTCCAAAGTAAATGGTTGTAAAATAGTTAATAGGGTATGAGATGCCAATTGATGTTTTTAGCGCAAAATAGATAGGTGATGACTCAAACTTGCCCTTGCTATCGATATTTGAGCGAGACCTAAACCCCAATGCTGGATTTGCATTGATTTGTTCTGGAACAGCATATTGCTCATAAAACCCACTTGTTGCATAGCTACCAGTGGTTTTATAGGTTGAATTGATGTTGAAAGATGCGATCAAGCCTGCTTCGGCATAGAATCCCCATTTCTCTGGATTGCTATTGCTGTGAAAAACTAATGAAATGGGTATCGATAAATAGCCAAAAGTCTGAAGAGAGTCGTAGTTGGCGGTAATATCTAACTGGTATGAGTTTCCATTAATATCAGTTGAGTATTGGGTGTTACGAAATTTCCCATTAAGATTTGTATTGGCTGAATAGCGTAAGTATCCAACTCCAAACTTAAATCCAATTCTTTTATTGAAATACCACGTGGCATTTACATCACCAGCCAGTGCTAGTTTGCCTTGTTGCTTCCAGCTTAGTATAGAATTATTTGATAAGTTGGAGTTATTATATGATGTTAATCCGCTTCCAATTGAAAATCCAATAAATAGACCACTCCTTTTCAAACTCGAAATGGGTAGTTGAGGTAATTCCTGGGTTGTATTTGCTGTTTGGTTATATAGGTTAACCCCAAATTTATCGATACTCGAAAGTTTGAAGTTTTTAAAAGTGTTTTCATCTCGTTCAAATGTTACCTTGAAATCGAACTTTGAGTTATCGCGGTATACTGTTTTAGCTTTATACTTACCCGAGAAAAA
>CAYMII010000066.1:0-5646 GCA_964390565.1 uncultured Rikenellaceae bacterium
GTAATTCGGGGCTTTTTTTGTAGAAATAACTCAAAACTTTAATTATTCAAATTTGATTTTGTTTTGAAAAATACATAACCGTTGCCCAGCTAGATACTCTTCTTAAAAATTGATTTACAACTAGTTTATTGATAAATTTGGTTATCAAACAAAAAGAGAGTATAAATTTATTAAAGGGCTCTATGAAAATTATTAGGTCGTCAATAATAGTGTTGTTGATGTTTTCTTTTAATTGCTCTGCTCAGGTAAGTAGGCAAAGTTTAAAAATTTATAGAGCCTGGGTTCATCTAAAAGGCGAATCTCTAAAAATCAATGGTGTTTTATATGATGTTAGTGACTCTTCAATTGTAATCTCAAACTCATTTAACAAAAGTGATTATTTAAGTAAAAATATCAAGACTGAGACCATTGCTTTTCAGGAAATAGAATCAATAAAAATTAGAAGAAATAATAATGTTGGGAGATCGATGCTTATTGGAGCAGCAACAGGCTTGTTAACTGCCAGTATTTTAGTATTGACTTCAAGTGATGGTAAACAAGGTAGCACTATTAGACTCTCCAAGGCAGATGTATTAGCGATTATTGGACCGCCTCTTACATTGCTAGGTTCAGGAATAGGGGCAATTTCTGGTTCAGTAAAGATTAAAATTCCAATAAAAGAAGGAAAAAATTTTAACCATCAGAATAAAGCAGAACTAAAGACCTATTCAATCAAAAAATAGGAATTCCTCCTTTTATCAAAACTCATAAAAAGCCTACAAATGTTTTGTAAACTATATCATCAATAGATATTATTAATTTATTAGATCTCAAATAATTATTACTTTCTTTTAGGAGTAAAAAAACTGCTATCCTCATTTGGCTAAGGATCAATAGGAGAGGATTAATTGGGGAGGAATAAGTTCAAACATTTATTGAGAAGCAAACCCCGAAGCGATTCGGGTCTTTTTTATTTCTACAATTTGGGTAATTTTACACAAAAATGTAATCTAAAAATTTTACGATGGTAAAGGTATTAGGTCTTGGCAATGCTTTAGTTGATGTTCTTATCGGCATTGAGAACGATAGTATACTTAATCAGCTCAACCTCCCTAAAGGAAGTATGCAGCTTGTAGATGAGAATTTTCTTAATCTTGCAACCAATGCTACACAAGGTTTAAAGCAGAGCGTCGCTGCAGGTGGAAGCGCTGCAAATACTATTAATGGGATTGCCAATTTGGGTGTTAAATGTTCATTCATTGGTAAGATTAGCGATGATAAGTTTGGGGAGTATTACAGAAACGATATGATTAAAAACGGAATTGAGCCTATTCTCCTTAAAGGTAAAGCTCAAACCGGAAGAGCTACTGTTTTTATTTCGAAAGATTCTGAGCGAACCTTTGGAACATACCTTGGCTCTGCCATCGAAATGGTTCCTGAGGAGATAACCCCCGAATTGTTTGTTGGTTATAACTACTTTCACATTGAGGGATACTTGGTGCAGAACCAAAACCTTATCAGAAAGGCAATGCAACTTGCGCATCAAAAAGGTGTGAAGGTTTCGTTAGATTTAGCGAGCTATAACGTTGTTGAGGCTAATCGTGATTTCCTAAAAGAGGTAATTGAAAAGTATGTTGATATCGTTTTTGCTAATGAAGAGGAAGCAAAGGCGTTTACAGGTAAAACACCTGAAGAGTCACTTCATGAACTTGCAAAAATAGCGGATATTGCAGTTGTTAAGATAGGTTCTAAAGGCTCTATGATTAAAAGAAAAGATGAGGTTGTTAACGTTGGTGTTATTAAAGTAAATAGCGTCGATACAACAGGTGCAGGTGATTTGTATGCGTCAGGATTTATTTATGGGCTAGCAATGGGCTTAGCACTCGAAAAATGTGGACAGATCGGTGCAATTCTTTCTGGTAAAGTAATTGAATTTGTAGGCCCAAAGATGAATGAAGAAACTTGGAGGCAAATAAAACAAATGGTTCAAAACGTTGAATCCAAATAAAAAAGACCCGACTTTAAGTCGGGTCTTTCTGTAATATCTATTTTTTATTGAGTATCTACTAAAGACAACAAGCCTACAGCTAACCCTGGTTTTCCATCCTTAAACTTAAATGATAGGTGATAGGCACCTGTTTTGGTACAAATGAAATCAATTGAGGGGAAATCTTTACCAGTAGCAATAACGTAGGTTGTAGCAATTAACCTATTATTATCAAAAAGCTCAAGAATTACTTTTCCTTCCAGATCTTTTGAGTTACAAACTGAGAATCTGTACTTAATATCTTTCTTAAGAATTACTGAAAAACGTTGCAGAGGAGGGGGATCCCCAGCATCTAAACGAATTTTGAAATCTTTTAAATACTGTGCATCCTTGGCTATCATCCCGCAAATGTCAACAAGCTCATCCTCTGTTTGGGCAAATGCTGTTCCCGAAAAGCCCAAACAAAAAAGAAATACTATAAAAATCAGGAACTTATTTTTCATAAGTATTAAATATTATCCTTTTAAAAGTTTAACACGAATCTCTTTTACCTTATCGATTATCTTGGCAAGGGTTTCGTCGCTAAGATCGATAGTTTGAATATCATTCGATTTAATGGTTAGCACACCATTCTCTTCAACAGCCGTTGGTTCTCCAACTTCCGAAGTAATTTTAACTTCGCTATAAAGAACTTTAATCTCATCAAAGTCCTTTATAAGTTTAGCCATATTGGGATCTTTCTTATAGTGATTAAGCAGTGGCATCAATAGGTTAATGATTTCCTTTTGCTCGCCAACAGCCTCTCTCATCCTTTTGTGACCCGATTCCTGAGAAACCATGCTCGTGATGTAAAGACCCTCAATCCAAACACCTGCTACAATAACTATGCTAAGATTTGAACGATTATTTTCTCGTAAATAGTTATCGATTCGAGTCATGCTTTGTTGTGATATAAGCACAAGAGAATCAATATTCTCATTATTGGTAGCCAAGCGCTTTAATGTAGAAAAATCGAAGAACTGGCCAACCTGAATACCATCCGCAAGGTTGCGTATAGTTGATATATAGTCAATTACTAATGAGGTTTTGCCATACATGTTGAGATACCCAAGATCGCAACCATACATGCCTAATCCTAACGCTTTGTGAAAATTGGTGTTGAAATTATCAGCATACTTGGTGTCTGCAATTAAATCTTTGTTAAAACCTATGTTTAACCCTTTTATTACCGCAGCAGTTTCGATTGGCGATGCGATGTTCCCAATCATATTATCTATAACAGCTTGAGAAATAGGGACAGGGTTATCGTCTCTAAGGGAATCTGGGATATCAAATTCTTTGCTCAACTCTTTTTTTTCCTTGCAGGAGTTGCAGGAAGAAAAGGAAATTGATAAAACAACAATTATAAATAATAAACTCCTCGTCATGGTTTAACCCGGGATATAAGACATTTTACATAAAAGCAATCAAGTAAAGATAGAAAAAATATTTATTTAGATAAAATTGGGAGCTTAATTTTCGAGAATAGCTCAATAAACTTCTTAAGCGATTCGTAATAAAGTGTAATATATAACACAATGGTCATAATCCATATTATTGTAACATTAAACCAGAATGTATCGAAATACATTCCAAGGAAGTGTTTACGTGGTGATAGAAAATGGGTTCTGATATCTAAAATATGACCTGGAATTGGATCGCGGTATACAGGATCAAACTGTTGTACTAGTTCATCTTTATACTGTAGAATTTTATTCTTTTCAAAAGCTTTAGTTGCTAAATCAGCCAAGTTCTCGTTATGGTATGCTTTTCGCTTTGCCTCGTAAAGATCCTTATCCTTTTCAATTAAATAATTGATGATATTATCACGTTTTCTATCAGCAGCTTCGTTGATTTTGGTATAATGCTCTTTCAACTGCTCAAGATAACCAAGCACCATGAAGCCCATGTCAGCGGTAAATGCCATAGGGGTTATGCTATCTGCTTTAAATTCGAACGTAACTTCTGGCGATTCTTTAGTTGTTTCTTTTAATATTGCTTTGCGTATAACTGCAAGGTTATTTTCAAATATTGCCTGGTTTTCAGATTTCTTATCGGATAATTCGATGCATTGGTTTAACCTTTTTTCAACTTCGGGAATATAGTAAACGGTTTTATAGTTTGCATTTCGAGCTACCTTCTCTAAGTCGTAGAATGTTTTTTCGAACTTATTATCCTTGAACTGATGCACAATTAACGCTTCGTAACCCCATTTAGTTACCATGAATTCAGCAACTAGCGGCACTTTATTAATACTACCAACAACTCTATTCAACTTCTCGAAAGTGAACATAGCTCCAGATAGAACCATCATCGGAATCATTATCAATGGAATAATAATATAGATGGTTACTGCAGAGTTAAAGGTAGCTGAGATGTTTAACCCTAACATATTGGCAAAAACGGCTGTTGAGAATAGTACAAGCCAATAATCGAAGTACATGTCGCGAATATCCAAGATTCCATTTGCAATAAGTACAAAGGCCAGCGATTGAATTGCTGAAAGTACAACTAGAATAAATATTTTAGAGAATAAATAGCTTGAACGGCTTAGGTTAAGGAACGCTTCGCGTTTAAGGATTTTTCTATCGCGGAAAATTTCTTCGGCACTGACTGTTAATCCTATAAATAGAGCAACGATTAGCGACATGAAGATATATATATTGATATTCTCGTTTTCCCTAAATATGTAGATGTTCGAGTTTGGATCTGCAATATATCGAATTACAAAGGCAAGTATAAATGCTAATAAAGGGGTTTCGAGCAAGTTCAATACCATGTATTGAGTGTTACTTGCTTTCGACCAGAAATCACGGGTTGTATAGATAAAAAGCTGCTTTAACCTCGAAGGGATGTTAAGCGACTTTGGAGGAGGATTAGTTTCATCCGGAACTTTCTCGAGTTTGATGTTTTCGGTAAAGTATTCTTCCCATTTGGGAGGCGAAACCTTACGAGTAGGAGTATATCGACCAAACTCATCAACAACCTTTGCTTCAACAATATTGAATATTAATTCGGGGTTTACAGTACCGCATGTAGGACATTCGCCTGATTCGCTATTGACCTGCATATCGAGTCGCTTGAAGTACATGATTGACTCAACAGGATTACCATAGTATATCATGTAACCACCAGTGTCAAGAATCATCATATTATCGAACATCTTGTAGATTTCCGATGATGGTTGGTGGATTACAACAAAAATTAATTTTCCTTTTAGGGTTAGCTCTCGGAGTAAGTCCATTACGTTTTCCGAGTCGCGCGATGAAAGTCCAGAGGTTGGCTCATCAACAAATAGAATAGAGGGCTCGCGGATTAATTCGAGGGCTATGTTCAAACGTTTCCGCTGACCACCTGATATCATCTTGTTTAAAGGTGTTCCTACTTTAAGATCTTTTCGCTCAAATAGGCCAAGATTATTAAGCGTTTTGTGAACAAGTTCAACTAGCTCTTCCTCGGTTTTATCTTTAAAGCAAAGTTTTGCGTTATAGTAAAGGTTCTCAAAAACGGTTAGTTCCTCAATAAGTAGATCATCCTGAGGAATAACGCCTATTACACCTTCAAGTTTTTCTTTATTATTATGGAAGTCTATTCCGTTGATAAAGATTGTTCCTTCTGTTGGCTGTTCAATTCCCGAAAGC
>CAYMII010000067.1:0-5580 GCA_964390565.1 uncultured Rikenellaceae bacterium
ATTTTGGTGGCGAAAAAAATTATATTTTTGGGAAGGAAATCGTTGCAACAAATCAAAATGTATATAACGATTTTCAAAGTGTTGTTAAAAATATCATGCTTTAGTAATTATTCTGAGCAATGGGCGTAATCTCTTTTTATCTTTTTTATGTGTCTACATACCTCATATCCCTGCTACCTCTAAGGGGATTGTTCATTTTGTCTGATGTCTCTAGATTATTTATTTACCATATATTTAGGTACAGAAGGAAGACTGTTGCTTTCAACCTAAAGAACTCTTTCCCAAATAAAACAGTTGAGGAGCTGAAAAGTATTGAGAAGAAGTTTTATAAACACTTCTGCGATATGTTTTTTGAGACACTTTATCTTTTTCATGCCAGCAAGAAAAAGGCAATTAAAATGTGTAATTTCAAAAATATTGAGATCTTACAAGACTACTATCCTAAAGGTAAAAGTGTAATTATTGCGACTGGTCATTACTCCAATTGGGAGATGCTAAATCTTTTTGGACACCACCTACAGCATCTTGTACTTGGGGTATATAAGCCACTTGAGGATAAACGCATGGAGAAGTTTTTAAATAATTTCCGCGAAAAATATGGTGCTATTGCAGTTCCTATGCAAGATACGTTGCGGACAGTAATATCCTATCATCAGCAAAATAAACTTTTTTTTCTAGGTCTTATAAGCGATCAAACTCCTGCAAAATCAGATATTCGTTATTGGACAACATTTATGAATCAGGACACTCCTGTTTTTCTAGGGGTTGAGAAAATTGCAGTTAAAACAAATCAACCCGTTTTCTTTTCAAGCATGCGAAAAGTTGCCCGTGGTAGATATGAGGTTGAAATTGAATTGCTTTGCGAGAATCCAAAGGAAACAAAGCCCTATGAGATTACTGAGATGCATGTTAGAGCTCTTGAAAGGCTGATTAACGAAGCTCCAGAGTATTGGTTATGGTCGCATCGAAGATGGAAATATAAACGCCAAGGCGATAAAATTGTAAGACAAACTATTGAATAAATGCCAAAAGTTGCAATTGTTATACTAAACTGGAATGGGCTAAAGTTTCTTCAGAAATTCTTACCCAACGTAATCAATAATTCTAGCATTGACGGGGTTGAAGTTATAGTTGCTGATAATGGTTCAACAGATAGTTCTGTTTCTTATATAAAAGATAATTACCCTACTGTAAAAGTTATTCAACTCGATTTAAATTATGGCTTTGCTAAGGGATATAACCTTGCTTTAAGGCAAGTTGAAGCAGAGTATTACATCTTACTTAACTCGGATATTGATGTGCCACAGGGCTGGTTAAACCCTCTTATTCAGTTCATGGATTCAAACCCAAATGCAGGTGCATGCATGCCTAAAATTATGGATTTCAATAATCCAACCCATTTCGAGTATGCTGGGGCAGCTGGTGGTTTTATCGACTTTTTAGGATACCCATTTTGTAGGGGGCGAATATTATCAAGCATCGAGGAGGATAAAGGTCAATACGATTCTCCACTCGAGATATTCTGGGCAAGCGGCGCTTGCCTTTTCATCCGCTCAAAGGTTTACTGGGAGGTTGGTGGCCTCGACGATGATTTCTTTGCACATATGGAGGAGATTGATCTTTGTTGGCGAGCAAAAAACTTAGGCCATTCTATTTGGTGCATTCCTTCATCTAAGGTTTATCATGTTGGAGGAGGGACCCTGCCAAATAATAATCCTCGCAAGCTTTACTATAACTATCGTAATAGCCTTTATATGCTCTTTAAGAATCTGCCTAAACGAAGGATTATTGTTGTATTCCCGATTAGGCTAATTCTCGATGGACTATCTGCTTTTGCTTACCTTGTTAATGGAAAGTTCGGCTTCTTTAATGCCGTTTTCCAATCGCATATGACTTTTTGGAATAATTTTGGAGTGCTAAGGAAAAAGCGTAAAGCCATAAAAAGAGTAAATCCTCGGAAGGATAAACAGATTCTTGGACGATCAATTCTTGTCCAGTTCTTCTTACTAAAAAAGAAAGCCTATAGTCAACTATAGGCTTTAATATTTTTTGAAAGGAGTTTCTATATTTTCAGCATCGATTCAAGGTTATTAAACCTATCGGAATAATCTTCCATTGATCTGCGAATTAAATCATGAGCCTCCTCTATACCATAGATATGAGTTATCTCGCATCTACGTTTCTCTCCAGGTAAATCTTTATATGTTAGAAAGTAATGTTTAAGTCTATCAATCACTAGGGGAGGACAATCATTGATGTCTTTATAGTTGCCATAAACAGCATCCTTATTAAGCACAGCGATTATCTTGTCATCTGCCTCATCATTATCAATCATTCTAAATCCACCAATAGGTCTGGCCTTTACAATAATATCACCATGCGTGATATCCTTTTCGGTTAAGATACAAATATCTAATGGATCGTTATCCCCTTTAATTCCTTCGTTTCCAGTTTTTTCACGAGACAATTCAGCTACTTTATCACCAGAGTATGTTTGGGGCAGAAATCCATATAACGCAGGAACAACATTTGAATATTTTTGCGGTCTATCTAATCTCAAATATCCAGATACTTTATCCACCTCATATTTTACAGTATCGGTAGGAACAACTTCAATGAAACATGAAACAACCTCGGGTGCCTCTTCACCAATATCGATACCATGCCAAGGATGTGATTTGTAACGTAATCCCATCAGTTTTCCCACAATGGGATCCATCAACATACTATTTACTCTTGCCATTTTTTGATTTATATATGTTTTTCATTAAAAATTTAATCTTCTTAGAAGATAAACCCATTTTATTAGAAAAGGTTCAAATTCTGCTACAACTGCTCCATTACAATTTCAAGTTTCACCCCCCTTGAGCCTTTAAGCAAAATAAGTGCATTTTGGAATTGATTTTTACTTATGTATTCTGCGCAAAGTTTAGAGTTCTCAAAAAACAATACTCCTTCGGAGTAATTTTTAAAGGATTGTCCAATAAAAATGGTTTTAGCAAAGTTAAAGGATTTGATTAGTTCTGCTAAACGTTTGTGCTCGGTTGCAGAATAATCACCAAGTTCGAGCATCTCTCCAACAATAACTACTTTATTGGCGTTATCAAACGATGCAAAGTTTCTTACTGCAACCTCCATACTTGATGGGTTTGCATTATAAGCATCAAGAATTACCTCATTTTTAGAAGTTTTAACAAGCTGAGAACGGCTATTGGAAGGATTATAGTTCTCCAAGGCTACTTTTATTGTCTCAATGGGAACATTCATGAAGAGGCCAACGGTAATTGCTGCTAGCACATTCTCAAAATTGTATAATCCAACGAGATTTGTATTTATTGACATTAAAGCCTTCTTATCTTCATCAAGTTCAATATCAACGCTCAAAAACGGGGTTTCAGAACTTTTGTTGATTTCTGCTTTTTTCAATCCTACTCCATAAGGAACAGATTTATCCTCAAGTCTATACCTTTTAATTAAATCAAGTAAAATCTCATTTTCAGGGTTATAAATCACGCACCCATTATTATCGGCGATATGCTTATATAATTCTCCCTTAGTATTCTTAACTCCTTCAAATGAACCAAATCCTTCAAGGTGAGCTTTACCAATATTTGTTATTATCCCATAATCGGGTTCTGCAATTGATGATAGAAACGCAATTTCACCAGGATGATTTGCACCCATCTCAACAATAGCAATATTTATATCTTTAGTTAGAGAAAGAAGTGTTAGCGGAACGCCAATATGGTTGTTAAGATTACCCTTTGTGGCATATACCTTATATTTTTGGGATAAAACTGCGTTTAATAATTCTTTTGTAGTGGTTTTTCCATTTGTACCTGTAATGCCAATAACCCTTAGCCCAAGAACAATACGATGAAAATTTGCCAAATTTTGTAAGGCTGCAAGAACATCATTTACTTGATAGCATTTTTCATGAATAATGCTTTTGTCATCAACCACTGCTGCGGCACAACCTTGATTGATAGCCTCTATGGCAAATTTATTACCATCAAACGATTCTCCCTTTAAAGCAAAAAAAATGGAGCCTTTAACTACATTTCTGCTATCAGTTGTAATTAAAGGGTTCTTTTTGTAAAGTTGATATAAATCCTCGATTGTTATCATATACTTTAAAAAAGGAAACCTCACTTTTAATGAGGTTTCCTAAACTTTATATTAAAATACATTTCTTAGCGTTCAACAGCAGCTTGTTTTCCAACTGCTTCCATCGCGCAACGGAAACCAATATCGTTAGTAGAGGATGCTTCATCAAGAAACCTACGAGTACCTGGGCTTAGCCAGTATGCTCTATCTCTCCAACCACCACCTTTGTATACTCTTACATGGTCATTGATTAGAGTTGTCATACCCTCGTTTGCTCTATCCTGACGTTTTGTTTCACCTTGAAAGTACATTCTGTTTGAAGAATTCTCTTTTGATTCCTCAGAGAAATTAGTACTAGAAGCTAAATCACCATCTTTATAGTTTACATAGTATGATTTGTTGTAGTTTCTTCTATTTGCGGCTTCTTCCTCGGTAACGTCGCGATATTTTAGGCGACCTAAACTATCTTTTTTAGCATAAGTACCATCATCATTTGTTACGATGGTTTTGAATACGTTACCACGGTATGGTCTAAACTCTTCCATATCCTCGAAAGTTAAAGGACGATAAACATCCATAACCCACTCATTTACGTTACCTGCCATACAGTATAGACCGTAATCATTTGGCCAGTATGATTTAACCTCGCCAGGAATTGGGTTGTTATCGTTAAGTGCACCAGCAGTACCCATATAGTCACCACGGCTACGAACGTAGTTGGCCATCATTTGCCCACGGTTTTTCATATCAGGGTTTCTGATGGTATGACCATTCCAAGGATAAATTTTACGCTCAACCATGCGCTCTTCATAGGTATTACCAATAAGACCTAATGCAGCAAACTCCCATTCAGCCTCAAGAGGAAGACGATATTTAGGAAGAAGAATTCCATCTTCGAAAGATACTTGACGACCTTCTGGTTGATCTGGTTTTAAGCTTGGAAGGTTTTTCTTAACAGTACCTGTATACTGATTTGCTAAATAAGCATCAGTGTTGAAGTTATCATCATCCTTTTGGTTAAGTTCGAGTTCAAGGATACCCTCATTTACGAGTAGCATCTCATTTACTCTATCGGTACGCCATAAGCAATAGTCGCTTGCCTGTAACCAACTAATACCAACTACAGGATACTCATTGTATGCAGGATGCCTGAAATAGTTAGTTACGAATGGTTCGTTATATCCCATTGGCGTTCTCCAAACTAGGGTATCTGGTCTTGCGTTACGATAAACCTGAGGGTAAGAAGTGTAAACCCTTTTTAACCAATAGAGGTACTCTCTCCAGTCAACATTTCGAACCTCTGTCTCATCCATGTAAAATGAAGCAACAGTTACCCTACGAGGAACGCTATTCCAATCGTACATTAAATCTTGCTCAACGCGACCCATAATAAAGGTACCGCCTTCAACGAATACCAAGCCAGGACCGGTTATTGGTTGATAGTTAACTTTAACCTCAAAACCGCCACTATTG
>CAYMII010000068.1:0-4538 GCA_964390565.1 uncultured Rikenellaceae bacterium
GATTACTATCAAAGAGCTTATTGGTGCTGATGGTTTCAGCCTTAATAGCAACATCATTTAGCAATGCATATGCACAGCGTGGTAACCGACCAATGAGAGATTCAGCGAGATTTGAAAGGGGTATTCCAAACTTAACCGCTGAGCAAAAAACTAAAATTCAAGCGCTAAAGGTTAAACACCAGAAAGAAGTTACACCTTTAAGAAATGAATTAGCAGAAAAGAAAGCACATCTCAAAACCTTACAGTCGGTTGAAAAGCCTGATATCAATGCAATTAACAAAACTATTGATGAGATGTCGGCGCTACAGACTAAGATTATGAAATCAAATGCTAGCCATCGAATTGAGATTGCATCGAACCTTACCGATGAGCAAAAGGTGTTCTTCAACTCGCACCAAGGCAAAATGAAAAATGGGAAAAGGGGTCATGGTATGGGAAATGGAATGGGTAACGGACGAGGAAACGGAATGGGTAATGGAAACAGAAGTAATAACTGCCCAAATTCAAATTGTCCAAACAAATAGGGTAAAAAATAGGTTTAGGTTAAAAAAGGTCTTTGCGAAAGTGAAGGCCTTTTTTGTTGCACAAAACATTTTCCAACAAATCACTGTTTGATTGTTCGGTAGGCTATGAAAAAAGGTATTTTTTTTCTATACTTGCAGCAAAATTGGAGGCGAAAACTTAATTACCTAATCACCTGTATATAAATTCATTAATAATACGCTTCCGTTTCAATTTATCAACTCAAAACTAACAATAATGTACAGCTACGGCGATTTACCAAAAAAATATAGCGCAGAGGCAACAGCAAAAGTTGCAATTCTGCCCGTTCCTTACGATGGAACTAGCACATGGATTAAGGGTGCCGATAAAGGTCCTGAGGCATTGCTCGAGGCATCGGCAAACATGGAACTTTACGATATCGAAACCGATACCGAGGTTTACAAAATTGGTATTTATACTGCTCCAGCAGTTAGGGTTAACAAAACCCCCGAGGCAATGGTTGAGGCCGTTAGAAAGAAATCGGAAGCGCTACTTAATAAAGATAAATTTTTGATTACCCTTGGCGGTGAGCATTCTATTAGCATTGGAGTAATCCAGGCACATGCCAAGAAGTTCAAGAATATGAGCGTTATACAAATCGATGCGCACACCGACCTACGCGATAGCTACGAGGGAACAAAGAATAACCATGCCTGCATTATGGCACGTGCAAAGGAGCTTTGCCCAATTGTGCAAGTTGGCATTCGCAGCATGGATATTGGCGAAAAGAAAAATTTAGATCCTAAGCGTGTTTTTTGGGCACAGGATATTGTTGATAATGAGAAATGGATGGATAAGGCCATCGACTTGCTAACCGATAATGTTTACCTAACCATCGACCTTGATGGATTTGACCCATCGATTATGCCATCAACAGGCACACCTGAACCTGGAGGATTACAGTGGTATCCAACTCTTAAATTCTTAAAAAAACTTATAGAACGTAAGAATTTAGTCGGTTTCGATGTGGTTGAGCTTTGCCCAAATAAGAACGAAAAATCATCAGATTTCCTTGCAACGAAACTTATTTATAAGATACTCTCGTATAAGTTCGGTAAATCGGTAAAATAAATAATCGAAACAATTTAACTACTTTTGCACCAAATAAATTTTTAAAAATGGAGAAGAAAGACCTTTTAAAGGATACCATTAAGCACATTGATTTCAAATCATTTGATGCTACACCTATTATCAACTCTATGCGCGATATGTCGTTCACATCGAGAGATACCGCCTATGCAGCTGATATTTTTGACCGAATGATTAATGATGTTGAGTGTACAAACATTCTTACCCTTGCAGGTAGCACCAGTGCTGGTGGTTGTATGCAGGTTTATGTTGATATGGTTAAGAACAAGATGATTGACTGTATTGTTGCTACTGGTGCATCGATTGTTGATATGGACTTTTTTGAAGCCCTTGGCTTCAAGCATTACAAAGGCAGCCAAACCATTGACGATAACCACCTTCGCGATTTATATATCGATAGAATTTATGATACTTTCATCGATGAGGAAGAGCTTCAGAACTGCGATGGCACAATCAAGACAATTGCTGATGGAATGAAACCAGGTGCTTACAGCTCACGCGAGTTTATTAAGGAGATGGGAAAATACCTAGTTAAGCACTCTTTTAAAAAGGATTCTTTAATTCAAGTTTGTTACGAGCACAATGTGCCAATCTTCTGCCCAGCTTTCAGCGATAGCAGCGCAGGTTTTGGATTGGTTGTTCACCAAGTTGAGAATCCAAATGCTCACGTATCAATCGATTCAGTAAAAGATTTCCGCGAGCTAACCATGATTAAGATTAAAGCAAACGTTACCGGTTTATTTATGATTGGTGGTGGCGTTCCAAAGAACTTCACTCAGGATACTGTTGTTTGCGCTGAGATATTAGGATATGATGTTCCAATGCATAAATATGCTGTTCAGATTACCGTTGCTGATGTTCGCGATGGTGCTTGTTCAAGTTCAACCCTAAAAGAGGCTTCTTCATGGGGTAAGGTTGATACAACATTTGAGCAAATGGTTTATGCTGAGGCAACAACCGTTTTACCATTAATTGCCAGCTACTTATACCACAAAGGAGATTGGAGAAAGCGTAATTTTAAAGAGTGGGCAAAGATTTTTGATTAGTACCCTAAAACAAACCTATGAATAAATGTAAATGTGTTAAAACGCCTGAATCGTGTGAGAGTAGTCATGAGTTTAAGCTTAACAGCTATTATGAGTTCGACTATATCCCACCGGTGAAAGACAACGCTTCGTACTATAGGGTATTTAGCCTTGACGAGGGGTTTTCGAAGAATTTTAACCTGAAAGATTTTCAAGTTTACTTCAGGAAGTATTAACCCATTAAAATCTAAACCAAAAGAAGAAGGCGGCTATTTGCCGCCTTCTTCTTTTATATATTGAGTAGTAAATTACAAAGCGCTTTTTAGAATAATCTCAATACGATTTGGAGTTATGTTCTTGCGTTCGCCAAGCTTCCACTGACGAACTTGGAATCGTTCAAAAATAGGTGTAAGTTGAGTACCATTTATTCCGTATGCAGAAAGTTTTGTTTTAACTCCTAATGAGTTAAAAAACGAAACGGTTCTGATTATTGCCTCATCTATGCGATTATCCTCTGTTCCTGTCTCTATTCCCCATACGTTTTTACCATACTGAAGAAGTTTTTCGCGCTTATCGTCTTTCATCTCGCGAAGTAATGCAGGAAGAACAATTGCTAGCGTAACGCCATGATCGAGGCCGAAGAATGCGGTTAGCTCGTGTCCAATCATATGGGTTGCCCAATCGGATGGAACACCTGCTCCTATCAATCCATTTAAGGCCATTGTACAACTCCACATAAAGTTTGCACGTGCTTGATAATCATCGGAACTATTTAGCACCTGCGGTGCTATCTCGATAAGCGTTTTTAAAATGCTCTCGGCATATCTATCTTGAATAGGTGAATTGGATGGATATGTCAAATACTGCTCAGTGGTATGTATAAAAGCATCGATAATCCCATTTGCAAGCTGATGCTTGGGCAATGAATAGGTTACTGTAGGATCGAGTATCGAAAATTTAGGAAATAACAAAGGACTTCCGAAAGCAAGTTTCTCTTTTGTAGATTCACGTGTAATTACACCTCCAGAGTTCATCTCTGAACCAGTTGCAGGTAAAGTCAAGACAGTCCCAAAATGTAAAGCATCTTCCACTTTTGCACCCTTCTTTAGGATATCCCAAGGCTCACCTTTAAAGCGCGATGCAGCAGCAATAAACTTTGTACCATCGAGTACCGAACCGCCTCCAACAGCAAGTAAAAAGGTTACTTTTTGGCTGATTACCATTTCAACCGCTTTCATAAGAGTTTCATATCGAGGATTTGGCTCAATACCTCCAAACTCAAAAACCTTGAAACCAGCCAAAGCAGCCATTACTTGATCATAAATTCCATTCCCTTTTATGCTACCGCCACCATAGGTTACAAGTATTACCGCATTTTTTGGAACCTCATTAGCAAGCTGGCTAATCTTACCCTCGCCAAAAAGAATTTTAACAGGGTTATAAAAATCGAAATTGTTCATATAATAATATTAGAATGCACAAATATACATGCAATAACAATAAAGTGGAAAGGATGTTAAATTGGAGATAAAAAATACCTTAGAAGATGCCTAGAATACAATATGTAAAATCTTCTGGATATCGATTATAATATCATCTTCCTCCTCTTTGTTTTGAGGTTTTACACCAAGATACAAGTAGTTATCATCGCTTTTAGCTAATTGCAGAAGATCCAATTCGGGGATAGCAACAATAAGGTTTTCAAAAAGATCCTCATCCGATAAGAACTCAAAACCACCAAGCGCATTGAATCGAAGAACAAGAACTAGATCGCTAATTTCGGATTGAAGTACATTTTTTGCCAATTTCTCAGCTAAATACTCTCTTACCCTATTCTTGGATACTTGAATGCTCTTCATACTAATACTTTTAGTAAAAATT
>CAYMII010000069.1:0-4382 GCA_964390565.1 uncultured Rikenellaceae bacterium
CAATCAGCGTGCGAATATCGGAATTATTTAGGAAATTCAAAACTTTTTTTGCGTAATCGTTATATTTTTCGCTAATTGGTAAAATTACTGCCTGTTCAGGGGTTAACCAAAGAGGGAATTTTCCTCCTGTATGCTCGATTAACACTGCAACGAAACGTTCCATAGATCCGAAGGGTGCACGGTGAATCATAATTGGACGATAGCGCTTATCATCAGCACCGATATACTCTAGTTGGAATCTTTCAGGTAGGTTATAATCAACCTGAATAGTTCCAAGCTGCCATTTGCGTCCAATTGCATCCTTAACCATAAAGTCGAGCTTTGGACCATAGAAAGCAGCCTCACCAAGTTCGGTAACAGTCTTCAACCCTTTCTCGTTTGCAGCTTCAATGATGGCCTGCTCCGCTTTATCCCAATTCTCGTCAGAGCCGATATACTTCTCCTTATTATTAGGATCTCTTAATGAAATCTGGGCTGTAAACTCAGAGAAATTAAGCGTTTTGAAGATGTAAAGTACAATATCGATAACTTTTAAGAACTCCTCTTTAACCTGATCGGGACGACAGAAAAGGTGGGCATCATCCTGAGTAAATCCACGAACCCTTGTCAAACCATGCAACTCGCCACTCTGCTCGTAACGATAAACGGTACCAAATTCGGCAAAACGAACTGGAAGATCTTTATATGAACGTGGCTTCGATTTGTAAATCTCGCAATGGTGAGGGCAGTTCATCGGTTTAAGCATAAACTCCTCCCCTTCCTGAGGTGTAGTAATAGGTCGGAAGCTATCCTTGCCATACTTTGCCCAGTGACCTGAGGTTATATAAAGTTCCTTTTGACCGATATGTGGAGTGATTACCTGCTCGTAACCATGCTGCTTCTGAACTTTCTTAAGGAATTGCTCAAGTTTATCGCGTAGTTGTGTACCTCGAGGTAACCATAATGGCAAACCTTGTCCAACATTTTGGGAGAAAGTGAATAGTTCAAGTTCTTTACCAATCTTACGATGATCACGCTTTTTAGCCTCTTCTAGCAATACTAAATACTCATCAAGCTGCTTCTTTTGAGGGAATGAAATACCATAGATACGGGTAAGCATCTTGTTTTTCTCATTACCTCTCCAGTACGCTCCAGCAATGCTTAATAGTTTAACCGACTTGATATAGCTAGTATCGGGCAAGTGTGGACCACGGCATAAATCGGTAAATGTTCCTTGAGTATAGAAGGTGATTGTACCATCCTGTAAATCGGTAATAAGTTCTACCTTATATATATCACCTTTATCAGTATATGTTTTAAGCGCTTCGGCTTTAGTAACCTCTTTACGAACGATATCCTGTTTTTCGCGGACAAACTCCATCATTTTATCCTCAATCTTTACAAGATCTGCTTCAGTGATGGTTGTTGCACCAAAATCTATATCATAATAAAAACCATTCTCAATGCTTGGACCAATACCTAGTTTAACGCCTGGGTAAAGTACTTCAATGGCCTCAGCCATAAGGTGAGCTGATGAATGCCAGAAAGCATGCTTGCCTTCCTCATCGTCCCATTTATGTAGTTTTAATGTTGAATCGGTAGTGATAGGGCGGGTTAAATCCCACACCTCGCCATTAACTGTTGCCGAAAGCACAACTTTAGCAAGGCCTTCGGATATACTCTTTGCAACCTCAAAAGCAGTAACACCTGCTTGAAACTCCCGAACATTGCCATCGGGGAAAGTAATCTTTATCATAATCCAAAAAATTTCTGCAAAATTAAGTATTTCTTTGTGAGTACAATGGCATAAATAAAAAGAGGTGAAAAAATATAAGCATTCTATAAACGTTTAGGAATTACTTTTGTTAAACGCTTTAAGCCTTTTTAGATTTATGTTGTCATACATTGCAAATTTAAAAAATTGTAACATGGTTAAGATTAATAAAGTTATTTTAGTTGTTCTAGTATTTGTAGCATCGATTGCATCAGCACAAAAATCAAAAATCAGCCTTGATGATCTTTTTAAGAACTATACCTTCTATGAAAGAGGTATAAATGGAATCACCTCGATGAACGATGGTGAGAGCTATACTGTGCTTGAGGAGGATGGGAAAGTTGTGAAGTACAGCTACTCATCAGGGAAACAGCTTGCAATACTGTTTGATCCTTCAACTTTTACTAACAATGATCTTAAGGAATTAAACTCATATACGTTGAGCGAAGATGAGACTAAAATGATTTTAACCACCAAAGTGATTAATATTTACCGACATTCATTCAAAGCCACCTTTTATATATATGATATTAAGAGCAAAGCCATTGAACCTTTAACCGATGGCATTTCTGTGATGCTTGCAACTTTCTCGCCCGATGGAAAAAAGGTTTCGTATGTGATGGATAACAATATCTATATAAAAGACCTAATCACGAAAGAGATTAAGCAAATAACTTGTGATGGAAAGCATAACTCAATCATCAATGGTGCAGCCGATTGGGTTTATGAAGAGGAGTTTGCTCTTAAAACAGGCATGCAATGGTCGCCTGATAGCAAAAGGATTGCTTACCTTCGGTTTGATGAAACCGATGTTAAACAGTTTAACATGACACTTTTCCAAGGGAATCTTTACCCCGAGAATTACACTTTTAAATATCCTAAAGCGGGCGAAAAGAACTCTATCGTTTCAGTCCATGTCTATAATACAGAAACTTCATCAACCTCAAGAATGGATGTTGGAGCAGAAACAGATCAATATATCCCCCGAATTAAGTGGACTAAAAACCCAGAACAACTTAGTATTATTCGCCTAAATCGTCTTCAAAACAAGATGGATATTCTTCTTGCCAATGCTAGTTCTAGCGAATCAAAAACTCTTTACACTGAAGTAAACAAATACTATCTACCTGAGCCAAGCGACAACTTTTTAACGTTTACTGATGACTCAAAGAATTTCATCATCACAAGCGAGAAAAACGGGTTTAACCAGATTTATCTTTACGATATGGATGGCAAGTTTGTTAAAAAGTTAACCGATGGTCAAAACGAAGTGGTTGAAATATATGGCTATGATCAAAAAAGTATGAAGGTTTTCTTTAAGGCTTACGATCAAAACCCATTAAGAACTGCCGTTTACTCAGTAAAAACCGACAACCTTGAAATCACTAAATTATCAACAGGATCAGGAAATAATAGTGCTGAATTCAGCAAAAATTATAAGTACTTCATTCTCTCTTACACTTGCACAACTTCACCAACATTAATAACCTTAAATAACGATAAAGGCAAGCAGATAAGAGTGCTCGAGGATAATAGTCATATTAAAACTGTTCTTAGCAACTACGATATTCCAGCCAAAGAGTTCTTCACTTTTACAACCACCGAGGGTGTTTTATTGAATGGCTATTTAGTAAAACCATTAAACTTTGATCCGAACAAAAAATACCCTGTTTTAATGACCCAGTATAGCGGTCCAGGCTCAATTTCGGTTAAAGATGAGTGGGCAGTTGGATGGGACGAATACCTTGCATCAATTGGCTACATAGTTGCATGTGTTGATGGACGTGGAACAGGTGGACGAGGCGAAGCCTTTCGCAAAATTACCTATGGACAAATGGGCTACTACGAATCGATTGATCAGATTGAGGCAGCAAAATACCTTCAAAATCAGGCCTATGTAGATCCATCGAGAATTGGCATTTGGGGATGGAGCTATGGTGGATACATGTCATCGCTTTGCTTATTCAAAGGATTCGATGTTTTCAAAATGGCCATTGCGGTTGCACCTGTTACAAACTGGAGGTATTACGATTCGGTTTACACAGAGCGTTTTATGGGCCTACCGCAGGATAACCCGCTGGGTTATGATAGCAATTCACCAATTAACCATGTTGATAAGCTAAATGGAAAACTACTCATAGTCCATGGCACTGGAGATGATAATGTTCATTTACAGAACTCTATCGAAATGATTGAGAAACTTGTCCAAGCCAATAAACAGTTTGATATGATGTACTACCCAGATAAAAATCATGGGATTTATGGTGGCAACACCACTAAGCACCTTTTCACAAAGTTGACTAACTATGTAAAGGAGAATTTGTAAGAATAGACTGTTAGGTTTTAGGCTATAGGCTTTAAATAGATTTTAGTAATTCTAATTATTGTCCACCTTATTAAATCTTTGAACAACGTTTTGAAGGAATCAGTTTTTTATTACTTTTGCAGTCGCATAATAAGTGCCCAGGTGGTGAAACCTGCCTGCCGGTAGGCGGGTTGGTTGACACGCTAGCTTGATGAGCTAGTTATCGCAAAGTTGAGTAAGTGGTACAAGCAATAGTACTGAAAAAAATTGCCCAGGTGGTGAAATTGGTAGACACGCCAGCTTGAGGGGCTGGTGATCGCAAGG
>CAYMII010000070.1:0-3606 GCA_964390565.1 uncultured Rikenellaceae bacterium
TGGATTGATATAAATAAATCTGCCTTTGCAGCATTGGCAATTCTTGTGCGCTCATCTAGTGGAACAAACTTATCCTCTTTTCGGGTATAGATCAAATCAACATCATTAAATGAACTTTTTATTAAATTACCAACCTTGAGGGAGATATTCAAGGTTATATCCTTTTCTCGAGTATGGCTACCAACTGTACCCGGATCGCTTCCGCCATGTCCTGGATCGATAACTACTTTTCTTAAGCCAGGACTCTCGAGGACCTGTCCATTGGCACTAAAGTTGATAGCAAAAATCACCAACATAACACTAAACAGTGTTAATACCTTAAAAAATGTTGATCTAAAAACAAATTGCATTAATTACCCTTATCGTTTTTTTAACTAGTTTTGAGCGCGATTTCAAATAAACCAAACACAAAAATACTACTTAAATTGCATTTCAGGCTACTTGTACTTTTTTTTCTTGCGTTTTCTATCGTTGGTCAAGCCTATGATAAGACCAATATAATCCTTATTGACAAATATTTAAGTCAAGATACAATTCCTGTAAAAGATTCAACAAAAAATCAGAAAAAGAAATCACCATTTACCGATCCGATTATTAGTAATGCCCAAGATTCAACAATTTATTCATTAGATGGTAAGAAAGTATTCCTTTACGGTGATGCAATTGTTACCTATCAAAACATTGAGCTTAAAGCTCAATATATTGAGTTTGATATGGAAAAGAAGGAGGTGTTTGCCAAGGGTTTACCCGATAGTACTGGTAAAAACATTGGCCGGCCTCAATTTAAAGAGGGTGCAAACACCTATACCATGGAAGACATCTACTACAACTTTGGCACAAAAAAAGCAAAAATTAAAGGTGTAGTAACTGAACAGGATGGTGGTTTTATGCATGGCGAGGAGACTAAGATGATGCCCGACAAATGTGTAAACATATCAAATGGAAAATTTACTACTTGTGACCATTTGCACCCTCACTTCTATATTGCCATTACAAAAGGTAAAGTTATCCCTAACGATAAAATAATTTCTGGTCCTGCCTACCTGGTTCTTGAGGATGTTCCCATGCCCATTGGTATTCCTTTCGGTTTTTTTCCAAATACAAGGAAAAGAGCGAATGGTATTATTTTACCAGAGTACGGAGAGGAAGTTCGCCGAGGAGTTTACCTTAGAGGTGGTGGTTATTATTTTGGGATAAATGATAACATGGATATGAAATTAACAGGTGACATCTACTCCTTTGGATCTTGGCTATTAAGAAATCAATCAACATATAAAAAGAGGTATAAATTTTCAGGTAGTTTCAATATTGACTACTCAAAAATAAAAACAGATGCTGACACTATTACATCGTATAACATTACCTGGAATCATACCCAAGATGCTAAAGCAAACCCAAATTCAACTTTCTCTGCAAATGTAAACTTTGGATCAACTAACCATAATCGTTACAATGCTCAAAGTATTGAAAGTTTTCATAATAATACGATAAACTCAAGCATCAGCTATTCAAAAAACTTTGTAGGTACACCATTTAGGCTTAATACGTCATTAACTCACTCTCAAAACAATCAAACAAAGATTGTAAACATTAATTTCCCTAGGGTTGCTTTCTCTATGGACAAAATATATCCATTCAAAAACGAAACAAACTCAGGCTCAGCAAACTGGTACGAGAAAGTTGGATTTAGTCTAAATACAAGTTTTGATAACAAAGTTACGGTAAAAGAAAAAGACCTTTTTAAGAAAGAGATTTTTGATAAGATGAGCAATGGGATGAAGCACGATATACCCCTTAGCACTTCATTTAATATTTTTAAATATTTGGTTGTTAGCCCCAGTGTCAACTATAGCGAATATTGGTATACCAAAACAATTAGAAAGCATTGGAATCCTGCCGATAGCACAGTTGTTGAAGATACAATCCCTGGTTTTAGACGCGCTTGGCAGTATAGCACAGGAGCATCAATGAGTACAACTATTTATGGAATGTTTAATTTCGGTAAAGATAAAGCAATACAAGCCATTAGACATAAGTTGACACCAAACATTTCTATTAACTACAGACCCGATTTTAGCGATCCTCGATATGGATTCTATAAAACAGTGCAGGTTGATACATTAGGCAGAACAGCAAAATATTCGATCTTCGAAAGAGGCGTATATGGAAGTCCTGGAGCAGGTGAGTCAGGAACAATAGGGTTTGGTATTGGGAATAACCTTGAAATGAAAGTTCGCTCAAGCAAAGACACAATCAATAATTTTAAAAAAATTAAAATATTTGAAAGCCTAAGCTTCAGTTCAGGGTATAACCTTCTTGCAGATTCAATGAATTTACAGAATATCAATTTTACAGGTAATACAAGATTATTTGAAAAAGTTGGCATTAGTTTTTCAGGTTCATTCGACCCATACTCCCTAAATAGTGCAAAAACAGGAAGGATTAAAAAATATGAATTTAATAGTAGCGGAAAACTTGCTCGCTTAATTTCAGCAAATTTTGGCATCGATTTCTCATTAAATAGTTCAAAGAAAGATAAAGGAAAAATGAATAATGATCCTTTAAATAGCAATCAAAACCTAAACAACGACGAAACTCAATTTGGGCAATCGATGACCTCAAACTATAATCAACAAGTAGATTTTAATATCCCATGGAACCTTAGAATTAACTACCATTTTACTTATGATAAGCGCTTAGCAATAAAAACTATATCTCAAACACTTGGCTTTGGCGGTGATTTGAGCCTTACACCTAAATGGAAAATCGGATTTCAATCAAGTTATGATTTCAAAAGTCGCAAATTATCAACAACATCTTTAAACATTTCACGCGATTTACACTGCTGGGTAATGAATATTACCATCATACCAATTGGTATGTATAAAAGCTATAGCTTTCAGATTAACGTGAAATCGGGCATGTTACAAGATCTTAAATGGAAGAAAAGAGACAGCTACCTTGATAATTTAGATTCGTCCGCCTACTAGATTTACCCAATTTTCAAGAATTTGAAATCCTTGCTCTGTAAGCACTGACTCAGGGTGAAATTGAACACCTTTAATATTTAATGTTTTGTGACTAATGCCCATAACATTGCCATCAATATCAACCGATGTAACATAAACCTCCGAATTGGAGTTTGGATGTCCAACTACCCATGAATGGTAACGAGCACTCAAGAACTGTTTGGGTAATCCTCTATACAATGGTTCACTTGAGTCCAAAATACTTGTTAAACGATCAATTCCATGATGAACGTTAGGCATATTTATTAGCTCTAACCCAAAGTAGATTCCAATTGCCTGATGACCTAAACAAATTCCTAGAATTGGCTTTTCATTACCC
The DNA here is from genome assembly GCA_964390565.1 of uncultured Rikenellaceae bacterium. Taxonomy (GTDB): domain Bacteria; phylum Bacteroidota; class Bacteroidia; order Bacteroidales; family Tenuifilaceae; genus UBA8529. The sequence continues at coordinate 3,349 of CAYMII010000070.1, forward strand.
CATCTCTCAATAATTTGATAAAGGTTCTTTGTTTCGCCAGGTAAGCCAGGTCCCGGTGAGAGTACAATGCCATCGAACTGCCCTAATAACTCGATATCAACCTTATCGTTGCGGATACAAATAACAGAATCAACCATCTGCTCAAAGTAGTGCACAAGGTTAAATGCAAACGAATCGTAACAGTCGATAACCACCAATTTCATAATCGAAAATAAAAGTGCAAATGAATATCATTTTTGTTAATTTCGAAGCCAATTA
>CAYMII010000071.1:0-3557 GCA_964390565.1 uncultured Rikenellaceae bacterium
ATTAGCAAAGTTTTATATAGATCATTCCAAGAGCCATTGGAATATGGCAAATTGATTGGGCTTGAGAATATCGATAAGGTTATTGAGGTTGACCAATCGCCCATAGGGCGAACACCAAGGTCGAACCCAGCAACCTATACTGGTGTAATGACCGACATCCGCAAGCTCTTCGAGATGACTCCTGATGCCAAAATCAGAGGCTACAAAGCGGGTCGCTTCTCATTCAACGTAAAAGGTGGGCGATGCGAAACATGCAAGGGCGCGGGTGTTCAGGTTATTGAAATGAATTTTTTACCCGATGTGTATGTGAAATGCAAGGAATGCTCAGGAGTTCGTTATAATCGCGAAACGCTTGAGGTAATGTTTAAAGGAAAGAACATTAGCCAAATCCTTGATATGACCATCGAACAGGCTGATGTTTTTTTTGAAAGCATTCCATCTATTCATCAAAAGATAAAAACGCTAAACGAGGTTGGGCTGGGCTATATCACTCTTGGTCAGCCATCAACCACATTATCTGGAGGCGAATCGCAACGAGTAAAACTTTCCGCTGAGTTAGCAAAACGCGATACAGGGAAAACCCTTTATATCCTTGATGAACCAACTACTGGGTTGCACTTTGAGGATGTTCGAGTACTTTTAGAAGTTCTGAATCGCTTGGTAGACAAAGGTAACACCGTTATGGTAATTGAACATAACATGGATGTAATCAAAACCGCCGATTACATTATTGACCTTGGCCCTGAGGGTGGTGCTGGTGGAGGAGAACTCATTTGTGCAGGCACTCCAGAGGAGGTAATGAAAAATAAGAAAAGCTACACCGCTGAGTTCTTAAAACGAAACCTAAAAAGGAATTAAAAATCCTGATAAAATTTGAACCACATTAGGCACAATAGATCACAATAGACTAATGTGTCCTATGTGTCTATTGTGGTTAGAAATCCTTATTCCTCCTTATACCAACCAGAATAAAATAGGTAATTGCGAGCAATGCGCTCATTCATGTCCTTACTTTGAGCTGGATCAACACTCTTAATGAACTTTGCTGGTACACCAGCATATATGCTACAAGGTTCAACCACAGTTTCTTCCATTATAAGCGCATTGGCCGCAACAATAGCCCCCTCGCCTATCACAGCATTATCCATAATTGTTGAGCCCATTCCAAGCAATGCCCCATTCTTGACCTCTGCACCATGAACAATTACTCCATGACCGATTGAAACATCATCGCCAATATTGAGGGTTGTCTTTTGATAGGTTGTATGTAGAACCGCATTATCCTGAATATTAACACGATTACCTATTCTAATAGAGTTAACATCGCCACGTAAAACTGCACCGTACCAAATACTACAATCATCGCCAATTTCCACATCGCCAATAATAACTGCCGTTTCGGCTATAAAGCAGTTTTTCCCAATTTTTGGGGTGAAACCTCTTAATGGTTTAATAATTGCCATTGGTCTATTTTTTTGTGTAAAGTTAGCGAATTTATGTCGATGTAAATAATGATTTGTAAGCATGCTTTTCCCTAAAACTTTGGCAACCTGACCAATGTCAGTTCAATAGATGTTGTAAAATACGTTGACTAATTAGCCTTGTTTAATAAAATAGCTAATTTTGTATCCTAATTTTTATAGGTCTAAATATTTAAATAGTTAATTTTCTGTTATTTATATTATTTAGACAGATATCATATCTTTAATTTAATTTAATCTGACATGAGTGAACAAAAACAAGTCCTTGAGATCGATGAGGTTGTAGTACGCTTCTCCGGTGACTCAGGTGACGGAATGCAGTTGACTGGTACATTGTTTTCAGATGCTTCGGCATTGTTTGGAAACAGTGTAAGCACATTTCCAGATTATCCTTCGGAGATCCGTGCTCCGCAGGGGACGATTGGCGGTGTCTCAGGCTTCCAAGTAAACATTGGAAGTGCAAAGGTTAATACACCTGGAGACTACTGTGATGTGCTTGTTGCAATGAACCCTGCAGCTCTTAGGGCAAATGCAAAGTGGGTTAAGCCCGGTGGTATGATCATTGTCGATAACGATACCGTTAACGAGAAAGGTCTACAACGTGCTGGTTTTAAAACCAATGACCCCGTTGAGGAGTTAAAACTCCAAGACTTTAAGGTAATTTTTGCAAACATTACAAATCTTACTAAAGAAAGTTTGAAGGATTCTGGTCTTGATAACAAGAGCATTATCCGTAGTAAGAACATGTTTACACTTGGAATGGTTTACTACATCTTTTCAAGACCTTTGCATTTTACTGAGAAATACTTTGAAATCAAATTCAAGAAAAAACCTGAAATTGTTGAGGCCAACAAAAAGGTTCTTCGCGATGGTTTCAACTACGCAGCGAATATTCAGGCAATTCCAAATACATACCATATCCCTGCTGCCACAAGCATTCCAAAAGGTAAATACCGTAACATTAACGGAAATACCGCAACAGCATGGGGTTTTATAGCAGCTTCAGAGAAAGCAAAATTACCTCTATTCTGTGGTTCATATCCTATTACTCCAGCAACCGAAATTCTTATCGAGCTTGCTAAACGTAAAGATTTAGGAGTAAAAACTCTTCAAGTAGAGGACGAAATTGCAGGTATTTGTACTGCAATAGGTGCATCATTTGCAGGTAACTTCGCAGTTACAACCACTTCTGGCCCAGGTTTATCGCTAAAGAGCGAGGCTATGGGATTGGCTACTATTACTGAGCTACCATTAGTTATTGTAAACGTTCAACGCGGTGGTCCTTCAACTGGTTTGCCAACTAAAACAGAACAATCCGACCTTTTCCAAGCGTTATATGGCCGTAACGGCGAGTGCCCTATGATTGTTATTGCAGCAAGTACTCCAAGTAACTGCTTCGATTACGCTTTTATAGCAAGTAAACTTACTCTCGAGCACATGACCCCAGTTGTTCTTTTAACTGATGGTTATATTGCAAATGGAACTGAGCCATGGAAGATTCCTAGCATGAAGGATTATCCTGAGATTAAGGCTCCAATCGTTCCTGAAGGAACTCAAGGATATCAGCCTTACGCTCGCGACGAGAAACGCCTTGCACGTACTTGGGCTTTACCTGGTACTAAAGGGTTAGAGCATAGAGTTGGCGGTCTTGAAAAAGACTTCTTAAAAGGAACCGTTTCGCACGATCCTATGAACCACCAACGTATGACTGATGTTCGTGCAGCAAAGGTTCAGAGAGTTCAAGAATTTATCCCACAACAAGAGGTATATGGCGATAAAGAAGGCGATTTACTAGTTGTTGGCTGGGGTGGAACTTACGGTCACCTGCTAACTTCGGTTCAAGAAATGCGCAAAAATGGAAAGAGCGTTTCTCTTTGCCACTTCAACTATATCAATCCTCTTCCAAAGAATGTTAAAGATATCTTTGGAAACTATAAGAAAATTCTTGTTTGCGAGCTCAACATGGGTCAATTTGCGAATTACCTACGCATGAACTTCCAAGAATTTAATTATATGCAATTCAATAAGGTACAAGGACTTCCTGTTACCGTTGTTGAACTAGTTGATAAATTTAAC
>CAYMII010000072.1:0-3482 GCA_964390565.1 uncultured Rikenellaceae bacterium
AACAATAACGGACCTATAATCAATCACTTACTAAACGTGTACCGCGAACCCGCCAGCATCCAACAAAACTTGTACCCGGATCGCAAAAACCACGCCGTACCCTCCTTGCACCGTGACTCATTCTCGGCCCGCCTACCGGCGGGTACCTGGATCAGTGCCCGGTGCTGCGTCGGGTAACGCTTACGAAATTATACCACCTGGCCGTTATATGTAAGGTTTCACTTGCAACACCATGACTTCCAACGCACAAACAAGAGTTTGCCAGCCTGCCACCACAAACGCTTTCACACCTGCCAAACACATGTTTTTTTGCCAAACCTGGACAACAATATTACAATGATTCTGTAATTTTAAGTTTTTAACCGACAATTAACTAAGTCCTAAGAAATTCAAGATTATGAAAAATTTACTTTTTTTATTGGCCCCCCTTCTTTTATCATCTTTGGGATATAGCCAAACAGTAGAAGAATATTATACCAGTGGATTTTTAAAATTCCACAACGGAGACTACAAGGGTGCCATCGTTGAATATAACAAGGCTCTGGCACTTGACCCTAAGAATGTTAAGCTATATAATGCTCGAGGTGTAGCTAAATATTTCCTCAATGATCCTAAAGGAGCAATTAGTGATTATAACAAAGCAATTGAAATTAATCCGAATAATGAGACTGCATATTATAATCGAGGTGCTGCAAAAAGTGTTCTTCAAGATTACCAAGGAGCAATGGTGGATTATTCTAAGTCTATTGAACTTAACTCAACGAATGAAAGTGCTTATAATAATAGAGGATCATTAAAGAGTGATCTGCAAGACTACGAGGGCGCAATCGCTGATTTTAATAAGTCAATAGCTATTAATCCAAAAAATTCAGAAGCATATTATAATAGAGGATCAGCAAAAGGTAATTTGCAGGATAACAGCGGAGCAATTAATGACCTAACCAAAGCTATAGAAATTAATCCCAAATATGAATGGGCGTATTGCGATAGAGGATTAGTAAAAGAGCGCCAGCAAGATTTTAGTGGTGCAATGGTAGATTATAATAAGGCATTAGAGATAAATCCAGAATTTTCGGAAGCATATTTCAATAGAGGTTCATTAAAGAATCTTTTAAAAGACTATAGAGGGGCAATCACAGATTATACTAAGGCAATTGAAAATAATGCTGATTATTCAGATGCATATTTTAATAGAGGGAATTCTAAAGGGTATCTGAAAGATTTTAATGGAGCAATAATTGACTACACCAAAGCAATAAGTATTAATCCTAAATTTGCAAGTGCGTACTTTAACAGGGGTTTAGCAAAAATTGCATCAGGTCAAAAAGATATTGGGTGTTTGGATTTAAGTAAAGCAGGAGAGCTGGGTTTCTCAAAAGCTTATGAAGCTATTCAAGAACTATGTAAATAACTACTCCCTACAAATCTACTTCATTATGAAGATTAATGACCATGTTTATTTCGCTCCAGGCATCCTATTAAAGGATCTTAAAATAAATGACAAAAATGCCCTCCTAAATGCTTTTGAACAAAGAATTCGAAAATATTATCTAAAACCAATTTCCATGTTGAATTACTTCAAAAGTGCTTTTTCTGCTGGAATAATTGAATTCTCCATGATTGATGCACTTGCAAGATATTCAACGAATAATGCATCTGTAGGTGAAAGAATACGGGAATTGATCGAAACAAATTTTAATACATCCAGAGAAATATCTGAAAGAGCTTATGAGGATTTTAGAAATGGTTTATTACATGAAAATCACATTAAAAATTGTGGACAATTTTGCTATGAAATGAATGACTCATTCACAATGGATTCTGGATGCTTAATAATCAATCCCTTAAAGCTACAAAGAGACCTTGAATCATTCTTTTATCAGTTCATTAATAATTTGAAAAATGATAAGTCGCTCTATATCACCTTCATCACCAATATTAAACTTGATTTTGAAAATGAGGTTGAGTTTTTTCAAGATAAATAGGTCTAATTTAGTGGAATAAATAAAACTTTTAACTATGACGACAGATTATACTAAATCGATTAAATCTTCACTACCTCTATTGGTTTTTGCACTAAGCTTATTAGTCTCATGCTCAAGTAATAAAAAAGACACTGACCAAAAATTCTTTGAAAACAATCTTTATTTCTACGGATTAAAAGGAAAAATAAAATCCTTGACTGAAACTGGATATAAGACAGAGGAAAAATTTGGAGAAATCCAAAAAGGTAGCCCTGGAAGCAAGAGCATATACTTGTTCAATGAAAATGGTAGTTTGGATAAAGAACTGACATATGGAATTGATGGCCGAGAAGCAGCCAAAACAATTTGCATCTATGATAAGAAAGGGAATATTATTGAAGTAAACTATTTCAGAGAAGGTACTCTTGAGACCAAACTAACTTACAAGTATGATGGAGCTGGAAATAAAATTGAACGGAATGTTTATAATCCGAATGGCACTTTGGTAAGGAAATTTATTAGCAAGTTTGATGGGAAAGGAAAAAACACAGAAGAAAACTATTATAACTCTAATGGAGATTTAGAAAGCAAACAGATATTCAAATATGATAAATATGGGAATAATATTATGCTTGAAAGTTATCAAGTAGATGGCAGTCTAAAAAGCAGAATTGCTTACCAATATGATTCCAAGAAAAATTTGATCGATAAATCTATTTTCAATAATAATCTGGAATTATCAGAGAGAGAAAGTTATAAATATGATGATAGTGGTAAAATGATTGAAAAAGCTTATTATTGGAAGAATATGTCAGATAAAGCTATCTATGATTATCAGAATTATGACAAAAATAAAAACTGGCTAATTAAAATACAGAAATATTTTCCTCTGAATACGATAAATAGTGAGCCTGTGTTACCGAGTGTTACAATGATAGAAAGGGAGATACAATATTACTAGAACGGAGAAGAAGAGTATTTCATCGTTTGCGAGCTTGCAGGCACATTTGCAGCTCACACTTTGCCTGACCCAAATCCAAAAGCTGCAAAAGAGCCTGCAAGTTGACTCCCTTGACTATAAAGATACTGCGAGTCAGAATAATCTAAAACAGAACAATTATAAAACAAACCCTACATATAACACGGACGGTATGTTTAATAGGCTTGTCACGGTTTTTGCCCAGCTCCTGCCCTTAAGACAGATTCGTAATGGTTCTTGCACCCGGACACGCGCATCTGCCCACAATTAAAATCCAATAAACCTTGATAATTTTCTGGCTCCGATCAACTTTGTACCGCGACACTGCGCCAGTGCAACGCATAAAATTTGTAACCGGTGATAAAATGTCGCTCGCATAAAACTTGTACCGCGATCGCGCCAGTACTTAACAAAAATTGTACCATGACGGCAAAAACACGCGCTAAACCCTCCTTGCACCGTGACAACTTTCTGGCCCCGCTGACGCGGGGTACCAGGACCCTGCCCGGTGCTGTCGTCGGGTTACGCCTACTAAAACA
>CAYMII010000073.1:0-3407 GCA_964390565.1 uncultured Rikenellaceae bacterium
AGGAAAATCAAGCCTAAAATAACCTCTAGGTTTTGGTATTGGTGCCGATTGGCAACCAACGATTAAAAGTATAATCGCAATAATAAAGATGCTCTGATAAGTAGTTTTCATTCTAAATGCTTGATATTGATACGGATGATTTGATGAAATATACATCAAAGATAGGCTGAATTTAAGGTTTTCCGATAATAAATAAAAAAAAGAAAGGGTTAATGATTGTTGCCCAAACTGAGCAATCAAACATTAACCCTTATTAGTTAATGAAATAGCGTGATCTAGAATGGAAGATCGTCTGGCTCAGGAACAGATCCTTGAGGCTCGCTCACCGATGTGCTTTCCATTGATTTAGTTTGGTTGTTGCTGCCTCCCTCGGAATTACCCGATGGGCCTAATAAACGGAAGTTATCGCAAAGGATTTCAGTTGTGTACCTCTTGTTTCCGTCTTTATCGTCGTATGATGAAGTTCTTAGGCGACCTTCAACAAATAGCAGTTTGCCGGCTCTGACGTACTTCTCAGCAACATCTGCTAAGCCACGCCACACAACGATATTGTGCCATTCTGTTTGGGTTACTTTTTTACCAGTTTTATCGGTATAGGTTTCATTAGTGGCGAGCGAGAAACGAGCTACAGACACACCACTGTCGAGGTGACGAACATCGGGATCTTTACCAACGTTCCCTACCAGGATTACTTTGTTTACTGACATTTTGTAAATTTTTTATAGTTAATGATTAAGGCTTTAAGTAAAGTTAATAAAAAAATGTTTTCAATCAGCTAAATATCTAATATTTATATCATTGAGTATTGCTTTTTGAGTTTGTTAAGGTAACTCAAAAACAGGTTTTATCAAGTATTGATGAAATAAATATTTATTAACTTTTATTCAGATAGATTATTCCTTAAGTATTTTTCCGATGGTTCTGCCGCCAAGAAGTTATCGATGACCCTTGGTGTAGAATAATCTTGAATATCCTCAATATTAACCTTTAAGTAGTTTGAAGTAATGTGGTACGTGGGCTTATTTATCTCTACTATATAAAACTTAGTATAGAGTATTTGATGGCTTAGGATATGCTTGATTGGCTGCGATTCATAAACGATTGTATTTTTTTCCTTTGCAAATAGTTCTTTCCAAGCAGCATGCTTTATTAGGGTTTTAATATCGACTTGGCTATCAGTCTCTATAAGAGGGAACTCATATAAAGAAGTCCATATATCACCCGCTTCGCGTCTTTGTATATAGGTATAATCTTTATGCTTAATGATGATGTAGTTTAAGTACCTATCACGGGTTTTTAGCTTTTTGCCCTTTACAGGAAGTTGATTGGTCAAATTGTTTCTGTAAGCATAACAGATGTCCTGAAAAGGGCAATCTGTGCAATTTGGACTCCGAGGAACACACTGTAATGCCCCAAAATCAAGCAAAGCTTGATTGAATGTATCAGGATTTTCTTTATCCATCAACTCGAGCGTAAGATCGTAAAATTCTTTTTTCCCCGCAGCGGTTTCTGACGATGAGAAAACGCCGAATATCCTTGATAAAACCCTGTATACATTGCCATCGATTGCAGGAACGGCCTCGCCATAGGCGAATGAGGCTATGGCTCCGGCAGAGTAGGGGCCAAGCCCCTTTATTTTAAGTAGTTCGGTGTATGTTGATGGCATTTTGCCATTGTAATCGGTCAGTATTTGCTTTGCTGAACCATGAAGGTTTCGAGCACGGGTATAGTAGCCCAAACCTTGCCAAACCTTCATTACCCTGTCAATATCAGAATCTGCTAAATCTTTTATTGTTGGAAATGTAGATATGAAACGGTTATAATAATCGAGACCTTGAGCAACCCTCGTTTGCTGAAGTATAACTTCTGAAATCCAAATATAATAAGGGTTTTTGGTTTCTCGCCAAGGCAATTCACGGCGATTTTGGTCATACCATTTTATAATGATTTTCTTAAAATCCATAGTGTCAGTTCGAACCGTAAATATAGTTATCAAAAATAATTCAAATGTATTTCGTTTATATATTTAAAACATTTATATTTGCAGTCCGAAAATAAAAAACACAAGTATAATCAATTGATAATTAAAGATTTTTAATCATGACAAAAGCAGATATCGTAAATGAGATTTCCAAGAATACTGGAATCGAGAAGGTAACTGTTCAGAAAACCGTTGAGGCTTTCATGGAAACAGTAAAGGATTCATTAGTAAAGGAAAAAAACGTTTATCTAAGAGGTTTTGGTAGTTTCATCGTTAAAAAACGTGCTAAGAAAACTGCTCGCAACATCTCTAAGAATACAACTATCATTATTCCTGAGCATTTTATTCCTTCTTTCAAACCAGCTAAAACCTTTGTAGGCAAGGTTAAATCACACGTAAAGAAGTAATTAATTAGTTTTAACCTTTTAAAAATACACACCATGCCAAGCGGAAAGAAGAGGAAGAGGCATAAAATGGCCACTCACAAACGGAAAAAACGTCTTCGTAAAAACCGTCACAAGAAGAAAAAATAGTTTACCCTATTTTTCTTAACATATTTACACAAATGTGCTGTCAACCTAAAGAACAATGCGCTCTTTAGGTTGATCTGTTTCTGCTTACCTTACCTAATTATCACAAACTAAAAGTAAAGTGAATATCGAACTAGTAATTGATGTACGTGATACTGAGATTGCGATTGCTCTGCTTGAGAATAAACAACTTGTTGAACTCAATAAGGAGAAAAGCAACGTTCAGTTTGCGGTTGGCGACATCTATCTCGGTAAGGTAAAAAAAATAATGCCCGGGTTAAATGCAGCATTCGTAGATGTAGGCTACGAAAAAGATGCATTTCTTCACTACCTCGACCTTGGGCCACAGTTTCAAACTTTCGATAAATACCTGCAATCAATAATCTCCAAGAAAAACAAGTCTTTGCCGATTACCAAACTTAAGCTGGAGTCGGAGATTGATAAGAATGGTAAAATTGGAGGTGTGATTAATGGTGGGCAATCGATTCTTGTTCAGATTGCCAAAGAGCCCATATCGACAAAGGGACCACGATTGAGTTCTGAGATATCGATAGCTGGGCGTAACCTAGTTTTGATGCCTTTCTCCGATAAGGTATCTATTTCGCAAAAGATCTCATCGCCTGAAGAGCGAAAAAGACTTAAGCGATTGATGGAAAGTATTATCCCCCGGAATTTTGGAGTAATTGTTAGAACTGCTGCCGAAGGCAAAAAAGTTGCAGTCCTCGATGCCGAACTTCGTGGGTTGATTAAAAGATGGGATTCTGCTGTTGAAAAACTTAAGACAGCTCCTGTACCATGTTTGCTTGCAAGCGAGTTGAAGCGGACATCAACTATTCTACGCGATATGCTTAACGTATCGTTCAACAACATTCATGTTAACGACGAGAATGTTTATA
>CAYMII010000074.1:0-3044 GCA_964390565.1 uncultured Rikenellaceae bacterium
ACTAATTACAATCTTTATCATAACGACAAGTCCTACCCACCTAAATACGTCCTATCAATTGCCACAAAAATTGCCACAGGCAGAGAACTTGAACCTTCTCAATTTAGCGGTGGTGACGAGACGAATAGTTTCCTCACGACTTTGGGTTTTACTATTCGTGAAGGAAATAAGTCTTTGCCGAAAACAAAACCTAAAGTAAAATCAATTAGTATTTGCACCGCACTAATTCAAATTCCTTCAGACAATTGGGACGACATAAACAATGCTGGCAAATTTGAGTTACTATCAAACATGCTCTCACACTTAAATTCGGACACTGACATTTTGATTTTGCCTGCTGGTTTTTTGAATAGTAGAAGCAAACGGCCCGAAACAATTTTTGATGAAACGGAAAAGGAAGTAACGAAGCTAATTAAGAAGTATAATGACAATCTTTTCGTTTGCCTTGGTATTGACGGCAGACATAAGACTGACCAACTCGCCTTGACAGTTAGCAATGCTGGCATTATTGCAGTTGCTCGTAAGTTTCACCATATGGACGACAGCATTAATTTAGCCAACAACGCTTTTGCTTTTGAGCATAACAAACCAAGAGGCTTTCAGATAAAAGGCAAACAACCGTATTTAGCTGTTTGCTATGACATCTTTGGTATTTCAAAATTTAAACTTGACAACAAAAACAACTACGACTTTATAATTGGAGTAATTCACGGCTTTGGTAGCACCGGTGGCGACAGCGACTTTGCAAGAAAAGGTTTAGCAGGAGCATCAAAACAATGGGGTGTTCACACATACGCCTCAGCAGTATTTAGCGAAAACAGAAACCCAACAAACTGGCCATCTGGCGTTAGGTGGACACATGGAAATGCAAGTGTAAAAGACTACACTTATGACCAAATTAGAATTGACAGTAACTTAAAAATGTTATCGACAGACATTGCGACAATTTATCTTCGACAATATGACGAATAAAGAAAAAATGACCTTCAATAACAGTTTGTTAATAAGTCGAATTTCAAACACACAGACGTTTTTGCAGTTAATTATAATGACGATAAATTAAAACAGTAACAATATGGATAAAATATTTACCAAATGTGGAAGGTGCGGAAAGATTATCAATTATGGTAACGGCTATGTGAGCATCGTTAGAAATGTTGAACAAGCAGATTTTTCAATTGTAACGAACAATGATGAAATTACTATTATTGATTCACAAGAAATAATTACCCTTTGTGGTTCATGTGGGAATAGTTTTAATACAGACACCATTGGACAAATCATAAATACTATTCCAACAGACAATTCAAATATTAATATAAATTAGCCCATTAAAGACGTTCTAAAATTGCGAATTTTATCAGCAACAGCATGACGAATAGAAGAATAACAGCCGCTATTAATAAAGGCTTCGTGTGGCGCAGCCTAACATGAAGCCGTGTTGCACTGCCTGCCCCGCCCTGGCGGGGAAATCACGCAACGCTGTTATCTTATTCCATCAATCAGTTTTCTATCTTATTCTGCGACGTAGGATGAAATTCAATAGCCGATTTGCATAAATTTGTGGACAAAGGAAATATTACATGGAGATCAGTACCAATATATTTTTAGGCGATAGTAAGGAAGAATTAAAGCTATTATCAGACAATTCAATTGATCTTATTGTAACCTCTCCACCTTATGCTGACCAGCGAATGGGTACATATGGAGGAATACCCCATGAGAAATATGTAGAGTGGTTTTTGCCAATATCTGAACAACTCTTAAGAGTCTTAAAACCAACGGGAACTTTCGTTTTAAATATTAAGGAGAAAGTAGTTAATGGGGAAAGAAGCACTTATGTCATGGAATTAATTATTGCCATGCGCAAGCAAGGGTGGCTTTGGACTGAAGAGTTTATTTGGCATAAAAAGAACTCTTATCCTGGGAAATGGCCTAACCGGTTTCGCGATTCCTGGGAAAGACTATTACAATTTAACAAAGACCGAAAATTCCATATGTATCAGGAAGCTGTTATGGTTCCGATGGGTGATTGGGCTAAGACTCGGTTAAAAAGATTATCTGAAACCGATAAAACAAGAGATAATTCTCGAGTTGGTAGTGGATTCGGTAAAAACATCTCTAACTGGTTGGATAGAGACAAAGCCTATCCTACAAATGTCCTGCACCTAGCCACTGAATGCAATAACAAGAACCATAGCGCTGCTTTTCCTGAAGAACTTCCTGAGTGGTTTATCAAGCTCTTTACTAAAGAGAACGATACGGTTTTAGATCCATTTATGGGATCAGGAACGACTCTCTTTGTAGCAAACAGGATGAGAAGAAATTCTATTGGAATCGATAATGTCCCCGAATATTACAACATGGTTAAAAAGCAGTTGCAACCTGTTGAACTATACCTATTAGAACCCAAAGAAAAATATGGAAAAACTAAACGTTCAGGACGTAATTCACTACGTTGAACAAAACATCGGAATATTTCATCAGAAACGTATTCAAAGTCTTGATTCCCTTAAATTAACAGACGTCTTAAAGCGAAAGAACCCTTATCTCTTTAAGGCCAAGAACGTCTTGACATCTGGAGATATAGTAAAAGGTATAGTTGATGCACACATTTCATCAAGTGAAGAAGGTATATTTGGTGATTGGCTAGAAGGATTAGCTATCTTCATTAATGGCAAGGTATACAATGGTAAAAAATCCGGCATGAAAGGAATAGACCTTGAATTCGATCTTGATTCAATAAGATATATTGTAAGCATCAAATCAGGACCAAATTGGGGGAACAGTTCGCAAATAAAGAAGATGATTTCTGATTTTAAAAGCTCTAAAATCACTCTGAGGACGAGCAATTCACAGTTGAATGTTGTTGCCATAAACGGATGCTGTTATGGAAGAGACAATAAGCCAGATAAAGGTGACTATTACAAATACTGTGGTCAGAAATTTTGGGAATTTATTTCAGGTGAGAAAAATCTATATACCGAAATTATCGAACCATTAGGTCATCAAGCAAAAATAAAAAATGAAGAATTTGAAAAATC
>CAYMII010000075.1:0-2918 GCA_964390565.1 uncultured Rikenellaceae bacterium
CTAAGCATTTGAAAGCAAGGAGCCTGAATATCGCAAATATAATCGCTATCGGTTTCAACTATGGGTTTCATCATATAAATGGAAAAGTGAGATACAAAGTTAATCTAATTCAATAAAAAAGTTGTTCTCATTCAGCTAATGAGTTGTTGTGGCCTTTGGGTTATTCCTTTAGTAAAGGTTTAGGGCAACCTATCTTTGTAGTGTTAAACTATAGAACTATGTTATACACTAATTTAAAACATATCGAAACGGCTGCTGATTATGCCAAAATAATCGAAGAGAACGAAAATGTTATGATTATTTGTGGTCGTATGGGGCCTATGTGTATTCCTGTTTACGGAATTGCAGAAAGTATCGAGAATGAATACCAGCATGTTAAATTCTACGATATGGAGTTTGATAATCCAGAATCGAATGTAATTCGAACTTTACCTGAGGTAAAAGGATTTACAGGTATCCCATTTACAATCTATTACAAAAATGGTAGGGTCGTTAAGGCAACATCGAGTATTCAGAGCAAGCAGCAAGTTACTTATATACTTGATAAGGAATTCAATGTAAATGTTTCGTAACAAATTACTAAAAGTTAAACCAAACAAAATAAAAAACATGCAAACCACATTAATCATAATTGGCACAATAGTAGGAGCCTTAATCTTCCTAGTTGCTTATAGTCGTTATAAGTTCAAAAATACACCATTAGTTGCAGACCATAAGAGCATCTTAACTCTGTCGGATAAAAATTTTCAGCAGCAAACAAAGAATAAGATTGTAATAGTCGATTTTTGGGCTGAGTGGTGTGGCCCTTGTCGTATGATGGCTCCAGTACTGAATGATGTTGCTGCGGAGCTAACAGGGAATCATCGTGTTGGTAAAGTAAATATTGAGCAATACCAGTCGCTTGCTCAAAAATTTAAAGTGCGAAGCATTCCAACCCTTATACTTTTCAAGGATGGAAAAGAGATAGATAGATTTGTTGGGGTTAAAAGCAAAGAGTTTATTGTAAGCCAATTACAAAAAGCATAGTAAAAATGATGCGAAAAACTCTTAAATTTTTAGTCAACAAACGAATTATCATTCTTTCACTTTTAGGTGTATCAACCTATATAGCCATATCTCACCATCATATTTCATTATGGTGGGTGCTTTTGGTTGGGGTTGTTTCGGGTGCTGTATTTGGAAAAGTATTTTGTCGTTGGGTTTGCCCAATGGGATTGATTATGGAACTCTTTATGAGTTTGAATCCTGATGGTAAAATCCGTCAAATGTATCAGTACCACAAATTGGGTTGCCCTATTGCCTGGATTTCTGGCTGGTTGAATAAATTCTCATTGCTTCGAATCAAAATTAATAACGATAGCTGCAAGAATTGCGGAGTTTGCGATAAGGAGTGCTATATAGTTGCCATGGAACCTCAAAAGTTTAGCCTTTATAAGCCTGCTATGGAAAAACCGGGCGATAGCTATACTTGCTCAAAATGCTTGCAGTGTGTTGCCGCTTGTCCAAATGGAAGTTTAACGTATAAAGTTTAATTTTATGAAAGGAAATTTCGATACAATTATAAATGATAATCGCCCAGTTGTTGTTGATTTTCATGCATTATGGTGTGGACCATGTAAGGCACAAGCACCAATACTAAAAGAGGTTGCCGCTGAGCTAGGCGAGAAGGTAAGGGTCATTAAAATTGATGTTGACCAAAACCCAGAATTAGCTCGTAGGTATAATATTCAAGGGGTACCCACATTGGTTGTATTTAAAAATAGCCAAATTCAATGGAGACGCTCGGGCGTAACAAGTAAGAGTGAGTTAACTAGCGTGTTAGCACAAAAAATATAATCAGATAAAATGAGCAAAATGAAAAAAATCAAATTATATACTCTATTATACTTTTCAGTAATAGCGTTATCAACTGTAGGGCAGAATTTAAGCGCTGTTGATTATCAAAAAAAATTGGCTGAGTTGCCAAATGCTCCTATCGTTGATGTTCGCACTCCCGATGAGTTTAACCAAAGTCGTTTAAAGAATGCTGTAAATATTAATATTGCCGACGAAAGCTTTCCAAGTCAGATTAGCAAATTGGATAAAAGCAAACCAGTGTTTGTATACTGTTTGACTGGAAGCCGTAGCTCGTATGCGTCAAGGTACATGCTTTCACAAGGTTTTAAGGTTGTTTACGATTTAACAGGAGGAATTATGAGATGGCGTTCTGCGGGTCTGTCCGAAATTACTGGTAAAACATTAGCAAAGGCTGAAATGACTCAAACTCAATTCAACGATTTACTAAATACCGATAAGTTGGTTTTATTAGATTTCTATGCCGATTGGTGTGCTCCATGCAAGAAAATGGCACCTTCATTAAGTGAGATACAAAATGAGATGGGCGCAAAGGTTGAGGTTGTTAAGATTAATGCAGATCAAAATAAAACTTTGGTTAAAAGTTTAAATGTATCGGCATTGCCAACATTGATGCTTTATAAAAATAAAAAGCTAATTTGGACAAATTCAGGATACCTATCAAAGGAAGAAATTGTTAATCGCCTTGTAAAATAGTTTTTATATGGAAAATGCTTGTGAAACAAAGGAATCGTGCTTTCAAAAGATGACAGTTAGGCTAAAGAAATATATGCCTGAAATTATTGGGGCCATTATTGGTGGTATTGCTGGGTACATATATTATTATAAGGTCGGTTGTGTAACAGGCTCCTGCCCAATTAAATCAAATCCTTGGTTGATGACTCTTTGGGGTGCAGCAATGGGGTATTTGATCGTTGGACTTTTTACTTCTAAATCTAAACCATAACAATTTAAAAGATATAAATAAAAACTCCTTGAAACTAATCGTTTCAAGGAGTTTTTATTTTGTGTGCCCAGGACAAGACTCGAACTTGCACAACCTTGCGATCACCAGCCCCTCAAGC
>CAYMII010000076.1:0-2821 GCA_964390565.1 uncultured Rikenellaceae bacterium
GCTTATTCGTGGTGGCAGGGTAAAAGATTTACCTGGTGTTCGTTACCACTTAATCAGAGGTACTCTCGATGCTTCCGGCGTAGAAGGAAGAAATCAGCGCCGTTCTAAGTATGGTACTAAGAGACCTAAGAAGAAATAATTTAAACTCTTGAAGATTTAATAGCAATGAGAAAAGCTAAACCAAAAAAACGAATCATTCTTCCCGATCCAAAGTTTCACGATACTTTGGTAACTCGTTTCGTTAACATGTTAATGTTAAGTGGGAAGAAGAGCGTATCGTTTAACATCTTTTACGATGCGTTAGAAATTGTTGCCAACAAGATGAAGGACTCTGAAAAGGCTCCTCTTGATATCTGGAAAAAAGCGCTTGAGAACATCACCCCACAGGTTGAGGTTAAGAGTCGCCGTGTAGGTGGTGCAACATTCCAAGTTCCTATGGAAGTTCGCCCCGATCGTAAGGTATCTCTATCTATGAAAAACATGATCCTTTACTCTCGTAAGCGTACTGGTCGTGGCATGAGCGATAAGCTTGCTGCTGAGATTATGGCTGCTTTCAACGAGGAGGGTGCTGCTTTCAAAAAGAAAGAGGATATGCATAAAATGGCTGAAGCCAACAAGGCTTTTGCTCACTTCAGATTTTAGTAGTTGAGAAATATTAGATAGAAGGAAATAAAGAATGAGCAGAGATCTAAAGTTTACCCGGAATATAGGGATTATGGCACACATCGACGCCGGTAAGACAACAACTACCGAGCGCATTCTCTATTATACGGGAAAAACTCATAAAATCGGAGAGGTTCACGATGGAGCTGCTACCATGGACTGGATGGTTCAGGAGCAGGAGAGAGGTATTACTATTACATCTGCCGCAACTACTACTTTTTGGAAATATAACAACCAACAGTATCAGGTAAATATTATCGACACTCCTGGTCACGTTGATTTCACTGTAGAGGTTGAACGTTCGCTTCGTGTACTCGATGGTACCGTGGCAACGTTTTGTGCTGTTGGAGGTGTTGAGCCACAAAGTGAAACCGTTTGGCGTCAAGCTGATAAATACGGAGTTCCCAGAATCGCATTCGTTAACAAAATGGATCGTACTGGTGCAGATTTCTTATCAGTAGTTAGCCAAATTAAGGAGAGACTTGGTGCGAACGCAATGCCAATACAACTTCCTATCGGGGCAGAAGAGACCTTTAGGGGTATTGTTGATTTAATCGAAAATAAAGCTGTAATCTGGTTTGATGATCCTCAAACTAAAACCTTAAATTTCAGATACGAAGAGATTCCTGCTGATATGAAGGATGAAGCTGCTGAATGGCGCGAAAAGCTTATCGAGGCAGTTGCAGGTTTCAACGATGATTTACTTGAGCGTTTTTTCGAAGATCCTAATTCAATAACCCAAGAGGAGATTACCGAAACTATAAGAAAGGCAACCATAAGCATGGCGATTATCCCAGTGCTTTGTGGTTCAGCTTTCAAAAATAAAGGAGTTCAGAGGTTACTCGATGCAGTTATTGCATTCCTACCTAGCCCTCTCGATAAAGGAGCGGTTACAGGTATTAACCCTGATTCTGAAAAAGAGGAGACTCGTAAACCAGAAATTTCTGAGCCATTCTGCGGACTAGCATTTAAAATTGCAACCGACCCATATGTAGGTCGTTTAGCATTTATCCGCGTTTACTCAGGAAAACTCGATAGCGGTAGCGCTGTGTTCAATACACGTACTGGTAAGAAAGATCGCGTAAGCCGTCTTTACCAGATGCATGCTAACAAGCAAAACCCAATCGAATTCTGCGAGGCAGGCGATATCTGCGCAGCAGTTGGTTTTAAAGATCTTAGAACTGGTGATACCGTTTGCGACGAGAAGCATCCTATTGCTCTTGAGTCAATGACATTCCCCGAGCCAGTTATCGGTTTAGCGATTGAGCCAAAAACTCAAAAAGATATGGATAAACTAGGAATAGCCCTAAACAAGCTTTCTGAAGAGGATCCAACTTTTAGAGTTAATACCGATGAGGATAGTGGTCAAACCATTATCAGAGGTATGGGCGAGCTTCACCTCGAGATCATTGTTGACCGTTTACGTCGTGAATTTAGCGTAGATATTAACCAAGGTGCACCACAGGTTGCTTACCGTGAGGCTATCACTAAGACCATTAGTCATCGTGAGGTATTCAAGAAGCAATCGGGCGGTAGAGGTAAATTTGCCGATATCCAATTCGAGATTGGCCCAGCCGACGAAGGTGTTACCGGTCTACAATTCATCAACGATGTTAAAGGTGGAAACATACCTAAGGAGTTTGTACCTCCTGTAGAGAAAGGCTTTACCCAAGCAATGAAGAACGGTGTACTTGCTGGCTATTCAATGCCAAGCTTGAAGATTACCCTAAAGGATGGTTCGTTCCATGCTGTAGACTCTGATGCACTTTCGTTCGAGATTTGCGCGCGTCAAGCATTCCGTCACATCTGCCCTAAAGCAGGCCCAATCATTCTTGAGCCTATTATGGCAGTAGAAGTGGTAACCCCCGAAGAGTACATGGGTGATGTTATCGGCGATTTCAATAAACGTCGTGGACAAATCACCGGTATGGAATCGAAAGGTGTTGCCCGCGTTATTAAAGCCAAAGTGCCACTGTCTGAACAATTCGGTTATGTAACTGTACTTCGTACACTTACATCAGGAAGAGCAACTTCAACAATGGAGTTTTCCTACTATGCTGAGGTTCCAGCCAACATTGCGAAGACAGTTATCGAGAGCTCTAGCGGTAAAGTAATTAAGGAAGAAGAATAAAAATTACTACATAGCAGTAATAACATG
>CAYMII010000077.1:0-2279 GCA_964390565.1 uncultured Rikenellaceae bacterium
GCTGGCGCTTAGGCGACAGGCAAATCCAATCCCACTGCCCACTTAAATCGTAGGCTCCAGATGTTTCGATAAACGTTTGAAATCCTCGTTGTTTAAAAACTTCACATAGATAGTCAAGCGGATAAAGACTTGGTTCTCCTCCTGTAACTACAATTGCCCTTCCAGGATATGCTTCGGCATGAGCAACAATATCATCAACAGCAACTGGTGGGAAAATTGCAGGATTCCATGATAATTTCGAATCACACCATGCACAACCCACATCGCACCCACCAATTCGGATAAAGTATGCAGCCCTACCAGTTTGAAAGCCCTCACCCTGGAGGGTGTAAAACTCCTCAACCAGAGGTAAAACCTTACCTGAATCGAACTGTTTTATATAATCATTAAATACCATAAAAAAAATTACAAGTTACTTTCCCTGTTTTCCAAACATCAACTCTGCATCACGAGCAGAAGCCTCTTTAACCCAATCAGCAGGCGTTACACTCCACAAGTTAAGCGATTTTGGGGTAATAACCTTATTCTCCTCGATCCACTTCATGATATAGAAACGAATATCCTTATCAGATGAGTATACTAACCTTGCCTTTATCTGTTCGGGATTCAAGCCACAACCTTTAGTAAGGTGGCCTCCACCTCCATTACCACGATAGGAACTGGTTGCAATGGTATACATCTTATTAACATCAAAAGGAGTTCCATTGGCCATTGAGATGATTGTAACCTTATCACCATCGGGTTTAGATACATCTACAGTATAGGTAATTCCTGCTGCAGAATCGAAGTTGTAATAATTACTTTCAAGTTGAACCTTCCCGTCGTTTCTTAACTCAAGGGTTTTATCTTGCTTTAGCTTAAATCTGATTAAGTTATCGGTGCTACTCTTCATGGTATTATACCACTTGCTGTATGAGTACTCTAGGTAACTATCAATTTCAGCACCAGTAAGCTTCATAACATAAAGGAAGTTCTCGTACTTATAAAGTTTAAACATATCGCGAACGTAAACAGGGCCTTTATTGATGCTTGTTACAAACGAAAGTGGTGCTGTGAACGAGATATCCGCTTTACTAAGGCTCAGCTGCGCTGAGTGAATAAAATCGATAAAAGATGATGGTCCAAAATAGGAATCCTTAGTTGTAGTAGACTCGGTAAAATCTCCAATTTTTCGATTTACAAACTGCTCAATATCCTTATAAACACCAGAAAACTTGTTGATAAAAGATGAATCAGAAGCAAACTGCTTTGTATCAATTAACTTACCAACAACAGTTTTACCTACTACTTTTCCTTTTTTATCAGTATTTACAGATATTGTAGCTTCTGAAATAAAACGAGCACCTGCAAATGGATCGAGGATTAGTACAGAATCACCAGCAATATTAACTACTTTTTTATTTACCCTATCATGATCGTGACCAATTAATATTACATCAAAACCAGGAATTTGCTTAGCAATTATCTCCGAAGCATTTTCATTCATCAAATCATCAGGATTTTGTCCTCCATAAGTAGCATCGTGACCTGAATGGAAAAGGCCAATGATAATATCAGGATTTTCATCCTTTTTAATTTTTTCAATCCAAACTTTGGCAGTAGAAACCATACTCTCGAATCGGATATTCGGCCAAAGGTTTTTAGGTAGCCAGTTAGGAATACCGGGGGTAATTAGACCTAAAACAGCAATCTTAACTCCATCCTTAGTAAAAGTTGTATAAGGCTGAAAGTATGGTTTTCCATCGCTTTCGTTTACTGCATTGGCTGCAAGCCAAGGAAAGTTGAGCTCTTTCTTTACCTTGTTATAAACTTTTGGTCCTGTTTCAATATCGTGGTTTCCAACGCTCCCAGCATCATAACCCATAAAATTGAATACCTGAGAAACAATATTTTTATTTAATGAATCAATAAAGTTTGAGTAGTAAACTGTAGGTTGACCTTGAAGAATATCGCCATTATCGAAAAGTAAAACGTGCTGATTGCTCTTTGCACGCTCCTGCTTAACATAGGTTAATACTTGCGCCAAGCTCGACTCGGATGGCTTGTTATTTATAAAATCAAAAGGGAAGATCGATCCGTGAACATCACTAGTTTCAAGTATTTTAATTGTAACAGTTTTTTGTGCAAAAATCGAAATCGAAAGAAATAAAGCTAAGATTAGCAAACCCAGTTTTTTCATGATGAGATTTATTGATTAAAGGATACAAAGTTAGATTAAATAGAATTCTATTTACAGATATTCATTCCAAAGTAAACCAATAATTAAGCCAAAAGTTCTA
>CAYMII010000078.1:0-1950 GCA_964390565.1 uncultured Rikenellaceae bacterium
ACAAAGTTAACTTTTATGTATAGCCATAAAATATGGTTAACATAGTTTAACAGACATGTAGCCTAAACTAAGATACTTAGGCTATTGATTAGCCCTATGTTTAGGAGTCTTTATTTTGCTAATAGATTGATTTAATGCTACTTCTTCTTTGCTAAAATCCAATCTTGGATTAACCAATTTCATCTTTATTATCTGATTCAGAGTACTTGCTAAAAAAGCCTGATGATCTTTAGTATCTGGGTTAAATGGTCTATGACTCGTTGCTGAAACTACCTTCTCAACATCAACCATTAGTTTTAGTGAATTCGAATCAATTATTGATGACTTAAACTTTTCCCAGATATATTCAACGGCTACTTTTGATGGATGCAGCATATCATCGGCATAGTAACGATAATCGCGTAAATCGTCCATTAGAATTTCGTAGGCGGGGAAATAGAAGGCATTTTTAGGGTAAGCATTTAACAGCTCATGAACTGCAACGTTCAAAATCGATTTGCTTTGCTGATTGCCAATTGCCCCATCCTTCCAATGCCGAACAGGACTTATAGTGAATAAAATCTTTAAATCAGGATTTTGTTTTAGCAATTTATCTATCAAAGTCGACCACACTTTTACAATTTCATCAACACTTAAAAGCCTGTTTTCAAACTCTTTTGCTGGAATTTTATGGCAATTTGCCACAGGTTCCTCGCTTTGTTTAAGGTAGTAAACGCGAGCCGTACCAAAAGTAACCAAAAGGCATTGCGTTTTCTTAATAAAATCGGCTGCCTTAGTTTGCTCTGCATTTATTAGCTCTAAGCACTTCTCTTTTTCTGGAGATGAAAAACTTGTGTGATGAAGATAGCTGTACCATAGGCCATTTCTAAAGTTCAACTCCGATTCATCAAATAGTTTAGAGGAAAGTATCCGTTCAATTACCAACTTTACTGATATCGGATTGTAAACAACTCCAAAAGGGTTGATAACGATTGGCAACTTCCGCTCTTGCATCATCGAACCGATATTCTCGGTAAAACACGAACCGCAAAAAAGCATTGGCGTATTGTACCCTAATGAAAATGGGAAGGGCTGAACATCAACCTTTGTTCTAAACTCTAATGCCATTAATAAAATTATTGAAATACTTATTTTTTTAAGACAGTTGATTCGATCCACTTTACAATCGCTTCAAAAACTAACCCGCGAACGGTTTCGTGGTGTAACTCGTGATACATGTTGGCCCAAGGGATAAAAGTGCAGCCATCGATCTTACCTGCAATTTCCTTTGATGCCTCAAACGATGTTATTGGATCGGCTTCGCCATGCATCAAAAGCGTTGGCGTTTTAATGCGTTTTGCATATTTCAAAGCGAATTCGCCTGCTCTACGAATGGAAACGTAAAGCCTTGGGGTTATTTTACTATGATTTAGCTTATCGTTCTTATATTTTTCAACCTCTTCCTCGATATGTGAAATTTCATTAGCAAGAACGTTTGCTCTCGTAGGGATAAAATGAAGAATATAATTTAATACAGTAATTAATCCCTCTAGTAAAGGTGAAACCTTCTTGGTTAATCTTAACCAAGGAGATGTAATAACCAAACCATCAACCGAGCAACACCTTCGTATAGCATGATTCAAAGCAATATTACCGCCCATACTATGTCCATAAAGTATAATTGGTGTATTTGGAAAATACTCTTTTGCCTTGTTTACGGCTAAATCAATTTCGAGTAAAAGTTGTTCAAAATGATGAATATGACCACGTTGACCATCGGAGTGACCATGCCCAATATGATCCCAAGTAACAAAAGCATATCCTTGTCCTACAAATTTTTCAGCCCAGCCTTGATATCTTTTTGAATGTTCGCCATATCCATGAACCAAAACAATAACAGCTTTTGGAGTCGTTTCAGGGGATATATACCAAGCAAATAGCTTATGGTGACGTGGAGTTACCCAAAGGCGT
>CAYMII010000079.1:0-1788 GCA_964390565.1 uncultured Rikenellaceae bacterium
GAGTTTTTACCAGAATTGGCCGTGAGGTTACTATTGCTGTTAAAGCAGGTGGACCGGATCCAGAGAATAACCCACGATTAAGGTTACTCATTCAAAATGCCCGTTCCGAAAATATGCCCAAAGAGAATATCGAAAGGGCTATAAAAAAAGCAACCGAGAAAGACCAAAAGGAGTACAAGGAGCTAGTTTACGAAGGATATGCACCCCATGGAATTGCAATTTTAGTTGAAACCGCAACTGATAATCCAACAAGAACAGTTGGTAATATTCGCAGCTATTTTACAAAATACAATGGTTCTCTTGGAACAACTGGGATGCTCGATTTCCTTTTTGAGCGCAAATGCTCGTTTAAAGTAGAAATGAAAGAAGGATTAAACCTTGAGGAACTTGAACTTGAACTCATCGACTTTGGGGTTGAAGAGATTTTTGCTGAAGAGGATAACTTCATGATTTTTGCTGAGTTCACAAACTTTGGACCTATTCAACGGTATCTCGAAGATAACAAATTCAATATTCTAAGCTTCAACTTTGAGCGAATTCCTAACGATACCAAACCTCTTACTGCAGAACAATACGCTGAGGTTGAAAAGCTAATTGATAAAATCGAGGAGGACGAAGACGTAACCAATGTTTTCCACAATATTAAATCGGAATAGAACTCTGCTAATAAGCAATATAAACTGTATTGAATTCCAGTGTTTGAGGCTAGCTCATCACTGGAATTTTTACTTCAATCTTACCGTTTAAAAGAGTTTTAAACTGCTCGGCATCCTGAGCTTTACCTTCGTACATGCCAAAATGTATAGGAATAGCAATTGATGCAGTTGTATCCATTGCTGCTTTAGCAGCATCTTGAATGGAATCCATGGTGTATGTTTGGCCAAGGGGTAGCATAACGATATCGCAATCTAAGCCCTTCATTTCGGGGATTCGTTCGGTATCGCCAGCATGGTAAAGTTTAACATGACCTAGAGTCAATATATACCCGACCCAACCCTTTTCCTTTGGGTGTTTATCGGTTTTTAAGATATTATAAGCTGGAACAGTTTTTACACCAATGCCTTTCCATTCCGATTCAAATCCTGGTCCAAGGCCATAAATTTTTTCGATTCCCAATTGCTTTGAACTTTCAACTAGCTCATTGGGACAAAACATTACCGTCTCTGGTGATAATATCATTTTTAAATCCTTCTCAGAGTAATGATCGAAATGGGGATGGGTTATGAAAATCACATCAGCAGTATCATCCTTTTTTAGATTAAAAGGATCGATATAAATACTTCTGCCAGCATACTGAATTTTTACTGATGATTGTCCAAACCACTGAATACTCTCGGCAAGAGCTTCAACATTTTTTGATAATTCGTGAGTCATAAAATTATGGTTATCAGTTGTGAGTTTTCAGTTGTCAGTTGTTGGTTAAATTAAATAATTCATTTCATCTGCATAGAATTATTTAAAACGCTATAACGTAATGTCCAATATCTATCTCAAACTTAGCCTTAATCTTAACCTCATTCCAAATTCGATTAAAAGGAACACCTAATTTACATCTTTTGGAGTCGAAAGTAAAGTACTATCGCTTACAACTCGCAATTCGTCTTGATAAATTGAATCCAAGGGCACAGGTTGAAGGTTCTTAAGCTGCTCCTTGGCATTGCCTTTTAATTCAACGTTGTATTTAAGAGAGTTAAATTGATCTTCGCTAATCATTCCTCTTAAAAGCATCTTATTAGCCACAAAGTTAAAATCAGCCTCCATGAACGATTTTAGGTTACCATCAGGCTC
>CAYMII010000080.1:0-1724 GCA_964390565.1 uncultured Rikenellaceae bacterium
CCCATACAAGCGATAATATAACTATTGACTATTACACTTCCGATATTACCAGTGCTCAAGATTATTACGCATTTGGACAATTAATGCCCGGACGTAACGTGAGTAGTAATGAGTATAAGTTTGGGTTTAATGGAAAGGAAAAGGATGACGAAGTATCCGGAACAGGGAGCCAGTACGACTATGGCTTTAGAATTTACAATCCGAGAATTGCAAAGTTTTTAAGTGTTGACCCGTTAACAAAGAGTTTTCCTATGCTTACTCCTTATCAATTTGCGAGCAATAGACCTATAGACGGAATTGATTTAGATGGGTTGGAATATGTTTCAGTACACCATTACGCTAATGGTAAAGTAGCCAAAACTGAATTTTATAAAATGACAGATAAAGAAATAAAAAATATAGGAGGGACAACGGCAGGCATACATAATTCTGTTCCTTATGGACCAGAAGGCAAAGGAATAGTACATAATTTTTATAATGAAAAAGGTGAAAGAGACAATAGCAAAACCTATTGGGAAATGCGACAAACAGGAGGCACTTCTGACTTTGAGTTTCATGGTTTGTTTTCAGGCCAAGGTTGTATAACCAATGACGGGGTCAAAAATAGCACAAATTATAATTTCAATGCGCAACCAATTGACTGGGCGGATGCCATAGCCAAAAGACACGATATGGACTATACTGCTGTTGCCAGTGAAGATTATGCAGGCTTTCTAGATGATGTAAGGACTATACAAGCTGACAGGGATATGGTAAAAAGAATAGATGATTTGACTGCATCATTTTTAAATCCATTTGAATCCAATGGAGTTGAAGGCGTGGAAACTCCTGTCAGAACTTCTTATTCCACTGAAATGGATTTTACCCTCTTAGGCCAAAGAATTTTGATAAATTCACTTGTCACGTACAAGCAATGGAAAATTGATAATAAATTGGGTAACGATTCTAAATACAAAGACAATAGAGATGCTTTTATGAAAGCAAACCCTGTAACAGCAAAAATCATTGACCAAACGCAAGAATAATGAAATCTAAAAATGTTAAAACGTATTTTGTAAGTGCAATTATTATGATGATGCTTCTTACATTGAGTTGCAAAGAAAAAGAAGTTATAATAACTAAAGATTATGTTATCAATCCTAATTGGAGTGAAGGTGATAATTCCTTTGGTGTTTGTAGGATGCTACTAAAAGACAGCAGCAAAACGATTGACCTGAAAGATCCTGCCGAAACGGAACTTTATTACGGACTAATAGAAGATACAAGCTTTTCATTTGTTACAAATGTCAAGTACGATGGAGAGAACTTTGCTAAACGCAAAGTATATTTTAATAGAGATAATGGTTTCTCATGGTCAAAATCACCTAACCTAGATCATAATTGGGAAAAATATAAAACCGTTGGAGCGTTACAGAAAGAAACATGGTACTTATTATCTGGATTATCGCAAATTCATACTACGATGTACTATGTATACATTGATACCCTTGATAGTCTTCATGTGTTTAAGGTAGGTACAATGACCAATTATTAAGGGTTATTCATATAGCTTGTAATAAAAAGTTCCTCTTGATGGCAGTCGTTAGGCAGGTGCAAAAATAAAACTAGATGGAGCGCGTTGCAGTTGTTCCCTTGTATTCTCTTGATGGCGCTCGTTGCAGCTTTGTTCGCGCGCGTTTAACGTAGTGTAACGCGCCTGCCTTGCCGCCTGCATGCCGGTAGGC